>NZ_JAAOLG010000050.1:0-17014 GCF_011602025.1 Rhodococcus sp. IC4_135
CCCCCACACCATCCCAACCACCCACCACCAACCCACGCTCGGAAGCGCCCAGAACCTCCGTATCACCCACTGGAGCAGTTGGATTCGAGACAAACGACCGGAGTAGGCGGACGAAACGCTCCCCGAACTCGGTAACTGTGGTGCACTCGAAGATATCGGTGGCATAGGTGAAAGCGGCGTCGAAACCCAAGGGGCTGCCGTCCTTGCCACGCTGCTCGGAGAGCGACAATTGCAATTCGAATTTGGCGACACCGACGTCGACTGAAACAACGTCGACACCGAGTCCGGGTAGTTCGAGGTGAGGATCTGCGGTGTTCTGGAATTCCAACAGAACCTGGAAGAGCGGTGAATGAGACGACGAACGCTCCGGCGCAACAGCATCGACGACGCGCTCGAACGGCACCTCGATTTGCCCGAACGCTGCCAGATCAACGTCGCGAGTTCGTGAAAGGATCTCCTCGAAAGTCGCGGCAGGATCAACGACGGTTCGCAAGACGACCGTGTTGGCGAACATTCCGACCACATCGTCGAGGACTCGCTCGGTGCGCCCTCCTACCGGAGTGCCGATCGCGACATCCGGCGAGGCGCTCAGCCGTGCCAACAGGATCGCCAGCACTGCGTGCATCACCATGAACGGGGTGGTGTTGTGGCTCCGAGCGAGTTCGAGGAGGTCACTGTGCACGTCTGCGGGCACCGAGAATCGGACCGATTCACCGAGCATGGATCGTGCCGCGGGCCTCGGTCGATCCAGCGGAAGGTCGATCACGGCAGGTAGACCGGACAGGGTGGACGTCCAGTAGTCCAACTGCTTCGCCTCGAGATTGTCCGGATCGTCGTCACTGCCGAGCAGTTCGATCTGCCATTGGCTGTAGTCGGCGTACTGCACAGGCAAAGGCGGCCAGTCCGGTGTCCGCTTCGCTGCTCGCGCGGCGTAGGCGCGGGTCAGGTCGCGGGCCAGCGGCTCGAGCGATGCTCCATCCGCTGAAATATGGTGAACCACCAACGCGAGGACGTGATCGTCCGGAGTGATTCTGAAAAGAGACCCGCGCAGGGGCACGTTCGCGCTCACGTCGAACCCTTCGCGAGCCAGATCGGCGATGCGCCTGTCCAAGGCTTCCTCGTCCACGGATACTTCCCACGCCATCTTCGACGTCACGTGTTCCGAAGGAACTACCACCTGATGTGGGCCGTCGACCGACGCCGGGTAGACGGTACGAAGCGATTCGTGTCGATCGACAACATCGCCCATCGCGAGCTGCAGCGCAGCCACATCCAACGCCCCTGACAGTCGGACCACCATCGGAATGTTGTAGGCCGGGGACGACGTGTCGAACTGATTGACGAACCACAGGCGTCGTTGCGCCGGAGACACCGGAATCTTGTCCCTGTGCGAATGTGCCTGCAGGATTGGACGCTTCGAACGCGAGGGATCAACGCCGGAGGACTTCGCGCCACGCACCTGGAGGGCCAATGATTCGACCGTCGGTGCTTCGAACAAAGTCCGCACCCCGAAATCGACTGCTTCAGCGGCGTTGACTCGTGCGATCAGCTTTGTGGCAATCAGTGAGTTCCCACCCAGCTCGAAGAAGTCGTCACCCGCACCCACCGTCTCGGCGCCTAGGACGTCGGCAAAAATCTCGGCCAGCAACAGTTCCTCGGCGCCCTCGGGCGGCCGAAAGTTGTCCGACCGAGCATCGAACAGAGGTGCCGGTAAGGCAGCGCGATCGACCTTTCCCGATGGAGTCACCGGCAACTCGTCGAGAAAAACAAAGGCCGCGGGAACCATGTACGACGGCACGCGGCTCGCGGCGTACTGCGTCAGCTCGGCAGTCGAGAGCGCACTTCCGCCGGCAGGCACGACGTACGTGGTGATCATCGTTGTACCGGAGGGACCCGCACGCGCCACGGTGACTGCATTCTCGACCTGCGGACACGACTGCACGACTTTGTCGATTTCCCCGAGTTCGATACGGAATCCGCGAACTTTCACCTGGAAGTCGCTACGACCGACGTACTCGAGTGCACGGCCGCGGCGCCGGCGCACCAAGTCGCCCGTTCGATACATCCGCCGGCCTGGGAGACCGAACGGGTCGGCCACGAATCGTTCGGCTGTCAACGCAAACTTCCGGTGGTAGCCGCGTGCGAGCGCGTCTCCCGAGATGTACAGCTCGCCAACGACACCGTCGGGGACGGGGTGCAATCGCTGATCGAGCACGACCTCGTCGAATCCGCGGAGCGGACCGCCCACTGTGATGTTCTCCGACGGCACCATAGGCTCGCCGATGTTCGACATGACGGTGGTCTCGGTCGGCCCATAGGCGTTGCACAGCCGTCGGCCGGGAGCCCACCGCTGCACAAGATCCGGTGGACAGGCCTCACCACCGACCACCACATCACCGAAGCCCGAAAGGCCCTCGGGCGACGCTGTTCCGAGCGCCGCAGTAGTGATGAAACCGTGCGTGACACGCTGGGATTCAAGGAAGCGAGACAGCTCGTCACCGCCGTAGATCGTGCTCGGTGCAATCACCATGGTCGCTCCGGCACCGAAAGCCAGAAGATACTCGAAAATCGAGGCGTCGAAACTCGGGGTCGAGAAATGCAGCGTTCGCGCTTCCCGAGTCGCGCCGAACCTCGAACGCTGTTCGGCAGCAAGCGCTTCCAGTCCACGATGCGAGACCGTCACCCCCTTGGGGAGTCCGGTCGAACCCGAAGTGTAGATCACGTATGCGGGATTGTCGGGCCGGATCGGGTGCACCCGATCGCCATCGGAGCCCGAGCGCACCGACAACCGCGCAAGTCGGCCACGGAACTCAGCGTCGTCGATCGCCAACCAGGAAATCGAATCCGGCAAACGATGAAGTTTCGCAACGACCGTCAACCCCAGTACGGCGCCGGAATCGGTCAGCATGAAGCGAACACGTTCACTCGGATAGGTCGGATCCACCGGCACGAATGCCGCGCCGGCTTTGGTCACCGCCAACATCGCGACAACCGATTCGATCGACCGCGTCAAACCCAGCGCCACACTGCTTTCCGGACCGATACCGCGGTCGATCAAGACTCGGGCCAACTTCGAGGAACGCTCGTCGAGGTCGCGATAGGTCAACTCGTCTTCGAGAAACGCGAGAGCCACGCCGTCGGGGTTTGTGCGTGCCGCACCGTCGAACAACTCGGCCAAGGTGCGAGGCGAAGCGCGAAGGTCACCGCGGACAGGCCTCATCGCGGATCGCTCGTCGTCGGACAAGATGTCGATGTCGCCGACGATCATTGCCGGATCTGTTGTGACGGATTCCAGGACGCGCGCGAATCGCAAACCGAGGCCGCGTATCGTCTCGGCGTCGAACAGGTCGGTGGCAAACGCGAGCGTCACCGTAATTCCGGACGGTGTATCCGCCTCGTCGAAGGTTTCGACAGCAGACACTCCGAGATCGAAGCGGCCGATGTCGGGAGGGTGCTCGTCAGCGCTGGCGACCAACTCGAACGTCACCTGTACAACCGGCGCATACGCAGGTACATCTTCTACCGCAAGCGACTGCACCACCTGCTCGAGCCGTATCTCTCTGTGCGCCTGCGCATTACTGTGGACCTCGACGACGCTGCCCAGGAGCGCCGTGAACGGCGTCTCCAGATCGATATGACTCCGGACGGCGACGATGTTCGCGTCGGATCCCGCGGGAGTACCGATTACCACGTCCGAAGCACCGGACAATCGGCTCACCACAAGCGCAAAGCCTGTGTGCAGGACCGCGCAAGTGTCCGTCCCGAGATCACGTGCCATTTCTGTAATCCGCGTGTGAGTGTCGGCGGAGATCACGACCTCAACCTGTCCACTGTCCAACGATTGCGTTGCAGGCCTAGTTCGATCGAAGGGAAGTTGCAACAGTTCGGGCGCCCCGGTGAGCTGA
Source organism: Rhodococcus sp. IC4_135 (assembly GCF_011602025.1). NCBI lineage: Bacteria > Bacillati > Actinomycetota > Actinomycetes > Mycobacteriales > Nocardiaceae > Rhodococcus > Rhodococcus sp. IC4_135. Next base: position 3,906 of record NZ_JAAOLG010000050.1, read on the forward strand.
AGTCTCCAATATTCGAGCTGCCGGATTTCGCGTTGTCGTCGCTCGCCCTCCCGGGCCGTCGGGCTGTGAATTTCTGCGAGTTCGGCACCGGAATCAGACGCGATCAACTCTTCCAGCAAGCCGACAAAATTCCGGTGGTGCTCGCGTAAACCCGCCTCCTCGTAGCGGACCGGGTTTGCCCGGAAGTCGACACGCAGTCTGTCGCCGCTCGGATACAGGTTGACCAGAAGGTCTTCCACCGGACCGGAGGTGACGATGTGATACTCCCCAACCGCCTCGCCCAACTGCACCTCCTGCCGAAACATCATGACGTTGACCATGGGCCCGGAATACGAGGCTTCGCCATCCAGACCGCTCGTCACGCCGGCGTCCCGACGGATGTCGTCGAGGCTGCAGCGCTGGTGTCGCAATGCACCCATGAGCTCATGCTGAACCTGGGCGAGGAGTTCACCGACGGTGTCGACGGCTGCGACTCTGATGAGCAACGGCGCGACGTTCACCATCATGCCGCCCGAGTCCCGCAACACCGCCGTGGTCCGTCCGGACATCGGAACATGAATCTGGACAGTCTCTTTCGCCGTCATCCGCGAGAGGTACAACGCGAGCGCAGCGATGACCGTTGCAGCGTGGTTCTCGGATTCGTAGAGAAGGGCACAGCTCCGGTCCGACATCAGTGTGCTTTCGAGTCGGCTCTCGGTTTGCGCGGGCCCAGAAGCCTCCGCCAGGCTGGATCCGGCGACGGTGGTATTGCGCTCAGCCCAGTACTCCCGGTCTGCGGCGAATCGATCCGACATTCTGTACCGCTCGTCGATGTCGTACAGCGTGCGCAGTGTCGCGGCACGACTCGGCTGCGGATCTTCTCGCGCCGCCGAGGCCGAGTACCGATGCGCAATGCGGTTCATCATGGTCATGGCGCCGAAACCGTCGAGCGCGACATGATGAATGCGGCTGTACCACAGATAGTGCGCGTCGCCCACGCGCAGCACAGCGGTCTCGACGATTCCGTCGACTGCCAGGTCGAGCTGCGTCCGGCAATCTCGACGCATCCACTCGACCGCATCCGCGAGAGGATCGGAGGACCGACGAAGGTCGACAAGACGGACGGTGATCTCAAATGTCTCGTCCACGTACTGCATCGGTTGACCGTCGACCTCGATTACTTTCAGCAACGGAGATTGAAACTCGTGGGCAACTGCTCGCGTTTCACGACCCAGTAGTTCGACGTCGAGTTCGCCGCGCAACTCGACGTAGTGCGCTATCAGAATGGGGACTTCGGGGTCGAGTTGTTGTGCGAACCACGTTGCCCGTTGCGCGGCCGAGAGCGGAAATCGCATCTCGGAAGAGTCTGTTCGTTCGACCTCGAAGGGTTTCACAATGCCCCGCCCCGCACGGTCTCCGCGGCCGCCGAGTGCGAAGCCGCGTCCGAATCCAACAGCGCGAGAGCAAGAGGCTGATCGCGCCTCTCAAGGAGTCGTACCCAGAATCGGTCGGCGCATGCACCGGCCGACTGGTCGATGCCGCAGATGCGTATGTCCGTTCCGATCGACTGCCCGAAATGCACTAAAAGTGTGAATGTGCCCCGCCACCTCGGTAATGTCCCTCTCCTAGACGACACATCCCCCGAGGGGAGCAGGCGCATGGACATCACCACCATTACCGAAGTGATACGCCGACCACCGGATCGCCCAGGGGACGTGTGGCGCCCCGGCGATGCCTGGCTGGCCGGCGGAACCTGGCTGTTCTCAGCGGAACAACCCGACACACGTCGACTCGTCGACCTCACAGCACTCGGCTGGGCACCACTGGAAGTCGGCCCGAGTCACTTCAGTGTCGGAGCTACGTGCACCGTCGCCGAGCTGTATGCGTTTGTGCCGCCGGATAATTGGCACGCAAGTCCACTGATTCGCGTCAGTTGCGAATACTTCCTCTCCTCGTTCAAGGTGTGGAATGCGGCCACGGTAGGCGGCAACATCTGTATGTCACTTCCCGCCGGGCCGATGATCACTCTGGCGGTTGCCCTCGAGGCGACGTTCACACTGTGGGCTGCCGACGGGACAGCGAGGACCGTCGACGCGTGCGACTTCGTGACCGGTGACCACCAGAACGTCCTGGAGCCGGGCGAAGTTCTTCGGAGCATCGAGTTCCCGGTGCACGCGCTCACCAAACAGCACGCCCACCGCCGATTCAGTCTCACTCACCTCGGGCGGTCAACGATCTTCATGATCGCGACGCAGACTCCCGGCCTCCACGACTTTCACTTGACCATCACCGCGGGCACGACCCATCCGATCCGGCTGACGTTCGACACGATGCCGGACGAAGAGTCGCTGCGACGGGCCGTCGACGCCATCCCGGCCGAGAACTGGTTCAGCGATCCCAACGGAACCCCCGACCACCGCCTCCATCTGGCCCGTCACTACGCCGACGAGCTCCGAATCGAACTGACGGGGAGCCGGTCATGAGCTACACGGTGAACGAACGGACGTTCGACGAGGAACCGTTCCCCGGTCAGTGTCTGCGCACATTTCTTCGGCACCTCGGACACCACGGGGTGAAGAAGGGGTGCGACGGCGGTGACTGCGGGGCGTGCACCGTATGGCTCGACGGCGCACCGATACACAGTTGCATCACACCGGCGTTTCGCGCCGACGGTCGCGACGTGACCACCATCGAGGGGCTCGGCACGCCCGAAGATCTCCACCCGATTCAGCAGCAGTTCCGGGACGCACCTGGCTTTCAGTGTGGGTTCTGCACCGCCGGAATGATCATGACCTCGGCCGCGCTCACCGACGCGCAGAAAGAAGACTTGCCGCGTGCACTCAAGGGAAACCTGTGCCGCTGCACCGGTTACCGATCCATCGAAGACGCTGTCAACGGTGTCAGCGCAATCGAGGTCGCCCTTCCCGGACAAGCAGTCGGAACAAGCGTAGGCGCGCCGGCGGCAACCGAGGTGGTCACCGGACGCGCCGAGTACACGATGGACACCGCGATCGACGGCATGCTGCACCTGAAAGTGCTGCACTCGCCTCACGCCCATGCACGCATCACCTCCATCGACACCAGCGAGGCGCTCGCCGTCCCTGGCGTCCACCGCGTCTACACCTGGAAAGACGTGCCGCGCAAGCTCTTCACAACGGCAATTCATACCGACCACCTTGTTGATCCGGACGACACGTACATCCTCGACAACGTCGTGCGGTTCGTGGGTCAGCGTGTAGTGGCCGTCCTCGCCGATTCCGTCGTCGCTGCGGAAGAAGGCCGTCGGAAGGTGAAGGTCGATTACGAGATCCTGCCTTCGGTGTTCGATCCGGAAAAGGCGATGGCCGACGGCGCCCCAGCCTTGCACGGATCCGACGATCCCTTTGTTCGAGATCCCGAGCACAACATCCTGCTCGAACTTCACGGTCATGTGGGCGACGTCGAGGCCGGGTTCGCCGAAGCCGACGTCATCCACGAAGGCACCTACTTCTCGCCGCGGGTTCAGCACGCGCACCTCGAGACGCACGGTTCGATCTCGTGGATGGAAGACGGACGCCTTCACGTTCGCACAAGTTCACAGTCCCCCTCCATCGCCAAGGTCAAACTCGCCCACCTCTTCGACCTCCGCCCGGATCAGCTACGCGTGTTCTGCAGACGCGTGGGCGGCGGGTTCGGCGGCAAACAGGAAGTGATCAGCGAAGATCTGGTGGCGCTCGCCACCCTGGACACCGGCCGTCCCGTCTGTCTCGAGTTCACCCGAGAAGAAGAGTTCACCACCGCGTCGCCGCGTCATCCGATGAAACTGACGATCAAGCTCGGAGCGAAGTCGGACGGGACTCTCACCGCCTTTCACTACCGAAACGTCTCGAACACCGGTGCATACGGAAATCACGGCGGAGAGACACTCTTTGCCGGCGGCGCGGCAGTCTCGCTCTATCGCTGCGCGAACAAGAAATTCGATGCGTATTCCGTCTACACCAACAATGTTCCGAGCGGCGCTCTGCGTGGGTACGGGATGACTCAACCGGCCTTTGCCGTGGAATCGGCGATGACCGAATTGGCCAACGCGCTGAACATGGATCCGCTCGAACTGCGTCGACGCAATATCGTCCGACCGGGCGATTCACTCGTCGCACTCGAAGACGGCCCCGACGACGTGATCTTCACCGAAGACGGCCTGGGGCAATGCATCGATCTGATCGATGCCGCGTTGAAGCGCAATCCGATTCCCTCGCTCGGAGACGAGTGGCTCATCGGGACCGGTACTGCCAGTTCACTACATGAGACCGCGCCACCCACCGAACACATTTCCGAGGCCTGGCTCACCCTCGGCGAAGACTGTGTATACGAACTTGCCATCGGTACAGTCGAATTCGGCGAGGGAACGTCTACCGCCCACGTACAGATCGCCGCGAATCAGCTGGGCACAACACCGTCACGCGTACGAATCATTCAGTCGGACACCGACCGAACCGGTTTCGACACAGGCGCTTTCGCCAGCGCAGGCCTGTTTGTAGCGGGGAACGCGGTACTTCGCGCGTCGAATGCGCTCCGCGATCGATTACTGGCCTTCGCCGCGCACCACACCGGTGTGTCGATTGACCAGTGCTCGATGGACGACGACAAGATCGTGTGCGGCAGTAACCGTGTGACTCTTCAGGAGATACTCGAGGCCGCACGTCCGCGCGGGATCCGCTTCACCGAGGCGCGGAAGGCTTACGGATCTCCGCGCAGCGTGGTGTCCAATACTCACGGCTTCCGGATCGCCGTCCACCGCGTCACCGGTGAGATCCGCATCCTCTACAGTGTCCAGGCAACCGACGCCGGGGTGATCATCAATCCGGCGCAGGTGCGGGGGCAGATCGAAGGGGGCGTCGCCCAGGGCATCGGCTTTGCCCTCACCGAGAACTTTCACGTGGACGAACACGGCGCGATGATGAACCCGAATCTACGTAACTACCGGATCCCGACCTATGCAGATGTTCCACGCACCGAGGTGATCCTCGTCGAGTCATCAGACTCCGTCGGCCCACTCCGCTCCAAAGGCATGGCAGAGTGCTGTATCAATCCGGTTGCCCCTGCGCTCGCGAACGCACTGCAGGACGCCACCGGGTCGCGATTCCGGTCGCTACCGCTCACACCTGAGCGCATCTACACAGGGCTGAACCGATGACCGCGAACACGTCGGCGGACAGCGCCGCGACGGTCATCATCGGCCAGCGAGTGCGTCCTGGGCTGGAGAAGGAATTCGAGGTCTGGCAGAAGGACCTCAACCGTGCGGCCGCAGACTACGCCGGCTTCCTCGGGGCGGAAATCGCAGCTCCGACGACCACCCAACCTGATTGGGTGATCGTGTACCGCTTCGACTCCATCGCTCATGTTCAGGCGTGGATCAACAGCGCGACACGGCAGGACTACCTCGAGGACGGCCGGCAGTACTTCGACGGACCGGCCACACAGCAAGTGGTGAGCGGCGGGATCAAGCCCCCGGACCCGCTGCTGACCGTGGTCGTGACGCACCGAGTCGGCGACGACAGCATCGACGAGTTCCTCGCCTGGCAAGACCGTCTTCGCGAGGTGGAAAGCGCGTTCGAAGGGTTTCGCGGCACCGAACTGTTCCGCCCCGTCGACGGCGTGCAGGACGAATGGACGCTGCTGTATCGCTTCGACAATGCTGCCCATCTCGACACGTGGCTGACTTCTCCTGAGCGACAACAACTCCTCGCCGAGGGCCGCAAGTTCCACGACTTCGAACTGCGCACTGTCGACAATTCGTTCGGCAGTTGGTTTGCCTTCGACGAGAACGGAAACGAGGCCCCTCCACCGTCGGAGACAAAAACCTCGATCGCCGTCTGGGTCGGCCTCTACCCGACTGTCGTCTTGCTTACTTTGGCACTGTCACCGCTGAAGCTGCCACTCTGGCTGGGATTGTTGATCGGCAACTTGTTGTCGAGTTTCATCATGAGTTTCTTCACGATGCCGTACTACGTGAATCGACTCCTGCACCGCTGGCTGCGTCCACCTTCGGGGATTCCTGTCGCAAAAACCAACGCGCAAGGAGTGGCAATCGTCGCCGCGGTGACCTTGTTCTGGGTAGTCGTCTTCTATCTCGTGACCACTCAGTTCTGGAGCCTCCCCTAACGATCGCGGGGAGACATCCTGCGCCTACCCGCCCGCTGTTTTCAGATCATCGGCGGCGTGTGATGTATCGCCACCGTTACTCGAGACCGAACGCCGCGATCGTGCCGCCACCAGCGGTCTTGTATTCACCAATCCATCGGTCTACAGGGAAACTCGACTACCCCCTTGGCATCTGCGCAACCTCCACGATCATCGCCCTGCGACGCGATCACCGAGGGACATGGTGGATACTCGCATGGCCGCTGGTGACAGCTCTCGGCGTGATCGTGGCACTCGCCACCACCCCACAGTTCGACTCAGCCAGAGCGCACAACCTGACCCTTGACAGCGTACTTGCATTTTGCAAGTGTGGATCACATGAGCCTGTTCATCACATGCCCGGTCGAGAGCGTCGAGCGCGCGACCACCTTTTACACCGCCCTGGGCTGGACCCTCAACACCGAGATGTCCGATCACAATGTGTCGTGCTTCGCGATCGCGCCCGAGCAGTACGTCATGCTCGGCAGCCGCGAGATGTACGCCAGCGTCGGCGGCGTCGAGGAGCTGGTCGGCGGACCCCGCACCCCGTCGAAGGTGACGGTCTCGTTCGACCTCGGCAGCCGCGAGGCGGTCGACGAACTCGTCGCCCGCGCCGGCGCCGCCGGTGGGCGCATCGGCGACACAGACGACTACCCCTTCATGTACCAGCGCCAGTTCGACGACCCCGACGGCTACCACTACTCGCCGTTCTGGATGAAGCCGGACACCGATACGACCGCGTGAGCGACCTCGCAGCGGCCCTCGAAGTCGTAGGAGCACGGTGGGCGCTGCTGATCGTGGAGCGGCTGCTCGACGGGCCGCAGCGCTATGGCGATCTGCAGCGCGATCTCGGAGTGCCAACCAACATGCTCGCGACCCGCCTACGCGAGCTCGAAACGGCCGGCGTACTGACCCGTCTGCCCCTGCGGCACAACACACGGGCGTACGCACTCACCGACCGTGGGCATGCCCTACGCGGGGCAATCGTCGCGCTCGGACGCTGGGCCGCTGACGCTGAGGGGTGACAGCGACAGCTGCCTGAATGTCGGGCGACAACACTGCACCTACCTAGCGTCGACTATCCTGCACGCAACGAAGCCGACCTGCTCGTCAGTCAGCGACACGTACCCCAACCATCGCCCGAACTCTGCTCTCCTGCTTCAACTTTCGCGCAAGGACGCAGTTGACCCGCAACCCCGCGAAAGGTACCGGCTTCGCAACCGTGCATCACCCGCGAGGGGTGACGCACCAGCATGAACTGTCACATCGCTCAGACGCGAAGGTTCTCCGCAGCCTGTGACAGAGCCGCACCAGCATTGATCGCGCCGAGAATGCCCGCCAGGTCCCGGGTTTGATCGTCGGTCAAGTCCGCGAACATCTCTGCGCCCAGTCCGTCGAGCAGAGCGTCAGCCTCTGCCGCTGCCAGTCGCCCAGCATCGGTGGCAACCACCAAGCTGCGCCGACGATCAGTAGCGTCACGCGTCCGGGTTGCGAACTCCTTCGCTTCCAAATCGTCGATGACCGCCACCACAGTCGTCGGATCTATCCGGCTCCGTCGACCGAGCTCCGACTGCGACAGCGGTCCCTCGGCGACAAGGACCTTGAGCAGTGTGTAGTGCCGGGTCCGCATACCCAATGGAGCCAACCGATTCTCGGTCAATCGAAACGCCACCTGACCGAGCTTGACCAGCAAACACCCCGGATGAACGGCCACCGAATCCGGCACCAACGGTTCCATCGACACAGCTCCTCCCGGCGAGATCCCGCGAGCTCGCACGATTTGCTTCGCAGTACCTATAGTCAGCAGTGCGAATCATTTGTATGGTCTACCTCACAGTAGACGACCTGTGTGAAGCAAACATGACGGAGGATGCATGAAGACCGGACAAGCAACGTCGAACTGTTTGCGCACCAGAAAATCCCACGTTCGTGCACGTCGATCACTCTTTATCGCTCTGGCAACAATCCTCGTGGCGCCGGCCTTTGCTGTCAGCGCGACGTCACCGGCAACCGCAGAACCGAACTCCGGCACACAGTGGCTCTGCACGCCCGACCTCACTTCCGACCCGTGCGATCTCCCCTCCGACACCACCGATCTCCTGACCGGTGAAGTCCAACCACCGAAGGCAGACAGTGCCACCGACAAGCCCGTCGACTGCTTCTACCTCTATCCGACAGTCAGCAACCAGGTTGCGCTCAATGCCGACCCTGCCGCATCACCGGAAGTGCAGTCGATCGCGCGATTCCAAGCAGCCCGATTCTCCGACGTCTGTAGGGTGTTCGCACCCGTCTACCGACAGGTTCCCTTGCTCGGGTTGCCCGCCGCGCTCGCCGGTCTGGACGGCCCACTAGAACTCGCGTACGGCGACGTGCTCGCCGCCTGGAACGACTACCTGGAGAACGACAACAACGGTCGCGGGGTGATCTTCGTCAGCCATTCCCAAGGAACGATGATGGCACGCAAACTCATTCGAGAGCAGATCGATCCGAACCCGCAACTACGTACACAACTGGTCGGCGCCTTTCTCATGGGCGGAAACGTGACCACTGCAGCCGGGAAGACCACCGGCGGCGACTTCGCGAACATCCCACTGTGCACTCAGCAGGGTGAGACCAGTTGCATCACCGCCTATTCCACCGAACTCATCGGACTCCCGTCATTGTTCGGCAACAGCTCGTACGACCTCCTGTCGACCCGGATGGGTCTACCCAACGGACCCGGATTCCAAGTCGCATGCACAGACCCAGCGTTCTTGAGTGGTGACCCGCAACCCGTGGGAGTGACCATTCCGAGTGCGCCCTACTCCTTCGGCATCATCTCGGTCCTCATGGACTACACGACGTTGCCCGAGCCACTTCCCACCTCCACTTCGTCCTGGACCACCAGCAAAGGGCGAGGAGGCGGAGAATGCGTCGACACCAACGGATTCCACCGATACCGAATCGAGATGACCGTTCCTCAACCGATCAACGAACTACCGCTGTTCGACACCCACCTACTCGACCTCAACTTCGGACTCGATCGTCTGGTCGACATCGCCGCCCAACAAACCCACACCTGGCAAACCGCCGGACGTTGATCGAGGCGTCGCCGGAACCTCCGAACTTTTCGGAACAATCGGAACGCGCAGACCGAGCCTAGGCACTCTCCAACAACATGATCATGGCAGTCGCGCGGGCGCGGTTCTCGAGTGCATCGACACCGAATCCGAAATGATCCGACAACTTCGTCAGTCGGTGCGCAACACTGCTGTGGTGAAGATGCATCGAATCCGCGGTTGCTCGCAACGTGCCGCATCGTAGGTACACTCTCAGCGTCGCCAGCAGTTGCACGCCGGTTTCGGATGTCTGCAAGCCCAAGGCATTAGTCATGTCTTTGACGCGTACGTGTTCGACCTTGGGGCCAGGCGCAAGAAGTACCAGCGCTCCGAGATCGTCGGCGTTCACCACCGGAGTGCACTTCGACGCCTGATCTCGGGCGAATCGCGCAGTGCCGATCACCAAATGCGCTTCCGATGCCTTCGAAGCCAAAGATATCCCCGCGTAGGTCAGTCGAGCGGTATTGCCGTCGGACGATATCGGCCTCGATGGTCCGGGATCCAAGATGAGACGCAAGGAGTCCCCGTCGATCTCGACGCCGGTCGCACGGCCGGGAGTCGCGTCTGCGAAAACGGAGAGACGCGGGTCAGCACCTGACTTGGTGACAACCACGCGCACGCACGTCGACGGATCGATCCGCAGCGCTGTGCACGCAGTGAGTACCGCGAACTCGTCCATGGGCAGAAGCAGATTCCGAGAATGCTCGGCGTCAGTCAAGGGACGGCGCGGCTGAAGAATCGATGCGGCAGTGAGAGCCATTCGGTCGACCAGCATTTCGTCGAGAGGAACTCGATCACCGAGACGTTCGATCCAGACTCGTCCGGCGACGACATCACCGATCACGATCTCCTTGGCGGTGGTTCGAGTTCGTTGAGGCCATGGCGACCACTGTCCACGCGGGTCGTAGCGACGGGTGTCACGGCTTCCGAATTTTCCGGATGTCTCGATACCGACCACACAATCCGCAAGGGTGGCACTCGCGCGGAGCAAAGACGCAATGTCTGCCCCGTGCCGAACCAGGGTGTCGAAATAGTCGATGACTCGTACCAAGCCCGCCGAGTCCGCATCCAATTCGGCAAGCCGGTACATCAACCCCTGCATCGATTTTCGCTACAAAGTCGGAGCAAGAACACGAAGACCCCTCTTCAACGCGTTGAGTGATTCCGTGACGCAGCGCTTGCTGACCTCGGCCGTCGCAACCATCCCCGATCCGTGAAACGTGCCGGGGAACGAATGGAGTTCGACGCTGACCCCCGCTTGAAGCAGCCGGAGCGCGTACTCGATTCCCTCGTCACGGAGCGGATCGAGCTCCATGGTGCAGAGATATGTCGGCGGTAGGTTCGTCAGATCAACTGCCCGCGAGGGCGCGGCGTAGATGGAAACATCCGGATCCTCTGGGCCGGCGTAGGTCTCACCAAGGTAGTACCGCCACGACATGATCGCATTCGGTCGATTCCACAGTGGCGTGTCGGTGAATTCGGTCATGGAAACTGTGTTGAGCCTGTCGTCGAGCTCTGGGATTTCGAGCAACTGAAATGCGACTGGAACAACCCCTTCGTCTCGCGCCTTGAGCGTGGTGCCTGCTGCCAGCCCTCCTCCGGCACTCTGTCCACCGACTGCGATGCGATCACGATCGATTCCCAATTCATCTGCATGGGAATGGATATAGATCAGTGCGGCATAACAATCATCGAGTGGGCCCGGGAACGGAGTTTCGGGAGCGAGTCGATAGTCGACGCTCACGACGGCAAATCCGAGAGCTCGTACCACGTCGATGCAGTAGGGATCACACGATTCGGCTGTACCCACCGCGAACCCACCACCGTGAATCCAGAGCAGAACCGGGAGGAGACCTTCCGCATCCATCGGAGTGAAGAGCCGAAGATCAATGTCCGGATCGCCGCCGGACCCGGGTACCGTCAACTCTTGCAAACGAACTCCGTCGAATGACAGGCCCGCCAACAACGTGTCGACCATGCCGTTCAACGTGGACCGCGACGTGGCCAGATCGGAAAAGTCACCTTCGGGAAGCATGGTGACGGCAGCTGCAAGCTCTGGATCGAGCGTAGGAAATTGTGGCATGGACCAATCATGTCCTTGATTGTGATCTGCGTCATCGGCAGCGTGTAGGAACATAGGGGCAAATTGTCCGACGGGCGGCGGGGCCGTTGTGAACTACAGGTCAATGATGATTCTGCAACGGGTCACGAGAGTTCGCCGAGAGACCCCGATGCCGACGCCGATGCCGATGCCGATAGCCATTCTGTCGTGGCCGTGCATGACGCCAGGAAGAATATGCAGCTCACAGGAAACCCCGGCCTTGACGCGGCACTGAACGAACGTGACACTCTCGTCACGGACGATATCGAGTTCTCCTACTTCGATGTCCGTGCCGGGCAACCCTGCGAAGTCGGTCAGCCGACCCCGAGGCGCACGCCGGCGAGACCGAGTCCCCACCCAGGTCGTCTCCGAGAACTGCATTTCAGATCGCGGGCAAGAAATGCGGTGCCTGCCGCGATTTCTCCTCCGCCGCTGTCTCCCATCACTGCGACGCTGGTGACCGTTTGATCGAGGTTGTGTACACGCACAGTTGTCGGAGGTAAGTCTGTCTTTTCCGACATCCGGCGGGTGCACCGTCCGCACCACTCACGCAGGATTGCCTGCATGACTTACGAATTCGATCCTGAACTTGTTCCGATGCTCGCCGCGCTGCCAGATCAGAGTTCACCAGCGTTGTCCGTTTCAGAGATTCGCGAGCAACTCGCCGATCATTCGGCACACGGTGGAGAAATCGACACCTCAGGTGTGTGGATCCATGACCAATGTGTGCCAGGCCCGCCGGACTCTCCCGACATCGCACTGAGGGTCATTACTCCCCATACGCGCAAGGGCACCGGCGCTGTGTACTACATTCACGGCGGCGGGTTCACTGTGGGCTTTGCTTCGATGCGCGACGACGCCAATGTCGTCGTGGCCCGAGAACTCGGTGTCGTCGTGGTGTCTGTCGAATACCGACTTGCACCGGAGGATCCGTTCCCATCAGGCCTGGAAGACTGCTACGCCGGACTGCTGTGGGTAGCGAAAAACGCTGACGTTCTGGGAATCGACCCCGAAAACATTGTGATCCAAGGTGATAGCGCAGGAGGCGGGCTCTGCGCAGCGCTTGCCCTGCTGACACGAGACCGAGGTGGCCCCGTCCCCGTATTCCAGTTTCTCGGCGTACCCGAGATCGACGACAGGCTCGTCACGAAAAGCATGCTGGCATTCACCGACACACCGCTCTGGAATCGGCAGGCCGCCGAACAGAGCTGGGACGCCTACCTCGGCGCCGGCGTTCGCGGCACTGACGCCGTCTCCGCCTACGCAGCACCCGCGCGAGCATCCGAGCTGTCAGGTTTGCCGCCGACCTACATTTCGGTCATGCAATACGATCCTCTACGCGACGAGAATATTGCGTACGCTCAAGCGCTTCTCGATGCTGGAGTATCCGAAGAGGTACACCTGTTTCCCGGCACTTTCCACGGATCGGGACTGGCGAAGGACGCAGCGATCAGTCAACGGGAATTCCAGGAAGCGTTGACAGTTCTGGGTCGAGCGCTCGGCGTCGATCGAACCGTCACCCGGACACGATGAACATGCGCACAGAAGGAGACACGACCGAATTGAGAGTCTGCGACTCACTCCCCAATTCTTATCCGCCGAGCGCAGAGTTCGCTGCGGCCGCCAACGCGGGACCGGAGTTGGCGGCTGCCGCAGATACCGACCGCCTCGCTTTCTGGGCGAATCAGGCGCAGCGCCTTCACTGGCACGAGAAATGGACCGACGTCCTCGACTGGACCGACGCCCCCGTCGCCAAGTGGTTCGTCGGCGGA
>NZ_JAAOLG010000051.1:0-16964 GCF_011602025.1 Rhodococcus sp. IC4_135
CCCCGGCCCGGCACCCGCGCCCGCGCCCGCCCCGGGAGCAGGCGTCGGAACCGGTATCGGTGATGCTGCGACCGGCATCGGCAACGGAGTCGGCGGTCTGGTCGACGGCGTCGGGAACGGAGTCGGCGGCGTGGTCGGAGGCCTCGGTAACGTCGTCGGTGGTGTCGGCAACGTGGTCGGTGGTGTCGTCGGCGGCGTCACCGCGCCGATCCGCTGACCGGACGGCTTTCGATGAACCGTGACAGCGGCGCCGAATCGTCCTACATCGCGGGACTTTTGCGCGGCATCGACCTGACTGCATCGCCACTGCGCCTGTTCGTCACCGGGACCGACGCCAGCGCTCGGCCCCAAGTGACGAGAGCGGTACGGAAGAGAATCGAATCGGGTGACAAGCCCGTGGTCACCGCAGTCACGCTTGACGCCCCGGTCGATGCGATCGTGGTGATCGCGGACGCGCAGGCTCTGACCTCCGACGAAATCCGCGCCCTGAACGAGCTGGTTCACCGTGACGACCTCGGAGTTGTCATCGCCTCCGATCGGATCGATCCCCCACTCGCACCGATCTATTCGAACATCTCGAGTTTCGGCACCGTCCTTCATCTGAACCCGTTGAACCGATCCGATATTCGGAAGATCGCCGCAGAGCGAAGAGTTCCGCTCGACGACCGTGCCGTGCTGGCGCTCGAGCACCTTGCCGGAGGTTCCTTCGGGGCCGTCGAAGCGTATTTCGCCGCCGCCTCGGCGGGCCGCCCGGAAGTGGCGACAGCCGTACGCACACACATCCTCCATCAGGTCACAGCTCTGCATCCGATCGAGCGGGAGATCCTCGAGGTTTCACTCGCCGTCCCGGACATCGACGCCTTCGAACTCGATCTGGGACAGGAGAAGTTCAGCCTCACAGCGGCATTCGACCGAGCACTGGCGACCGGCCTTTTCGGTTCCCGATCACCTCTCGTCGCAAGCGTGCTGTCCGAGACGACCAGCACCGCGCGCATCCGCAGCGAGCTGATCAGAATCGTCGAATCACGCGCGCACGCGCGAAATCTCGACGTCGACACCGCGCGAAAACTTTTCGACTCCGGCATCCGCCACCGCGACCTCACGGCCGTACTACGAGACGCAGTCGACGGCAGCACACCGGCGGTCGCGGCAGATCTCCTCCGTCGCGTGAATTCGATCGAGGCTCTCGGCCTGGCCGACACGCTTCTGTACGCCCAGGTCTCGGCTCGAAGTGGTGACCTCGACACCGCTTGCCGCCTGGCCGATTCCGTCATCGCCGAACCCGATCCCGGCAACGCGCAACTGGCGGCGGCGGTACGAATCCGCGCAGCTGCATCCGCGGCCTGCGGCCAACTCGGCGCCGCTGCAGATCTCTACACCTGGCTCGGTACGGAGCGCACCGGAACCGAATCCCCCTTCGCCGCAATCACCTTCCTCGGCATCGGCAAGGTCGACGACGCGAACGCAGCACTGACCGGAATCACCGGATCACCGTCGAGTTCCACGGTCGGCGCTGCGACCCTGGCCAACGGACTGATGCAGTCGGTGACGGGAGTCGCACCGACTGCGCTCAACACGATGTCGCGCGCGCTCTCGCTCCCCGGCGGAGCAGACACATCTGCATTCCAGCCGGATTCCGCCCCGGCACTGGTAGCTCTTGCACTCCTGCACAACGGCGCCCACGAACGGGCCGCCACTGTCGTCTCGGCCGCGATCGCCGCCGTCGACGCAAGCAGCCACACGTGGGCACGGCTCCACATCCTTCGCGCCTGGATCGCGATGGTCCGCGGGCAGGACGCGGTCCTCGAGGGCCTTCCGGACGAGGTGGTCCGCGGCCCCCTCCGCGAGCGCGACTCACTGTTTCTACACGCGCTGATCGTCGGCCTCGCTCGTCGCACCGGCGATCTCGCTCAGTTACGTCGAGCTTGGTCGGGCGCGGCGGGCGCCCTCTCTTCGTGCAGCGTAGATCTCTTCAATCTCCTCCCCGTCGGCGAACTGTGGCTTGCCGCAGTGCGACTCGACGAGACCGAGCAGGTCGAGCATCTGGTCGACGACGCGCGCTCGCTCCTGCGCGCACTCGGTGAGCCGCCGCTGTGGTCTTCGCCGCTTCATTGGTACGGCGTCCAGGCATCGATCCTCGCGCAGTCACCCGCCGACCTCCTTCCACATGCGCACGCACTCGCGGAATCAGCCAAAACCCACACGTACGCAGCCGGTTTGGCGACCGCAGGCCGCCAGTGGCTCCTCCTCCTCCAGGGCAGCGTCGACGCCGACGATGTCGAAGCCGCGGCGCGGACGCTGAGTCGGATCGGACTCCCCTGGGACGCAGCCCGCCTCGCCGGCGAAGCAGCGCTCCGCACACCGGACACCAAATCGGCGACGGCATTGCTCCACGTCGCGCGCTCGCTACGCACAGCGTCGACAGCCGAGACGAACGGAACCGATTCGGCCGACAATGCGGCGCCACCGTCGGTACTGACCGAGCGCGAACAAGAAGTTGCCGAACTCGTCGTCGTCGGCCTGACGTACCGGGAAATCGGCGAACGTCTCTACATCTCCGCCAAAACCGTCGAGCACCATGTCGCACGCATCAAGCGTCGCGTCGGCGCGCAGTCTCGTTCGGAACTGCTCACCATCCTTCGTAGCATGACACCGGCGAACAAATAGTTAGCTGAATATTGTCCGGACGGTTGCATTTATCCGTTCAAGTGATAGTTTTCACAGGAATCAGGGCATACATGCCGAGCAAAGTTCGGTAACTGTGAAACGGGGATCGCTATGAAGTGGGGAGTCGGACTCGCCGTCGGCAACAAACAAAGCATTGCCGCGATCGCGAAACCCGACTCGGCACCAATGATCCTCGAACGCGAATCGGTGCTGCACCACGCTCCTGACGGCACCGTGCAGCTAGGTGGAACCGCGACAGGATCCGCCGGCTTGCGGGGGTTCCTCGACAGGGTCGGAACTGACGATACCGACAACTTCTCCGAGCACATGACCCGAGGAGAGGAACTCGTAGCGACAGCGATGTATTGCCTGGTCAAGGAGGTCCGGACACTCACTGACCAGAGTCTGAACATCTCCGCGGTGATCCCGGCTGGTTGGTCGAACGATTCTGTCGCCGCGCTCCGTGACGCACTCGACAGTATGGATCTCGACGGCGTCGACCTGATTCCGGAAGAGGAAGCCTCCGCGGCTTGGCTCGCGGATCCGGAGGCCGCCGACAGTGCAGCTCGCGGAGCAGCAGCGTTGGCCGCGCCTTTCGCGATCGCCCCTACCCAACCCGAACCCGAACCAACCGATCTGGCTGAGCCGGAGGGAGTCCCCGAGGAGTTTCCACCGTTCGTCCTGATCGAGCCGCAGCCGGAAAGTGACGCAAAGGTCCCGGTCGCGAAAGCACCGAGCGTCGACGGCTGGCTGAATCGTCAGTGGCAGTCGGAGCGCCGACCGATCATCGTCGCAGCAGTCGCCGCAGTCTTTCTGACGCTGTCGGGATGCGCGGCAGCGCTCGTCATCGGGCACACGTCGACGGTTCCGGCGCCTCGGATTCTCGACGCACAATCTCCCTTGTCCCCCGGCACCACGCCTGACACCGCACCGAGCCCGTCCGGCGGGGCATCGCAGTCAGCGACCTCGCTCCCATCTCAGGTACCCGCGCTCGGAGTGCGACCGACGACGCCCTGGTCACCCGAGCCGGAATCGCTCTCGCCCGACCCCTTGCCGACATCCGAGATTCCGAGGGTCGGCGTCGAAAAATCGCCGACGGGCACCGCGACCGTGCAGCAAGGTTCGCCGATCACCGTGCAGATCCCCCCACTTCGGATCGAGAATCTACCGCCGGCCGTCGGACCGCTGGATCCGGTTACCCCGGACAACCCCACCGCGACCGACCCCACGAATACACAGTCGACGCCGACACAGCCCTCCAACCCGACCGACACAACCGATCCGGTGGTTCCGAATCCCGACATGCCCGTCATGCCCGTGGCCCCGAGACCCGGAATGCCAAGTCAGCCAGAATAATTCAGCTGTCCGAGCAGAGGCGCACATTCGTTGTCGGAACTTTTCCCCTATGGTGGGTGCGGTACCTACCGGCTCGGTGCCGGGGACTTGAAGGGATTTCATGCGTAACTCGTTGGCGATCCGCACCGCTGTGGTCGGCGCCTCGGCACTACTGCTCGCAGCTCCATTCATCACGACGGCATCGGCAGAGCCCGCCTCCGATACGCAGGTCGAACAGCTCGAAGCCGATCAGCTTCCGGCCGAGTTGGTCGAGGCGATCGCACGCGATCTGAAGATCTCCCCACAGGAGTATCTGGACCGCGCCGCCAAGGCTCAGGAACTCGGCGCGTACGCCCAGGAGTTCAAGTCCGAGCGCCCTGGCGACTACGCCGGCTCGTGGATGGGACTCGACGGTCAGCCCGTCGTAGCCGTCACCACCACCGAAGCTGCTCGCATCGCCGCCGACGACGGTTACCGCACGCACGTCGCCCCTGTCTCCGCCGACACCCTCGAGAAGACGCTGGCCGACGTCAACGGTTGGATTGCCGGGCTGCCCAAGGAAATCTCACGCGCAGTCAATTCGGCGACGATCGACGTCTTGAACAACCAGGTCGTCATCGACGTCGCGAACAGCCCTGTCGGGCAGGCGCTCAATCTTCCGACCCTGCTCGAGAACACCAAGATCGTTCTCAGCCCGGACGGTGGCGGATCGGTCGAGCCCGGAGCACTCGGCGGCGACACCTACATCACGTCGACTGGCCCCATTCGTGAGACGCCGACCGAGAACATCTCGGTCTGCTCGTTCGGGTTCAACGCCGTCGACGATCAGAACAATGCACTCAATATCAGTGCCGGACACTGCAATCCGGCCGAGGGCTCGAAGTCACCGGTCTACCTGCCGAACCACGCGAACGTCGACGACAGTCAGTTGATCGGCGCGTTCTCACAGTCTTCCGTCGGCAACAACTCCGGCGATCTCGATTACTCGGTCATCAAGTTCGACCAGTCGGGTATCGACGCAGGCCTCGACCGCGCTGCCGTCCGCGGCGCCAACGGGACCACCCTCGCGATCACCGGAACAGCACGTCCCGTGATCGGCGCTCCCATCTGCAAGTCCGGTCAGACGTCCTCGTTCACCTGTGGCGTCGTGGCAGCCGATCGCGTCGAAACACAACTGGTCATGGCCGACGGTGATTCACGAACCGTCCGCGGATTCGCCGGTACCGCGTGCACCCTCGCCGGGGACAGCGGCGGCGCCATCGTCTCCGGAACCTTGGCGCTGGGTATCACCAGCGGCTCCAACAGCAGCGGCGCACCGAGTTGCAACGAGGCGAACCTGGTACTGGCAACCTCCGGTGGAACCTCGAACCTGGGTATTCCGGTCGGAGACATCCTCGATGCGGCAGATCGCGCATCCGGTGGCGGTGTCGGTTCCGGTATCCGCGTTCGCACTGCCGGTTGACCAACCCCTGATTCACGCTCTGTGCCCGCCGATCTGTTCTCGATCGGCGGGCACAGTGCTGTTATCGGTCGGGATCAGCGCTGTGTGCTCATGTAACGGGTGGGAATAGCGCGTTCGAACCCATATAGTCATGGTCGACTGTGATCGGCTCACCACAAGTCCGTGAGCCGTATCCGTGTGCTCCCAGGGGGGTGGTACGCGGTCAACGAAGTGGAAAGGCCCTCATGCGAAGCTCCATCGCACGTCGTGCCGCAGTGTTCGGTTCGGCCGCGCTGCTGCTCCTCGGACCGATTACCGCGGTCGCGAACGCAGAACCGAACGAATCCGGAGTATCCGACCAGGCAGCCCATCTGCCCGTCGAACTCGCCGACGCTCTACAGCACGACTTGGCGCTGACGCCCGACCAGTTCGTCTCGCGTTCCGAACTCGCACAGAAGCTCGCGGAGTTCGCCGCCATCGCGCGCGTCCAGTTCCCCGACTCCTTTGCCGGCGTGTGGCTCGACGACCTCGGCAAGGGCGTCGTCGCTCTCGCTGACGGTCGCGACAAGGACGCCGCCCGCGAGGCCGCCGAAAAGGCCGGCTTCGAGGTCAAGGACGTCGCGCAGAGCGAGCAGGCTCTGCAGAGTCAGCTCTCGGCACTCAACTCGTGGCTCGATTCGCAGCCTGCCGAGGTCGCGGACCTCGTGCGTGGCATCGCCGTCGACGTGGTCGGCAACGGAGTTGCCCTCACGGCCGATCCGGCCGCCGGCATCGAATTGCCTGAGTTCCTGAAGCGGACCGTTGTGCACACCGCTGCTCCGCTGCTGGTTCCCCCGATCGTCGCGGACCTCATCCCCGCAACCGGATCCGCAACCGGCGACGCCGCACTGGGCGGAGACGCCTTCGGCGCGACCTCAGGCAACACCGGACTGCGTTGTTCATTCGGCTTCAACGGCACCGACGGTTCCGGACGCACGGTCAACATCAGCGCCGGCCACTGCGATCCCAACCGCGCCGCTGCCGGTACCTCGAACTCGAGCCAGGTCTTCCCGATGGTGAACAACCAGACCGGGCCCCGCGTCGGATACTTCGCCAAGAGCAGCTTCGACGGGCGCGACTACTCGATCATCAACATCGACGACAACGCGAAGTACCGCTTCGAGAACAACAGCGTTCGGGTTCCGTTCAACCGTTCGGTCAACATCACCGGTACCGCCGATCCGGTAGTGGGCGCCCCGGTCTGCAAGGCCGGATCGACCACGGGCTTCAGCTGCGGCGTCGTCACCGGCGTCAACCGCGTCGCCAAGGTTTTGGATCACACCCTCGACAACGGCTTCACCACCAACATCTGCGTCCTGCAGGGTGACAGCGGTGGTCCCATCGTCTCCGGAACGTTGGCCGTGGGCATCACGAGTGCGTCCAATGTCGCCACCTCTCCCCTGTGCGAGATCGCGCAGGCCGAGACATTGTTCGGGCAAGAAGCACCGACGCAGTATGCGACGCCGATCAACGACATCCTCGCCGCCAATCCGGGCCTGAAGGTTCGCGACTACTGATCGCCCGCATTCCCCGAGACAGCAAAACGGGCGCCACACCTTCCGAAGGTGTGGCGCCCGTTTCGACGTTCGTGACGTCTTACCGGAAGAGCTGCTTACTGGAAGAGCTGCTTACTGGAAGAGCGTTGTTCCGGCCGGAGCGTTCAGGACCTTGATCAGATCCATGCCCGCAACGATTGCGGTTCCGCCGCCGGCGAGGATGGTACCGGCGACTCCACCGATACCGGCACCGGTGACCATGCCGGGGAGGCAGCCGATAACCAGGCCGGGCAGACCCACGATGCAACCGATGACTGCACCGACGATCGTGCCGGTGAGGCTACCGATCTGCGTGGCAAGCCCGAGCTGTGACTGAAACTTCTCGATGGCCTTCTGATCCTCGTCAGGCGAAGCAACCGGGGTGAACTCGGCAGCGACCGGCTTCGGCTTGGAGCTGGCCGGATCCAGGTTCGGCTTGAGGGTGAGGGTCTTGCCGTCCTCACTGACGGTCTCGTCGAACGGGAACTGAACGTCCCCGAGGTTGAACGCGAGCGGCAGACTCACGAGAGTCGCGCCCTGGCTGTTCTGCAGGTCGACATGTGTTCCGTCACCCGATACCCGGAATGCCCCGGCGTCGATGGTGGTGACAACAGCCTGGTCCACGACCTCGGCGGTGTACGAAACGTCGGGTGACGTCTCCGGAGCTGCGTAAGAAGTACCTGCAGCGATGCCCGTAGCGGCAATGGTCATCGCTGCGACGGCCGCAGCTTTACGAATGAACATTTTCAATCCTCCCCGGGATCGGGCGGGCGTCAGTCGATGACTCACACCACCCGTTTCCCCTGTGCGTGACGGGCGTAACGATAACAGCCGGTCGGTTGTCCTCACCTGCTCGGAACCCGAGTTAGGGCTGCCTGACAGATGGACACCTGACGGGCACCGCCTAACGTGACGACCAGACATGTCTGCGTCTGACCAAGCCCGTCCGACGCAGAAGATTGATCTCTCCAGGCCACGAGCGGTTACCAGCCGGTACCTACAGGCTGGTAATGCTAGTTACTGGCGGGTAACATAACGCAGGTTAGTATCAGTGGGCTGTCCCGAGGTGGCCGACGCGTCGCCCTGAAACGAAAGGCCGCGACATGAATGCCCTGACGATTACGTTGGGCACGATTGGTGCTCTGCTGAGCTTGGTGTGTTGGTACATCTTCCTCTCAGGCGCGCTGAGGATGTTCAACACCGTGCGCATCGGCCAGTCGGCACCCGATCGATGGCGCCCGTTCTTCCCTCGCTTCAAGCAGATGATCATCGAGTTCATCGCGCACACGCGCATGAACAAGTTCCGCAGCGTCGGCTGGGCCCACTGGCTCGTCATGGTCGGCTTCCTCGGCGGATTCCTTCTTTGGTTCGAGGCCTACGGACAGACGTTCAACCCCGAGTTCCACTGGCCCATCTTCGGTAACACGTGGGCGTGGCACCTGTGGGACGAGATCCTGGGCCTCGGCACCGTCATCGGTATCACCACGCTGATCGTGATCCGTCAGCTCAACCACCCGCGCCTGCCCGCACGCCTGTCCCGTTTCGGCGGCTCCAACTTCAAGGCCGCTTACGTCATCGAAGGCATCGTCCTGCTCGAGGGCCTGGGCATGATCATGGTCAAGGCCGGCAAGATCGCCACCTACGGTCACGCCAACCCGTGGACCGACTTCTTCACCATGCAGGTCGCAAAGCTGCTTCCCGCCAGCCCCGTCATGATCTCGGTGTTCGCGTTCGTCAAGCTGATGACCGGCATGATCTGGCTCGCCATCGTGGGCCGCAACATCACGTGGGGCGTCGCGTGGCACCGCTTCTCGGCGTTCTTCAACATCTACTTCAAGCGTGAAGACGACGGCACCGTCGCGCTCGGCGCGGCAAAGCCCATGATGTCCAAGGGCAAAGTCCTGACGATGGAGAACGTCGACCCCGACACCGACACTCTCGGCGCCGGAAACATCGAGGACTTCTCCTGGAAGGGCTGGCTCGACTTCACCACCTGCACCGAGTGCGGGCGTTGCCAGTCCCAGTGCCCTGCTTGGAACACCGGAAAGCCGCTCTCCCCCAAGCTGCTCATCATGTCGCTGCGTGACCACGGCTACGCCAAGGCCCCGTACCTGCTCGCCGGTGGACGCAAGGACATGGGCGGCGACGAGATCGGTCTCGTCGACGCCGAAGGCAACGTCAAGGAAGCCGCACTCGCAGCCATCCCCGAGGCAGCACGCCTCGAGGCAGACCGCAAGCTCGTCGGTGAAACCGTCGAAGGTGAGATGGCCCCGGTCATCGACGCCGAAACCCTGTGGAGCTGCACCAACTGCGGCGCCTGCGTCGAACAGTGCCCCGTCGACATCGAACACGTCGACCACATCATCGACATGCGTCGCTACCAGGTCCTGATCGAATCGGAGTTCCCCTCCGAACTCGCCGGCCTGTTCAAGAACCTCGAGAACAAGGGCAACCCCTGGGGCCAGAACTCCAAGGACCGTCTCAACTGGATCAACGAGATGGACTTCGAGATCCCCGTCTTCGGCAAGGACGCCGACAGCTTCGAGGACTACGAGTACCTCTTCTGGGTTGGCTGCGCCGGCGCCTACGAAGACCGTGCCAAGAAGACCACCAAGGCCGTCGCCGAACTCCTTGCCACCGCGGGAGTGAAGTTCATGGTCCTCGGCGCCGACGAAACCTGCACCGGCGACTCCGCACGTCGTGCCGGCAACGAGTTCTTGTTCCAGCAGCTCGCAATGCAGAACATCGAGATGCTCAACTCGGTCTTCGACGGTATCGAGCAGAAGAAGCGCAAGATCGTCGTCACCTGTGCGCACTGCTTCAACGCTCTCGGCAACGAGTACCCGGAGGTGGGCGGCGACTACGAGGTCGTGCACCACACTCAGCTGCTCAACCGTCTGGTGCGCCAGAAGAAGCTGATCCCGGTTGCATCCGTGAGCGAAGACGTCACCTACCACGACCCGTGCTTCCTCGGACGCCACAACAAGGTCTACGACGCTCCCCGTGAACTCATGGAAGCGTCAGGCTCCAAGCTCGTCGAAATGCCGCGCCACGGCGAACGTTCCATGTGCTGTGGCGCCGGTGGCGCCCGCATGTGGATGGAAGAGAACATCGGCAAGCGCATCAACGTCGACCGCGTCGACGAAGCGCTCTCCACCAACCCCAAGAAGATCGCCACGGGTTGCCCGTTCTGCCGCGTCATGCTCACCGACGGCGTCACTGCCCGCCAGGAGCAAGGCCAGGGCGAAGGCGTCGAGGTCGTCGACGTCGCGCAGCTGATGCTGAACTCCGTCACCCGCCTCGATCCCGCCCAGCTCGGCGAGAACATCAAGGTGATCCCGCGTGAGAAGGCACCGGTCGCTGCCGAGGCAAAGGCTGAGACCGTCGAGCAGGATCGGGTCGCCGAGGTCGAGGAAGCCGCCGCGACTCCGGAAGCCAAGGCAGCTCCGGCAGGCAAGGGTCTGGCCATGAAGGGCCTCGCCAAAGCACCAGGCGCAAAAGCTCCCGGCGCCAAGGCACCAGGCAAGGGCCTCGGAATGGCCGGCGGGGCAAAGGCTCCCGGCGCCAAGAAGGCAGCTCCCGCTGCAAGCGCGGAAGCTCCCGCTGCCGAAGATGCTGCACCGGCCGCACCCGCGGCAAAGCCCAAGGGGCTCGGTCTTGCGGGCGGAGCCAAGGCTCCCGGCGGCAAGGGACTGCAGATGAAGGGCGCCGCCAAGGCACCCGGAGCAAAGGCCGCTGCAGCACCGGCAGCGGAAGCTCCGGCAGCGGAAGCTGCTGAGGCTGCTGCACCCGTCGCCAAGCCGAAGGGTCTGGGCCTGGCGTCCGGCGCCAAGGCTCCGGGTGGCAAGGGACTGCAGATGAAGGGCGGAGCCAAGGCTCCTGGCGCGAAGGCTGCTCCGGCTGCCGCTGCGCCTGAAGCACCTGCTGCTGCGGCTGCGCCCGAGGCGCCGACGGAGGCTCCGGCTGCCGAGGCTCCCGCCGCCCAGGCGGAAGCCCCGAAGGCTCCACCGGTCGCCAAGGCAGGCGGGCTCGGATTCAAATCGGGCGCAAAGGCGCCCGGTGCCCGGAAGGCAGCTCCGGCTGCAGCTCCCGCACCTGCTGCGGAGGCACCGGCAACGAAGACCGAACCCGTGAAGGCAGAACCCGCTGCAGACGCACCTGCCGAGGCGTCTGCACCCGCGGAAGCTGCGGCACCCGCTGCGGCGCCGCCCGCCCCCAAAGCAGGCGGACTCGGCTTCAAGGCCGGTGCAAAGGCTCCCGGCCGCAAGAAGTAAGCGCACCACTCGCGAATGCCCTCACCGTCATGGTGGGGGCATTCGCTTTGTCTGGAGCCCGAGGTCGGCCTGTCAATCTGCGACAAGCATCACCGCACCACGCGCACCACGCGCACCACGCGCACGCCCGACGCCCCTTTCCTGCTGCCGTCCGATGACGTAGCGCCCCGGAGCGATTCCGGTCGCGCCGTGCTCCGGATGGATGAGGTAAGCGGTCACCTGGGTGTCGAGCACGCCGAGTGCAAGGCCCCGAGCGTCTTTCACCGGTGTCGACCACACGCACTCCCCTACGTCTGCAACCAGACTGTGAGGGTTCCCGCCCGCCGCGCTTCGCAGCAGTTCCACTCCCGAGAGTGGAACGTCCACGGATCGAGTCCACGGTAAGGGCGTGACGATATTTGCGAGCAGCGAAAACGGGATCACGATGAGATCGCCCTGCGCTTGAAGACCGTCGACGACGGGAATGGACACTTCCTTGTCGAGATAGTCGAAGACGTCGAGGCCGGTGAGGGTGGTGAGAGCGGACAAGGTCATGTTCGAGTTCATAAGTATCACCAAGGGGTTAGAGGGTTCGAGGTTGTGTGTGTGTGAGGTTCAGGTTCGACGAACGAGGCGTGCATAGTCGGCACCGGTGATGCCGTAGGTCCAGCCGGCTGCATCCAGCGCGGACGTGAACCATCCGGGCACATGCAGTCCGTATCGCCGCCGATGCCCGTCGCGTTCCAGAGAGCCGTTGACCGCGAGCAGGATTCGCCCACTTCGGCCCCAGCCTTCCGGCGACGCGTAGAGCTGTAGCAGGCAACCGACATTGCCCGGATCATCGGTTTCGTCGACCAGTGTCAGTCCGGCGCTCTCGATGTAGGTATCCCAGCCGATGCGTTCGATCGCGCACCGACGGATCTCGACATTGCGCTCCAGTGCGATCCGTTCGGCGGTCGGGTCGAGCACCACCCAGTCGGGAACGATCGCCCCATGCAGAACGAATGCATGTGCGCCGTCTCCGAATTCAATTGCAGGGCCATCAGAATGGTGCAGTCGTCGCTCTCCCAGCGTGCTGCCCGGTATCGGTTCGCTATGCACGGCGCCGGGTCGTTCAGCCATGATGCACAGGTTGTCGAACGCCCACCACCACCCGGTCGAGTCAGCGAGTGCGGTCTGCACGTCCAGGAGTTCACGATCTTCCGAATCGAAGGTCGCGAGACCGTATCGACGGAACGTGTCGTAGTACGCGATTCGATGGGCTTCCTGCTGTCCGTACCAGGTCACTCCGCCTGCCATCGGGGTCGACATCGTTCGTATCGCGACCGCGACTCCGTCGAACAGCGTGGTGTGCAACGATTCCCAAACGGACGCCCTGATCAGGCGCTGCCTCTGCCGGCGTTCTATCTGCCAGTCAGCTTTCCGACCTTGGATACTCGCGTTCATACGTCGGCGCGATGACGCGAACATGCTCGCGATATGTCCGGACGGGCAGTCGAGTCCGGCGCCGTCGAAGGACATCGTGGTCGACAAACCTTCGGCGGCGATCAGATCCGAACCGGCACGGGGAGACGGAACCCAGACAAACTCCGGTTTCGGGAGTCCGGATCGCCGATATAGTTGCGCGACAGCAGATTCTGCAGTGGATCGATCGGCCGGACGTGTACACAAGCCGCGTTCGAGCCATACATCGCGGACTGCTTCCAGGGCCTGATTGTCTACATCGAAGATATCGATGTTCTCGGTCGATGTCGCTCGACGTGACGTCGACGAGCGAAACGGTGCGGCGCTCACGCGACGGTGGCGGTGTCCGCCTTTCCTGTAGTCATAGTTCTACAGCGTGGCACGCAAACGCTCCGGACGCAAGGGTTCCTTGAGTGTGACGCCGAGGACCGGCCACCGTTCCCCATACCGAACGCCCTATCCAGCGACGCGAAAGCGGTTCGAAATCCACGACGTTCGTGGGTTCGCCGGCCGCGTCACACACGGCCGACCGGTACCCACCGGTCGCAGCGCCGAGGACGTCCGCTGGAACGAGAAGCTCCGCGAAGACCAGCTCGGTGATGCGGGGTGGCAGGTCGGTCATTGCGGGCTTCGCACGCAGCCGCGGGGCCGTCAGCTACCGATCGCAGGCTTCCACAGCTCCAGCGTCGGGATGTCTGGTGGGGTGAACCCGAGTACCTGCCCGTAGAAGGACAACTCGGCGTTGCGTGAGCTGATGATGGTCGACTGCTTACGGAATCCGTGCGATTCACCCTCGTAGGCCAGGTAGGCGTGCGGAATACCCTTGGCCACCAGTGCATCCCGGAATCGTTCCGCCTGCGAGGGCGGCACGATCGGATCGTCGAGGCCCTGGAGCAACAACACCGGGCAGTTCAACCCGTCGACGTTGTTGAGCGGAGCACGTTCGGCGTACAGGTCGGCAGATTCCGGCAGTGGACCGATCAACCCGTCGACGTAGCGCGACTCGAAATCGTGAGTTTCCTGCACGAACAGGTCCAGTTCTGCCACCCCGAAATAGGAAGCACCACAGGCGAACACGTCGGACGTGGTCAGTGCGGCCAGAACGGTCCATCCGCCGGCAGACCCACCCTCGATGGCGAGGCGGGCCGGATCTGCGAGCCCCTGCTCGGCCAATCCGGTGACGGCGGTGACGACATCCTGCACGTCGACGACACCCCACTGACCGCGCAATCGATTACGGTACTCACGTCCGTAACCGGTCGACCCGCCGTAATTCACATCCACCACTCCGATTCCGCGGCTGGTGAAGAAGGCGTAGACGAGGTTGAGGGCCGGGGCGACGTGCGCCGTCGGGCCGCCGTGAACAAACGCGACGTACGGCGGCAGTTCGCCGTCGAGTCCTTTGTATCGCGGACTGCGCGGCGGATACGCAACGGCGTGAACTTCTCGCCCGTGTCCGTGAGCCACGACTGCTCGCGCTTCCGGAAGATATGCAGACTCGGGCAATTCTTCGACCGACGAACGGATTTCGGTCAGTTTTCCGGTACCGAGGTCCAGTTCACGTAGCGCGCCCGCCAGTTTCGCGCCTCCCGAGACGAGCAGCAACCGGTCGCCGCGAACCTGCATGAGGCCGATACTGGTGACCCCGGGGATCTCGATGTCGCGTAGTTCTCCCGACGCGGGATCGAGCACCCCCAGGGTGTCGGTTCCCACGGTGCGCGCGGTGAGAAGGTGGCCGTTGTCGAGTTCGACGAACCAGCGCGCACCGAAACGCCACTGTGGCCCACCGAAATCCGCCTCCACCGGGCAGATCGGGGTGATCTCGGCGCCGACGCGATAGATGTTCCACCAGCCGCTGCGATCGCTGATTGCGAAGAGTTCGTCGTCGGTGATCCACTCCGGTTGCAGGACCGACTCTTCGGGTCCGCCGATCAGTACAGAGTAGTCCTGAGCGACGCCGTCGACTAGTGGAGCTACGCGCAGTTCGGTACCGTCCCAGGGCATTTGCGGATGGTTCCACGCGATCCAGGCGATCTTGGTTCCACTCGGCGAAAGCCTCGGTGACGAAAGGAAGTCCGAACCGCCGACGATCGAGCGGATCTCGCCGGAACCGTCCAGCGGAATCGCGCAGATATCGCGAGTGATCGCCCCGTCCTCCGCGTGCGCTTCCCGAACCGCCCACACCTCACCGTTCACGATCTGCAGGTCTGCGTATCGCAACGCGGCCGGCGACGCCGGTTCGGGCGTAAGAGCCCGCGGAGTGACTCCTTCGAGGATGTACACCCGTTGATCGGAGAATTCACTGAAGACCAGTTTTCCGGACTCCGTGACAGTCCAGGCGCCACCGCCGTACTCGTGAACCCTCGTCCGCGCGTTCCACGGCGCCGGGAGGATGTCGACTGGTTGGTTGTCGAGACCGGATCGACGAATCGACGTCCGACCACTCTCGGTCGGACGAATTTCAGCCCACCAGATCTCGTCGCCGACGTATCGTCCGCCCTCGACAGGGTGGCCACCTGCAGCCAGATCAGCTGCTCCGATCGGAGAAGTCCACGATCCGTACGGGGCTGCAATCTGCTCGCTGGGGGTCATCGCTCGACAATAGCCAACTGGTCGCGCGACACGGTCCCCGACAATGCACTTGCACAGTGGTGGAATCATGTAACTCGTGAGCACACCAGAACCCGTCCGCCACCGTCAGCCGCAGCGCGAGCTGGAGCAGTCGTCGAAGCTCCAGAACGTCCTGTACGAAATCCGTGGACCGGTGCACGCGCATGCCGCCCGGCTGGAGGCGGAAGGGCACCGGATCCTCAAGCTCAACATCGGCAACCCGGCACCGTTCGGATTCGATGCCCCCGACGTGATCATGCGAGACATGATCGCTGCGCTGCCCTATGCGCAGGGCTATTCGGAGTCGAAGGGCATTCTGTCGGCGCGGCGCGCAATCGTGACGCGCTACGAACTGGTTCCCGGCTTCCCCGAGCTCGACGTAGACGACATCTACCTCGGCAACGGTGTCTCAGAGCTGATCACGATGACCATGCAGGCCCTCCTCAACAACGGCGACGAGGTGCTGATCCCGGCACCGGACTATCCGCTGTGGACCGCGATGACGAGCCTGTCCGGCGGTACACCCGTCCACTACCTCTGCGACGAGGCGAACGACTGGAATCCCGATATCGCCGATATCGAATCCAAGATCACCGACAAGACCAAGGCTCTCCTCGTCATCAACCCGAACAACCCCACGGGTGCGGTGTACTCGATGGAGGTTCTGCAGCAGTTGGTCGATCTGGCGCGCAAGCATCAGCTCCTGCTCCTCGCCGACGAGATCTACGACAAGATCCTCTACGACGACGCAAAGCACATCTCGCTGGCGACGCTCGCCCCTGATCTGCTGTGCCTGACGTTCAACGGCCTCTCGAAGGCCTACCGTGTCGCGGGCTACCGCTCCGGCTGGGTCGCGATCACCGGGCCGAAGGATCATGCGGCCGGCTTCCTCGAGGGTCTCGATCTCTTGGCGTCGACGCGGCTGTGCCCCAACGTCCCCGGACAGCACGCCATTCAGGTGGCCCTCGGTGGACACCAGAGCATCGAAGACCTGATCCTGCCCGGCGGCCGTCTTCTCGAGCAGCGCGACGTCGCCTGGGAGAGACTGAACATGATTCCGGGCGTTTCGTGTGTCAAACCACGCGGCGCGCTCTACGCCTTCCCTCGTCTGGATCCGAACGTCTACGAGATCCACGACGACGAGAAATTGGTACAGGACCTGCTTCTCCAGGAGAAGATCCTGATGGTTCAGGGCACCGGTTTCAATTGGCCCAATCACGATCACCTTCGGATCGTCACGCTCCCGTGGGCCCGAGATCT
The DNA here is from genome assembly GCF_011602025.1 of Rhodococcus sp. IC4_135. NCBI lineage: Bacteria > Bacillati > Actinomycetota > Actinomycetes > Mycobacteriales > Nocardiaceae > Rhodococcus > Rhodococcus sp. IC4_135. The sequence goes on from NZ_JAAOLG010000051.1 coordinate 16,605, forward strand.
TGCCGTCGCCATCGAGCGATTCGGCAACTTCCTCACCAGTTACAAACAGTAGATTCTCCGGCTGAATCCGGCTGAAATCGAGTAAACAATTCGTTGTACAAATGCCCCGTAAACGTAAAACGGCGGGGCATTTGTGCGACCTTGGTCACATTTTTCGCAAACCACACGGTTTGATTGACACTTTAACTATTTAGTGACCTGCCCTGATGTGAAAACGGTCCAACCGGTACGTGATTCGTTGCGGAATTGGTAGTTGGACAACGCGCCAAATCGGTTTGAAATTGGGTACATTAGTTATCAGCACTTCGGTGCCGCGAGCACCTGGTATCCCTCCCCCCCTGTGGATACCAGGTTGGTGGC
>NZ_JAAOLG010000052.1:0-16657 GCF_011602025.1 Rhodococcus sp. IC4_135
CTGAGGTTCCCCCCGGATAGTGGAGGGTGGTTACGCGGCCAGAAGCTCCGCGGTCAGTGACATCTCATAGTTCATGGGGCTGAGCATCCCGATCGTCGAGTGCCGCCTCGTAGTGTTGTAGTAACTCATCCAGTTGTCAACCGCAGCAATCAATTCCGTCTTGTGGACGTAGCTGTGGCGGTAGTAGTGCTCGTGTTTGAACGTCGACCACAGTGATTCGGCACCAGCATTGTCCCAGCACACCCCGGTCCGGCCCATCGACCGCAGCAGACCATGCGGCCGGCAGGCCTTCGCCATGGCGTGAGCGGTGTATTGAGATCCCCTGTCCGAGTGCACAATTGTGCCCCTTACTCGGCCACCTCTCGTCCGTACCGCCATCTCGACCGCGTCGGTCACCAACTCGGTGCGCATGTGATCGGCAACCGCCCACCCCAACACTCGTTTGGAGTGCTCGTCTTTGATCGCGCACAGGTACATGTCACCTTCACCGCAGGTCAGATAGGTGATGTCCGATGTCCAGACGGCATCGATCCGGCCCTGATCGAAGACCCGGTTGACCAGATCAGGAGGGAACGACGCGAACGGATCAACCACCGTTGTCGGCGGTGAGAACGTGCGCGGACTGATCCCGGCGATACCTCGCTCGGCCATGATCTTGGCGACGGTCTTCTCGGTCACCAGCTGGCCCTGTGCGCGCAGTTCGGCAGTGATTCGGGGCGATCCGTACACCCCGTGCGACTCTTTGTGGATGGATGCGATGTGCACACCCAGCTCTTCGCGGCGTTGCTTCTTCGGGCTCAAATCTGTTGCCACCGTTGACTTGAGGTGTTTGTAGTAGCCCGATACTGACACACCGAGCAGGGTGGCCATGCGGCTGATTGCTGTGGTGGCGCACTCCGCGGCCATCAACGCGTACTTCTCTATCGTTGATGGTTCGCCGCAAAGTACGCCGACGCTTTTTTCAAGAAAGCGATGTCTTTCTCCTGCTCGGCGACCTGCCGGCGCAACCGGGCCAGCTCGTCTCGCTCAGCGGCTGTGAGCGGCTCCTGGCCGCTCTGACTGGCGGCGTCGAGGCGCCGGCGTTCATCGGCCACCCAGCGGCCGAGCAGGCCTTCGTTGAGACCGAGATCGCGCGCGACCTCGGCAATGGATCGACCAGAATCGATCACTCGATGCGCTGCATCGACCTTGTACTCGGTCGTGAACGACCGACGCTTCCGCGACATGTGAACATCCTCCCAGCGGGACCGGTGATCCCGCTATCTCGGTGTCCACTACCTGGGGGGAACCTCATGCTGTGCATACGAACGGCTCCTGCGGTTGTGATATTAAGCGGAGTTCATGGAGCGCATGGAGTGCGTGGAGTACGGGTTTCTCCTGCACAAAGGCGAAGCATCTACAGGCGGTCCGAAATCATCACCGCATCCCCTGTTCATACTGGCGCCTGCCCAAGATGACGCGAGTACGGCCGTGCGGCGTGCAGCAGATGGTTTTCGCCGACATCCTCGGCGTCACGGGTCTCCACGGGCAGGGCGCGTCCGGTTCGCCTCGTAATCTGTTCGTCCACAAGCGGTCTGGCCAGAGTCTTCGACTGTTCGGCACCCAGACAACGGTCCTCGAGGCCGTGTGGGCCTGGTTCATATCGCGGATCATTCGCGTTCGGGTAGCGAGAGGTAGCGAGCGGAGATGGGTTTGCCCAAGGCCGCCATCGACACCGCATTCCCGCAGGAGGTCGCGGTGGGGTAATCATCGTGGTCACGCCATGGTTATAGTCGACGACCCTGCCGTCGGGGTAAATCCTTGTGTTGCCGGATCTTCGGACCCCACGGTCCCAGTCTCGGGCGGTTCGTGGGTGTATGCCGATCTCCGCGGTCACTTCGCCACGTGCGGCACCGCCTTGACGTAGGCGGAGGAATTCTTCGCGTCCGCAGTGGCCGAGCCATCGACTTTTCAGTCCGGCGTTGCGTGTCCATTGCGCGCACGTAGCGGCGTTGAAACGATCGGGCGACGGTGGTGATCTTGTCGAACTCGCGGAAGAATCGGTCCTTGTCGTCGATCGAATATTTACGATTCTTCGATCTCTGATTCTCGGATTGCTCCACGGTCGTTGCAACGCCCCTCAAATTCACCCACTAGACCAGCTATCCACTCAGCCGGGACACACCCACGGAGCGCACGACTCGGTGCGTCTCCTCGAAATCCTATCTCACACAGCGAAATTGAATCTTCCTCAAAGTTCATCCCTCGAAGATGATTGACTCGCAACCATGGACATCGTTGACACCGGAAGAATTCGACTCGGGGTAGAACTGCGAGGCGACGGACCAGCGGTCATCGTTGTCGGTGGGACTGGAATGCCTCCGGTTGCGTGGGAAGTCTCCGGTCTGACACCGGCTCTCGTAGATTGCGGGTTCGAGGTGATCGCGTATGCCTCTCGCGGCGTTTCGCCGAGCGATGCGCCTTCCGCTCATTGCACCGTCGCGGAGTTGGGCGACGATTTGCTTTCACTCGTCGACGCCCTTGCGCTACCCGACCCACCGGCACTCGTCGGTTACTCCCTCGGTAGCTTCACCGTCGAACACCTACTGAGTGCGTACCCGGACCGTTTCGCCGCTGGCGTACTGATTGCAGGACCAGGACCTACGACGCCTCTGCTAGATGCGGTGGTGAACGCCGAGGCTGCCCTCATCGACCGCTTGGGCTGTCTGCCTCCGGAAGTGATGACGATGCAGACACTGCTGACTGCCCTCCCTCCGGTTGCGTTGGCCACGGCAGACCCGCTGGTCGGGCAATGGGCGGAAATGGCTGTTTATCAGAGTGATCAGTGGACCTCGAATGACGGAGAAGTAGCGCAGGCCCGCGCTTCGCATGCTTGGCTTCGTGATCCTGACCGCATGAATAGGCTGGTCGGTATCGAAGTTCCGGTCCAGATCGTCGCGTTCGAGTTCGACCCTCTCCTCGGGCCCACCCAGGCTGGGGAAGCCGCTGCGCGAATCCGGAACTCGGAACTCTGCGTTATCGAAGGCGCCAGCCACGGCGGTGTCATGACACACGCCCAAGAGCTCATATCCCGAACGACGGCATTTCTGACCAAGCACCATCAGTGAATCGAAAGAACGTACTTCCTGCCTGGCCGCTTTGGCCCGTCAGGAAGTACGTTCACTACAGACACAGTGTTGCAACGATGAACTAGTCGCGAAGCATTTCGGCCAGATCGTCTGGCACTGACATGGGCTTCATCAGCCCTGCCTCGACGCGACCGGTGTTGCCTTCGGGGTAGCGCCCAGACAGAGATCCGGGTGCGGCGACGATGATCCGCACGATCTGTCCGAGCGCCTCTCGACGGTCGTGTTGGCCTAGTGCGAGGGCAAGCATGGCGATGTGGTTGCGGGTGTGCGGCCACGGGTAGGGCTGGGAAATGATGTGGGCGCGTTCGAGGTGTGCCCATCGTTGAGCGTCGTCGTCGCCGGTGGTGTCGGCGGCAGTCATCTCCGAGACATAGGCGGCTCGGATGTGGTCGGGCATCGATGTCATGACGAACTCTCATTCGGGGGTTCTTGCGTTGACTCCCGCAATAGTGCAGCCAGGAGCAGCACGACACCGCAGGTGAGGTAAGTGTCGGCGAGGTTGAACGTCGGCCACCACCCCGTGTGGAAGTAGTCCGTCACCTTCCCGTCGACGGCGCGGTCGATCACATTCGCGGCCGCGCCAGCAAATATCAGGGACAGCCCGATCATCGCTGCTAGTGAGCTGGAAGGCGCGGTGCGCCAGGCGTACACACCGATACCCGCGGTGATGACAGCGGTGACGGTGAGGACAATCCACATCGGCAGTTGGTCACCCATGCTGAACGCGACCCCGCTGTTATAGGCCAGCTTGAGTTGCAGCGGCCCGAAGTCAACGGTGCGACCATCCGAAAGTTCCTGACGCGCAACTGGTTCGACAAACAATGCGACGGCAGTGAGGGCGACGACGGCGGACACGAAGACGCTCCTCAGACGCGGTGTCCGAGTCGAGTATTCGGTCGCGGTGTCGCTCATGCGCGGGCCCCGACCGGCGCCGACAGCTCAGAGGCGGGTGTAGTCAGGGCGGGGACGCGGCCGGCGCGGACCCCGTTGGCGATGACCACGATCTCGGCGAGCTCGTGGACCAGGACCACCGCGGCCAGGCCGAGGACACCGAACAGTGCCAGCGGCATCAGGACGGTGATGATTGCGAGCGAGAGCCCGACGTTCTGCAGCATGATCCGTCGGGACCGGCGTGCGTGCGCCAGCGCCTGCGGCAGGTGCCGCAGATCCTCACCCATCAGAGCAACGTCGGCGGTTTCGATGGCGACGTCTGTGCCCATCGCGCCCATCGCGATGCCAAGATCCGCGGTGGCCAGGGCGGGGGCGTCGTTGACGCCGTCGCCGACCATCGCGGTCGACCGGTGCCGGCCGAGCTGTTCGATGATGCGAGCTTTGTCCTCCGGGCGCAGGTCGGCATGGACCTCGTCGATCCCGACATCGGCCGCGAGGGCGCGGGCGGTGCGTTCGTTGTCGCCGGTGAGCATCGCGACGTGGTAACCGTCGCGCCGCAGACCGGCCACCACCTCGACCGCCTCGGGCCGCAGTTCGTCACGGACCGCGACCGCCCCGATCAACACACCATCGCGTTCGATCAGGACCGCGGTTGCCCCGGCGTGCTGCATTCGCTCCACCTCGGCCGCGAGGGCTCGGGCTCGATCCAGCCCGGCCGCCCCAACCGCACCGAACGTCCGTCGAGGTACCCGGTCAGTCCCGCACCCGTGACGGCCTCGACGTTCTCAGCAGCGGTGATGTCGTCAACGGCGGCGAGGATCGCCTTCGCCAGGGGATGCTCGCTTCGCGCTTCCAGCGCCGCGGCGACTTCGAGGACCTCATCGCGGGTGACGCCGGCAGCGGTGGCGACCGCGATGACGGTGGGCCGGTTACGGGTCAGGGTGCCGGTCTTGTCCAACGCGATGCCACGGATACGACCAAGCGCCTCGAGCGCGGCGCCGCCCTTGACCAGGACACCGATCTTGCTGGCGGCACCCACGGCGGCGAACACCGTCACCGGCACCGCGATCGCCAGCGCACACGGCGACGCCGCGACCAGCACGACGAGAGCGCGTTCGATCCACACCCGCGGCTCCCCGAGCAGGCTGCCGACCGCCGCGATGAGCGCGGCGACCACCAGGATCGCCGGAACCAAGGGTTTGGCGACGGTGTCGGCGAGTCGTTGGGCCTCGCCCTTGCGGGATTGTTCGGCTTCGACGATCCGCACGATCTTCGCCAGTGAATTGTCTTGCGCTCCAGCGGTGACCTCAACTTCGAGGACGCCGGTGCCGTTGATCGATCCGGCGAACACGTCGTCACCCGGTCCGGCTTCGACCGGGACGGATTCGCCGGTGATCGCGGAGACGTCGAGGGCTGTGCGGCCGGTCGCGATGGTGCCGTCGGTGGCGATGCGCTCGCCCGGTTTGACGATCATGATCTCGCCCGGCTGCAGTTCGCCGGGTTCGATTATCTGCTCCCTACCGCCGCGCACGACAGTGGCGGTCGCCGGTACCAGGGACAGCAGCGCGCGCAGACCGCGGCGGGTGCGGGTGACCGAGAACTCCTCGAGGCCCTCGCTGATCGCGAACAGGAACGCCAGCATGGCGGCTTCTTCGACCTTGCCGAGTAGTACGGCGCCGACGGCGGCGATCGTCATCAGGGTGCCGACCCCGATCTTGCCCCTTGCCAGGCGTTTGAGGGTGGCGGGGACGAAGGTGTAGCCGGCGACGAGCAGTGCGAGTGAGAACAGCGTCAGTGCCGCCGGGTGGGGGCCGTCGGTCCATTCCACGATCAGACCGGCCACCAACAGCACCCCGGCGACCGCGGCGGCGCGGATCTCTGTGACCTGCCACAGCTTGTCCGGTTCACGTTCCTCCTCGCCCTCGGGGCGAGGTTCGTCGGGGCCGCAGCCACACGCATCACTCATGCGGTCACCCCCGACCCGGCGCCGGTGCCGTAGTTCGGGCACAACGCGACTGCGGAACCCGTTGCGGCGAGCAGGGTCTCGGCCGAGGCCAGCAGATCAAGTAACTCGGGGCGAGAGAGGGAGTAGAACACCTGCCGACCCGACGGGCGGCCGGTGACCAGCCCGCAGTCCCGCAAGCACGCCACGTGCGCGGAGACCGTGGACTGCGCCAGACCGAGTTCGCCGACCAGGTCTGCCACCCGCGCCTCCCCGCCGGCGAGGCGACGTACGATCGCCAACCTGGTCCCGTCGGAGAGGCTGTGGAACAACGCCACTGCGTTGTCGAGATCCGATCCGTTCTCGGTAGCCAGGCATGCATCTTTATTGATCGTCATATTACGATGATAGCGGAAAGGGACGATGATAATGGGGGGAGCCTGAACGTTTCCCGTCCAGGAATCTGCACTCGACGAGAGGGAGCGGTAATGATGAACGTGCTGACGAATCTGCAGGCGTGGTGGAACTGTCAGGTCATGATGGCCACCGGTACGTGTGGGACGTGCATGACGAACATGCCCGGCTGCTGCTAGGCCCCGTCGGGATCCGACCGTTTGCGGTCATCGATTAGGCCTTGCTCAATGCCGCCAAAGCGGATGTGCCTACAGGTTCTTCGGCGAGCATCGGAACGATCGCCGTTCGCTGACTGCATCGACTTGTGATGGCGTCGATCTCGGTGATCTCCCCCGCCGCACGCTGCTGTAGGAGCACAGAGGTTGGTTCGGCGGCGGCGAGGGAATTGTTGACCACCCACGCCCAAGGCTCAATTCCCGCGCGTTGCAGATCAGCTTGCAGACCAGCAGCTTCGAGAACTGGCGTGGTTTCCGCGAGGGTCACGAGCAGGACCTTCGTTGCGTTTGGGTCCTGTAGTCGCATCAACGGGGTGGTGTAGTTCGTGTTCTTCCCCATCTGGCGGGCGATCTCACGGTGATACGAGCCGGTCGCATCGAGCAGCAACAAAGTGTGCCCGGTCGGGGCCGTGTCCACGACGACGAACTTGCGGCTCGATTCGTTGATGACCCGCGAAAATGCTTGGAAGACTGCCACTTCCTCCGTGCACGGCGATCGGAGGTCTTCGGCGAGGTTGGCGCGTCCACGTTCGTCGAGGTTCTTGCCTTTAGTGGTCAGGACGCGGTTGCGGTACTGCTCGGTGGCCTCCGCGGGGTCGATCCGGGAGACCTGGAGGTTGTCGAGTTCTCCGCCGAGAGTGTCAGTGAGGTGCGCTGCGGGATCGGTGGTGGTCAGATGCACCTGATGTCCACGGCCGGCGAGGGCGACAGCGATCGCGGCGGCGATGGTGGTCTTTCCCACTCCGCCTTTGCCCATGCACATGATCAGTCCGTGATCGGTGGTGTCGAGTTCGTCGATCAAGGCCGACAGCGGGGCACTGAACGGCTGCGGGGTCGCAGCCAGCAGGGCAGCTTCCGCGCCGTCGTCGGAGGCGAAGAGGCCCTCGAGTGCGCCGATACCGACGATATTGGCCGCTTTGAGTGGGACCTGATCGGTGGGCAGTTGCGCCAATTCCGCAGGTAGGGCGGCGATCGCAGCTTGCTCGCGTCGACGGATCGCGGTCTCGAGCGGATCGGTGTCGTCGGCGGGTTCGGGGAGAACTCCGTTGATAACGACATGTTGATGGGACAGTCCGATATCGGCGAGTTCGCGATGGGTCCGGGTGATTTCGGCGAGCGTCGAACGCTGGGCACGCGAGACCAGGACGAGGCGGGTCCGCTGCGGATCGGCGAGCGCGGCAACAGCGTCGGCGTAGATGGCGCGCTGCTTGTCGAGCCCGGACAGCGGCCCCAGACATGATGCGTCGCCTTTCCCGTCGTCGAGGAACTCAGTCCACGAACCGGGGAGTTGAAGCAACCGGATGGTGTGCCCGGTCGGAGCGGTGTCGAAGAGGACGTGGTCGAAGGTGGCGGTGATGTCGTCCTGGCCGGAGAGCAGTCCGGTGAACTCGTTGAACGAAGCGATTTCGGTGGTGCAGGACCCGGAGAGCTGTTCAGCGATCGCGGCGATGTCCTTGTCCGGGAGCAGCCCGCGCACGGGGCCGATGATGCGCTCACGATAGGCGGCGGCAGCTTGTTCCGGGTCGATCTCGAGCGCCGACAATCCGGGCGCTGCGGGGATGTCGGTGATGGTGTTGCCGATGCTCACCCCGAACACCTGTCCGACGTTCGAGGCGGGATCGGTGCTCACGAGCAGCACTTTCTTCCCCGCACGGGCAAGGGTGATCGCGCTCGCGCACGCGATGGACGTTTTACCGACACCTCCCTTGCCGGTGAAGAACAGGAATCGTGGCGCGTCGTTGAGGAACTTCATAGCGTTCGGGGGTGCTTTCAGCAGCAGGTGGTGGAGTCGGTGGCGCAGCATGCCGAGGTGTCGGAGAGTCCGAGCATCGTGATCCCGGCCGGCGCGTCTGCGGCGGCGGGTTCGGTGAGGCCGGCCCATTTCGCGAGTTGGCTGCGGGTGGGATATTTGCCGGTCAGCGCGGTGACGCCGTCGACGAGCGCCAACGGGAGCCCTTCGGAGCCGGACAGCTTGAGGAATGCTGCGACGGTGTCGTTTCCGGCGAAGGCGAGGGGGTCGTTGGCGAGGTTGTGGCGGGTGATGGTGCCGCCGTTGCCCGCGACCCAGTCGAGGTCGGCGGTGAAGGTGATCAGTGCCTGGTCGACGTCGTCGCCGCAGACTCCGGTGTTGCAGCACAGTGCGGGTTCGAATACTTCGATGGTGCTCATGGTGATGTCCTCTAGTTGTTGGGTGTTTACGTGGTCTAGCTCAGTTGACGGGGAGAGCGAAGACTTCGTCGTCGAGTGCGGCGATGGCGTCGCGGGCAGTGCGGCCGACACCGATGAGGGTGGCCGATGCGGGTCCGGTCCAGTCGCCGTACCCGAGGAAAATCAATCCGGGTTCGCCGGCGACGTGCGCTCCGTCCATGTCGATGCGCCCGGTTTCGGCATCCCGTAATCCGAGGGGCTGCAGATGCCGCAGTGCCGGACGGAATCCGGTGCACCAGATGATCGCGTCCACCGGTTCGACGTGATCGCCGAAGACCAGTCCGGTGGCGGTGAGTCGGTCGAACATCGGGTGCGCCACCATCACGCCGCGGTCGCGGGCGGCTTTGACCGGGGGCACCATCACGATGTCGCCGAGTCCGGCGATGCCACCGGAATCGGTTTCGCCAGCTGCGATTTCACAGGCATGTTCGCGGGCGACGTCGAAGAGGACTCGGCCGTCGACGTCGTCGGGCAGGAATCGTGGTTCCCGGCTCGTCAACCAGAGTGTCTCGGCGACGGTGGAGACTTCGGCGACGATCTGCGCAGCAGAGTTTCCGCCGCCGACCACGGCAACCTTGCTACCGGCGAACGGTGTCGGCGATTTGTAGCTGGTGGTATGGATTTGGGTGCCGGTGAACTCGCGGATACCGGGGTAGATCGGCCAGAACGGTTGGCGCCACGTACCGGTGGTGTTGACGACGGCCCGCGCGAACCAGCTGCCGCGATCGGATTCGACGAGATACCCACCACCGGAGCGGGTCACCGAGGTGACGCGGACCGGGCGGCGGACCGGCAAGTCGTATCGGGTCTCGTACGCGGTGAGGTACTCCACGACATGTGAGGCGGGTGGGAAACCCGAGCTCCATGCCGGCATCGGCCAACCGGGTAGTGAGGAGTACCCGGCGGGTGAGAACAGGTGCAGTGAGTCCCAGTAGTGCTGCCAGGATCCGCCGGGCGATGTTTCGGCGTCGAGGATCACGAAGTCGCGCCCTGTGCGGCGCAGGTAGTAGCCGGCTGCCATTCCGGCTTGACCACCTCCGATCACGACCACGTCGGTGGAGATCGGCATCTGTGAACTCACGAGTGTCCTTTCCTCATCAGGATTTTCGATTGTGCGGCTGTGCTGATCGAGGTGTCAGGGCGTGGTCAGACGAGCGGCGAGGGCGTCGACGCGGGCGGCGATGTCGTCACGGACCAGGCGCATTCGTTCGATCCCGTCGATGCCACGTTCGGACGGCTCGTCGGTGTCCCAGTTCTCGAAGTCCGTGCCGGCGACGGGGTCGACCTTCGCTTCGCTACCCAAGGTGACGACGAGGTCGACATCGCGAACGAGCTGTGGATCGATCAGCGTCGGGGTCTCACCGGTGATGTCCACCCCGACTTCGAGAAGCGTTTCAGCGGCGAGTGCATTGACCGCTGAGCCGGGTTTAGTACCAGCCGAGTACACCTGGATCTGATCTCCAGCGGCTTTACGCATGAGACCGGCGGCCATCTGGGATTTTCCGCCGTTCTTGACGCACACGAACAGCACTGACGGTGTACTCATCGAAAACTCCTGTCTCTGGATGTGAATGTCAGGGGGCGCCGACGACGTCGGGGGTGTTGGCGGTGAGTTCGGTGATCAGGGCCTGTACGCGAGTCTTGATCTCGTCGCGGATCGGGCGAACCGCATCGATGCCTTGGCCGGCCGGATCCTCGAGGACCCAGTCGCGGTAGCTCTTGCCGGGGAAGATCGGGCAGGTGTCTCCGCAGCCCATCGTGATCACGACATCGGAGTCCTGCACGGCGTCGGTGGTGAGGATCTTCGGGGTCTGGGCGGAGATGTCGATTCCGAGCTCTGCCATCGCCGAGGTCGCGGCTGAGTTGATGGTCTCCGCTGGTGCTGATCCGGCGGAGCGGACCTCGATGACGTCGCCGGCGAGGTGGCTCAGGAAACCGGCGGCCATCTGCGATCGGCCGGCGTTGTGAACACACACGAACAGGACGCTGGGCTTGTCGGACATGAGAAAGAAGGTTCCCTTCGAAGATGGAAGTAAGTGGCTCAAGGAGGTGGTCGGTCAGACGGCGACGGGTGTGGTCAGTTCGGTGAGCAGCGTGATCACCCGTGCATCGAGGTCGTCGCGGATCGCCCGCACCACCTCGAGGGGTTGTCCGTCCGGATCGTCGAGAGCCCAGTCGAGGTACCGCTTGCCCGGGTAGACGACGCACGCATCGCCGCAGCCCATCGAGACGACGCAGTCCGCTGCGGCGACCACGTCATCGGTGAGGGGTTTCGGGAACTCGTCGGCCAGGTCGATCCCGATCTCGGCCATCGCCGCGGTGACGGCGGGGTTGATCTCGTGGATCGGCGAGGATCCGGCGGAGCGCACATGTACGCGGCCGCGGGCGTGATGATCGAGCAGTGCCGCCGCCATCTGCGATCGCCCCGCGTTGTGCACGCACACGAACAAGACCTCGGGCACGTCCTTGGCGATGGCGCCGCTGGACTGAGCCAAGGCCGTGAGGCGGTCGGCGGCGAACCGCGCCGCGAGCGAGGTGAGATGGGTGTGGACCTTCGCGGTGCGGCGCAGCGCTGTGTAGGACTCGAAGACATAGCGTTCGACGGTTTGCGGGGAGAAGACCCCGACATATTTCGCTGCCAGGTCGTGCGCGGTGCGCGAGAGAACTGCCTGGGGGGAGAGGAGATCGGGTTGGGCTCGGTGCTCGTTCATCATGACTCCCGAAAGATGTAGGTGACTTACGTACCGGTGGGTGCGGGTGAAACCTCTTTGACGGCAAAGCGTTTACGCAGGGCGAGGGAGACGTAGACCAAGCCCACCAGTACCGGTACCTCGATCAACGGGCCGACCACGCCGGCCAATGCCTGCCCGGAGGTGGCGCCGTAGGTGGCGATGGCGACGGCGATCGCGAGCTCGAAGTTGTTGCCCGCCGCGGTGAACGCCAAGGTGGTGGTGCGTTCGTAGCCCAATCCGATTGCGGCGCCGAGAAGGTAGCCGCCGCCCCACATCAGTGCGAAGTACACCAGCAACGGCAGTGCGATGCGGACGACGTCCCACGGCTGCGAGGTGATCTGCTCACCCTGCATCGAGAAGAGCACGACGATCGTGAACAGCAAACCGTACAGCGCCCAGGGGCTGATCTTGGGGATGAATTTGTTGTCGTACCAGTCGCGGCCCTTGGCTCGTTCGCCGAAGAAGCGGGACAGGAACCCTGCCAGCAACGGGATGCCGAGGAAGATCAGGACGGATTTCGCGATCTGCCACGGTGAGGTGTCGATGGTGGTTTGTTCGAGGCCGAGCCAGCCGGGCAGGACCGAGAGGTAGAACCAGCCGAGTACGGCGAACATGATCACCTGGAACACCGAGTTGATGGCGACCAGAACGGCGGCGGCTTCGCGGTCTCCGCAGGCCAGGTCATTCCAGATGATGACCATTGCGATGCAGCGGGCAAGGCCGACGATGATCAGACCGGTCCGGTATTCGGGCAGGTCGGGTAGGAAGAGCCAGGCCAGCGCGAACATCAACGCGGGGCCGAGAATCCAGTTCAGGAACAGTGAGCCGGCGAGGAGTTTCTTGTCGCCGGTGATGGTGTCGAGGCGGTCGTAGCGGACTTTTGCCAGTACCGGGTACATCATGATCAGCAGTCCGAGGGCGATCGGCAGGGAAATGCCGTCAATCTGCACCTTGTCCAGGGCCGTGTTGATGCCTGGAATCCAGCGTCCGAGCAGCAGGCCGGCGACCATGGCCACGCCGATCCACACCGCCAGGTAGCGGTCCAGGGTGGAAAGCTTTCCGACGACTGAGGGATGTTCAGTGGTCGCGGCGTTGCTCATGCGGTGACCTCCGCGCTTGCGTCAGCGGAGCACACGTCAGCAGCGCTCACGGTGGACCCCTCGACCAACAACACTGCGGAGAGCTGCTGCAACGCAGCGGGAATCACCCAGTAGTACACCCATGTTCCACGTCGTTCACAGTCGAGGATCCCGGCCTGGCGCAGCACTTTGAGGTGATGCGAGATCGTCGGCTGGGAAAGGTCGAAGGTGTCGGAGATGTCGCAGACGCAGGCTTCGCCGCCCTCGTGACTGGCGACCAGGCTCAGCAGGCGCAGACGCACGGGATCGCCGAGTGCCTTGAACATCCGGGCCAGATCACCGGCCCAATCTTCGGTCAACGGTTCGCGCACCAACGGGGAGCAGCACGCGCCGGTCTCCGCAAAATCTTGATTCGACATACTTCGATATTGACAGATGTCAAAGTAGTGCGCAACTGATGACAAGTGAATATCTCCGGTCGAGCAGAACGATTTGACTCTGTAGTCGGGTACAGGGTTCACAATGGCGATATGCGTAGCAGTGAACTGGCCACCCGAGCAGGGGTGAATGTGCAGACGTTGCGGTACTACGAACGGCGCGGACTCCTGCAGCAGCCTCCACGATCCGCCTCGGGATACCGCTCATATCCGGATGAAGCTGTCGAGATTGTTCGGTTCGTCAAACGCACCCAGGAACACGGCTTCAGCCTCGACGAGATCAACGAACTTCTCCATCTCGCCGGTGGCGGACCGGACGATTGCGACACAGCGCGGCGACTGGCCCGGACGAAGATCGCCGAGTTCGACGAAAAGATCCGAGACTTGCAACGCATGCGGGCCTCATTGACCGAATTCGCTTCCACCTGCGCACTACCGCGAGCTGACCGGCACTGCCCCATGCTTCAGACATTGCACACCGACGAAGGAACACCATGATTCATCTCGAAATTCTGCAGGTCCCGGACTGCCCCAACGTGCCGCTCCTCGAACAACGGATCGAACAAGCTCTCGCAGGTGTACCGATCGAATGGGAACTGCGCCACGTGATCGTCGATGATCCTCGATCCGCAGAACTTGCGGGTATGACGGGTTCTCCGACGTTGCTCGTTGACGGCCGCGATCCCTTTGCCGAACCGGATCAGGTCCCGAGCGTGTCCTGCAGGCTCTACCGCGATGCGACGGGTGCGGTCGGTGGCGCTCCCACCGTTACTGCACTGAGGACTGCATTCGGAATGGATTCACCCGCCGCTGACGTTCGGGTCGATGGTGAAAGTATCGACCAAGTCATTTGATGCCGTATCCCGCGCGAACGTGGTCACGTTGGTGTATCACGTGTCATCGATCCGCGATTCGTTGAACGTCGCAATGCGACTGATCATTTCTTGTTCATCTTTCGTTGGCTACTGATGCTTGTGCGTATCGATGGGTGCGGGGTGCGCCCCGGCGCGGCGGAGGCGCCGACGAGGAAGATCAGCGCCGCGAGGGCGCCGAATCCCGCCGTGAGTGTGGCCGCTGCCGCCACGCCGGCCACGAGTAGCGGGCCGCCGGCGTCGCCAAGTTCACGCCCGAGTTCGGCAGCACCCATCGTCTTGCCCCATCCGTTCCTCGGGAGTCGAGGACGCCAACGACGCGAATGCCAGTGGCGTGATGATTCCGGTGCCGATTCCGATCGCGACACCGGCTGCGAGGACACCCGCCAGTCCGGGGATCATCGCGCACGCAAGACCTACGGCGGTCAGTGTCAACCCTGCGGCAAGGCCCATGGTTCCCGAGATCCGGCCGGCGTCGAGGGCTCGTCCGGCCCGCGGCTGCGTAATTGCGGCGCACAGTGCGAGTACCGAGACCGCAGCTCCGGTCGCTACCGGTCCGAGGCCGGCGGCGGCGCCGGAGACCGGGAGGAATCCGACGCCGACCGACAATGCGGCCGTTGCAGCGGCGAGTGCTGCGGTCAGGCGGAGGAAGCGGTGATCGTTCAACCGTCGTGCGAGGTCGACAACTGTTTGCCGTTGCCGAGGAAGTGGCGGTAGTGCGGGTACTGCCGTGTGTGCCCAGATCGCGACGACCAGGGCGAGGACTGTCATCACGGCGAAAAGAAGTGCGAGGCCACCGGCCCACACCACGGCACCGCCGAGCAGTGGACCGAGGGTGTAGCCGAGACTTTTGTAGAATCCGTAGGTTCCGAATGCGCTGCCGCGCTTATCTTTCGGCGTCAGCCGCGCGACCAGTGAACTCGCAGCGGGTGAAAATGCCGAGCTTCCGGTGTTCCGGTAGTCGAGGTGACCGAGACCTTGTCGGAAGGGGTCGACGTATGTCGAGTGGTTGACGAAGTCGGCTCAGGGACTGGCCGCGGCGCTCGAAATCGCGGCCTGACGATCCCCGGCACAACCGGGCGCCCGCATCCGGTGGTGGCGACGTTAACGGTTCTGCCGTCGCCACTACCCCATCAAACGATCACAGCCCCGACCTCCTGCAGGCCCCCTCGCCGCGACACGGCGAACGTAGTGCTGACGTCACCTCTGCCTTCAGGTTTCGGGAAGGGACAGAAGATCCTTTAGGTGTATTCAATCTCCCTAGCAGCTCGCCGCAGCGCCGTTCGGGAGTTCGATCGAACGTAAACCCGAGCGATCCACGCAAGCAAACACTCGCCTCGGCTCGCCGAGCTACCGGAGCACTGGATGATTACCGATCAACCCATCCGCAATGGGACGAATACTCCCCCTTCGCCAGTTGCTCGTCGCAGCGGTGGTGCCGCCCCGTGAGGTTCCCCCCGGATAGTGGAGGGTGGTTACGCGGCCAGAAGCTCCGCGGTCAGTGACATCTCATAGTTCATGGGGCTGAGCATCCCGATCGTCGAGTGCCGCCTCGTAGTGTTGTAGTAACTCATCCAGTTGTCAACCGCAGCAATCAATTCCGTCTTGTGGACGTAGCTGTGGCGGTAGTAGTGCTCGTGTTTGAACGTCGACCACAGTGATTCGGCACCAGCATTGTCCCAGCACACCCCGGTCCGGCCCATCGACCGCAGCAGACCATGCGGCCGGCAGGCCTTCGCCATGGCGTGAGCGGTGTATTGAGATCCCCTGTCCGAGTGCACAATTGTGCCCCTTACTCGGCCACCTCTCGTCCGTACCGCCATCTCGACCGCGTCGGTCACCAACTCGGTGCGCATGTGATCGGCAACCGCCCACCCCAACACTCGTTTGGAGTGCTCGTCTTTGATCGCGCACAGGTACATGTCACCTTCACCGCAGGTCAGATAGGTGATGTCCGATGTCCAGACGGCATCGATCCGGCCCTGATCGAAGACCCGGTTGACCAGATCAGGAGGGAACGACGCGAACGGATCAACCACCGTTGTCGGCGGTGAGAACGTGCGCGGACTGATCCCGGCGATACCTCGCTCGGCCATGATCTTGGCGACGGTCTTCTCGGTCACCAGCTGGCCCTGTGCGCGCAGTTCGGCAGTGATTCGGGGCGATCCGTACACCCCGTGCGACTCTTTGTGGATGGATGCGATGTGCACACCCAGCTCTTCGCGGCGTTGCTTCTTCGGGCTCAAATCTGTTGCCACCGTTGACTTGAGGTGTTTGTAGTAGCCCGATACTGACACACCGAGCAGGGTGGCCATGCGGCTGATTGCTGTGGTGGCGCACTCCGCGGCCATCAACGCGTACTTCTCTATCGTTGATGGTTCGCCGCAAAGTACGCCGACGCTTTTTTCAAGAAAGCGATGTCTTTCTCCTGCTCGGCGACCTGCCGGCGCAACCGGGCCAGCTCGTCTCGCTCAGCGGCTGTGAGCGGCTCCTGGCCGCTCTGACTGGCGGCGTCGAGGCGCCGGCGTTCATCGGCCACCCAGCGGCCGAGCAGGCCTTCGTTGAGACCGAGATCGCGCGCGACCTCGGCAATGGATCGACCAGAATCGATCACTCGATGCGCTGCATCGACCTTGTACTCGGTCGTGAACGACCGACGCTTCCGCGACATGTGAACATCCTCCCAGCGGGACCGGTGATCCCGCTATCTCGGTGTCCACTACCTGGGGGGAACCTCAC
>NZ_JAAOLG010000053.1:0-16564 GCF_011602025.1 Rhodococcus sp. IC4_135
GACACGTTCGCTCGACCCGACAGGCAAGGGCCAGGCACGATGGATAACGAGGTGGAAGCCCGCTCTGAACGCGTTTGCGATCACGTTCGCCGATCGTTGGCCGGGATCGGAAACTTACTGATGGAAAACCGCCGAAACACCGTTAAAGAAATAGACCCCACGCCAGCAGATGGGGGCCTTTGTTAGGTCCGGAACTCTCAGAAGGGCGGCTCGTTACAGCTGAGTTGCGCCGCCGAGTCCCCATCCTGCCGGGGCGTCTCGGTGATGCTGCGAGCGCGGCGGTCCACAGTAACCGCCCCCTGGCGGTTGATGGTGGCAAAGAGGCATTCGCCGATCCCCATGGGGCCTACTTCTTCGGGAACGATCGACGTACACGGTGGTTGTACTTGCTCAATTGCTATCCAGAGGTCGCCCGTGTCGCTGACGAATGTGTTGGGTGTGCCGTATTCGAAGTTTGGCGCCGTCCATAGGGCTGCAGCCGTGGGGGCTGTCTGTGGATCCACTGAACGCAGTGTTTGGCGGAGACTTTCGTTGTCCTCCAGCGCCTGGTTACGAACGACAGCGAGGTCATGTCCGTTCGGCGGCAACCACATGATGTGCTCGGGTGCTGTCTGCGGGTCGGCTGTGTCGAGCGATCGGCACATGGTGTGAGGCATCGTCTGCGCGATGTCGCGTCTCGACAAGTACGCGCTGTCAATGGCGCCGGCGCCGTGGAATGCCTTCTCCTCTGCGAGGCTTCCTGCTCGCACGGCGGTGTGGTCAGCTGCGGTCTCGCTCGAAGCGCATCCTGCGGCGAGTCCAGCTACGAGTAGAGCCGCGCACGCAAGTTGACGAGTATCCATCTTGATTTCCTCCCCTGAGTGACGCCGATGAATTGAACCACGACGCTGCTCAAGCGACAGCCTTGGCGTGGACGGTTTGGTGAAGGGTACTGCGGAAACGGCTTTTTCATACTCAGGTGAGTGGGTGCCTACCCCGCAAGGGATGGACACCCACTCAATCGAAGTGCCTATGCCAACCCGTACGCGGCGCGCAGACGCTTGCGCACCGGTGACGGAATCCAACGCGCCAAAACCGGAGTCACCTTGATGCGCTGCCCCAGAACCCGCACATGGGTCTCGACGGTTACCTCGACAACATTTGCGGGAACTCGACTCATGACAACAACTCCACTCCCCCGGGAACCCGGCCTACCGTGTGCACTCTCTGTGCGCTCACCTACCCTAACACAGTTGATACCTTTTTCGGTATCAACTTGCTGTTTTAGTGTTCAGCTGCTCATGTTGGGACGATAGCGAAGAGGCCGCAGCCGAAGACCTCAAACCCTCAAGCACACAGCGTGACTGGCCACATCGCGGCTGGGAAGCAGGTTCGGTATCACCAACCCATGCTCTCGCGATAACAATCGAGCGCTTCGGAGCCGCGCTTTTCGACAACACGATTCGATGTCCTCGACAACACCAACGTGCGGAGCCCTCGAAACCATGCCGCACCAAACCGACTGGAAATCAACAACATTCGAAACAGTGAAAATCGGGCACGAAACAGTCCCTGATCAGTTCAGGATGACGTCACCGGCTTCTGGTTTGCCCTGCTCGTCCGAAAGTGGCACCTCGAAGACGCCCTGCGACTCGGTATCTCCTTGATCCCATGTGGTCCCCGAGTCGTTTTGATAGTCCACAATCGCAATCTGGGCGGAGCCGTCCGACTCGTAGGACCCCTCACGAATACGGTTCCCTCTTCAATGCGTACTTCGTTGACCGTGATAGTCGTCAGGCCCTCTACGGAACCTGGCTCTGCGCTCGAACCCTCCTCTACACCTGGAGAGTCTGCGACGATCTGATCGGCCAGAACGACCTTGATTGCACGATCGACAGCATCAAAAGCGATGTCCAGCGCCTCATCGAAGTCCCATCTGAACACCTCTTCAAGGCCGATTTTCGCTCGCCTCGAATGTTCATCCAGGACTATCGGACGAACCAGGGGGCCATCGCCGAAAGAGTGCCCATCCCACCCGTGATCGCTGTTCTCGCCCTTGTAGGCATAGGCAGAGGGACCTTCCAACACTGCGGGCACCTCGGATCGAAAACGGTCTATCAAGGACGGGCCGAGGGCCGCCAGGCACTCTTGTACCGTCGCGGACGAAAGGTCGGAGGCGAGGAGTTTGCTCATCGCACTCTTTATGCCGGATTCGGAGCGAAGGTCCGTCACCGTCTTCTCAACCGCAACTTGTCTCTCGTGCGCCACCTTCAGCCAGAGAGTAAGCGCGGGAACGTCTTCGAAGGTGGAATTCGACTTGGTTGAGTTGCATCCGATGCAGATCGGAGCAAGGTTGTGTGCCCGGTGCAGATCGAAGACCTCTGCTTGGGCAGGCGTGAGGTGCTTCTCTTTGATCGGTTTGAGATCGGCCGACGGAATTGTTCGGGGAATAATATGGTCGATCGCTGCTCCAGTGAAAGTCACCCGGTTTTTGCAGAGATAGCACCGGTCCTTACCTGCGATGAGAAGGGCAACTCGCAGTATCGCGTTCGCATCGTTGTCGTTGGGCCGGTAGTGCACCTGATAGACAGTGTTTTTGGCTTCGTCTTTGGGAATCATCGTCACCGCGTGACCGTATCAACTGGCGCCAGCACGGCAGAGAACAATCAAATTTCCTATCGCACTGCGAGGATTTCGTCGTTGGCGATGCTGACGATTTTGAATACTGACACAACCCGGGTTAGACCCGGCCCTATTCGGCGACATGCATACGCATTCCGTCGCGGAGTGCCGGCTTCTCACCCGCGGAATGTTTCATTTCCGCATGGGACATGTCGGTTATGCAGGTCGAGGCGCTTTTCAAGTGCGGTAAGCATCGGAGCGGTGCGCGATCGCAGTGACCGTGACCCGGCGGGCGTCATCGTCGATCAAGTACAGCACCCGATACGCGCCGCGCCGTGCCGAATACGCCGGCGCAAGTGGCGGATCGAGCCGCTTACCGACCCGATGAGGGTTCTCGAGCAACGGGCCGGTGATGAATTCGTAGACGGCTACCGCAACCTTCTCGGGCAGGCCCGCTTTGAGCGATCGAGCCGCTGAGCGCGCCACTGCTAGGACATAGGGATCGTTGGGGCCGCTCACTCCTCGCTCTTACCCAGGAACGCGGCCAAATCTGTGGCGTCGAGAGTGTCTCCGGCTTGCGCCTCAGCCACTCCCGCCAAATGTCCGGCCAGTAGCGATTCATCGGCCAGCACGGCGATCGTCTCGCGCAACGCGTCGTAGTCGTCGGCGCCGAGCAGCACCGCGGCACGATGCCCGTTGCGGGTGATCTCGAACCGTTCGTGTGTGCGCTCGGCCTCGTCGACGAGACGAGAGAGTTGCGCTCGGGCGTCGGCCACCGGAAGAGTTGTCATGTACATAATTCTAGCGCACACCGGCAATATGGGCGCTCCCCCAAGGGCGGCCACCCAACATGGGGCGCTTCGGTGATCACCAAACTTCGCGGTCGTCACGGAGAATCGCTGCAGCCCTCGGCACACCGTGCCACCGCTTCCAGCCTGCCTGCTTGGAGACACCGAACGCTTTAGCCATGTCCGTGGGAGAGCACCCCGTGTTGCGTGCGAGCTGAGCCGCGTTCGCGGCCACATTGTCGGCGGTTTCCTGCATGGACTTGGCTACGCGCAGCATCGACAGCGCGTGCTCCTGTTCGGCGGAAAATGCTTCGGCAGAAGGGGATTCGATACCCTCGGCAACACGAGCGCATAAAGCGGACATTTCATCGGCCAGGAAGTTGTAATGGATCCGGTTGAGTCTTTGCATATGGGTCAACGTACATTGACCTCATACATTGGTCAATGCCGGTTGACCGACGATCGGTCACGTCCGGGTTTCCGAGGTTGAGACACTGTCGGTATGACTCGAACCCCTGACGATGATGGAGGCTGGAGGCCGCCGCCTGACGAGGGTCAGGCGGGAATGGTTCTGCTGCCGAATGGTTGGTGGGGATATCGGTACAAAGCCGGGGTCAGGCCCCTCATCGTGGAGAAACCAGAGGAGCGCGACGCGACGCCGGACAGGCCCGCCAACTTCGATCAGGATCACTGACTGCCCATCGCGAATCGCCGTGCCCGCCCGGAAAACGCCGGGACGGTCTTCCTTTCCCGAAAGGTGGCGCGCGGCATGTACGTTCCGGGTGCCGACCAACTCGAACTGAATTGAGAATTGAGCGTCCATATGCCTGTTTCGAAGAAGCGAAAGCCCAAGCCGAAGTCACGTCCTGCACCCGCGTCCGTTTCAGGACGTTCACAGCACGAGGGACTCGATAGAGAAATCGTGCTTGGGGCTCCCGTTGACCTAGTGAAACGGATCAAGATTTATCGGCGGTACGTGCGAGCGTTGGGCAAGGTGGGAGTAACTTTCCGTGATATCGATCGACCGGACATCCTGACGGTGACGGCCATGGTGCGAGAGCACATCACAGGGGTTCCCGATTTCGACATGAGCGAAGAGGAAGGTGGGGCGGTCGCTATCGGACCTGATGGCGAGGTCATCGGCTCAGTCGTTATCGGCGGAGCGACCTTTCAGAGGGGGAAAGTCGCGTTTCTTCGCAATATCGTCGTCCTGCCCGAATGGCGTGGGCGCGGGGTTGCCACGGTGCTTCTGAACTTGATTCCCGCCATTTTCCCGGCGGATCTCATCGTTGGAAACTGCGCAGCCTCAGCCGCACCGCTCTATGCGAACTCCGGTTTCACCGTTCTACAACCTGGAGTGCCGCTTCCATTCGACGTGGGCGCCCGGCCTCATTCGATTGGTTTCGACAACGACGTCTATCCCTGTGGCATCTACAGGGAACTTTGACTGCCTGTTGTTCATTTAGGCGTCGTGTTCATCGGGGTGGCCGGGTGCCAGCCCAACGACCGGCACGAGAGTGGCCAGCTTCGCCGGAAACGGATATTTTCCGGGGGCGTCGGCGGTGGATTCGATAATTGCGGTGTGCGTGTCCTCGTCGACGCTGACGATCGTGAACGGCGAGACGCCTTCGGCCCCGATTCTGACTTGGGCACCTTGCTGCACGAGAATCTCCTGTCGAGATGTTGACGATTGTCTATCTTCTCCTCAGCTGTTGACCTGGAGAAATAGTCGGCAGCCGCGTCCCACGACACCGCTGAGATACTCCGAGTTCTGCGCCTCATATTTCTGTACAGAACCAGAACTCGTGCAGGTCACCGGAACGCTAGGCACTTTCGGCGTTGTCGCGCGCTCGCGCCTGGACGACCGACTTTCGAACGGCCCAGGTGTCGCCCACGCGGGTGGCGGGGAGCTTGGCCGTCTTGATGGATTTCAGGATGCTCTGGCGGCTCACACCCAGCTCTTCTGCTGCTTCGCTGACCGATACGAGCGCCGGCAGCTCCGCGGCTTCGGTGAGCGTGTCGAAGTCGGCGGCAGGCAGCACACGGAGCGATACCAGCGCCGGCGTGTACTGGTCGAGGATCGCCAATGCGGTGGTGTTGGCCTGGCGGACGGAGTCTGCGGGCAGGGTGAATACGAGTTCGGTGCGGCCGAGTTCGGAGCGTCCTACTGCTCCGCTGTAGTCGGCGATGGGGTCGATCAACAGCTCGACGGTCCCCTCGTCGAACGGTGCGTCGAGTTCGGCGACGACGTTGTAGGGCTGTGCGGTCATGGGTTGTGGTCCTTTTCTGTTGCGGTGCGAAGTTTGATTGAATGAGTCCGGGTCGGGGATGCCTTCTACATCCCCGACCCTTTCTCACGTGCCCACTAGCGTGGCGGCCATTGGAACCCGGTCTGGCGTTTGATCTGCGCCAGTGCGTTCTTCACGGCTCGACGGTCGCTGGCCGTCTTCGAGAACGTCGTGATCAGTTGACCGTCTTTGTAGACCATCGGGTGACCCGCTTTCGTGGCGCGGATGTCGAATCCGGCCTTCTCGAGTGCCTTCAGGATCACTTTCGTGTCCTGGTCGATTCCTCTGAATCTCTGTGGCAATCTTCGCACCTCTCTATTTAGTTGACAACCACAGCATAACCACTAGATTGTCAATTAGCAACCTAGGGAGAATTCATCTGCCTCTCGATTTGTTCCGAAGAGATCGCTTCCCCTACCGAGGCAGGGCCGCGTGCAGCCGCACAGGGGCGCTATCGTGGGCTCGTACCGGCGCCGTCGTGTCGGTGATTCGAACCGAGAATCTCAACCAACGGGGGATCGACCATGCTCACACTGTTCAGTCGTCTGCGTACGCGGCCGACCACAACCCGCGATGACCGATCCGAAGAGTTCGCAGGATTCACCCGCACTCTCAGCGCGGAGGAACGTGCTGGAATAGCTTCGGCTACTGCTGATTTGAACGCTGCGGTGGCAATGTACGAGATACGCGGAATCACCCATTGTCGGCATCATGTTTCGGACACCGAGTCGGTAGCCGACGTTGTGGCTGCTATTCGTGCGCAGACGGAACTGGCGCACCTGTTCGGCGCTCGACGCGCCCGCCAGCGCGCAGACGGAGAGCTTCCTCCCCTGTCCGACCACAAGAACTAGAGAGCCAACACTCCTGCCAAAACGGGGTTTCCAGTCGAATCCGGTTCTGCACTGGACGCTTCCGTCGCCGTGGCAGTAGGTCTTCCTGCGCACCTGGACCTCGATTCGCGTCCGCACTTCCCGCGCTCGAAAAACCCCGCCTTTGCGCGTAGCGACCACATCTGCTCCGTGCGCTATACCGTGGCACCCATGGATCCATACAAAAAAGTAGGCATCAGTCGCGATACGCCTCTATGGCATGGTGGCGCACCGGGAATTGAAGTAGGACAACATATCCAGTCCCTCGCCCAATTGCGCCGACGCGGTGTGACGTACGGATCCCGCAACGTCGCCCAAGACAACAACGTGGTCTACATCAGCCCGATACGTGAATTCGCCCGTGCGTTCGCCACCCGGACCGAAGCACTCCAGGGGCGCGGCGCCCTGTATCTCGTTGAGCCACTTCCTTCCTCATCGCTGACGGCGGATGAAGATTTTCCCGAAACCGTGAGTCTGTCCTGCACTCGCGCACGTGTTGTGGCCATCGAAGAAACAAACATCACGATGTCTGATACAGAATCGCTCACGATCGTCGGCCCCTACATGACCTGGACAGACGGACGGCCGGTCTACGACGATGACGGATACATGACGCGGCGGCGAACTGGCCGCATGCCGACCCCGAAGAATTACGCAGCCTCGGACGATGGCTCTCAATCGAATCCGTGTCCTATAACAGCTTCACCTATCGAGTGTTCGTGAACGACCACTCGGGATAGCTCGATTGCTCCAGGTGCATCGCCGTTACCGCGCATCAATCGTCGAATAGAAATGGACAATTTATGGGGACCAGATCTACCACCCGTCAAGGGTCCCTCTCCGCAGACAGAGAAGCGTTCCTCGTCGATACCGACGGAACAATGACCCCCATCACCGCACGCCAGGTCGAACGATGGACCAAACCAGATCGAGACGCCGCGACGTTCCTTTGCGCCGGTTGCTTGATCCGAGTCTTCGCGTGGAATATGGAATCATCGCAAGACAAGTCCCCGACGTTCAGTTCGGGGTCCGGGCCGATCAAACATGCCGCAGACTGCGATCGAAAGTCCCCGCGGGACAACCCATTGAGTTCCCGCGACAGCAAAACAAGTCTCGAAGGCACGGGTTCTGGCATTCCGCATCGACTGGTGCTCGTGGATCGTACGGTCGCTACGAAAAAAGCTCCCGGCGACGGCGACTCCGATGTTGACGTCGATAATCGGCGCAGATCCCGCTCGGGGGGCGGTGCAGCCAGATCGGTGCCTGGTGGCCGTAGCCGCGACGCTCACACACTCGGCCGTGTCGTCGACACCTGGAACTACTTTGCGACCCAAAGTGCACGCGAAGCGGAATCACTTCGTATCCCCGGTGTCGACGCCGAAAATTACCGGTACGCCTTCAGGAGGATCAGCGTCTGGAACGACGAAATCCCCGCACTCGCTGCCAGAGTCTTCTACGCCGAACTGCGTTGGAATAAACCGCCATCTGAGGACGGGGATCTGCTCACCATCACGCTGCTTCCGAAGCAACCCCGGAGCCCAAAGCCGCTGCTCTGCACCCTCACCATCGACCGCGCCGGATGGCCCACCGGCCGGCGCAACGCCCTCCAACGAGAGTTGGACTGGGCATACACACATGCACGCAAATCCTGGCGGGTAGACAAAAGCTCTGCTCTGCAGGTCTTCGTCATCGCACAACAACATCCCGACGATCCGACGGCCTTCAGCGTCAACGACACACGCCTGATCTACCTCACCGACCACGAGATCACCCATTAGCGCCCACCACACCGGCTGATCAACACCTCGGATACGAGCGTTCATCTGTCATGAGTGTCTCCATCCGTCGCGATTTCATTGTCGCCCGCCGCCCGCACGGAGAGGCCAGGGTTTCCGCCGACGCAGCCTCCGGGGATCGATCCGATCGACCCTGGGGTTGGCCCGACGTGACCTCCGGGGATCGATCCGATCGACACCGGGTTCAGCGGCCCTTCCAGGAGGGTAGTGGGCCAGAAGTCTTCGGTAGCAGCGTGGACGGCGGGGAGAGCGATCTCGGAGGACTGGCACCGGTCGTGACCGTCCCCGACTCCTATCCAGATCAGCCGTGGCGCTGCTTGGCGCCGCCATCGCGGTTCGGCCGGGTCGTTGTATCCGCGGATCCAGTGTCCGCCCTCGGCGTCGATCATCGGAGTTCCCGCGGGGGGTGGCGCGCAGTTGCGCGGCACTGTCGTAGACGCGTCCGCGATTGAGTACTGCGTCGAATTCACTGTCGTAGTTGGTCATCGAGCCCCCGTTGTGTGGTGTCGCCGAGGCTGACGCCTTCGGGCGAGGTTTGTGTTTGTCATCGTGTCATGCGGTTCGGACACACCGGTTCCACGACCCTGAGAGCGGCCCGACGGAGGTATGCCGGTATGCCGCGCGTGTCAGAGGGTCTGGATCCAGCATTCGACTGCTTGTCGTGCTGCGTGTACCGGGTCGGTGAGCCTGATCTCGACCGTTCCGTCCTCGTACCAGTTCTCTTCCACCTCCCCGGCCGGGCCGCTAACCAGCTCTACGGTGCAGATTTCCGCTGTGACGGTGGCGCCGTCGCCGGTCGTCAGCCGCAAGGCCGTCTGGACAGGGCTGACCGTGCGCAGGTTCAGGGTGCGCCGGTCGGCAGCGACGTCGATGTTCAATTCGTCGTCACTTTCGTTCTTTTCGTTGGCGTAGGCGATGAAGGCATCGGTGAAGGCGATCGGAATGTCGATGGTGGTCATGGTTTCTCCTCGATCGAGTGGGGCTGGTTGCGTGTCTGGTAGGGAGAACGCTAACACATCTGATACTTATTTCGTTATCGTCTTGACTTTTTAGTGTTCAGGTGGGAGTGTTGTGGTCATGCCGAACTTGTCTGCAGCCGAACACCTCAAACGTCTACGTGCACAGCGTGGTTGGTCTCAACGCGACTTGGCGGACAGAGTTGGTATTGCTC
The DNA here is from genome assembly GCF_011602025.1 of Rhodococcus sp. IC4_135. Taxonomy (NCBI): domain Bacteria; kingdom Bacillati; phylum Actinomycetota; class Actinomycetes; order Mycobacteriales; family Nocardiaceae; genus Rhodococcus; species Rhodococcus sp. IC4_135. The sequence continues at coordinate 9,514 of NZ_JAAOLG010000053.1, forward strand.
AGCCCGTACTCTCGCGGTACGAGTCAGGCGTCTCCGAGCCACGTTTTTCGACGTTGCTGTCCATCCTCGAAGTCGGGGAATACGAGTTGATCGGCCTGCTGGCTCCAGTCACGGCCGAGCAATGCGCGGCAGGGGAATTCGACGACCTGACCGACGTGGAGATCGCAGCGCGGGTCGGCCGGCCGGTCGAAGATGTGCGGATCTGGTTCGCGCACTACGGCGATCAGCTCGGGATGGTGACCGCCCAGAAGGCGGGCGAGCCGGCGCGCGTGGCGTACGGTCGCCCCCCTCGTTCGCGGACCGTCGGCCGCGGGGAGGGAGCCGTCAGTCCGGCCGCGACACATTCGGCGCGGGTGATGATTCGTGCCGGCCGCGATCTCGCAGGCGCACTCGACCCGGGCACCATCGACGAGGGCCTCGCGGCGCCGCCCAGTGGCCGTGAGCTCGACGAGGTGAGCGAGGCGATCGGGGTGGTGCGAGACAACCTCAACAGAGCCGAGAAGTTCATCGCGGAGCTACGGACACGACCCTCGCCCTGATCCCAGGAAGGCGCGCCGACCAGCTGCAACCCGCCTACAACGCAGTGAAGATGAGCGGCCCTGGCGGTGTTCAGAGCACCACCAGGGCCCAACCCAACACAGTCACAGAAACTGGAGTCCGTAACCATGACCGATCATATTCGACCTGACAACGGCCAGGCCGCTGGCGGTACTCGACACAGGACGTACAGGCCGCAGCAGCGTTCGATCGCCACCCGCGCGGCGATCGTAGAAGCGTTCGCGATCGCTTTCGACACTGCCGGTTATGCCGCTACCACCATGAACGATGTGGTCACCGCCCCGAATTCGCTCACCAAAGGTTCGGTGTACTTCCACTTCGCGTCCAAGGAAGCGATCGCACAGGAATTCATCGAAGGATGGAACAGCGCAGTCGCGCAAGCATTTTCCGGCGCAGCGGCTGCTGGTGGATCGATTGCCGAGCAGCTGCGCGCCGTGTTCGCCTCCCTCGCCGAGCGCATCGACAACGACCGGAGTATCCGGGCCGGGTTCAAACTCACTCTCGATCCCTCCATCGACGGCGCGCACGCCTCGTACCGCCGGTGGATCGACACCACCAGTGATCTCGTCGAAGGCGGTATCCACTCGGGGTCGATCAGCGACACCGTCATGGGCCGCCGCCTCGGATGGAACCTGTGCTCGGGTTTCGTCGGAGCAGTGCACAGTGTGTCGATCTTGCGTGAGGATCTCGACCTGTCAGCGCGCACCGCGGACATGCTGTCCTCGTATCTGATCGGATCGGCGGCCGGGGGAAAGGAGCAGTGATGCGTTTCGTGCACGCTCGCGCTGACGACCTGATGTGCACGTGCGGTTTCCGGGTCCAGTCCGATGACGAATTCGACAGACACCTCGACGAGCGGCGTGTTTCCGCGGCCGTTGATCAGGAGGACGTTGCAGCGTGTGAGCAGTTGTCGTCGATGCTCGATTCGCTGGAGAAAGCGCGTGCCGAGATCGGTGACGCCCGCGCAGTACTCCGGGCTCTGTACGACGGGCCGACCTCGTCCCGCGACGTCGAAAACTTTCTCGCCGTCGAAGCCGAGGACCAGGACATCGTCGCTCACCTCGCCGCGGCAGAGCGCAGCCTCCGAGCAACCCGCTCGATTGTGCGTTCCCACCTGAACGACCTCACTCACCCCGGTACGTCTGCGCGAGAGGGAGAACATGCCCCGGGTACGAACACCGCTCACTCATCGCGCCCTGCCGCCATGAGCATTCGCACACATTCCGAAGCGACCGACCTGTCTACTCGCCGCACTGCCGCGCCATTCAACGCGCTCCGGCGACAGGCCCGAAATGAGGAGGGGCAATGACGTCACCGGAGAAACGACTCGAGAAGCTGAAGGCGCAACCGGCGGGGCAGGTCGTGCTAGCTCGTCCGGGCAGTTGGTACCGATGGATTTACGTGGCCACTGCCCTCGGGACTATCGCCCTCGTCATCGGGACGGTCCTGGTGGCGCTCGGAATTCTGGCGCTCCCTCTCGGTTTTCTGGCAGCGGGCACGAACCCGTTCGAACTTCTCTTCCCCGCGGTGGAGGAGGCGAACAACGAACCCACCAACTTGCTGGTGCAGGCAGGTGGGTGGGCGGTGTTCGGGGGGCTCGGCCTTTCGCTCGCTGGTTACGGACTCGGCGGCGCGGCCAAGGTGAAGACTGCAGGCCCTGACATCGTCACCGCCGGCGAGATCGTCAACGCCCCCACACGACTAGCGAGGCCCCTGGTGCGGGCACTCGACGCCGAGGAGGCGATCCGGGGCTCTGCTGCCGTCCGGGAAGGGTGGCTCACCGGCATCGACGTCGACGCGGCCCTGTGGAACCTCGCGCAGCAGTTCAAAGCCGGAGTGCACCTCGATGCGGAACTGCGCGCCGTGTACGAGCAGGTGGCCGGGGCGTCGGTACCCGACTTCCGGGAGCAGATCGACGCGGCCGAAGCTGCTGTTCTCGCGTGCACCGAACGTTTGAGGGACGGAACGCAACGGCTGGTGGACATCGCTGACCGTGTCGACAGTTTCGACCGCGAGCTTGCCGAACCCGCACGTCGTGCCGAGCTGACGAAGGAACGCGAACGGAGTACGCGCCGCGCCCGTGAGCAAGTCGCGAAACTCACCGCAGCACGGACCGCGGTCGAGAACATCGAGCCGGTCCTCGACAACGTCACCGACATTGCCGCGGGGCAGCTCGATGCGTACGGAGAGCTACCGAAGATCGAAAAGGGCTGAAACACAATGACATTAGAGTTGAGAAATCGCGCTGCCGGGATGCAGCCGCGTCGACAGGGAGGACGAACCGGGGCCACTCGGTACCGATGAAGACCGACTAGGCATCGACCTCCCCCCTGCTCGGCCGAAGAACAGGACCCACCCCCGGCGAGCACACAGCCGGTTGGTGGGTCCTTGTGCGCGGCACTGGCGCAGATACCCCTTCAGTACTTCGCCGCTCCCGCCCCGTACGGCTTCCCCTGCTGCGCTGGCCCAAACATTCGATCGCCTGTCGTCGGCGATCCGACGGAGGCATAACCGCCCCTCGATTTCGAATATATGTTCGACTAGAGTGTGGGCGGTAAGGCGATGACGGAGGAGGTCAGCACCTGTGACCGCCGACCCGAACTCTCTCGCGGCCCTGGCTCCCGGTGACCGTATCGAGGCATTGCGCCGACGCATGGCCTCGATCCCCGCACGCACCGATGGGGCCGCTGCCCCAGCCGTCCCGACCGAGCACAGCGAAGCGCGGTTCGAGACCCGGCCCGAGACGATCACCGAATCCGCCACGAGTGTTCTCGAGGTTCCTCCGGCGCTCGCTTCCTTGCTCCCGAGAGGTGGCCTCGCACGCGGTTCGGTCGTCTCGGTGGACGGTGCGTCGTCGGTGCTGCTGAGCCTGCTCGCCTCGGTCACCGGCAGCGGCATGCACGCCGCGATCATCGGCCTACCGAAACTGGGTTTGCTTGCTGCGACCGAAATGGGAGCCGAGCTCGCACGCTGCGCCCTGATCCCTACTCCGGGATCTGCGGCGATAGACGTGGCGGCGATTTTGCTCGATGGAATGGATTTGGTTGTCCTCGGACTGGCCGGCGCTGCCGTTCCGCCGACCAGGGCGCGCGCGGTGGTTGCCCGTGCGCGCAGCAAGGGCTCGTGCTTGGTGGTCACCGACGGGCGATGGGACGGGGCGGATATCCGCATCGATTCCCATGTCGCCGAGTACACGGGGATCGGACAGGGCTATGGGCGCATCACAGGCTTCTCCGTCGATGTGGAGGTGAGTGGCCGGGGCATACGTCCCCGGTCCGGCAGGTTCGATCTGAGCGCCGCAGGCGGGGTGGTGGGGTGGACTGCGTCCGCTCCCGAACAGGCGGCTCCGCTTCCACTTCCGCAGGCGCTATGACCGCCCCGGACTTCGCCGGCTGGCGTGAGCCGTGGCCACTGACCCCGACTCTGCGCCCGCTCCCTGAGCCCAAGCCGGTCATCGTCGAGACGAACCGCGCTTTGCCTTTGGCGAAGAACGCCACGCGCCCTGACCGGCTCCCGCTGCGAGTGCTCGCCGGAGGTCTTCGCCTCGAAGGCACCATGCCGGGAGAGCTTTATGCGTGGGCGCTCCTCAGTGACGGTCAATGGCTCGGCTGCGTAAAAATCCATGCGCTGACCGGCGACGGGAGAACCGGACTGGATCTGTGGCTGTGGGTCACCTCGGACGCCATCAGCAGCGCCGGCCCGTAACGCTCGCGTCCAGACCTTCGCGGCGATGAACGGACACATGTTCTTACCGATCTGACTTCGACGAATGCCAGTGCATACGGCCTTGAATGCGCGATACCCCGGCTCCAATCGGGCCGGGGTATTTCGCGGTTTCACACTTGTCAGCTTGTCGGCAAGTTAACTTCGTCGCCGTTCTGTGGCGGCCGGCTGGTCGGGCGATCCATTCGTCGAGTCTGATTCGTTTCATAGTTCGGGTCGCCCGGGAAGCAGTGTGTGGATGCGGCGGCAAGAGTGGCATGGATGAGCGCGGCCCGCTGAAGGGTGTCACGGACGTCGATGGGGTAGGCAAATCGTTGCGGGTGGCTCTGGTCAGGTTGCAGCGCAAGCATGGACACTCGCGACGCGAGAGCTGCGTGTTCGATGCGTGTGAGTTCGTGATGTTGCGGCTCGGGTATATCGGCCAGCGCAGCTTCGAGGATCGCCCACGGCTTGCGGAGGCTCGCCGCACTGGTCGGATCTGATTCGAGGTTCGAGGGGTCGTAGGTCATGGTCTCGTTCACCTTTCGTTGCTTCGCTTGGTGTGCTTGTTCGTCAGTTGCGGACGCACATCGCATCGATTTCGCGCCGGATTTCGGGGACGAAGGCAAGAGCGGTCGCGCACGCGGAAATCGTGGCGAGGACCAGTCCGGCGGCGGCGATGGCGAGTGCGGGGTTACCGAGGCTCGCCGCCGTGCGGATCATCTCGCGCAGGCCGTCGGCGGTGGCCAGCATTACCGCGTAGAAGATGAGTGCAAGGAAGGCTGCGGCGATGCCGGCCGCCATGCCGGCTATTCCTGCTTTGATCGTCCGCTCGCGGATTCCGCGACGCTGGGCGGTTGAAGTGGTCATCGTTTCTTGCCTTTCGGTTCGTCGTCTTGTCGGCGCGCCCCCCAGGTGTGGGCTCGTACGTCGGCGCAGATCGGGCAGTAGCTTTCTTCGGCGGTGAACGTCCAGCCCGGTTCGATCGCGGATTCGGCCTCATTGCACGAAGTTTCGGATGCAGCTGTGTTCGGAGCCACGCCGCAGGAAGCGCACGCAGGCATCTTCGGCACGGCGGTGGGTGCCGCGTCAGTTATTTCTGTGAGCCATCGAGTCCGCATGTATGCCCATGCCAGCGCGCCCGGCCGGCGCATGATGCCGGGGAGAGCCGGTAGAAACCCGCGTTCCAGCACTGCCCAGCTCTGGACATTCCCCAGCAGGAAGCACGGGCCGTTCAATGACCCTTCCCAGACTTCCCCCGCAACTACGGGGTCGCTGGCTTCGGGGGCTGCGACTGCGTAGACGTCGATGCCTCCGTCCGGAGATTCCACCGCGCCCATCAGGAACCGTTCCGATCGACTTGTGTCGTAGTAGTCCCAGCCGAGATCGGTACCGAACTGACCGCCGCGTGAGGTCAGGAAAGCGCGTTCGGATTCGAATGTCGGTATGTCTGGGGCAATTTCTCTAATTCCCCACGGCTGGTTCGCGGTGTCGATTGTGCGCAGCGGAAGTTCGGGTCCGAGGATCGGCGGACCGCCTGCGTCTTCTAGACCGTGAGGTCCGTCGGTTGGAACGATCTGTTTTACTCGCGCAACGCTCAGGCCGGCGGCCTCGGCAATCTCGGCGAGCGGGATGCCGGCGAGGCGACGAGCGACTCTGATTTGGTGGTCACGAAGTTCGATCCATTCACGCGCGGTATGTGAGTGAGTGGCGACGTCGAGCATGAGTTCTTCGGTGGGCACCGGAGGGATTTGGGTCGGCCGAAACATCAGCTTCTCGCTTCTCTTTGGTCAGTGATCGTGGTCAGCAAGTCGACGAGGGTGGCAACACGGCAGCGATGTGGATGTTCTCCCAGTTGGATGGTCGCCGGCTGACCTCGATCTCTTCGTCGAGGAGGTCTTGCAAGGATCGGGTGATTTGTTCGTCGGTGTCGTAGCCGTTGCCCCAGACGTTGTCCGGTCCACGTACTCGGCGTTCGTTGTCGATGATCGTGTAGTAGACGCTGGCTTCTGTTTCGTCGGGGAAATCGTTGGTGTTGTTGTCTTCCTCGGGGATCGGGGTGGTGAGGATGACGAAGTGGCGGTCATGTGAGACGGCTCGGACGGTCCACCACAAGTCTCCGGTTTCGGCGAATTGCACGCGCTGTCCGGTGTCGAGTGCGGTGGCGGCGATGGTCGACGCTGAGGATGGGGCTGTGGCGCTCATGTGCGTTCTCCTGGGCTCGGTGGCTGGTGTCGGCGCGGTGCGGATCAGCTGCAGTCGACGTGTAGGGACAGGTAGACGCGGCCGGTGCCGTAGGGGGAGTTCCAGTCGGCCGGCGCCTGTGCGGTGGCGGCGATGTCGACCTGGTCGGGTGTCGACCAGTCGACGGAGCGCAGTGTGTCGAGGAACTGGTTGGTGGTGTCGATTTCTCCGGAGAGGTCTTGCTCGGTGTTCTCGACGGTGAGGGTTTGAGAGGGGTTGTTGGCTTTGATCTTCCAGCCGTGCGGTGAGGTGATGTCGACTGCGAGGTTGTCGCCGGTGCCGGTGCAGCGGGCGGTGACGTCCTCGGGTTTCGGGGTGGTGATTTCGGTGTCGGTGTGCAGCTCGCCCCAGCCGATGATGATGCTGCCGAGGTCGTCGGAGGAGTCGGTGACGACGGTTCCGCTGGTGGAGGCGGACACGCTCGCCGCAGAGCGGCTCTCGTCGCTGCTGCAGGCGGTCAGTGCGGCGAGCGCAGCTCCGGAGAGGGCGATGGACAGGGCGGCGCGGTGCAGGGTGGGCAGGGACATCGGCTGAGATGCCTTTCGGT
>NZ_JAAOLG010000054.1:0-15657 GCF_011602025.1 Rhodococcus sp. IC4_135
ATCTTGGGATTGAGGAAGGTTCGCTGACACCCCCGTCATCATCAGGTGACGGGGATTTTCCTGTGTCTAGCCATTCGTAGCTAACTCCGGTAGCCATCGCCCACGCCATTTTCTGGCCTCGCTTGGGGACTGCCTCGCCTTTCTCGAAGCGAATGACGCTTCGTATTCCTACTTCGATCAGTTCGGCGAGCTCGGCCTGAGTCATCCCGCGATAGTCGCGCGCGAGCATCAGCCTCGTTTTGAGCGTGATTGGCGGTATAGCGCCTTCGGCGTGTGGATTAGTCATGTTTGCAACTTAGCGCACTTGACGTATCTACGCCAATATCTGAGCCAATGTTGCCGTAAGTGCATAAATGTGCCAATCTGTCATCCGTGAACAACATCGGCGTACTTACGGACTTGTGTTCCGTGGTGGACGCGGCCGAGATCCTCGGAAAGCCCGTCAGCACTGTGCAGAAGTGGGCACGTACTGGCCGTATCCCCGTCGTGGGCAAGCTGTCTGGCCTTCGCGGGGCGTACATCTTGGATCGAACCGAGATGAATCACCTTGCGGCACAGCGGAAGAAGGCACGCAAATGACCCCGTTGGATGAGATCGTTGGTGGGCTGGATGCCGCTCTGTCGGTCTCTGCCGCCCGTATCGAGCGTGTTCTCGCAGAAGTGCCCGAAGACGATCAAGCCCGCGCCTACGCCCATGCATACGGCTACGCATACAGCTACCTCGTCGCGTCGATCACTGCCCACCTTGAGAACGCTCGTCGCGGACAGCGCTGATGGGCGACGTGGTGAAAGGGCCGTGGAAGACGCCCGAAAACTTCGTAGACCCGTCTCGCGTCCGTTGGCGCAAGGGTCGGCCGATCGAGCCGACCAAAGAAAAGTGCGTCGATTGTGAACGACCCTTTCACCCCAAGGCGTGGATTCCGGTAGATCGTGTGTGCGCCGACTGCCGAGACGCCCGCCAGGCCGCGTTAGACGAGCTGGCCGTACCGACTTTGTTCGATCCCGAAGGCACCAACTAGCCGCTTCACGTCGCTATCAGCAGGGTCCGACGTTAACCGACCAGCTTGCCGGTCACGCGGGGCAGATTCCGGCACTGCCCGCCAAGCCTTCAGGTAGCTCCTGAAGGGGAGGTAATACGACGATAGCGACCTGCCAACTTCGGCAGGGCGCGACTTTCGTTGTCCCTGAACGGATCTAGGGGCGAGCTTCCGGGGATTCCTAGGGTGGTGGCGACGATGCCCACTCCCTACTCACTCACAGATACGGGGTAGTCATGGCTAATCACTTCGCTCGACCACCGGTAATGCGTAAGGCACGGTTCGATGACCGCTGCCGGTTGTGCCTCTCACCGGTCAATGCGGGTGATTCCGTGTCATGGACTGCGGACAACCTGATTGCTCACCTGCGCTGTGCGACTGACCTCGAAAACCAACTGGCGCAACGTAAGCGACGTGATGCCGAGCAGGCACGCAAGCGCCGCGCCCTATCGAAAGGACGAACACGATGACCGATGGAACCCTGATCGGCTGGATGCTCAAGACGATTACCGAGCGCATCCACGAAGAACTCCCGGCCGGACGTGAACGCTCACTGGCGCTCACCAAGCTCGAAGAGGCAGACATGTGGCTCGGCCGTGCGATCGCGTCGGGAGCGGACAAATGAACGACCATGCCCGTACACCGCTCGATGAGGTCACCCTCGCGGTCACAGACCTCTCACAGCAGGCCACCATTCTCTCGCTCGCTCTCGATGCCATCGTTAACTCCGGCGCAGTGGACGAACTCGACGGCCTAGCTCGGCAACTGCTGCTCGACGGCAAGGAACGCGTGGATCACGTCGCGGCCGAGCTGCCGCGTGCGATCGACTCCCTGATGACCGTGATGGCCCACAACAGCGATGCAGGAGTGAACCTGTGATCGACATTATGGTGATCGTGGCGGGTGTCGCACTGTTCGCAATCTGGCTGTGGATTCTGTCTCTCGCGAACCCATCCCGCCACCGCCGTGACAGCACGCCACCACCGACCGTGGGTCCCGAAGGCCCCGGCGGCGTGGATACCTCAATTCTCCGTAGGCGCTGATGGCCGGGTGGGGCGGCCGAGCTGCTGCCGGACTGACAGAGATGACGATCGCCACGTACGGCGTCCGCTGCCATCTGTGCGGCAAGGCCACCCCGCCGGCCACCACGGCGGACCACATCATTCCGCGCTCGCGTGGTGGCGCGGACACGCTGTCCAACCTGCGGCCCGCTCATCAGTCGTGCAACTCAGCACGCGGAAACAAGTCAATGACCCAGTGGTGGGCAAGCAAGCGCGGTCGCGCCCTTGTTGCACCACCCTCACGAGATTGGTTGCAAGACAATGGATGACAACCTGTTCATGCTCGGTGTGCACCTGGTGATCCGCATGGTTGTGCTGCTGTGGGTGATGGTCGGTATGGGCTTGGCCCTCGCCGCACTCGTGCATGTTCTTCGCATATTCCATGCATCACTCATGCATAAACATTCAAGCTATGCATGGATGGTCCGTCGCATATTCATGCATAAATATGCAGACGATATGCGCATGGACATTCATGCAGGTCAGAGCGGTGCGGCACGTCATCGCACGTCACGTGAATCATCGCAGGTCAGAGACGTTTTTTATACAGAGGTCCTCCGGAAGCCCCGCGCCCTTTGGGAAATCCCTCCCCAGGTGGGCACCCCGGGGGTTATGCATAATCGTGAATAATATTCATGCATGAATATTCATGCGGTGCATGCTCGTGTATGAATATTCATGCATGGATGAGTGAATGGAGATGCTGATGTCTGAGCAAGGTGCGCTATTCGACCCACCGTCGGAGTTGCCCCCACAAGCGGGTCGGCACTCGGCCGCGATCGAGCGATCGGTGAAGGCAGCGGCCGAGGGTGATGCGCTGCTCGACCTGGACGCGGCGCTGGTGTCGGTGGCCCGCGCTGGCATGTACGCCCTGGACTGTGCTGAGCGGATGCCCAAGCCCGCGTATCCGCTGGCGCAGACCATCACTCCGGTCCGGGAAACGATCGAAGCGCTGTTCGGTACACCGCAGTCCCGAGCTGCTGGCGCTGAGGAGGAGCTCAAGCAGCTCATGGAGGAGATGAACAATGCAACCGATGCCAGCGCCGAAGTTCGCAACACCGAGGAATCCGGCGCGTAAGACCACTGGTCCGGCGGTCGGTGTGATCGCCGGACGGATGGGCACTCCGTTCATGCCGTGGCAGACGCTCGTTTCGAATGTCGGCAACGAACTCGACAGCCGAGGTCACTACTTCTACCCGCTCGTGGTCATCTCGATTCAGCGCCAGGCGGGTAAGACCACGCTCCAGCTCGCGAACTCCGTCCATCGCTGCCTGTCGGGTCCGCGCCGCAAGGTGTGGATGACAGCGCAGACAGGGCAGCATGCGGGCGAAAAGTTCCGGGAACTGTCCGAGGACTTCGGTCAGTCGCCCCTTAAACGCTTCGCAACGACCAAGCGTGGCAAGGGTTCTGAGCGCATGTCGTTCGTGAACGGGTCCGCGCTGCGCCCGCATCCGCCCACCGAGGACTCGCTGCATGGTGAACAGTCCGACCTCAACAACGTCGATGAGGGGTGGAAGTTCACCGAGCCGGACGCGCTCGCGCTCATGCAGGCCATCGTCCCCACGCAGACCACCCGCAAGGGCGCGCAGACGGTCATCGTCTCGACCATGGGCACCGCTGCCTCGACGTGGTTTCACGGCCTCTGTGACGCCGGACGTGAAGGCGCGCCGGGCATGGCGTATTTCGAGTGGGGCATTCCCGACACCGCCGACCCGACCGACCTCGCCATGGTCGCCGAACATCACCCGGCGTTCGGGCACACGGTGGACATGGACGCACTCGAACGGGCCTACGCGCAGATGCGCAAGAACCCCGGTGAGTTCGCCCGCGCCTACGGCAACCGGCGCACCGGCTCACGTGAGCGCGTCATTCCGCTGACGGCATGGGAATCGGCGCAGACGATGGAGCCGATTCCCGAGGGTCTGCGGCTCTCGTTCGGCGCGGCCGTGAACGTGGACGGTGAATCGTCCGCGATCGCCGTCGCCGCACTGCTGCCGGACGGTCGGCCGATCGTGGAAATGGTCACCTCGAAGCAAGGAACGATGTGGGTTGCCGGAACCCTGCGCAAGCTCGCGGGCGAATGGCAGGGCAATCAGGTCATCGTCGATCGGTACGGCCCGTCCGCAGTGATCGCAGACGAGTGCGACAAGCTCGAGGTTTCCCTGATGGACCTGCAAGCCCGCGACGTGGCGCTGGCATGCGCCGACTTTCTCGGCCGCTTGAAGTCCATGGAAGAGAACGAATTCGGGATCTACGTTCCCCGTCCACGCATGCTGATCCGCCCCAACCCGGCTCTGTCCACCGCTGCCGACGTTGCTGCCACCCGCAAGTTCGGAGACGGCGGGTGGATGTGGTCGCGCCGAACCTCGCTCGGTTCGATCGCTGAACTCGAAGCTGCCACCCTCGCCGTCTACGGCGCACTCCACCAACCGGCCGAAGAAGCCGCACCGAAGATTTGGACACCTGGCAATGCCTGAGATTCGTTTGGATTCCACTCCGTTCACCACCCTGGCGCTCTGCGATTGCGGTTGGCGTGAGCTGTCCGGCACCCGAGCCGGTGCGTGGCGCTGCGCCGCCGGTCACCTCAAGAGCGTGCACAGCGATTTGCAAGCCGCACGAACCGCGCTCAATGCGCACTACGCGTGCACCCGCCGCGCCCGCTCCACGACACACCCGCGCCAAGCCGGAAGCAAACGCGCTGGTAGACCGCCCACCAAAAAATAGTTCGCCGGAAACGTAGGCAGGTGTCCGCATGGTTGACCCGTGGGCATCTTCCAGAAACTGCGAATGGCGGCGGCGCTGCCCGAGTTGGCGGCGTCGTACGTCAACCCGGCGATAGCGAGTCCGTGGGCACCGCACCCGACACACCTCAATTCCGTTGTGTGGCCGGATATTACGGGCATGAAGTACCTGCCGATCACCCGTCTCGAAGCGATGTCGGTGCCCGCGATGGCCCGAGCACGTGGCCTGATCTGCGGCACACTCGGCAACCTGCCGCTCCGCGAGTACTCGCACGACGGCAGAGTCGTCGCTGATCAGCCGGATTTCCTCACCCGCACCGACCGAGGAATCTCCCCGTTCCACCGGATGCTGTGGACCGCCGACGATCTGCTGTTCTTCGGGTGGTCTCTCTGGTCCGCCGACGAGCGCGACGAGACCGGCCGAGTCACGAGCGCGCAGCGCATCCCGTTCGACTACTGGGACTTCAACAGCAAGTTCGAAGTGACCATCAACGGTGAGACCGCCGCCGCAGACGAAGTGATCCTGATCCCCGGTATCCACGAGGGTCTGTTGCAATTCGCCGGTCGCACGCTGCGCCACTCCACGCACCTGCTCGACGCGGCCGACAAGGCAGCCGAGACGCCCATGGCGAACGTCGAACTGCACCAGACCTCCGGCGCACCGATGAACGACGACGACATTTCGAAGCTGGTGTCTCGGTGGGCAGCTGCACGGCGCGGTGAGAACGGTGGTGTCGGCTACACGAACTCGGCCATCGAGGTCAAAGAGCACGGCGCGATCAACCAACACCTGTTGGTGGAGGGCCGCAACGCTGCCGCCGTCGATATCGCCCGCATCGCCGGTATCCCCGCCGTGCTGCTCGACGCCGGGGCCGAGGGCAAAAGCTCGATGTCCTACGACAACGCGCAGGGCCGCAACGCCGAGCTTGTCGATTACGGCCTGCGCCCGCTGATGGCCGCGATCGCCGGACGGCTCTCCCTCACCGATGTCACCCCCGCCGACCGCCGTATCTCGTTCGACCTCGAGGAGTTCATCGGACCCTCGCCCCTGTCGGTCAACACCGACACCCCCGCTCCCGATCGGTCTGGTCCTGGTCATAGCCAGGCCGATCGGGTCTCAGTCGAGAAAGAGCAGGTTCCCTCATGACGCGCTACCCCACACGCCCAGGCGTCCTGTCCGAAAACGGCTGGCCGATGGTCGATCGCTCCGGCGTCACCGTCGTTCAGATCCCCGGCGTCCCGGCCGCGAAAGCCGTTCCGCTCCGCACCGGCGACGTGTCCACGATTCTCTCCGCGTTCATCAAGGCATACAACGATCACGTCGAACCGGTCATCTCGCAGGTCTGGGGCTGGTCCCCGGACAACGACGTCCCGAACAGTAACCACATGTCCGGCACCGCCATCGACATCAACGCCCCGAAATACAACATGGGTTACTACTCGATGAAACCCGAGATCGTGGGCAGAGTCGAGCAAACCCTGCGCTCATTCGACGGCGTGATCTACCACGGCCGCAGGTGGTCTCGTCCCGACGAGATGCACTACCAGATCGGGCTACGGCCTGGTGATCCTCGCGTCGTCGCACTTGCGCAGCGCATTCGCGGCGGCAACACCACCATCCCCTCGCCCGAGTTGTTGCATCGCGGATCTACCGGCGACCGGGTGCGAGCCTTGCAGGCGCGCCTCAATCGCGACTACCCGCGCTACTCACGCCTGGAAGTCGACGGCGACTTCGGACCCGCGACCGAGGCGGTGGTGCGGGAGTTCCAAGCCCGCACCGGCCTTTCCGTGGACGGTATCGCCGGACCCGACACCCTGCGCCGATTGGGCCTGTCATGACCTACGCAATTCTTGCCGGTATTCCGTTGGCAGCGTTCGCAATTCGGGACATTGCCCGTCACGTTTCCGCGAACAGAAAGGCGCACGTGTGCTTGCCATCGCCGTCACCCTCGCACTGATCCTGAGCGTCACTGCGCTCGCTGCCGCAGGTATCGCGATCTACCTGATCGTGACAACCGCGATGGCCCTGCAACCCGAACACGAGACATTGGACGAGAAAAGTTGAACACTTCATGCAAAGGCTCACACCCTCCCAGCAGCCCAGCCAGTCCCGCCGACCGTGGCGCGCGACGGCCCGCACAGTCTTCGCAGGGTTCGTCGCGATCGCACCGCTCGCCCCGACGCTCGCGCAGTCACTCGGTGTCGAGACTATTCCTGTGGTTGCCGGTGCTCTGGTTCTCATTGGTGGCGTCACCCGCCTACTCGCAGAGCCGAACGTGGAAGCGTTTCTTCGGCAACACTTCTCGTGGCTCTCGGCTGAACCTGAGCGGACAGCCAAGCATCGCCGCTCCGATGTTGACAGCAGCGGACTCGACTGAGGTCGCCAAGTTCAACTCACCGGCCCCCGCCACCGCCAGCGAAGAGCGACGCACGATCGTCGGAATGGGCTTGCCGTTCCGCACTCCCGGCCGCACGTCGGTCGGTCAGGTCAGTGTCGAACCGAACGCGATCATCGTCCCGGACGACCTGTCCCGCGTGAAGCTCTACGCCGGTCACTCCGACGCGGGCGGCGCGCCGGTCGGATACCTGACCGCATGCGAGTCCACCGACGCCGGAATGAACTTCACCTTCAAGGTCGGATCCGGCTCGGCCGGTGACCAGACCCTGACCGCTGCCGCCGAACGCGTGATCGACGGCATGTCCGTCGAACTGGTGGACCTCCAGCGATCGGGCGACGGCTCACGCATCACCCGTGGTGTTCTCTCCGCCGTCGCCATGGTCGCCATCCCCGCATTCCCCAATGCCCGCGCATCGAGCGTCACGGCATCCGAACAGAGAGAGGCCGATATGCCTGCCACCAAGAACGCCGCCCACCAGGCAGCCGCCGAAAAAACAGACGGCACCGCCGCCGCTGCAGAGAACGAAACTACTGCTGCCGCAACTACGGCCGCGCCCGCCGCGCCTGCGGTCACGGCAGCACAGGCGCCGGTAGGACTGACCGCCGCTGTCGCACGTCCCACCGCCCCGCTCACGTTCTCGCAGGTCTGCGACACCCTGCAGGCCGTGCGCCGCAACGAACGCAGCGAGACCCTGACCGCCGCGCTCGCGGACATCACCCGCTCCGCCAACCCGTACGTCACCCCGGACGGATGGATCGGAGAACTCTGGAGCGGTGTCGCGTATCAGCGTGAAATCGTCCCGCTGCTCTCCACCGCGCCGCTCACCCACTGGAAGACCACCGGATGGCGCTGGACGGAAAAGCCCGAGGTTGACGACTACGCGGGCAACAAGACCGAGATTCCGACCAACGAGGTCACCACGGAATCGGTGTCGGTGGAAGCGAAGCGGCTCGCAGGTGGTCACGACATCGACCGCAAGTTCTGGGACTTCAACGATCAGGAGTTCATTCGCGCCTACTTCTCCGCCATGGCCGAGGACTACGCGTACAAGTCCGATCAGCGTGCCGCGACGTTCGTCACCACCAGCGCCGCAACGCTGCCCGCCGGTCCCGTCGCCCCGGACCTTATTCGCGCCGCCGCTCGCGGTGCCCGGTACGTCAAGCGCAACGCACGCGCGGCCGCGACGTTCGTGCTCGTCAACGACGAGGACATCGAGTCGCTGCTCGACTTCACTCAGCTCGACGTGCCCGAGTACGTCAAGCTCCTTGGGATCGACCCCGAGAACTTCGTTCCGCACGAGTTCGTGCCGAAGGGCAAAGTCATCGTCGGCGCGAAGGCAGCGGCCACGTTCTACGAACTGGCAGGATCGCCGATCCGAGTCGAGACCGTGGACCTCGCTCGCGGTGGACAGGACGGCGCACTGTTCGGCTACTACGCGACCCTGCTGCATTCGAACAAGGGGCTGGTCTCCGTGGACTGGGCAGCGCCCGCACCGGCAGCGGGATAGCCGATGACGGCACCGATCGAGACAGGGCCTGTCGGAAGGCAGGCCCTGCTCGACCAGCTCGCGATCACCGACCAGGACGAGAAGACCATCGACGGCGTGATCGCAGCGGTCAACGCACAGGTGATCCTGTGGAAGGGCGCACACGATCCGTGGGCTGCGAACTACGTGCACGGCGCGGTCATGCTCGCCTCGCGCATCGTGCGCCGCCGCAACTCACCGGCCGGTATCGAAACGTTCAGCATGGACGCCACCGCCTACGTCCAGCGCAATGACCCGGACGTGCAGATGTTCCTCGAACTCGGCCCCTGGACGAGACCGGCGGTCGGATAGATGAGCATCGACTCCGCACTGAACGAACTCGTGACAGCCATCCGCGCCGCAGGGCTGCGCGTGACCGCCGACCTGCGGGACCTCAACCCTCCGGCGATCGCCGTCAAAGCCGGGTCCGTCGTGCTCGATCGGCTGTGTGGTGAAGGCACGATGACCGTCGAACTGTATTTGGTGGCACCGGATCACGGCAGCAATCAGGGCCACAAGGCGCTCGCGCCGATGCTCAAGAAACTGCTTGCCGTGGTCGATCCCGTCCAGCCTGTCCAACTGTCCATGACCATGGCGCTCTCCGGTCAGGGCGGTGGGCTTCCCGCCTATCTCGTCACGACCGAAGTCTCAGTCGAACTCTAGAAGCAAAGGAAAATGCCATGCCTGCCAAGTCATACAAGATGGGTCCGGGAACCCTCACTGTCGGTGAGGTCGGATCACCGGACGGAATCGACATCTCGTGCCAGGTGACCAAGGGCGTACTCAAGCCCAGCAAAGACGCCGAGGACGATCTGAACGTCCTGTGCGGCGACGTGATTCCCGGCGAGGTCACCTACACGTGGGTGCTTGAAGCCACTGTGGCGCAGGATCTTTCGGCTGACGGAATCAACCTGTGGGCGCTGGCGAACATGGGCAAGCAGTTCCCGTTCAAGTTCGTCCCGAACACCGAACTCAAGACCGGTTTCTCTGGCACGCTGACCGTGGACCCGATCAACATCGGCGGCGACGTGAAGACCAAGCCGACTTCCGATCTGGAGTGGTCGTTGGTCGGACAGCCCGTCGTGATCCCACCGGCCCCCTGAGATGTCCGACTACATCGCGGTGCGAATGCAGGGTGTGGGCGATTTCGTCCGCACGATGGAGCGCGGCGGTGTGGAGCTGGACGAGCTGAAATCGGTCAACAGGGCAGCGGCGGAAATCGTCGCCTCCGCTGCCCTGCTGTTCGTCCCTCGCAAGTCCGGCAACCTCGCCTCCACCATCCGGGTCACCGCGACCGCACGTGCGGGTGGCATCAAGTTCGGTGGACCACGAGCGCCGTACGCCAACCCCATCCACTGGGGCTGGCATCGCAAGCACATCCGTGCGCAGCCGTTCGCCACCGACGCCGCGTATCTGGCCGAACCGGATTTCGTTCGGCTCTATCAGGAACACCTCGATTACTACATCGACCAAGTAGAAGGAATGTGACCCATGGCAGTTCAGCGCATCATCGTCAATGTCGAGATGGAAGACGGCACCGTTCACGAGAACGTCAAGACCAACATCTCCGATCAGATGAAAACCGCTGCAATGCAGCGAAAGCAGAAATGGGGATCGGCCGTCGAAGATCCCGTCTCGTTCACCAACTACATCACGTTCATTGCCCTCTACCGCCAGGGGTTGTTCACCGGTAGTTGGGAAGCGTTCTGCAACGAAGCTGCCGCGATCGAGCAGGTGGAGACCGAAGATATCGACCCTACGACGGCGACACCTTCGAACGTCTGATCGTGTCGCTGGCGATTGCCACGAACATTCCCGTCTCGCAGTGGCTTTCGGAGTCCGATGAGGTGATCGCCACCGCGATCGACATTCTCGAACAGCAATCAGAGCAGGAGTGACCAGTGGCAGGTAGCGCCATTCTCGGTGTCCACATCGTCGGCAACGGACAGAACGCAGAGCGTGCGTTCCGCTCCGTTGCCCGCGCCGCCGAACGGATGCAACGACAAGTCCAGCGAGTGTTCTCGTTGGACTCGTCGTCGTTCACTGCCGGACTGTTCCGCGCTGGCGGTGCGATCGCCGGTATCGGATCGAAGATCACGGCCGTCGTGTCGCTGATCCCTTTCCTGCTCGGCGCTCTCGGCTCGGTCGGCTTCGGGCTGATGGGGGTGGGGTTGGCTGCCGCGCCCGCGCTGGGGGCGGTGATGCTCGGCATGGACGGAATCAAGAAGGCAGCGCAAACCATTGCGCCGCAGTTCGATTCACTCAAAGCGGCGGTATCGTCCACCTTCGAAAAGTCCATGGCCCCGTCCTTCGAGAAACTGGGCGGACTGATGGAGTCCATCACCCCGGCCATGCAGCGCATCGCCCTCTCGGTCAACGACGTCTTTTCCGGCGTCGTCGATACCATCACCGGCCCCGGCCTCGACTCGTTCAACAAGCTACTCAGTGCGGGCGAGCAATTCGTCTCGTCCCTCATGCCCGGTATCTCCGACCTGGTTCAGGGTCTGCTCGACTTCGGAGCCGCTGTCGAGCCGGTCGCCAGCAAATTGGGCCTGGCTTTCGGTGGAGTACTCGGCACCATCGGGCAGGTCTTCTCCCAACTCCAGCAGTCCGGCACCCTGACGAGTCTGTTCGACGGCTTCGCCCAGGTGCTCGACGGTATCTCTGCGACACTCGGCCCGCTGCTGACCATGCTCGCCGAACTCGGTGCCGTGGTCGGTCCGATGCTCGGGCAGATGTTTCAGGCTCTCGGCTCCGCTCTCACCGGTATCACCCCCGCGTTCTCGCAGATTGCCGGAACTGTCGGCACCGCACTCGTGCAGATTTTCGATGCACTTGCGCCGGTCCTTCCCGTCGTCGCGAATGCATTCGCCTCACTCGTCTCCGCTGTCGCGCCGCTGATTCCGCCGCTGGCCCAGCTGGTCGCGATCTTCGCGGGCGGACTCGCACAACTGGTGCAAGCACTTGCCCCTGCCTTCCAAGCGGTAGCCGAAGCGCTCTCGGCCGCGATCATGCCGGTCCTGCCGATCATCGCGGACATGTTCACTCAGATGGCCCCGGTCATCGCCCAGGTCGCGACCGGCGTCGGTCAGTCCCTGGTAACCGCCATCCAGACTCTCGCTCCGATCCTGCCCACTCTGGCGACCGCGTTCACCGAGCTGCTCATGGCGGTGCTCCCGATCCTGCCGACCATGGTTCAGCTCATCTCCGCGATTCTGCCGCCGCTGGCCTCGCTGATGGTCGAACTGTCCCCGATCACCCTCGCCGTCGTCGGTGCTCTGACCGCGCTGGCGAACATCGTCGCCGGTGTGCTCTCCGGCGCGGTGTCGATGTTCACCGACCTGATGTCTCGACTCGGCCCGATCATGGGTCCGATCGGGGATATCGGTGCCCGCGCCTTCAACGCGCTGCTGGCCCCGATCCGCACGGTCATCAGCGCCGTGCAGGGACTCATCAACATCATCTCCAACATTCGATTCCCCTCGCCGCCGTCGTGGCTGTCGGGTCTGTTCTCCGCTGCCGCGCCCGAGCTTCGCGGTATCCCACCGGTCGGAGATTTCTTCAAGTTCCTCCCGCCGGCCGTTTCCGCGTTCGGGGCCGCACCTCCCGAGCTCACTGCCGCACAGCCTGGTTTGAACTCCGGTGGGTTCGCCCCGTTCGCTTCGAAAGTCGCAGCCCCGGCATACGTCGATCAGCGAACCTACATCACCGTGGACGGCTCGGTGCTCTCGACTGACAACGCACTCGCTGAACTCATCGCCAACGCGATCGGCCGCACCGACCGCACTCGCGGCGCAAGCCCGGCGGTGGTGTTCTGATGGTCAACCCAACACCCACCATCGCGATCGGCGGACAGTTCATGTCCTGCGCCACCGCGACTGACGAGAACGGACGAAAGGTGTTCCCGATCAACGGGTCTACCCTCGTCGGTGACATGACGATCGAGTGGGGTCGCTCGGACATGTGGACCCAACCGCAACCGTCCGTGCTCACCTTCACCATCTGGGAAGCCGAACCGAACTGGTTGCGCCGCATCGCCGCGCAGACACAAATGCGACTCGCCACCGCAGTGCTCTACACCCGCGAGGGAAACACCAACCCCGGCGACCGGTACATCTTCCAAGGGTTCACGACCAACGTCGATGTGAAGGCATCTCGGCAACGCACACCCGTCGGGATGGTCGATGGATGGATGGTCCGCATTCAAGCCGCGGACCGCACCGCGTTTCTCGGCAACGTTCCGTGGAATCCGATGGAGCTGCCCGAGGAGCAGATGATTCAGCGGGCGGTCCGCATCCGCAATCAAGCGGCCGGTGTCGGTATCCGCCAGTTCTATTTCGAAGACCATTTCAAGACCGGTCAGGTCAAGCCCCTCGACGTGAAGGGCAAGACCGTTCTCGACACGGTTAACGGCATGTACTCATCGTTCGCAGATCAGTACTACTACGAGCCGAACCGCAACGTGGTCAACCGGATTCCGACCGGCGGCGCGTACGCGTACGTCTACATGATGATGGGGGTATCGACGGACAAGAGCGTGGTTCGCTTGTACCCGTTCGACTTTCCCGAAACCAGCGGCAAGGAAGACCCGATAGACCAGATCCCTTACAAGGGCGCCACGATGGGCGCGTGTGATCTGACGGCCGAGCTTGCGTTGTCTTCCAGCATGATTCAGTCCATTACCACCATCTCGTGCAAGTGGTACGACAAGCCCAACGGGTACCGGGAATGGACGACCAACGTCAAGGTGAAGGACGTGGTTCCCGAGGCGCTGCTGCAATTCGAGTCCTGGTACAACGACGGCACGATCATCGACCCCATCATCGAAGACGTGAAGCGTCTGGTGACCGGGGACGCGGCGCAGCCGATGCATCCACGCGTGCGGTGGGACACCTCGAAAACGGGGGACATCATCGGGTGGCGCACGTTCGAATCGCTCACCCTGCCCGCGCAGACGCTCCGGTTCATCACCCTCACCGGCGACCCGTTCGCTGTCGCACTGAACATGATGCCGACGTGGCAACCGTCCGGCGGCACGATCACCTACGGCCGAGGCAAGTGGGATATCACCGTGGACCTGGCCCCGTCCGGCCTCAAGGTTGCACCCGACCACTCACCCGTCACTGCCGACACGATCGACCGGACGATCACTCTCGGCGGCGACAACCCCCGACACCTCGACCCGTCGATCAGTAGCTATGACATGTACTTCGTGTCCACTCGCTACCCGAACCTGTACGCGATGAACTGAAAGGCCGACGCTCATGCCAGGATTCACCACCAAGTACCGCCTGCCGTACCTGCTCGGCAGTGAGGGCTTGTACCTGATCGCCAAGACCACGATGGATCTCGCGACCCGCCTCGAGGCAATCATGACGACCGGCGAACTCAAAGGCGCACCCGGCGCGACTGGAGCACCGGGACCGCAAGGTCCACCCGGTCCCGCTGGTGGGCCGCAAGGTCCGCCCGGTCCCGCTGGCCCGCCCGGTCCTGCCGGTCCCGCATATGAACCGGCGACCGTGTCGCTGCATCGCACAACAACGCAGTCGATTCCCAACAACACCGACACTCTTGTTTCCTTCCAGGCGTCTAAATGGGATAGCAAACCTGGCGGTGCGGCGATGTATTCAACCGCTGGCGGTGTGATCCGCACTGCTGGAATCTATCGAGTCAGCGCGCATATCCCCTGGGGTGGTAGCTCCGCTGGCTCCAGAATCGCCCGTATTCAGCGTTATCGGGGGGCTACTGCGCTAAGCCTCGTCCGCAGTGAAATCCCGCCGACCGGCGGATTGATCGCGTCGCCACTCAGTGACGAGTTCGACTTTGATGCTGGCGATGTGGTGCGTCTGCTCGTCTGGCAGAACTCCGGTGGCGCGCTAACTGTCGGCGGAAGTACCACCAACCCCGAGGATCGCGTGCATCTCTCCGTCACCTACGTGCGAGCCATACCCGCATAGTCAGGCTGCCCACACAGCCGTCGCGGTCTCTCTCATCGAAGCGGGAGGGACCGCGACGTACATTCGCGTCGTCTCCGGCGACGAGTGCCCGAGCAGCTGCTGCACAACGAACACGTCCCGATGGACGAGGTACGCCTGTGTCGCGAAGCGGTGTCGCAGGCTGTGCATAGTGCGTCCCTCCGGCAGGTGATCGGTCACAAGCGTGGCGACGTACGACGGTTTCAGGTGACCACCCATGTATCCGGGAAACAGGTAACCATCGGCCTCCACAATTCGGCCGGCCAATCGGGCACTGATCGGAATCGTCCGGTACTTGAGACCCTTGCCGAGAATCGTGAGCGTCGGCCCGTCGTTGCCATGGTCCACGTCACGCGTGTGCACTTGCGCCGCTTCGGCGCGCCGCAGCCCACAATCGCCACCGAGTTCGATCATCAGCCGCACACGGTCTGGCGCGCTCGCGAGTGCCTCGAGGTATTCGGGCTCAGGTATCGGTCGGGGGTTGGGCGGTGCAGACGCAACGGTACCGAGCAGGGTTGCCGCATCTGTGCTAGTGCGGCCGGATTCAACGGCCCAAGCCCAGAACATTCGGCAGGACGAGCGCACGGACTTGCGTGTGTTTCGGGACCAATCCTGGTCTCCCGTCCACATTGCCAGCTCATCGGGAGAGACATCCCATGGACTCGCGATGCCAATGCTCCTGGAAATCAACGCAATACAGGCGCGGCGTGTGTACACGCTGCGCCCTGTTCGTCCCCGAGAGCGCAGTGCACGCTCGAAGTCCTCTATCGGTTTTTCCCAACCCTCAGGTACAGGTTCATAGTTGGCCATTACCGAAGTGTGATCTTCTGGTTACCGTTTAGGCGACCTTCGTTCCCTTAGCGAGGCCGATTTGGTGCGATCCCGTTACGCAGGCAATTCGTCTCAATCTTGGGATTGAG
>NZ_JAAOLG010000055.1:0-15607 GCF_011602025.1 Rhodococcus sp. IC4_135
TGGACGGTCTTGATGTGGGTGGGTTGTCGGGTGGTCCGGTGTCTGATGGTGATCGGGTTGCGCCGTTGCGGTCGGGTAATGCGGCGTATGTGATGTTCACGTCGGGGTCGACGGGTCGGCCGAAGGGTGTGTCGGTCAGTCATGGGGCGATTGTCAATCAGTTGGCGTGGTTGGCGGGGGAGTACGGGGTCGGTGCGGATGATCGGGTGATGGCGCGTGCTCCGTTCACGTTCGATGTGTCGGTGTGGGAGTCGTTTTTGCCGTTGACGGTGGGTGCGCGGTTGGTGGTGACGCGGCCGGGTGGGCATCGTGAGTTGGATTATCTTGCGGGCGTGATGGTCGAGCATGCGATTTCGGTGGCGGAGTTCGTTCCGTCGGTGCTTGCGGCGTTGGTGGCTGATGGTTTCGGGGGTGCGTTGGGTTCGTTGCGTCATTTGTTTGCCGGTGGTGAGGAGTTGTCGCCGGAGCTTGCGGTGGCGTTGGGTTCGTTGACGTCGGCTGCGGTGCATAACACGTATGGTCCGACGGAGGCGGCGATTACGACGACGGCGCATCGGATTGTGGGGTCGGTGTCGGGGGTGGTGCCGATCGGGACGCCGGTGTGGAATACGCGTGGGTATGTGTTGGATTCGCGGTTGCGTCCGGTGCCGGTGGGTGTTGCGGGTGAGTTGTATCTCGATGGTGCGCAGTTGACGCGTGGGTATCATCGGCGTCCGGATTTGACGTCGGATCGGTTTGTGGCGAATCCGTTTGTGGTGGGTGCTCGGATGTATCGCACGGGTGATCGTGTGTTGTGGAGTGCTGCTGGGTCTTTGGTGTATTTGGGTCGGTCGGATTTTCAGGTGAAGATTCGTGGGGTGCGGATCGAGCTCGGTGAGATCGAGTCGGCGTTGGGTGCGTTGCCGGGTGTTTCGGGTGCTGTGGTGGTGGTGCATGGGGGGAGTCGTCTGGTCGGGTATGTGACGGTTGCGTCTTCGGTGGGTTCGGTGGATTCGGTGGGGGCGCGGGCTGCGGTGGGGTTGGTGCTTCCGTCGTACATGGTTCCGGATGTGGTGGTGGTCGTCGACGAGTTCCCGTTGTCGAGTGCGGGGAAGTTGGATCGGAAGGCGTTGCCGGAGCCGGTGTTCGGTTCGCGGGTGTTTCGGGCGCCTGGTTCTGCTTCGGAGTTGGTGGTGGCTGCTGCTTTTGCGGTGGTTTTGGGGTGTGAGTCGCGGGTTGGTGTGGATGACGATTTCTTCGTGTTGGGTGGTAATTCGCTCAATGCGACTCGGCTCATCAGCCGCATCAACCAACACGCCGGTACCGCGTTGCCGCTTCGCGCGCTGTTCGATCATCCTTCAGTGGTGGAACTTGCTGCGGCACTGGATAATGCAGAGCGGGCCGCTCGGCCCGCCCTCCTTGCACGCACGCGCCCGGAACGGATTCCGCTCTCGCTTGCGCAGAACCGGATGTGGTTCCTCAATCAGTACGACGTCACGTCCGCGGCGTACAACATTCCGTTGGCCATCCGCCTCTCGGGTGCCGTCGACGTTTCTGCGCTTCGCTGGGCGGTGGGTGACGTCCTGGCACGTCACGAGTCGCTGCGAACGATGTTCCCCGACAACGGTGACGGCCCAGTCCAGGTCATCTTGACGCCTGAGGAGGTGGAGTTCGACGTGAGCCCGATCGAGGTCGACCGTGGCGACCTCGATACGCGCATACTCGCTGTCCTCTCCGAAGGCTTCGACGTCACAGCTTCGGTACCGATTCGCGTCAAGCTGTTTCGTTTAGAAGAATCCGAGCATGTGCTCGTGATGTCGGTGCATCACATCAGTGCGGACGGCGTATCCATGACGCCGTTGGCTCGGGACGTGATGATTGCCTACTCGGCGCGACTGACCGGCCAGGCGCCCTTCTGGGCGCCGCTGGAGATCCAGTATGCCGACTTTGCACTGTGGCAACGGGCGCTCCTCGGCGACGAGGCGGACCCGAACAGCATCGCATCCACTCAGATCGACTACTGGAAGACAGCGTTGGACGGGATCCCGGACGCACTCGAACTTCCGACCGATCGACCACGGCCGGCGGTGGCCACCCAGAACGGTGCGATGATCCGCTTCGACATCGCGCCCGACGTCATGGAACGCGTTCGTGCGATTGCCGATCACCACCATGCAAGTGTGTTCATGGTGGTCCACGCGGTGTACGCAGCGTTGCTGGCGAGATTGTCGGCCACCTCCGACATCGTCGTCGGCACGCCGGTGTCCGGTCGAGGTGAGGCGTCCGTCGATGATTTGATCGGAATGTTCGTCGGCACGGTCGTTCTGCGAACAGATGTCGATTCCGAGCAGACGTTCTCGTCGTTGATCGATCAGGTACGTGACCGAGACCTGAGTGCATTCGGCCACGTCGATGTGCCCTTCGAGAGGCTTGTCGACGTTCTCAACCCCGTTCGTTCACAGTCTCACTCGCCGCTGTTCCAGGTTGCGTTGGCCTACGAGTACGTCGAGGACACTGCCTTCGAGCTTCCCGATCTTCGGGTGTCGGCTCTCGAATTCGACGTCACTCCAGCACAATTCGATCTTGCATTGACGCTGTTCGAGAGTGCGGACGACGCCGGCGAAGCAACCGCCGATTCGGTAGCGGTGCGTGGATCGCTCACCTACGCGACCGATCTGTTCGACCGTTCCACAGTCGAGTCGTTCGCCGAGAAATTCGTGATGCTGCTCGAGCAGTTGACCGAAGACCCGGCGAGCGTTATCGGTGATGTCGACATTCTGAATCGGGACGAGCAGAACCTGCTGGCTCCGGTGCGAGGCTTGGCGGCAGCGCATCCGGTGACCCTTTCCGAGCTGATTCATGCTGCGGTGTCGTCGAATCCGACAGGGATCGCCTTCCTGTGGAATGACCGCGCCGTCACCTACGCCGAGGCCGACGAACTGTCGACCCGACTGGCACACGTCATCGCGGAACGCAACGCCGCACCGGAAACCTTTGTCGCTCTCGCTCTTCCTCGCTCACTCGAATCCGTTCTCGCAGTGTGGGCGGTGGCCAAGACCGGTGCCGCGTACTTGCCGGTCGACCCGAGCTATCCGGCCGATCGCATCGCGTACATCCTCGGCGACTCTGGGGCAAGGTTGGGTGTGACGATCGCCGAGCAGCGTCGGTTCCTGCCGGACGACGTCGAATGGTTGGTTCTCGAGGACATCGCCGACGAACTTGCGGCGGCCTCGCTGAGCCCGATCGACGCACCCGCACGGGTCGACAATCCGGCATACATGATCTATACCTCGGGTTCGACGGGTATGCCCAAGGGCGTGGTGGTCACGCATTCCGGCCTCGCCAATTTGGCGGCCGAGCGGCGCGAGCATTATCGAATCACGTCCGATGCCAGGTTCCTGCACACCGCTTCCCCCAGCTTCGACATGGCTGTCGGCGAAATGATCTCGGCTCTTTCTGCCGCGGCAACACTGGTGATCGCACCCGTGACCACGATCGGTGGTGACGACCTCGCGGAGTTGCTGGATACGCAACGAGTCACCCATGCTCTGATCACGCCGGCCGTCCTGAGCACGATCGACCCACGCGACCACGAGCACCTTCGGATCCTCGGGGTCGGCGGTGAAGCGGTGTCCGCAGATCTGGTCGATCGCTGGCAGCCCGGCCGGACCATGCTCAACGGTTACGGACCGACCGAAGCGACCGACATCTCCACGGTCGCAGACCTCGTCGCGGGACAACCGGTCACGATCGGGACGCCAGTGCGTGGGTTCCGGGCCATGATCCTGGACACTCGGCTGCGGCCGGTGCCGATCGGCACACCGGGCGAACTGTATGTAGCGGGGCCCGCACTGGCCCGGGGCTACCACAGTCAACACCTGCTCACCGCAGCACGATTCGTCGCAGATCCCTTCGGCGAACCCGGGCAGCGCATGTACCGCACCGGCGACATCGCCGCCTGGACGAATGATCTCACCGTCGAGTACCACGGACGGATCGACAGTCAGGTCAAGATTCGAGGCCACCGTATCGAGCTCGGTGAAATCGAGACGACGGCGACGCGGTGCGACGAGATTGCGCAATCCGTGGTGCTGGTCGTCGAGACTGCACTGGGTAAGCGCCTGGCCATCTACCTCGTGCCGGAGGCAGGGCGCGTCATCGACGTCGAGGCCGTACGGCACCACCTCGAATCCACGCTGCCACGACCGATGGTGCCGGATGCATACGTGGTTCTCGACGCACTTCCGGTCACGGTGAACGGCAAGCTGGATCGCAAAGCCCTTCCGACTCCGACTTTCTCCGTACCGAAGACGCAGTATCGAGCACCTGGATCTGAGACGGAAGAAACCCTCGCGTCACTGTTCGCAGACCTGCTCGGTCTCGAGACCGTGAGCGTCGACGATTCGTTCTTCGGTCTCGGTGGCGACAGCATCGCATCCATTCAACTCGTCTCCCGAGCGAAGGCTCGCGGGCTCGTGATGACACCGCGCGACGTCTTCGAGCAGAAGACCGTGGGGGCGTTGGCGCAGGTCGTCCTGCGCGCTGACGTGACCGCGCGGGAGGTACTTGCCGAGCTGCCGGGCAACGGTGTCGGCGAGTTGCCGCTGACGCCGGTGATGCGGATGGTCCTCGGCAGCACCGATCACTTCGATCGCTACTCACAGTCGATCGCACTGGATCTGCCGGTCGGTGTCGACGAACAGGGGATCGTCGACACGCTCGCCGCCGTCGTCGATCACCACGACATGCTTCGGTCGACGTTGCACAGCGACACCTTGCAGGTAGCCGAGCCCGGCAGCGTGGACGTCGCTGCTCGTCTGCGGAAAGTCGACTTCGATCCGACGGTTGTCGCCAGCGCGGAAGGCCTCACCGAATTGGCGAGGTCCGAAGTGGAACTGGCTCGGCGAGAACTCGATCCGCGTGGCGGTGTGATGTTCGCGTGCGTATGGCTCGCGCCGACGGGTGAGCCGGAAGCGGCGACGGGTCGACTGCTCGTCGTCATGCACCATCTGGTCGTCGACGGCGTGTCATGGCGAATCCTGGTGCCGGACTTCATGACCGCGTGGGCACAGATATCCAATGGTGCGCCGGCGCAACTGGCCCCCGTCGGTACGTCCATGCGGCGGTGGGCACATGCGTTGCAGGACAGCGTGGCTGCTGCGACGGCAGAACTGCCGGTGTGGCGTTCAATTGTCGACGGCGAGGATCCTGACCTGGGATCGGCGAGCTTCGATCCCTCCGTCGACTTGGTCGACACCGTCCGCGACATCGAGGTACGCGTCGATGCTTCGACGACTCGTGCACTGCTGACCGAACTTCCGGCCGCATTCCGTGGCGGCGTCAACGACGGTTTGCTGACGGCTCTGGCGCTCGCTGTCACTCGTTGGCGTCGCGAACGAGGCGTGCACACCACATCGACACTGATCCAGATGGAAGGTCACGGGCGAGAAGAGCACACCGCACCCGGTGCCGATCTCTCGCGGACCGTCGGTTGGTTCACCAGTGTCTACCCCGTGCGTCTCGAACTCGGTGCACTCGACATCGACGACGCCATGAGCGGTGGCGCCGCAGCGGGTCGCGCCGTCAAATCGATCAAGGAACAACTGCTGGCCGTGCCCGGTCGTGGCATCGGCTACGGCGTTCTGCGATACCTGACCGGCAGCGACCACTGTGAAACGCTGCAGGACGCAACGCCACAGATCACTTTCAACTACCTCGGTCGTGTCTCTGCCGGAAGCGTTCCCGACGAGTTCGCAGAACTCGGCTGGACTCCGTCTGCGGATGTCGGTGACATCGAAGGACCCGGAAACCCGGACATGCCCGCCGCGGCAGTTCTCGATATCAATGCCATCGTCACCGACACGTCGGACGAGTCGACGGGTGGCGCCTCGTTGTCCGCGACGTTCTCCTACGCCGGACGTCTCCTGACGGAGGCGGATGTCCGGGACTTGGCGGAGTACTGGACGATCGCGCTGCGGAGTCTGGTCTCGCACGTCGGCGACGGAGCCGGGGGAGGCCTGACGCCGTCCGACGTTCCGATGGTGACGGCCTCGCAAGAGGACATCGACGCCTGGGAAGAGCGATACCCGGTGGTCAGGGACATTTGGCCTTTGTCGCCTTTGCAGCACGGGCTTGCCTTCCATTCGCTGCTCGCAGGGAACACTGCCGACGTCTATCAGACCCAGATGGTTCTGGAGCTGACAGGAACGGTGGATCCGGTGCGAATGAACCGGGCCGTGACTTCACTGCTGAACCGTCACGACAACCTTCGGACCGCCTACGTCACGGATCTTTCGGGCGAACTCGCGCAGATCGTTCTCGGTGAGACCGATATTCCGTGGCGTGTGGTCGACCTCGGTGCGGTGCCGGAGAGCGAGCGCGAGGTTGCTTACGATCGAGCCCTCGAGCGCGATCGATCCGAGCGTTTCGATTTGGCAACACCGCCGTTGCTGCGATTCACGCTCATCACGCAAGGTCCAGGGCGGCACGCGCTCGCAGTGACGCTCCATCACATTCTGCTCGACGGTTGGTCGATGCCGTTGCTGATGAAGGACCTGATGGTCCTGTACGCAACGCACGGAGACGAATCTGTGCTTCCGCGCGCAGCGTCGTATCGTAATTACCTGGCCTGGTTGAGTTCTCGTGACACTGCGGAATCCGAGCTGGCATGGGCCGAGGCGCTGTCCGGGCTCGAACAGCCGACATTGTTCGCCGGGCAGAGGACTGTGGGTTCGAGTGCCGGCACCGTCGAGTCGGTTGTCACCCAGGTGGAGACCGAACTTGCCCAGCAGCTCGGTGCCTTCAGCGCCGACAACGGCGTCACGCTGAACACGATGATGCAGGCCGGTTGGGGAATACTGCTGGCGCGCCAAATGGGTCGAACGGATGTCGTGTTCGGAGCAACGGTGTCGGGTCGTCCCCCCGAGCTCGATCAGGTCGAGTCGATGGTCGGCCTGTTCATCAACACACTTCCTGTTCGGGTCACGCTCGACCCCGCGGAGTCATTGCGCTCATTGCTGTCGCGCCTGCAGGTCGAACAAGCCGGACTTCTCGAACACCACCATCTCGGGCTGACGGACATCGTCAAGAGTGTCGGAAACGCCGCTGACTTCGACACGTTGACCGTCTTCGAGTCGTATCCCGTCGATGCTGAGGGGATCGCTGCAACGACCTCGATCGACGGGATGACCGTTACCGCCATCACCGGCGAGGACGCGACTCACTATCCGTTGACACTTACCGTCGTCGCTGACAACGGCATTGAGTTCACGCTCAAGTATCAGTCGGACGTTTTCGACGCGCCGACGATTCGGGTCGTGCGAGAGAGGATGCTTCGGATCCTGCGCGCACTCGTGGAGTTGCCGGACACCGCCGTCGGAAACCTGGACGTCCTGGGGGCCGACGAACGGCGCCTTCTCGTCCCGGTGTCGGGTCTGCCTGCGGCGCCCCAGTCGACCTGGGCCGATCTCGTCGATTCTGCCGTCGCGCGGAACCCCGAGGGGATCGCGATCTGGGCCGACGGTCGTGCGTGGACGTATCGAGAAGCGGACGCCTGGTCCAACCGCCTGGCCCGAATTCTGCTCGATCAGGGTGTCGGTCCGGAAACCTTTGTAGCCGTGGCGCTCCGACGGTCGGCAGCGTCCGTGATGTCGGTGTGGGCGGTGACGAAGACCGGCGCCGCCTACTTGCCCGTCGATCCCGACTATCCGGTTGAGCGAATCGAACACATGATCACGGACTCCGGCGCTGTCATCGGCATCAGCCGGGGTGGGAATCACCTTCCCGATTCGGTGCGTTGGCTCGATCTGGACGCACTGGAAACCGCGATCGACGATCTCTCCGACTCGAGGATCGTAGGAGCCGCCCGTGTCGACAATCCCGCCTACATGATCTACACGTCCGGATCCACGGGCAAGCCGAAGGGTGTCGTGGTCACCCACGGCGGTCTTGCGAACCTTGCAGCCGAGCGACGTGAGCAATATCGAGTCGACTCGTCCTCACGATTCCTGCACAACACCTCGCCGAGCTTCGACATGTCGGTCGGGGAGATGATGTCGGCTCTATCCGCGGCGGCGACTTTGGTCGTCACACCACCTACCATTCTGGGCGGAGAAGAGCTGTCCCGGTTCATGATCGGACGCCGGGTCACTCACGCACTGATCACTCCGGCGATGTTGACGTCGATGGAACCGGAAGGGCTCGAAGAGCTTCGAGTTCTCGGTGTCGGCGGGGAAGCGGTATCTGCCGAACTGGTCAACCGTTGGCAGCCCGGTCGAACCATGCTCAACGGGTACGGCCCTACCGAGGCAACCGACATCTCCACCGTCGGTGATCTCGTCGCGGGGAATCCGGTCACGATCGGGTCGCCCGTGCGCGGTTTCGACACTCTGATCCTCGACGCGCGACTCCTCCCGGTGCCGATCGGGACGCCGGGCGAACTGTACGTGTCCGGGCCGGCTCTCGCGCGGGGATACCACGACCAGTCCGTGCTCACGGCAACCCGATTTGTTGCCAACCCGCACGGCCGGCCCGGTGATCGTCTGTATCGCACGGGCGACATCGCTGCGTGGACACCAGAACTCACCATCGAGTACCAGGGGAGAACCGACAGTCAAGTCAAGATTCGTGGGCATCGCATCGAACTCGGTGAGATCGACGCGGCACTGCACGCTCACCCGGACGTGGATGTGGCCATGACCCTCGGCAAGCGGACACCGTCCGGGGACACAGCACTGGTGGCGTACGTCGTGCCCGCACAAGGAACCGCACCGGAGGTGGGCCAGGTCATCGCGTTCGTCTCGGAGTTCCTGCCACGTCACATGATCCCGAGTGCTGTCGTCTTCATCGACAAGGTGCCGACGACACCGACAGGAAAGGTCGACGAGAAGGCATTGCCGACCCCTGAATTCGCGTCGACGATCGTGTATCGAGAGCCGAGCACGCCTACGGAAATCGCTGTTGCGACTGCCTTCTCGGAGGTCCTCGAGATCGCTGACGTCGGCGCTGACGACAACTTTTTCGAACTGGGTGGCAATTCACTGTCGGCGATGCGGGTGGTGACCAAGTTGCGGGCCTCCCTCGCTCGCGAGATCCCGCTGCAGTGGTTGATGACCGAGCCGACTCCGGCGTCGATAGCGAGTCGTGTGGACTCCGGACAAGAATCTGCCGGCGCACTGGACGTCGTGTTCCCGATTCGGACGACCGGTGATCGGCCGCCTGTGTTCTTCGTTCACCCGATCGTCGGTCTGGCCTGGAGTTACGCGGGATTGACGCCCTACATCGATTCGGCAACTCCGATGTACGGAATCCAGACTCCAGCAGTCTCGTCCGCGGATCCGCTACCGACTTCCATCGAACTCACTGCTGCCAGGTACCTCGAGGAAGTTCGGCTAATCCAGCCTGAAGGTCCATACCACCTGGCCGGTTGGTCGCTGGGCGGGGTGATCGCACACGCGATGGCAGTGCAATTGCAGACGGCGGGCGAGTCGGTCGATTCGTTGGTGATGCTGGACAGCTTCGCCTATTCCGCTGAAGACACGGAAGGATCGGACGCTGGTGACGACGCGGATATGGGTCTCGAGTTCGCACAAGCCAAGGGTGAGCTGACTTCGGAAGATGTCGGCAGGCTTGTCTTCGCGGCCCAGCACAACGACTCGTTGATGCAGACCTACCGGCCGGGGATCTTCGATGGAGACATTCTGTACTTCACTGCAGCGCTGGATGATCCGTGGCTGAACCGTGGCGCCGATTCATGGCGCGCGTACGTGAGCGGGGATATCGTGAATCACCCCGTCGAGTGCACTCACTGGAACATCACCTCACCGACGGCTCTCGAAACCGTTGGACCATTGATGGCGCACAACTTGGAGAGGATTCGTCGGATGTCCTGAGTCTGGTGGGCCTGCTCCCGAGACGCCACCTGTGTCAGGGATGGGTGCTTTCCCAGGCGAAACCATCGGGATCCGCGAAGGGTTCGGAAGCACCGGTGATGGTGAGCCGGTGCGATCCGGTGCCTTCCGGAGACAGCCCGGCATCCTTTGCCAAGGCGCGGCGACCGTACAGTGCCAGTGTCACATTGCCCGGTGCACTGGTGAATTCGACGTACTTGCGACCGAAGCTCTTGGACACCTCTAGTCCGTGGTCTAGGTAGTACTGCTTGCTGGCCTTGACGTCTTCGGCGCCGAGCAGCAGCACGAGGCTGTCGATCGTTCGGGTGGCTGGTCCGTTGTTCTTCTTCGACGACGTGGCGATCTTCCAGATCGAACCGTCCGGAGCCTGAACAACTCCGCCGTAGCCCCAGAGGGATTTCTTGACCGGCTTCAAATCGGTGGCGCCGGCCGCGAGCGCCGCGTCGACGAAGGCGTCGACGATGTTCGGTTGGGCGACGACGAGCGAAAGGGTGTACCCACGAAACCCTGTTGTCGGTTCGTTAGATTCCCGTAGCTGGATTCGATCTCCGACGCCGAGGGCGTTGTAGAAGGCTTCGGCTGCCGCGAGTTCGGGAACATGGAGGATCACGGACTGTGCGGTGGTCATCTGTGTGCTCCCTGCTGATGTGTGGATTGACGACGTGTGGTCGGAAGTGGACTTCTGTGGTGTGTTCATGTGTTTCAACGTAATTGCGGGTCCCTTGGCTGTGCTTCTCGATTTCTGATCGGTTTGCTGAGACTGCTTGCAAGGTGCAGCGCTCGAGCTGGCACTAAGTGGGCAATTTGTCGTGAATGTACTGTTCAGCCGATGTTTTCTCGATAGGCTGATGAGCGCTGATCGGACGTATCTCACGCCACCATGGAACGGGGAAACCAGTGATCGCACTGCGAGGAAAGTCGTTAGCCGCAGTAGTAGTGGTGTCCATGACGATGGCGTTGGCCGCGTGTACGTCCGGTGAATCGGCGCCCGAGGTCGGCGCCAATTACGGCTCGGACGGTGCCCCGGACGACTATCGGGAGCCGGTGAAACTGAGCAGTCGAGATGGTGTCCTCGAAGTGCGGTTGTCCGCCCATCAGGGAGTGATTCCGCTCGATACGGCGTCCGCGCCGGTGTCGAATTTTCTGCTCTTCGGGTACGAGGTCATCCGCGGTACGGCGTCGGACGGATCGACCTCGGCGAGTGACGTCTATCCGGCGCCGACTCTCCGCGTCAATCCCGGAGAGCGTTTGATCATTCACTACGACAACGATCTGCAGGACCTCGCGATCGAGGACTTCTACGATCCGGCATTCACACCGGCAGGCGGGGATGTTCCGATCTATCCACCGGCGCTGACGTCGGCTCCTTTGAATCTGCACACGCACGGAGTTCACGTGAGTCCGGACGGCAATGCGGACAACGTGTTGCTCAACATCCCCGCCGGTCAGGGAAACGTGTACGACTACGCGATTCCGGGGACGATGCCGAACGGACTTTACTGGTACCACAGCCACCGGCACACCCTCACCGCCCAGCAGACCTACATGGGTCTGGCCGGGCTGCTGGAAATCGGTCGGCCGGACGGCAATTTGCCTGTCGTGACGGCCAACGACATTCCGATCCGCGACATGGCACTGCAGTACAACTTCGTGTTCGACCGCAAAGGTAAGGGGCGACAGCTCAACGATGCCAACTGGCCCCAATTCGTCAGCACCTTGACGCCGCCCACCGGCACGGAATTGGCGGACGGGACATACCGTCCGATCTTGGCACCGGTCAATTTCTCGGATACCACGCAGGGAGCGCAGTATTTCACCAACTGGTACACCGGACCGCTGTCGCCGGCCAATCATCGCGGACAGAATCAATTCGTACCGGGCAACCTTCAGAGCTTCGTGGGTGAGTCGACGAGCGTCCCGGCCGATCTCTCCCTGCCGGACAACCAACGCGACGTGCAGTACACGGTGAACGGTCAATTTCAGCCGTCCCTGAAATTGAAGCCGGGGCAGACCGAGATCTGGGTGCTCGCCAACATCAGCGACTTTGCCTACATGCCGGTTACGTTGACGGAAACCGCAACCGGCACCCATCCGCAGTTCGCAATCGTGGGGCAGGACGGAAACCCGTTCGACGAGGTCAGGCCACCCGTGGACGGGGACGGAACCAGGCTGGTGATTCCGCCGGCCTCGCGCTATGCAATCGCCGTGACGATGCCGGCGTCCGGCGATCTGGTGCTGGAGATGCCACCGCTCGAGGGTGCAAAGCCGGTGAGTAATCCGGGCATTCTCTACACCAACAACGGTACCGACAATCCGCCCGCCGAACTCGGAACCGTCAC
The DNA here is from genome assembly GCF_011602025.1 of Rhodococcus sp. IC4_135. Taxonomy (NCBI): domain Bacteria; kingdom Bacillati; phylum Actinomycetota; class Actinomycetes; order Mycobacteriales; family Nocardiaceae; genus Rhodococcus; species Rhodococcus sp. IC4_135. Next base: position 12,227 of record NZ_JAAOLG010000055.1, read on the forward strand.
CGTCGACCCGTCGGTGATCAGCTACGCGGACGGATTCTTCACGTTCCCGACGCAGCAGCTGATCCGCGCCACACCAGACGAGGGCGAAGGAACGACGATTCCTTTCGCGTTCGGACAGAAGCTCGACACCTACACCTCCTTCGTGGATACCGCAGCGATGACACCCGACGTGACCCGCAACCTCACAGTCTCGGGCGGCTTCAGTAACGACAAGGCAAGCAACAGTGATCCGAAGGCCTTCACCTACGAGTTCGCCGACAACACCTTCCCCAACATTCCGTTGATTCAACCGCGTTTGAATTCCGTCGAGGAATGGAAGATCACGAACCTCAACAACGACGAACATCCGATGCATATTCACGTCAACGACTTCCAGGTGACGGAAGTCGTCGATCCCGTCGCCGGCACCACGACGGGCATTCAGCCCTGGGGAATCGACAACGTGAACGTACCCGCGCCAGTGACAGACGAGAACGAGAATGCGCTGGAACCAGCATCGGTGACGTTGCGGACGAAGTTCACCGAGTACACCGGAACCTTTGTAATCCATTGCCACCGACTCAATCACGAGGACAACGGTTTGATGGCTACCGTCAACGTGATTCCCGAGGTATCGACATATGCCGTCGCGATACCTGGTTCGGCCGGCGTGCCCGCCAAGGTGCAGATATTCGATGCCGACGGCGACAAACTGATCACTGCTGTGACGCCCTTCCCGTCGTTCGAAGGCACCCCGAGTGTTGCGATGGCGGACGTGAACGGAGACATGGTGCTTGATCTGGTCGCTGGAACAGGTGCAGGCTCGGCTCCGGAAGTGGTGGCGTACAACGCAGTCGGAGGCGTGCCGTTCACCGACGAGCTGGCCAGGTTTGCACCCTTCGATTCGGGCTTCCGCGGTGGAGTGAGTGTCGGCGGCGTCGACATCGACGGAAATGCTCTGGCGGACAACATCATCGTCGCATCGGGCCCCGGAATGGAGTCGCTGGTCAAGATCTACTCCACTGACCTTCCGCCGGACAAGAAGTCTGCGCCCGCAGAATTCGGCTCCTTCGCTCCATATCCGGGTTCGAGTAGTGGCGTCACTTTTGCAACCGGGATGGTGGACAGTCACTCAGGTCGGGCGAGCATCGTGACAGCGCCAGGCGCGGGCGAGGAACCGCTGGTCAAGACATTCCGCTACGACCTGTACGAACCGACGGCGGCGGCAAAGGGTGGCTCCGACGAACACGCAGGTCATGCGGATGGGCCGGCGATGACGTCACAGTTCTTGGCCTTCGATCAGGGCTATCACGACGGAGTATCGCTTTCGACGGGGTGGGTGGCCGGCGCCGAGGGCGGAGCGAAATCGATAGTGGCGGGCATGCTCGGAGGGGACGGTTCCGTCCGTGTCTTCTCGAGTGGATCGAGGCTCGACGGCGCGCCCGAGATGTACCTCGAGAGCCCGGATCACCATTCGACGGACGTAGCGTTTCGGGAAGTTGCCTCCTTCGATCCCTTCGCCGGTTCAGGGTCGGGCGTCGAAGTGGCGACGACGAGTACGACTACCGGCGCGGATCTCCTTGTGAGTGGGAGCAACGGAACGGGTGCCGAAGTTCGGAAACTGACGCTGGGTCGCTCCGATCCGGCCGCGACCACTTTGACACCGACACTTGTGGGGACGCTCCCGCCCTATCCCGTCGGTGGGGGAGCGCTGCCGCTCGGGGGTCGATGACCGGCCAGAGTCGGGTGGGTTGTCGAATTTCGTTGTAGTACGGCACTTTCAGCGCGAGCTACTTCGAAGCTTCCCGGGATTGAGTGGTACCGGACTTTCATGCCGAGATCGATCCGTCAAGAGCGCAATGTCGGCCATTCGGAGCACATCGCCGACAATCGACGGATGCTCAATGTGTGTGCCCCGCGCAGAATGTTCTCTATGGCATAGGAATTCGAGAGATCCGCCACGGCCACTGACACACCTTGCCTTGGAGACTGAATTGCGGTGCCAAGCAAGAATCGAACACTTCTGATGAAAGGACCATCATATGGGCCAGGAACGCTTTGCCGGGAAAGTTGCCATTGTCACCGGAGCAGGTCGCGGCATTGGGCGAGACACTGCACTTCTGCTGGCGCGAGAGGGTGCCAAGGTCGTCGTCAATGATCTGGGTGGTGGACCGAACGGGGCAGGAAATAACACGTCGGTGGCTCAGGCGGTTGTCGACGAGATCCTCGCGGCCGGTGGCGAAGCAGTTGCAGAAACGTCCAGTGTTGACTGCATGGCAGGAGGGAATGCTGTGGTCGAGGCGGCTCTGGACGCCTTCGGACGAATTGACATCTTGGTCAACAATGCCGGAATCATTCGCCCAACTCGGATCGACCAGATGAGTGAGGAAGATTTCGATCTTGTCCTGGCGGTCAATCTCAAGGGGTACTTCGCGACCGTGCGCCACGCAGCGCCGCACTTGATGGAGCGGGGCGGATCGATCGTGAACCTGTCGTCTCCGTCTGGGATCGGGCACTACGGTATGGGCAACTACTCCGCCGCCAAAGAAGGCGTCGTCGGATTCTCTCGTACAGTGGCGCGTGATCTTGGTGAGTTCGGGGTGCGCAGCAATGTAGTTCGACCGATTACCGCGAACAGCAACATGGCGACGCCGGAGAATCTCGCCAGCCTGAGCTATGCAGTCGATGCATTGGGTATACCTCCATTGGCCAATGCTTGGATGGAGGGCGGCGGGGATCCCTTCGCAGCTGATCCTCATTCAGCCCACGCTGCAGCTGCCATCACCTGGCTCTGCACGGAAGGTGCGTACCCGATCAACGGCCGTGAGCTCTTCATCGCGGGTTGTCACATCGCGTTCTACCAGGAACCGGAGCTGATTCGCTCACGATTCCACAAGGCCGGCTGGGATCTGGATTCACTCTGCGGAGTCACGACTACGAGGGCCCTTACGTGGGATCAGAGAAACCTGTTCGACGGTTCGCGCCGCGGCGTCGGCAGTTCGGCGGACATGTTGGAAGCTCCATCGAGATAAGATTCACTTCATTCTCCACGGCGAGCGCTGAATATCAGGGGCCTCGCGGAGGGGGATCCCCAGTAGCAGAGTGCTTTTCGAATCAACCGGCGTTTGTGTGAGGGCTCCGCCCCTGTGCGCCTTCCTGGTAGGGGGGACTACCAGAAAGGCGCACGGGGCCGAAGGCCTTATTTGCCGCGTATTGCGTCGAATACCTTGGGGTCGACCAGGGTTGAGGTGTCTCCGAGGTCTCGGCCTTCGGCTACGTCGCGCAGGAGGCGGCGCATGATCTTGCCGGATCGGGTTTTGGGCAGTTCCGGCACGATGGTGATTTGACGTGGTTTGGCGATGGGGCTGATGTCGGTGGAGACCTGAGCCTTGAGTTCGGCGA
>NZ_JAAOLG010000056.1:0-14958 GCF_011602025.1 Rhodococcus sp. IC4_135
GAACTGGCCATCCGATTCCAGGTATGGGATCAGGTCACCGAACAAACCGTCGCTCCCTGACCGACCTCCCCGTGCGATGCCTTGCCGCACCCCAAAACTGCTGTACTCCAGACAACTTGACAACACCCTGCGGTATTCTCTCTCCCGGCCCCGCCACCAGCCGCTCACATGTACCACACGCGCACGCTCACGTCTACCACACGCGCAGGCCGTAAACTCGTCTCCCTGAGCATGGATCTGACAAACTGGTTCCGGTCGCGCCGTGCAAGCGAGTCGGCGCCCGACCTGCGAAGCCTAGGAAAGGCTGCGCTGACACTGCGACTCCGATCGATTGAGGTGGTTCGGTCGGGTTCAACTCCCGAGACTTTGAGCCCTTCTGGTGGGGGGTAGGGGAGGGCTCATCTGGTTGCCACCTTTAAACTCGATAGCCCGCGGAAGGATAGCCCGGTACGCCAGCGAGGCTGTTCGACGAGCTGGAGACCGGGAAAACGAGCCACCAGGATCGGGAACAGTAGGGATCCTTCGAGCCGGGCCAGCGGCGCGCCGAGACAGAAGTGAATGCCGGCGCCGAACGACAACGGTGGGACTCCGGTTCGGGTGATGTCGAGCTTATCCGGGTCACAAAATCGGTCCGGATCTCTGTTGGCCGCCCCGAGCAAGGTCAATACGATCTGACCGGGATGTAGATCGACTCCTGCCAGCCGTGTCGGCTCGAGCACCGTGCGCCCGTTGGTCTGGACGGGGGAGTCGTAACGCAACAATTCTTCGACGGCATTGCTCGCCAAGTCGGGCCTGGCACCCAGTTCGCGCATTTGGTCGGGGTGAGCGAGCAGCGCGGCGACGCCGTTGCCGATGAGGTTTGTGGTGGTTTCGAACCCTGCGGCGAACAACAGAATCGCGGTGCCGACGCATTCGTCGTCATCCAGGATGTCGTCGCCGTGCGCGACGGCGAGTCGGCTGAGTAGGTCATCGGCGGGGCGGGCGCGTTTGACCGCCAACAGGTCAGCGAAATACATGGCAAGTTGGTTCTCGGCTTCACAGGCGGCGGTCAGAGCCTCAACATTGGCTCCGGGTTCCAGTGAGGCGAGCAGGGCACGCACCAATGGCGCGGCAACTGCCCGATCGGCCGCGGGAACTCCCAGAAGTTCGCCTATCACATTCACAGGCAGCGGGAGCGCCAGATCGGTGATGATGTCGACGAAGACCTGTACCTCCATGACGTTAAGTAGGTGATGGATCTGTGTGATGATGCGGCTGCGCAACTCGTCAATGTGTCGAGGGGTGAACACGTCGGCCACCAGTCGACGCAGCCGGTGATGGTCAGGGGGGTTACGGAACAGCATGGTGCGCCGGAATCGATGCATGGCCCGACGTTGCAGCTCGTCAGGGATCTCGGACAAGCCGAAGCCCAGCGACTCGTCGGCCTTGCCGAGTCTGCGGTCGCGGAGCGCCGCCGCGCAATCGTCGTAGCGACTCAATACCAGCACCCCCGATCGCGTAACCAAGACGGGGCGCGTCTCTCGCAGCCGTCGGAACGCTTCGTAAGGTCCGGCTGCGCCGTGATCGGTGAGTAAGGCGTCCAGGAGCAGTTCCCTCTCGGTCGGTACATTCATGCTTGCCTCTTAGTATTCGCCTGTGACTGCAGGAAATGTTCGACGTCGACCAGGATGAACAGGGCGGTCGCCGTGGTGACCGATCGACCCTCTATATCCTCGATCCTGGCCGCGAGATTCAATTTCCGGCCATCGCGAGACCGTGTATCGGCGTGCAGGGTGTAAGGCGTGGCAAGCAGAACCGGCGCGAGGTAGTCGAGTTCGAGACGGCGCGTCACGCCGAGTTCTCCGACCGTGTAGAGCAGGAAACCGAAAAGATCGTCGATTACGGTCGCCACCGCGCCGCCGTGTGCTATCCTGGGCGCCCCTACGTGACGTTGGTCGAAGAGGTGGTGAGCAACGACGCCGTCTCGGCAACGCCGTACCGACAGGTAATGCCCGTGCGGGTTCGTCGGCCCGCACCCAAGACAGTTGGGGTGGTGGGGTGGCAACTCAGGCGAGCTAGATTCTTCCAGCGGCCGGAATGAGCGCACCCAGTCCTCCATGTCTGGGTCGACCGACCCCCCGACCGCATCCGAAGCTTTGCCCATGGTCCGACCTTCCTGTCGATGAAACCGCGCTTAATGCCGGTCTCGAGTGTGACCGTTATGCAAATACACCTGAGCGCACTCCGGAGAGTGCGGTGGCAGCCCTTCGCTCAACTCCACGTTGGTCAGGCGAGGTGTCCCGCCCAACGGGAGATCACGACCCCATCTCCTTCACCAGTGCCGTAGTCTGCGATGGACGCCGGTGTCGTGAAAAACTTCCCGCCCCGCGTTCCATCTGCCTCGTCCTATTCAGAACTCCGGTTGGAAAAAAATTTCCTAGATTTCGATGACAGCTAGCTCTCCTTCGGCGTGCAGGGAGCGTAGGCGCTTCTTGTCGAACTTGCCGACTGAGGTCTTGGGCACCTCGGAGATGAAGCACCAACGCTCGGGCAGCCACCACTTGGCGACCTTGCCGTCGAGGAAGTCGCGCAGACTAGCAGGTGTGGGCTCGCGGCCCTCACGTGGAACGATCACCGCGAGGGGGCGTTCTTGCCACTTCTCGTCCGGCACTCCGATCACAGATGCCTCGAGCACGTCTGGATGACCGGCAAGCAGCAGTTCGAGCTCGACCGAGGAGATCCACTCCCCGCCGGACTTGATCACGTCCTTGGCGCGGTCGGTCAGCGTCACGAAATTGCGTGCATCGATCCGCCCGACGTCGCCGGTGCGTAACCACCCTTCCTGAAACTTCTCACTGTCATGCTCCTCGCCGACGTACGAGCCGGTAATCCAGGGCCCGCGTGCTTGCAACTCACCGACCGCTTCGCCGTCGTGCGGGAGCTTATTGCCCTCGTCGTCGACAATCCTCAGCTCCACCCCTGCAACCGGGCGGCCTTGGGTGGCGCGCAGGCGCCAGCGCTCCTGCACATCGAGCGATACCGGTGGGCGTGCGATGGCGGCCAGCGGCGAGGTTTCGGTCATTCCCCATGCCTGGACGACCTGCACGCCGTACCTCTCCTCGAAGGCCTCCATCAGGTGAAGGGGTACTGCGGAACCACCGCAGGCGACCAGACCGAGAGAGGAGATGTCATAGCTGGAGTTTGCCTCCAAGAAGTTTAAGACGTCATTCCAGATCGTCGGAACTGCGCCCGCGACGGTCGGCCTCTGCGCGTCGATGAGCCGCACCAGCGGCTCAGCCTGCAGGAACCTGTCAGGCATGAGTAGGTCGGCGCCCGACATAAGGGCGGCATAGACTAGTCCCCAAGCGTTGGCGTGGAACATCGGCACGATGGCAAGGATCCGATCATCGCAGCTGACTCGCAGTCCGTCGGCGGCGCAGGCCGCCATCGAATGCAAGTACGTCGACCGGTGGCTGTAGGCGACCCCTTTGGGGTTGCCGGTGGTACCCGAGGTATAACACATAGCGGCTGCGGACTGCTCATCGAGATCAGGCCAGTCGAACGTATCGGACTGAGAGGCGAGGAACTCCTCGTACCCCACGACCCTGACCCCGTCACGGTGCAGCGGGGTAAGGTCCACTTCGCCGGTCACGACGACGGTGTGCACGCTGGTGAGCTGCAGCAGTACAGGGGCCAGCAAGGGCAGCAGGCTTCCATCGAGAATTACGACCTGATCCTCGGCGTGGTTGCCGATGTAGACAAGTTGATCAGGGGTGAGACGTAGGTTCAGGGTGTGCAGCACTGCGCCCATCGAGGGCACCGCACAGTAGGCCTCAACATGCTCCTGGTTGTTCCACATAAAGGTCGCAACACGCTCATCGCCTGTGATCCCGCAACCGCGCAATGCGTTGGCCAACTGTGCGGCTCTCCGTCCGACTTCGGCGAAAGTGCCGACCTTAACGCTCCCGTCGGACTGCAAGGTCCGTACGGTTGCCGAGCTATGCACACTCGAACCGTGGCGCAGAATCGCCGCAGTTGTCAAGGGAAAGTTCATCATCGTGCTCTGCATACCATTCCTTCATTCGATAGTGCCTGCGAACGAACAGCGATCCGCAGATCAATTCACCGGGCGTCCTGGTTAACAGCGGGCTGTCAGAGACCTGCAGCCGTAAGTGAGGTTGAAGCCAATTCCAGGGACTCGACCAGGTTCGACTCGAGTTCTGGTAGTCGGCTAGCCGCCGTGACCACCGCCGCTAAGCGAGCGCGCGCATCAATGTCGCGTTGGGTCCCGGCACGTGCAGTTTCGGTCCATGCCTGCGCACAACGGCTGGCGGCGACGGCGAGGTCGGCGGTGGCTAGATCACCGGTCAGGCGTGCGACATCCGCGCAGCCATCGGCGAGCAACCGGCGGAATAGGCCGCCGCCGGTGCCCGCCTTCTCGATGAAAGCGCCCAGACTGAACAGGAAGATCTCAAGATCTCTTGTCGGAAGGTCTGCCCAGGCTCGAAGGTCGGCCGCCAACTGCTCGACTGCAGCTAGCCCCTCGGCCCCGGCCTCCATGGTCGTGAGATCAACGATCCCCGGCTGTGACGGGTGGCGCATGTTGGCCGCGGATTGGCGAAATGCCTCTGCCGCCACTGTTGCCATGTCTGGCAGCGCGCTCGGCCAGGTGATGCGGTATGTACAGTGGCGCGTCGGTTGAGGGAAGGACGTCGAGGAACGCGCCCGAGCCAGCGAATCGAGCGGGACTTCCTGCACCTCGGCGCGATCATTGTCTACGACGAAGGCAATCCCCTTAGCTTCGTCGTAACCGATCACCACGATGTCGTGGCGACTCATCTGCAACTGGACCTGCAGGTACGGTAGCTCGGCTATGTCGCCCCACACCAGGCTGGGTCTGCCTGCGTCGATCTCGTCGAGAACCCAAGACCATCCCTCACTGGGATCGTCGGTGGTGAGAACGTGGACCTGTCCGCCTAGCCGGCGGGGTAGATCGATTTCGAAGTCGGCCCCTCGTCCCACCAAATACAATGGTGGAACCAGGTCATTCGATCGGAGGTACGCTAGCCCCAGCGAGCCGCCGAGTGCGAACACCAGACCTTCATCGGGTGGCCCTTCCCACCCCAGTCCATGCCAGTGCAGAAGATCCCGCATTGCGCCAGAACCACAGTGCCCCCCGATCTGATGGGGGTAGTCCTTGATCAGGATCTTGCGGGGCATGTATCTTCCTTTTCTGGGTGGTGGGTTCGAAGACCAGGTCAGTTGTTCCGAATTCTGTCCAGGTAGGCCTGACGTGCCCCCATGTCCACGTCGTCGAGGAATACAGAGTCTGTGTCCAGGGCCGATCCGAGCCTGGTGGCGAGCCGTTCGGGGACGAACTTCATCGCTGCGACCATGCTCCCTGCGAGGCGAGTGACGCGCACGAAGGGCCGCGGTTTCTCGATCAGTTCGCCTGTCACTCGAGCGATTTCCTCGGGCTCTGCATTGCGCAGTCCCTTGGCTCCTGCTGTCCCAGCAACGAGTTCGGTGTTGGTGAACGTGGGCCGCACTGTGGACAGCCGCACGCCTGACTTGCGGTATTCCAGTCGCGCCGCCTCCGTGAATCCGATGACCGCGAATTTGGTGCCGCAGTAGGTCGCCAGACCGGGGACGGCGAGCTCGCCGGCCAGTGATGCGGTGTTGATGATGTGTCCAGTACGACGAGGGAGCATCCGTTGAAGGGCGAGTTTGGTCCCAAAGATGACTCCCAGGACGTTGATCTCGACCTGCCGCCGGGTCACCGCGTCGTCTTCCTCGTGGGTGTGCCCGGTGGGCATGATGCCCGCGTTGTTGATCAGCACGTCGAGGGGGCCGAGGTCTCCCTCGACTAGGTCGAGAAAGTCTTTGAACGAGTCAGGGTCGGTGACATCGAGGCGGGTGACAACCTTAACCCCCAGTTCGGCGGCGGTCTCCTTAGCACGTGCCTCGTCGATGTCGCCGATGGCCACGCGGTGACCTCGTCGGATCAGCTCCTTCGCGGTCTGGTAGCCGATGCCGCGGGCTCCCCCGGTGATCGCCACTGTTTTCGCGGCGGTATGGGGATTGTGTGTCGTCACTTGCTGTGCTCCTTGTTCAGGCCGAGGCGTTGTCGTAGACCGCGACCGGCTGCTGCACGCAATACTTTTTCGGCGATGGCCGTACGTCGGGAGGTGTACGGGTACCACGTGAGTTCTCGTGTCAGGACAGGGATCCGCGGCTCGGTCACGGACTGGACCCGGCAGTATTTGTGAAGTCCGTAGGCGCCGCCTAGTCGCGCACCGATACCTGAGGCCTTCCATCCACTGTGCGGCAGTGTGGTGGCGAAGAGGTTGCTGAAGACGTCGTTGATGTTGACTGCACCCGCGTCCAGACGTTGTGCGATACGCCGCGCACGAGCATGGTCGCGGGTCCACACTGTGGCAGACAAGCCGAACGCCGAGTCGTTAGCCAGGTGGATGGCCTCGTCCTCGTCCGCGACACGCATCACAGGGATCGTGGGGCCGAAGGTCTCCTCGGTCATGCAGGCCATTGTGTGGTCGACGCCGACCACAACGGTTGGAGCGTAGTAGTTCCCGACCGCGCTTAGGGTTCCGCCGGCCAGTACCTGCGCACCTGCCGCCACTGCCTGGCTGACGTGGCGATCGGCTATCTCGACCTGTCTCGCCGTGACCATCGCACCTACGTCGTCACCTGCCGCGGCACCTTGGGTAAGTGACCGTACTCGTTGAGCCAGCCGGGCCACGAACTCGTCGTAGATCTCAGAGACCACATACACCCGCTCGACTGAGATGCAGACCTGCCCCGCGTTGAACAGACCGCCCCACGCGATCCCCTCCACAGCACGAGCAAGGTCGGCATCCTCCAGCACGATCGCCGGATCTTTACCACCTAACTCCAAGCTCACAGGCTTCAATTGCTCGGCACAGCGGATCGCGATTGTCCTCCCGGTGGCTGTCGAGCCCGTGAACTGAACGAAGTCAGCGGCGTCCACGACCGCAGCACCTGCTTCGCTAGCACCCACAACATGCGCCAAAACTGGTGGGGCGCCGATCTCGTGCCAGCCCTCGACGACTCGTGCACAGGTCAGTGGCGTCTCTTCCGAGGACTTCGCCAGGACTGCGCATCCGGCAGCCAGCGCAGGAGCTGCATCCATGAGGAAGAGGGTGATCGGGAAGTTCCACGGTGTGATGAGCCCGACAACCGGGTACGGGTGGTAGGTCTTGGACAACCGTTTCGGCAGACTTAGCAGACCTGCGGATCGGACTTGCTCGTCAGCGAGAAACTTCTCGGCATGGTTTGCGTAGTAGGTGATGAACTCGCACGATGCTGTCGTCTCAACCAGGGCGTCGGGGCGCACCTTGCCTGTTTCGGCTTGCAGCAGATCGGTGAGTTCGTCGGTGTGAGCCAGGATCCAGTCTCGCCAGCGATGCAACCATCGGGAGCGTTGCCGCGGGCTTGCCTGAGCCCACCCGAGCTGAGCGCGGCGGAGATCGGCCGCGATGCTGTTCACGGTCTCGCGGGTATCGATGGGGACGGTTGCGACCAGCCGGCCGTCGGCGGGGTTGCGTACGTCCAGGGCATCCGCTGTGGTCGCCGTGCTCATCGGGCCTCCGGGAGTGAGTGGAGCCCGCGGGCGATCCCGTCGGGCTGGGTGCATCTGTCGGGTGTGTCGGTGAAAGCGTCAGCGATCACGTGGGTGCGCTCAAAGATTCGCTGTCCATAGGTATGCCGAAGCTCGGTCAAGATCGTGTTCAAAGGCAGGTCGTCGAAGACGCCGCGCTCGCGGACATACTCCATGTGCAGGGCTCCGTCGGCGGCGAAGGCGTGCAGGAGGGCGTCGTGCTCGCCATCGAAATCCACCGGCGGCACCCCGAAACGGGCACACAACTCGGTGTTGAACGCCGGGGTCGCCTTCATCCACCGGCCGTTGACGTAGAGATGGCTGTAGCCGTGATAGACGAACAGGTCCGTGCCGCCCATGAGCGCTCGCAACGCTTCGGTCTGCAAATGATTTCGGACGTCGGCAAACCCCAGTAGCGCCGGAATCCCTGCCGCACGGCACACCGCGGTCAAGAGCACCGCCTTCGGGACGCAATAGGCGCGCCCGGTCTCGAGGACGAAGCTTGCTCGATAATGGGCGGGATCGTCCGACACCGTGTAGGGGTCGTACCGGATCTGGTCGCGGACGGCGGCGAAGAGGCGCTTCGCCTTGTCCCGGTCGGTGCCCGCATCCCCAACCGCGGCGGCGGTGAACGCCCGGACGGACTCGTGCTCGATGTCGAGGAAGTCGGTCGCCCACGAGTGCGCCAGCGGTGCCTTATTCATCTGCGCTCCAGAGTTATCGGCAACCCGTCGACCGGAATGGGGAGCGAGGTGTTGTCCCACCTCGCTTCATACTGATCGGGGACCGTCCAGGTGTAGGTGCGTAGCATGTGGTGCAGAATCGCCTTGACTTCGAGGGTGCCGAAGTGCAGACCGATGCACTTGTGTACCCCTCCTCCGAAGGGGATCCACCCGAGGCGGTGATTCTGGTCCTCACGCCGCGGTTCGCTGAAGCGGTCAGGGTCAAAGGTGTCGGGGTCGGTCCAGCACGACTCGTCGAAGTGGTTCACCGACGGAGCCACGGCCACCAGGGTGTCCGCCGGGATGTGGTGGCCGGCGATATCCACGTCTTCGACCGTCTTGCGCATCACGATGGGCACGGGCGCCACCAGACGGAGTGTCTCCTTGATCACCAGGTCGAGAGTCTCCAGTGAGTCCAGGTCGTCGATGTCCGGGCGGCGTCCACCGAGTCGGTCGGACTCGGCCCGCGCCCGTTCCTGCCAGGCCGGGTGCTTGGCGAGGAAGTAGGCGGCAGCGGTGGTGGTGATGGTCGATGTGTCGTGGGCCGCCATCATCAAGAAGATCATGTGGCTAACGACGTCCTCATCGGTGAACGCCTCACCGTCGGCCGTGCGCGCATGGCACAGCCCCGCAAAGAGGTCGCCTCCTTGGCCACTTCGAGCCGCCGGCAGGTGCCGGGTGAAGTAGTCCTCCAAGAGCGCGCGCCCACGGACTCCCGCTCGCCAACGAGTCCCCGGTAACGGGAAACGGATGATCGAGCTGGCCGCACGCACGGTGGCCACGAAGGCGTCGTTGATGGCATCGGTATCCTCGCTACCCCCCCGACCTGCCATGAAGACCTTCGTGGCGACGTCGAGAGTTAGTGCCTTCAGCAGCGGGTAGATGCGCGTGGTGGATTGTCCCGCTGTCCACCCTGGGATGCTGGCCTCCAGCGTCGGGCCGAGCTGGTCGACGTAGCCGGCGAGTCGGTCGCGGGTGAACGCCTCCTGCATGATCCGCCGATGCATCCTGTGTTCGTCGAAGCTCATCAACATCAGGCCCCGATGAAAAAAGGCATCGATGAGATAGGTCCACCCGTCCTGGGAGAACGACTTCGCCTTGGTGGTCAGCACCTCCTGTATGGCATCCGGTCCGGCAACCGCCACTATTTTCGTGCCGAAGGCGCCCATCCACGACACAGGTCCTAGCCGCTGGTACCTGGCCCGGGAGAAGTTAGATCCGAACCGGATGTAGTCCAGGGTGTGACCGAGCAGAGGCATGCCAGCGGTCCCTAAGACCGGTTTGAGGCCTGACCCCGCCGGGGGCGGGGCGAGCTCTCGGACAGGCCACCGGTCACTGGCCCCGAGCAGGGCCGCGTCGACCCGACTCGGCAGTGGCACCATGAGGACCGACGAGAGTCGCTCACGACCCTTCGCCAGCGGGAGATGGATAATGTTCGTCACTTGTGTTCCTTTCCGAAACGCAGCCCGCACTCACCATTTCGTACCCATCGCCCGAAGACCCGTCATCTCAGGCGGAGCTGGCAAGCGCCAGTTCAGTTCGGTCGATGGGGAGTTGCTGCGTGATTACCCGCTTGCTGAACATGAAGTCACGGGGGCGGTTGATGCAGTCGGCGCCAATAAGCTCTCCCTCACGGAGGTAGAAGCAGGTGAAGTCGCGGTCTCGGGTCGGGTCTCCGCTGAGGATGACTTCGTCGTAACCGGTGTTCAGACCGGCGATCTGGAGCTTGAGATCATATTGATCCGACCAGAACCATGGAAGCGCCGCTATCTTCTTGGACTTCCCACACACCGTCGCGGCAGCGACCTTGGCTTGCTCGTGCGCGCTCGGCACAGACTCCAGGCGTAGAGGGCGGCTGTAGCGAGCCATGCTGTGGCTTGCGCAATCCCCGGCGGCCACGATGTCGGGGTCGCTGGTCCGGGCCTGGTCGTCGATCACGACGCCGTTATCAATGACCAGACCTGCGGCGGCGGCAAGATCGGTGTTCGGCTCAACGCCGATGCCGACAATGACGAGGTCAGCGGGAATTGACTCGCCACCGGACAGAACTACTTCACGGACCCTGTCCTCGCCGGACAGAACCTCGACCAGCACACCCGTCCGGATTTTCACGCCCTCCTGCCGGTGAATACGGTCGAAGAACGCTGATACTTCGGGGGCAGTGACCCGCTCAAGGACGCGCCCAGTCGCCTCGAGCACGGTGACCTCCAGCCCCAGTGCACGCAACGAGGCAGCCGTCTCCAGTCCGATGTAACCGCCGCCGATGATCACTGCCCGACGTCCTGCGTGGGCGGCCACTCGGATCATCTCGACGTCTGCGACTGTGCGTAAGTAGTAGACTCCGGCCAAGTTGGCTCCCGGGGTGGGGAGTCGCCGAGGGCGGGCGCCAGTGCACAGCGCAAGCTGGTCGTAAGCTAGTGCGCCGCCGGTACTCAGTGAGAGATGACCACCCGAGCGGTCGATCGCCTCCACCGTCGCATTCAGGACTTGGATTCCCTGCTTGCTATAGAAATCGGCATTGCGGATCGCAAGCTCGTCGAGTGTGCTCTTCCCGGCCAGGTACGCCTTCGACAAAGGAGGGCGTTGGTAGGGCAACGTCGACTCATCGCCGATGAGAACGATCTCGCCGGTCCACCCTTCCTGTCGAAGACTGGCCGCGAGTTGGGCTCCGGCATGGCTGGCCCCGACGACGAGGGCCCGATGTAAGGTCATACGTCGGATTTCGGGGTGAGACGGACCATCATCTTGCTGATGCCCCTGACAAAGTTGGACTGCACATACTCGGGCTCGCCGACGACCTCGATCTTTTCGAAGCGAGAAAGCAACTCTTCCCAGAGAATCCGCAGCTGTAATTCCGCCAGTCGGTTGCCCATGCAGCGGTGGACACCGAAGCCGAAGGAGATGTGGTTGCGAGCGTTGGCCCGGTCGATGATGAAGTCGTCGGGCCGATCGAACATCCGCTCATCACGGTTGCCTGAGGCGTACCACATCACTACCTTGTCGCCCTTGCGGATGAACTGCCCGTTCAGCACGGTGTCGGCCTTGGCGATCCGGCGCATGTAGGCCAACGGTGTTTGCCACCGAATGATCTCCGAGACCATATTGGGGATCAGGTCAGGGTTCGCCTTCAGCTTCTCGAACTGGTCAGGGAACCGGTTCAACGCGAGAACACCGCCGCTCATCGAGTTCCGCGTCGTGTCGTTGCCTCCGACGATCAGCAACACAAGGTTGCCCAGGAACTCCATCGGTCGGTCGATCAGATCCTTGGTGTCTTCGTTGCTCTGCAACAGGGTGATCAAGTCGAATCCGGGTTCCTCCCCGGCAGCTGTCCGGGCAGCCTTGTCGCGCCAGAGAGTGCTGAGACCTCGCGCCATGTCGCGCATGCCGCGGAACACCTCGTCATTGTCCGAGGGGCCGCCGTTGGCTTGCTCCATCGAGGATGCGAGATCAGACCAGTAAGCGAGCTTGCGGCGCTGCTCGTAGGGAAAGTCCAGGAGGGTCGCAAGCATCCGAGCGGTCAACTCGACCGAGACGTTCTGGACCCAGTCGAACGGCTGATCCACGGGCAGGTTGTCCAGCACCTCCTGGACGCGCGATCGAATCAGACCCTCCATCTCACGCAGGTTCTTCGGTGCGACCACGCCTTGGACAGCGGCCCGCTGCGCGTCGTGTCGTGGCGGATCCATCGCTATGAACATCTCGATATCAAGAAAACGAGGTGGAACCCCGATGACGATCAACGGCTCGGCGGAGAAGACCTCGTGGTTCTTGTCGACGGCCATGATGTCGGCATGCCTTGTGACGGACCAGAACGGCCCGAACGGACTGTTAGGCTGGTAGTGGACCGGAGCCTCGTTGCGTACGCGCTCGAAGTACGACTGCCAGCGCCCCTGGCGATAGAGGAAAGGGTTGCTGAGGTCGATGTCGGCGAGTTCGACGTCCTCCACAGGAGGGATGGGGCTCTCGATGAAAAGCCTCTCTCCGTTCGCTCCGGTCACCCATCGCCGCGTCTTGTCGTACAGTTGTGCGCCCTGGATCTGCCGCTCCATCGGGATAGTCGACTGAACCTTAGCGGCGATTGCCTCAGAAAACTTCATTGCGTCTTATCGTCTCTCTCGTCGTCACATCTGAAACTCAGGCATTAGGACGGTCAGGCCGTCCCACGCCTCGGAGACCGGAATCTGGCAGGACAGTCGAGAGGTCGGTTGACGCTCAGGGTTCATCGCGAGCATCTCCTCCTCGTCGGAGCCGGAGAGGCCCACCTCCTCGGACCACTGCGGATCGACGATCACATGGCAGGTGCCGCACGCGGCCTCGCCTCCGCAGTCGCCGTCGATGCCGGGCACTGCATTGTTGGTCGCGACCTGCATCAGCGACTGTCCTTCTTGGAAAGGGACCTCGTGCTTCTTGCCGTCGTGTGAGACAAAGGTGACAACTGCCATAACCAACTCCTGATACGTTGTCCTCGCCTTGGGAACTTGATCAAAGTGTCGTCGGGGATGACCGCTACGGCTATGTTCTGCGGAGTCAAAAACTTGTGAATTCGGCTCAAAGGGATCTGGTGAACCAATGATCCTCGATGACGAGGGTGTGCCCCCGCTCCTGTTCGTGCAATTGCTCGAGCGCCAAGCATTCGACCCAGACGCCGTCGCGCGGCTTCGCAACATCATGTCTCGCGAAGGAACCGACGAGGCGACGCTGATTCAGCGCGACGTTCAGGCCCCCATACGGTGGTTTCGGGAGGTCTACCCCGAACTCGACGTCGACCAGGCAACACTGCTCGGCTTTGCGTTCGCTGAACAGGCCCAGTTGACGTCCTTCGGCCCGTTGAGTTCTCCGCTGGTCAGCGCAGGCTCGGTAGCCGAGATCGTGGAGTTGCTCACCTATCTGCCGTTGATCTCGACAGCTCTCAGTCCACAGTTCCATCCAAGTGACCACGGCCTCACCATCGGGTTCACCGCACACACAAGCGATCCGGCCCTGGACTGCCTGGTCGTCGCCTACTGCGGGTCGGCGCTACTGCGACTGCTTGACATGCTCGCCGGCGACATGCCTACCGTCACACTCCACTTGAGTTGGCCGGTGCCGCCCCTCCTGTCCAATCATGAGGACTTAATAGCCGGGCGCCTGTTTTTCGGCGCTCCGATGTCCTTCCTTCATGTTCCCGCGGACACGCTTAACGAGGTTTGCCGGTTCTCCGATCCCCTCACATACCGACTCGCCATCGGCGATCTGCAGCGAACTCTCGACCAGCGGGGCAGGACCACGTCGTTTTCGGAGAAGACGAGACGGCTGCTGGAGAAGGAGCCCGCACAGGGGAGTATCCACTGGGTCGCACGCGAGTTGTCGATATCCGTCAGCACACTCAAGCGGCGCCTCTCCGAAGAGGGGACCACTTTCCGCGAGTTGCGCCAGTCATTCCTGCGCGAGCGTGCGATGCTGCGGCTACTCGACCGATCAATGTCGGTGACTGAGGTCGCCACGGAGCTCGGATACAGTGACCTCACCAACTTCTCACACGCCTTCAAGCGATGGACCGGCCGTTCTCCGAACGAGTTCCGGCATCCATGACGCTGAGCCGCCCGGTCTCCGGCGGGTTGAGGGGGCTGGCGGATGCGGTAAATCAGTGTGGGGCCGTTCCCAGTGCATGAGATCAGTGGTACTCCAGGGGCCGACCAAGATTTCGGTCCGACAGGATCTTCCTGAGTCTCGGGGTCACCGCAACGGCGTGATCAGTGGTGGAATCCGCGTCGACGTGGGCACTTTGCAGCCAAAGCGAGGGGTTATGCCTGCTGTGTGGGCATGGGCATGTGCTCGGGCATGATCATCTTTCTCGGAAGTGACAGCTCCGCATGGGAACCTAGATTTTCCGGATTGAAGGCAGGTGCTGCGGCAGTTGTGGCCGCGGGCCGGAGCGCCAGCCGACCACCTTTGTTCGAGAACGCCTGCTTGGGCACGTCAAGACACCCCCGAAGTTGGGCGCGGCCGCGTCGAGTAACCGGTTGCGTGAGCGTGCTAGCCGCGGATCGGCCTGCTCGTCGACTGCGGTGAGTGAGTCGGTCGTGGCGTGGTCCGGGGCGGTCATGGGAGCGCGCTCCTCCGATTCGTCTCGTTCAGCCCTGGGCGTATGTGTCGACTCTATCCCGAGCCCCCACCACTATGATACGAATGGTCTCGTACCGAGACTGTTGGTCTTTGAGTTGGGAGGCGCCGGTGGACACACCTGGGACGGGCGCTGTTGAGATCGACCGGTGGACCAGGGCCGAGTGGTGGATGCTGACGGTGTCGTGCCTGGCGGTGGCGCTGGTGGTCGCGGCCATGGCGGCGTTGTACTCGGCGTTGCCGCAGATCGCGGTCGAGACCGGGGCGACGCAAGCCCAGTTGACCTGGATCGTCGACGGTTACACGCTGGTGCTGGCGTGTCTTGTGCTGCCTGCCGGAGCAATCGGTGACCGTTACGGGCGTCGCGGTGTGCTGGTCACGGGGCTGGCGGTGTTCTCGGTCGCGTCGGCGCTGCCGCTGCTGCTGGCCGACCCGGTGTGGCTGATCGCAGCGCGCGCGCTGGCCGGGGTGGGCGCGGCGCTGGTGATGCCTTCGACGCTGTCGATCCTGACCGCG
>NZ_JAAOLG010000057.1:0-14799 GCF_011602025.1 Rhodococcus sp. IC4_135
CTTCGCTCTGGCCAAGCAATGGCGAGCCCTGGCCACCCGCTACGACAAACTCGCAATCACCTACCGAGCCGCCGTCACCCTCTGCGCAATTCTCACCTGGCTACGCCAATTGGGAGACACGCCCTAGAGCCTGCTTGAGAAGGTAATCCTTGATGTCGTCGGAATCGATCTGTCGGTATCCCTCGATCTCGTCGACGTGTTCACTCAAGGATGTGGATTTACCGGCACCAGGGGCACCTGCAGTAAGGACCGCTGACCGGGCCTCCCGTGCTGGTTCCGCCCGCGCGAGATACTGCTCGACGACCTCAGCCTGGAAGTCTCGTCGATCGAGATCATCTGTGTAGAGCAGCTCAGTGGTGCGGGGACTATCGCGGTGCAATGGTCCTCCGTGCGCGGCGAGCTCACTGAGTTGCGCTGCGCACTCGCCGCGCAGGGGATCGACTTCGGTCAAGCTTCGACCGCAGCTCTGCGTTTCGCTGCGTGCCGTTCGAAGATCTGGCGGAACTCGCTCTTGTTGATCAGCTTGCGGCGATATGCAGTTTCGACTTCATCCCAGGTCCCTGGGTCGTAGGCATCCAGTTCGTAGCCGTCGACGACAGGAACCTTCCCGTAGGTGTAGTCCCAGTTGAGGAGTTCATCCATCATTTGCTCTGGGGTGATCTTTCCTGCCAGGCGTTCGTTGATGACCTCGCTGGGCGAGCGGTCGACCATGGAGGGACGATCACGTAGTCGACTCAGGATCCGGCCGATCTCAGTCTGGGAGACGTCAGCCAGATCTGCGATCTTTCGCTGGGGTGTCTGCTGCTCCGCCGCAGCTTGGACCAAGCGGTACATCGCTGTTTTGTCCAGACGTCGTTGCGCAGCGTTGGCCATGATCGCCAGTTCGGTGGGGCGTTGCTCGGTTATTGACATCAACTCCACCTCCTTTGAACCATAATGTATCAAATTTGAGGGTAGTTGAACCGGTTGAGAGGCAGAAACATCAGTGTTTCCGCTTACTTCGCCGGGTAACAGTTCGTCGATCGTTTCTTATACTTCGGGGTCGTCCGAACGGCTTGTTCGGGTCCGACGGATCTCACGGCATCGAATTGCGGCGTCGATCATTGCTGCCGCCTTCGTAGACCGGCTCGTCGATGTCCTCGGCCGACGCTTCATGTAGCGGTGCCATTGGCTGCTCCTTGTTTGAGCGGGACGCTGTTCGAGGGGAGCGCCTATTTGGGCTCTGGGACATTCTGATCAGGTTGACTGCCGTTTTCAGACGCGTTTTGGGTTGTTGCAGGGCTGTCACCCGAGAAGAGTTGCAATGCCGATTCCGCCTGCACCGGGATAGCAAGGGCCCCGCCCGCAATCACGATCACCGCCGCAACATTGTTCAAAACTGTGCCGAACCTCTGTACCCATCTCTTGGCCTCGGGGGTGTGTGGAGGGTGATTGCTGCAGGCACGGACTGCGCCCCCGGTTGCAGTGTCGACGGCGGCGTTCAATCCTCGTGGCCCGCGTATCGAGTATTGCCTGAGCGCCATCAGGACCTTGTCGAGTTGCTCGATGAGGCAGATCTTCAGCTCTGCAGGTAGGTCGGTAGAGGCGTGCAGAGCGTCGATGAGTTCTTGTACTTGCTGCCGGAGATCGTCTATCTGGGATTGCGCAATGCGTGGTTCGCTTTTTTCGCGGTGCAGAGTCTGGCTACATGCCCTGAGATTCATGATGTCTGTCGGCGAGTATGCCTGCTGGAACGAGTTAATTGGGGAGGTCAATGACCACAGACGGGTAAACGCGGCATTCACCGGGGGAACCCATTGCAGGAAGAATTCGACGTCGAATTCTTCCTCGTCGAGCGCTCGAACTTGCCGTTCGATCTCACCCGGCATCTGACAGAAATAGCTAAGTGCCTCAGCGAAGTCAGCATCTGTTCCAGTTCCGAAAATGCTCGTCAAGAGCGCTTTTGTCTCGGTGCGTTCGGGCGTCGAGCGGATCTGTTCGAGCACTGTCGCCAAACGGGCAGCGGTGTTGTTCGGAAGCGGAGGCATCCGGTAATTGTGCAATACCGCGGACGGCTATCTCACGGATCCTGCGGTTCCGGAACCGTGGAGGGTGAGGTTGTGCCTGCTGGGTCCGTGCACCGTGACTCCGCGTTGCGCGACGGCGCTGGCGTTGTCATGGAGTGCGACTCGGGTGTGGTCTGTTGCGTTGACCGTCGCGTGGCCGGCGGCATGAACTGTTGATGCGTCGTAAGCGTTGACTGTGGTGTTTTCACTGGCGACGACCACGACGCGATCGCACGCGTTGATTGTGGCGTTGTTGTGTCCGGTGACCTTGCAGTCGTCGAAGGCGTCCACGGTGGCGTTTGTGTAGGCGTGCAGCTCGGTGACGCCTGTGGCTTGGACTGTTGATGAGTCCGTTGCGACGATGGTGATTCTTTGGGGAAGTTTCTTGCCCAGGTTGATTCGTACTTGAGAGACACCTGCGATGCGTATCGTCCAGGTTTGGGTCGTGCCTGCGAAGTGGGAGTCGTCGAGTTCGAGGACGCGGTCTGTGTCGATGATGATCGTGCGTGCGCCGGCCGACAGACGGAAGCGAATGTCTGCTGCTGAGCGGCATGGGGTCTTCGGCCGCGGACTCCGCCGGACGTGTGCGTGGGTGGTCATTGCTCGGTCCTTCACTGTTGTCGACTGGCTGGCGGATTCGATGGCGTGAGGAATGCGATCGAGACTATGCGCTGGTGCTGGCAAACGGCGGATCTCGCTGTGCTGGTGTCGCCGATGTTCAATTCGGTCGACCTGTTCGCGCCTTAGCGAGGTGCTCGGCGAAGGCGGCTCGGGCTGCTGCACGGCTTGATGCCGAGGCGGTCATTGCTTCCTGACGTGCACTTTCTGCGTGGCGTTCAGCGATTTCTCTCCGACGGGTCGTGTCTGCTTCTGCGCGCTTTTCGCTAGGTGAGGGGCCGGTCCAGTCGAGTTGCGAGAGTTTGAACCGCAGGAACGCTGCTGGGGACTTGATTTCGCTGGCTGTGGGCCATATCTGTCCGTTCTCGGCGGTGTGGCGTGAGAGTGCTTGGGCGATGTCTCGTCCGGTCCAGCGGGTGGGGTCGATGCCGGCCTTGTGGATTCCGTCTGCGATCACTCCGATGTGGCTTGAAGTGTTGAAGAGGGGTGCATGTGCAGCGAGGGATGCGGCTGCTCGCTGCAATTCGATGGGTCGTTGGGTTTTCGGGGAGATGGTTTTCCTCGCGTGCGCGCGTTGGTGAGAACTTCCTTCGGAAGAAAAAGACAAAACAAAAGCACTTGGAGATAGGGGGTCACAGTGGTTCCGCTTCGAGCTTCCGCTGGCAGCGGCCTTGGTGTGCTCGCGAGCGGAGGTGTTGCTCGAGCGAACTGCGGCGCTGGCAACGGTGCGAGTGCGACGGTTGCGGCGAGCGCGTTCGAGTGGGGGCGTGGCCATCACGACGGATTTGGGGGAGGAGAGCGACCAGGTCGACGCTGCCTTGTGCTGGCGGCCTCCGTGATGAGCTTCAGCGGCCATGTACTCCGACGTCGAGAGCGTGCGTCCTCTGGCGTGTTCGACGCCCATTGCGAGGGCTTTGAGTACGCGGCGTGAACGCATGATGGTGCTGTTGGACGCACCTGCATGCTCGGCGATCCGGGCCTTCGATGCGGTGACTCCGCGGCCGGTGCGGGTTTCGGCGAAACGAGCGTGTGCGTTGGCGCATGCCATGAGGGTGTCGACAGCGATGCGGTTCGCGGCAAGTACAGCGCGTCCTTGCTCGGTTTCGGTGACCTGGTGCCGGAGCTGGCGCAGCCACTCTGCGCGGCCGGACCAGATGGGCACGCGAGACTGCTCGGAAGGCTCGACGGGCAAGGCCCACGAGGTTCCTCGTTGACCGCTCTCGGCATTGAACGCTTCGAGTTGTTGGACTTGCTCTTTGGCTTTACGGACCGTTTCGGCCCATTCGACATCGACATCAGTGCAGGTCGGTGCCGTAGTCGTGTTGTCAGGATCGTGGTGCGACGCGCCGAAAAGGCGACTTTCGCTTTGAGCTTTTGCTGCATCAGGGTATGAGTTACCCTGAGACGTACCTTCCACAGGTAGTCCCTTTCTGGGGGATGAAGCGAATGCAGTACCGAAGTTGAAGCTCGACACTTCTTCTTCACCTAGAAACGATCTGCCCTTCAAGGCAGTGAGTTCGGAAGCCCGGCCAGGCTTACCGACTACGGCGAAACTTTTGGTTACACAAACCCCCGCAAGGGGGTTTCGTCGTTTCTAGGGGTTGTACTGCGCTATTGAGTTAGATATCGAGGTCGTTCACTGCGCGTACTGGACGGTGTGTGTGGGGCCTTTCTGAAGATGGGTATAGCCACCCCACATCACAGCACGAGCAAGGACCCTTTTCGGGGAGCCACGCGGAACCGGTTTCAGCCATCGGGGCAGCTCAGGACCCCCGCCAGCGATGGTGTATATATGTCCGATCATTGGGCGTTCCGCATGGAGAAAGTCGCTCCGACCAGCCCGCACAGCCCCATGACAGCGGCCAGAATCATTGGCGTCATCTCGCGCGTGCCTGCGTTGCGGCGTGGCGGTCGATGAAGCTGCGAAGTGCGGCTGCAACGTCGTGGATCTGCTCGGCCGTCGCGGTCTCCGGCTCGTCTGCGACCAGATCCGCAAGATCGCGCAATGATTCTTGCAGACCCGCAGATAGATCCGGGAGCACGATTTGGTGGGCGAGAACCTCGCGGATAACCGTTTGAGCGAGCTGATGCGCTTCGCCCATTTCCTCCAGGGTCGGGTTCAGTAATCCGCTTTCGTGGAGCAGCGTGTCCCGCACGACGTCGACGGGCGTGCTCACCCGTGTTTCAGCTGTGGGTTTCGTCGAGCTGGTCACGATGCCACTCCTAGAGGTAGGTGAGCGTGCTGCGCGGGGGATGTAAGGGGAGAGCGATCCCTGTTGAAGTCGTCGATGTGGGGCAGGGGCTCAATTCCGAAGTTGGGTTCGGGGGCGAGCTGGCACGCCGCCCATGCATCCACGGCCGCGGTGATGAAGTTTTCGGCGTCCGCGTCTGCGTGGCTGGCCACGATCGCGGTGAAAGCGCTGGTAGCGGCTTCGACACCGCCGAATCCGAGGTCATCGAGGAAGTCGTGGGCATCGATGCACGAGTTCTTGACAGCCGTCCATGCGTGGTATTCCGCGACGGGGCATGCGGCGCCTTTGATCGCCGCGAGGCGACCGAGGATGTCCCATCGCACTTTGAGGGAATCGGGGTCGCCCGCGACGGTGGCGCGGCAGAGCTTCCCGACGGTGACTCCCACAGCTGTGAAATCCGGAATCGTCGCTCCGAGACCCCAGCGAGGGTCGTCGTAGAGCGCTGCGAACCAGCTCCAGCGCCGAGCGGGGGTTCCGTCGGCGGCCGGGGTTTCGGCATGTCCCGCCGCCATCTCGTAAATTCGTTCCGAAACATTCATGCCGCCGACCCCCGGCTCTGGTGAACCTCACGATGGGCAGCAACGCGGTTGTAGTACGACCGGAGCCGCGTACCGGAGAGGATCGGCCGGCCGCTGTGATTGAACGGGACACCGGCCCAAATCATTGACAGGGGAGGGGTTTTCGCGTTGATCATGGTTTCGAGTTCGGTGCGGCACGCATTGAGTCGAGGGCAGCGGAGGCACTCGGCCTGCGCGTCGACGCCGGCGCGGTAGTTGCCTTCTTCCAGGTCCCATGACTGGGGGTCGATGGTGCACGCGATGCGGGCGGCGGGAATTGGTCGGTTCACAGTGCACCTGCTTCTACGTGAAGGGTTCGAACTGGGGCTCGTCCCGAAACGGTGTAAACGCGGCCGTCGCTGAGTGTGAGTTCGACGTAACCGGTCTGGGGTGAATCGGGGATTCCGTTGACGCTGCGGACCCTGGCGGCGTTTTCCGGCGCGGCAGACATCGGGTTGTCGCTGATAGTGAGGGGGGTCGAGATCCACGTTCCGGGGAACAGATCGGCGACCTGAACATGGTCGCCGGGAAGCCACGCGGCGCGGCCACGGTTGCGGCGTGTGTGGCGTCGCCGCAAAACGGCCGTGACGGTCACACCGACCGCAGCCGCGAGGAGGAAGCCGGCGAAAAATGGCATCCGCTGCAGTGCGAGTCCTGCGGTGAAGAGCGCGCCGATGATTCCGAGGACTGTCGACAGCGGGATCGATGCGCCTGATTGAAACTCGAAGCGATGCTCTGAGCGTGCCAACGGCGCAGATCCCACGGATGTTTCAGGTACGGCGATGCCGAAGTCGAGGCCGATGTCCTTGGGCGCAGGTAGGGCTGCGGCACCGAGAGCGATCCGGATCTGATCCTCGGTGACGGGGGATGACGCCCCACATGTCGAGCATTTCAACGCGAGACCACCTGATGTCGGTGTGACGAGTTGCGTGAGCGGCCCATGTGTTGAGGTGCGGCAATACGTGCGAGGCATGTCCGAACGCAGTTGCATCGCCAAAATTGCCCCAGCGATGACAGTCTCCGGACTCGTCCCAGTCATGACGCCAACGCAGTGGAAGTCGGCTGAGCATGGTGCTCGTTGATGTCGCGGATTGCGAGGGTCCCCGGAATCCTCCGAAGCGTGATCTGGCGCCCCTCATCGTCGTAGGCGATACCCGCCCAGACCATCGCCCGAGGATCTGTCGCAGCAGCTTTGCAAGCTGCGAAAATCGGGCATTCGTAGGCGCACTTACCGATCGCCCTCTGCAGTTGTCCGGCGTCCGCGACGTCGACGTCCCATGCGGCTGGATCGCTCGTGCAGGGAATCTCTGACGGAGGGACTGCTGCTGTATGGACGGTGACTGCATCATCGCTGGCAGGGAGTCGAAAGCTCAGCTCTTCCTGGACTGCGTGCAGCAACTGGCACGATTTCCTGTCGCGGCATCCGCATAACCCGTCGTGCTCATGCACGAACCGGCGGAGCTGCTGGCTGGTCCACACCAGCATTTCATCGATTTTGATACTTATTTCGTCAACATCGCCGACGACGCCTATCGTGTTCATTGCGGGACTCCGGTTCTGCGTAGAGGAAATGCTGGACGGTCTGCTAACCGTTCGGTGCCCGTCCCCTGGCCGTTGGCGCGGCTGGGGGACTTCTTACTTTCGCGTTGTTTCGTTTGCCTAGGGCGGTTTCTGAATCGAAACCTACCGCACTATTCCACCGGGGGCTACCTCTGCGCTGTGACTGTTTCCGGCTATCTTGAGACGATGGCCCATCGTGAGCGAAGGCAAAGCGTGAGTAGGCGAATCCTTCATGGCTTCATGCCAGAAGCTCTCCGGGCGCGCCGGATCGAGCTGGGGATGTCCCGCGGGGACCTCGCGCGCGCTTCCGGCATCAGTGTGAATGCCATCGCTGATTGGGAGAGTCGCCGTCGTACGCCTCAAGTTGATTCGCTGGCTCAGGTTGCGGTCGCGCTCGAATGTGAGATCAGCGAGTTGGTCGAAATGAGGGAGCCTGGGGACCGAAGTCTTGCTGATCTCCGAATCCTGGCGGGGCTCACGCAACCGCAACTCGGAAAGCTGGTCAAGATCAGCACAACGGTGATCAGCTCTCTGGAGCGCGCTGAAGTGGGGTTGTCGGACGCTCGGGCTGCTGCACTCGCTCAAGCTCTGAACGTAGATGTCGCGACAATCAAGGCCGGATATGCGAAGGCTCGGAACCGAGCACCTGGCGAACGGCCCTAGCACGCGATACCGGCTGTGACCTGCCGGGTTACGCCAGAATTCCACGTCGTCGGTCGATCCTTTTGGCTAACTCCATGAAACCGACCCCCCTTTTCTCATGAGGCGAATGCTAGGGGAATTTCGGGTGAATCGCAACGCTTAGGGTCTCTCGCGCGATATGTACAGTCCTCACATATGCCCTACTAGGGCGTTCCCACAAGTTGTATCCCCCTTCGTTGTAGAGTGCAGACATGGATGAGGCGAAGTTGGAGCGATTCGGAACGCTCGTGCGTCAGCGGCGTCTCGAACTGGGTTTGACTCAGGACCAGGTTGCCGCCGCCGGCGGACCATCGGACAAGAGGCAGACCCAGATAGAAAAAGGCGCTTCGCCCGCCCCGAGCATCACTACTCAGGCCAAGGTCGACACAGGTCTTCAATGGAAGCCAGGTAGCGCGGCAACGACCCTCCGTGGAGGAACGCCCACCAAGCTGGAGGATGAGCCAGCAATCACCGAAGAGGACGTCGATCGCGCGGTTGCCCTCGCCCTCGCCCTCGAACGGACCGGTGTCACGCAAGTCGGCACGCGTGGAGCCCACCGCAACGCCAACGGTCGACTCAGCAATGAAGTCATCGACCAGCTGATTGAACTGCTCAACTCGCTACCGCCAGCACATCGCACCGCTGAATAGTTCAGCCAACCAATACGCCCGGAACTTGTGTTCCGGCGATTTTTCGTGCGAGCGGCCAGACTTTCAGCAAGGATTCCTGGTCAGTGAAACTCGCCGCATGTTGCGCCCCCGCATTCTTTCTGCCCCCGATCGAATTCAGGTATCGCGCAGTCAGGATGAGCTCGACAGCTGAGAGAACGGTTTCCTGAAGTTCATCGGGAACGGTGTCCTCTATCGTCGCTTCGACCTCGGCACCGAGTGGCTGGACGTAGCGAGAGACGATTGCGATCGAATCGTGAATTTCCGTGCGTCGACGACGCAAACGTTCGGTGGAGGTTTTAGGTCGGTCGTCGCGAGAGAGCCGCAAAACCACCTCCGGCGTACCGATCTCGGCCAGGTCGTGCCAGATCGGTTGGAGGGAGCGAACAGTTCTCGAATCGCGGTCCACTCGGAACAGTGCCATCAAGGCTCTGACGGAGGACGGCACCGCCGTCAGGATCGACGTGCCGATGAACACCAACAGAAGCTCGCCGCTGGCGCGGACCTCGGTATCTCGGGTAAAGGCGTTGTCTACACCTGCGGAAGCCATCACCGCCCCGATAGCGAGGATCGCCATGTTGATCGCGCCGATGGAACCGACCGAGAAGATGATGGCGAGTACTGCCTTGTCACGGGTTGTGTCTGCCGCCTTCCGCCATGCTGGCGGCACGAGCCACATCGCATACAGACATGCGGCAATCGTCATGGCGCAGTACAGCACGAAGTATGTGCCGTACTGCCACCCGAGTGCATCCTGAATCAGCATCCCGCGTTCGCGGGCTGAGCGGCTGAGCAAGAGGAACAGAACGCCCAAAATGCAGGTCGTGGTGACCCAGTACGGGTAGCGCCGCCGGTACTCCCGTACCGGCTGATGGTGGAGCATGAACAACCCGATGCATGAGGTGGTGGTCATCAGCAATGTGAAATGCCAAATGTCGTTCAACAGCAACGTCTCGCCTGGCGCAATCCATTGTGCGACAGCGGGTTCACGCAGCAGGGCGGTGATCGCTCCCCAAATCAGAACCTGGTTGATTTGCATATCGGCAGCAGTCTTGCGCACCAGGGGTACATGAACGATTGCCACAAAGCAGATGACGCACAGAAAGGTCAGAGTGAGCCAGACAGGAAGGCGGTCCGAATGCCACATCAGAAAGCTCGTAGGAACCCGCGTCTACGGGCCGTGGCCTCCGACGCCTGGGTAGTGATGATGTCCGCGAACAGCTCAGCGTCGTACTCGTCAGGGTCGTCGTAGTCCGTCAGTCCGCGTGCGGCTTTCACCATCGAGAGGTCCAAACCGTAAGCCTCGAGGTTGATACCGGTCAGCAGCTCAGCCAACCGTGCTTGAGTGAGTTCGTCGTCACTCCCATGGTCGAGAAGCATATGAGCGCACTCAT
Source organism: Rhodococcus sp. IC4_135 (assembly GCF_011602025.1). Taxonomy (NCBI): domain Bacteria; kingdom Bacillati; phylum Actinomycetota; class Actinomycetes; order Mycobacteriales; family Nocardiaceae; genus Rhodococcus; species Rhodococcus sp. IC4_135. Next base: position 9,776 of record NZ_JAAOLG010000057.1, read on the forward strand.
GAGAGACGATCTGGTGCAGTTGAGTCGGGTCGTCGGTGGGGCGGTGAAAGATGACGTCGGTGTCCGGGGTCGCAAGCCACACGCCGCACAAGCCAACCACGGCAGTGTCAGGCAAGGGAAGGATTCGCAGACCCCTTTTGCGGAGCTTCTCGACGGCGCTGACGAATTCATCGACCGTCCACGCCTCCTGAAGGTTCAACTCCGCAACCATGGCCTCAAGCCGGGCGCGGCTCGAATTCGTCCGTCCGCGATCACGTCGACCACCAAACATCGGTTGAACCCCTTCCCTGAGGACATGCCTCGCGTTTGCCTAACAGAGACACTCTAGTGCCGTCCAGCACTGTTACCGTCTGACGCTTATCGCAACAAAAATCGAAAGGGCGTACGAGTCGTGAGCACCAATGGAGTCGGCAAGGAAGAAAAGGCCGGTGCAGCTGTCTACACCAGGGGGTTTCTTCCCCTCTACGACTTCTATGTCCTGACGCTCAGCAACTCGATCGCTTGGAAATGCTCGCGTCAACGTTTGCTCGCGCACTACAACGACAACGTCAGTGCGAACCACCTGGACATCGGACCAGGCACCGGCTGGTACCTCCGTGAAGCGACATGGCCGACTGCGGACCCTGCCGTCACTCTTATGGATCTGAACTCCAACAGCCTTGAAATGACCTCAGGACGACTCGCCAGCACGGGCGCTCGCGTACAGACCCATATCGGCAGTGTCCTAGCTCCCTTCGACGCGGGATTCGGCCAGTTCGATTCTGTCGCTGCAAATTTCCTCTTCCACTGCGTGCCCGGTACTTGGGAAGAAAAGGGGAAGGCTTTCCAGTACATCGCGGACGTGACCTCGGATGAGGGCGTGTTCTTCGGCTCGACCATCTTGGCGAAAGATGTCAAACAAAACATCCTCGCGAAATCCCTTATCTCCCTCTACAACAGTGTCTTGCACGTCTTCCACAACACGGATGATGACGTGAGCGGCCTCACAGCAGCGCTTGAGCGTGCATTCGAGGACGTGGAGGTCAATGTAGTTGGCACCGTAGCTGTTTTCGCCGCACGCAAACCGCGCCGCATCGACTCCACAACGAAATAGTCCTCTCTCTAAGCGCGTTTGGAGGACGCCGTCAGTTCGTTCACGTCAATTCGATAGGTTGTGCACTATGCCAAATACCACTCCGCGCACTGTTCTGGTCACCGGCGGCAACAGAGGCATCGGCCTCGCGATTGCACGCGCTCTCGATGCCGAAGGTCACCGGGTTGCCGTCACACACAGGTCTTCGGAAGCGCCAGAGGGACTGTTCGGCGTCAAATGTGATGTCACCGACACCGACTCCGTAGACCAAGCGTTCACGGCCGTAGAAGAACACTTCGGACCCGTCGAAATCGTCGTCTCCAACGCCGGGATCACCAAAGACACATTGGTACCACGCATGGGTGAGGATGAATTTCTCTCCGTCCTCGACGCCAACCTCGTCGGAGGCTTCCGCGTCGCCAAGCGCGCAACACGCAACATGATCAAGCAGAAGCACGGCCGATTCATTTTCATCGGCTCCGCCTCCGCCATGTCAGGCGTCCCCGGCCAAACCAACTACACAGCATCCAAGGCAGGACTGATCGGCTTCAGCCGCAGCCTGGCCCGCGAACTCGGCAGCAGCAAGCGTGCGATCACGGCGAACGTAGTCGCCCCAGGATTCACCGAGACCGACATGGCCGCTGAGGTCGACGAGAAGCACTTGGAAACGATGAAGGGTCTAATCCCCCTTCAGCGCTTCGCGAAGCCCGAAGAAATCGCGTCAGCCGTCGTTTGGCTCGCCTCCGACGGTGCCGGCTACGTCAACGGCGCCGTCATCCCCGTCGACGGCGGCATCGGAATGGGCCACTGACCACGCGTCTTAGTATCTAGTCCCACAACCAAAGTGGTCCGTAACAGCTCGATAGTCAGCTGATACGGACCACTTTTGCATGTCGGAAAGTTTGAGTTATCACTGGTCGGCGTCGTGCTTTGACTGCTCGTGATCGAATCGAGCTGGTCCACCGTGAGTACTAGCGCGAACAGATATTCTCTTGGGCTGCAACTAGAAACGGGTAGAGATGCCCATATCCCACGGCTGTGTGATTATCCGCCGAGTTGGTCGTAGGCAGCCTGCGCGTAGGGAAGTGATTTGGTGTACTGCGCCCGGACCTTGTCTTCCGTGCTGAATGAGGCGGTGTTCTCGCCCTTGACGGTGCGGTCGGAGAAGTATTCACGTCCGGAGTAGTGATCGGAAAGTTGAATTGCGACGGCGTAGTCGACGGGATTGTCGTTCTTGGCGATGTTCTCAGGCATTTCTGCGCCGCCATAAAAGTTGTTGATTGCATCCTTGATTGCTTCATCATTTACGATGCTCCGCTTGTCCCACTGGGCGCTCCATCCGAGGAGATTTCGCATTACAGGACCGGGCTGGTGCAGTTGCCAAAGTTGTTCAGCGCGTGCGGCGATCAGGGCGGCGACGATTGCGGTCTCATCTGCGTGGCGCGCTTTTCCGAGTTCGATAATCCGCGTTACTGTCTCGCGTTCCGCCTCTGCAATATGAGGGAGGGTGCTGAATGGTTCCACGACGGCCGTGGTCGTCTGGATTGTCGGCGAGGGTGGTTGTTGTCCTGGGTTGTCATTGTTTCCGCAACCTGCCAATGCGGCTGTAGACAGGACAGCTGCGCTGAGTGCGATCGCGATGCGGTGCTTCATGGTTCCCCCTGATAGTCGTCTTAGTAGGAAAGCGTATCGATCAGCCATCTGCCGCTGGTGTTGGTGAGGGTCAACCAGACGGTTGTGTCGGGCTCGACGGCACTGGATGTATCACCGGTGACCGCGGTCTGCGAGATGGACGCGACTCGATGCACGCTGGTATCGCTATCGGGCGGGCACCCGGAACACCCGACCATCACTTCGGCGATGATGCGGGCATCGGTCTCGCTCCACCGGTCCCATTGCAGTCCTGGACCTTTGTCGGTGCGTACGTCGGCCGTCAGGTGAGAACTGAGCTCCGGGGTGAACCATTGCGCTGCTCGTCGAAATCCATCCGCTGGGCGCGCGTCCAAGCCCGGTGTCCAGGTGAACGCGACGGTCATCGCCTGTCGTGCAACATATTCAGGTGAAGTGGTGTCCAGTTTCGGTGTGGGAGTGGGCTGCTCTTGGGTCGCGGAGCTTTCGGTGGAAGTGGGTTGGCTTCGGGATGACTCAGCCCCCTCGTCGCCGCCTGCGCGGCAGGAGTAGAGCAGTACGGCCGCCAGGGCTGCGATGACCACGGAAATCGCGATGGCTTTCTTCATTCGGTTTCTCGCTTTCGTGGGATCACATGCGGCGTGCGCGCATGTCGGCTTGAACGGGTGCCTGCTTGACGACGTCGCCAGTGGTAGGCGCGTGGACCATCTGACCGTCACCGGCGTAGATCCCGACATGGCCAGGACCCGTGGCCTGCCAAGCTCCGAAGACGAGATCGCCCGGTTTCGCCTCGGACATCGGGATCTCGGTCCCGACAGTCCACTGTTCCTCAGACGTTCGAGGCAGCATGTTCTTCCCTGCGGTTGCACGGGCGTAGGCGTACTGCGTCAGTCCCGAGCAGTCGAATCCGCCCCCCGTCGGGCCACCGGCCCCGCCGCCGCCCCAGACGTACGGGGTGCCTAGGTACTCACGAGCGGCATCTACGACATCACTTCCGCCGCCATTCGAAGGAGTGAATTCCCCGCGGGCACCGGGCTGTTCGAACTCGGGAATGAAGGAGAGTACGCGCTGGACATAGGGCTGGGTCTCGTCGCTGTAATCACCGCCGGAAGGCATGCCGCCGGCGTTCTTGACTGAGTATTCGCCGCCGTTGTAGCCCGCGATGTACAGCGAGAGTGGATCGCCGGTGACAGATCCATCGGCGATCCATCCGTCTACGAGTCCGGCGATGACGCAGAAGTACCGACCCTGGGCCATCACGGCGTCGCCGACGTCAGCTTGGGAGATCTGGCCGTTTCCGTCGTCGTCCTTGCCGTAGACGCGCCAGGTATCGTCCATGAACTGGGTGTATCCCTTGGCTCCCTTATTGCTGGTGACGGCACGGAATCCGCTCTCTGCTTTGGTGTCGGCAGCGAGAAGTGCTGGGCTGATCTGCGGGCACAATGATCCGGCTTTGCGGAACCATTCTTCGAATTCCGGTGGCACACTGCCGGGTTTGAGATCTCCGCCGCCAGCAGTGCCGAAGCCTGCGCCGCAGTCGACGGGCTTCGATGCGGCCACCAAGTCGATATTCGAGCCGGGCGCGGTGGCGACCTGTCCTGCGGGAGCGGAGGCTCCGCCCAGCTTGGTCATCGGGTCGACAGCGGTACCGCCCTGCATTTTCCCGCCCTCGTAATACTCGAAATGCAGGTGAGGCCCGGTGGATCCGCCGGCGTTGCCGATGCCAGCGATATGATCCCCCGCTTTGACGCTCTGACCAGCCTTGACGAGGATTCCGTCGGGGTACATGTGTCCGTACACCGTGCTCACCGGGCGGTTGTCGACAACGGAATCGATCACGACCCAGTTCTCGAACCCGACTCCGGGGCCTTCGCCGGTTGCGCCGGCCGCGGCCACGTTGCCGTCGAGAGCCGCGTATATGGGAGTTCCGACCGGTCCGGCGAAGTCTGTTCCCTTGTGCATTGACCCGTCTCGGGGACCGAAACCCGATGTCAACGTGGTTGTTCCGGGCGCGGTGGGTTGCTGAATCGGGCCGGATGGTGTCAACGCCTGCGCCGGGAGCCCGGGATCGGCCGGCTTGTTGTCGTCAGCTCCAGCGTTGGTATCTGCAGATTTGGTGTTCTTCGCTGGGCCGCAACTATTGGGCAGGTCGATGATCGCGCCGGCCGGAGTGCAGGCGCTCGCGATGCCCATCGTGAAGGCTGCGGCCAAGGTCGCGACGATGAATCGACGGCGTAGGGCGTTGGCGGGTAGTGGGTGTGACGGGGTGCGGCGCTGCCGCGCTGAGGCGCTCACGTGAGAGGTCCGGGGAGAGGCGTGTCGA
>NZ_JAAOLG010000058.1:0-14690 GCF_011602025.1 Rhodococcus sp. IC4_135
GGGCGCGCACGAAGCGTTCGAACTCGACGACGATCGGGTCCTCGTGCCGGAGATGTTCGTAGGCGACGAAGGCCGCCTGCGACGGACGCTCGTCGATGATGAGGAGCTTGGCGACATGTTGGGCCAGATCGGGGCTGATCGATCGCACGAGTGAGAGCGCGAGGTCGATGTGGGCGAACGCGGCGCCGGCGGTGACGAGGTTCCCGTCGACCACGACCATGGTGTCGAGATCGAGGGCGACGGTCGGATAGCGCTTCAGGAACTCCGGCCCCAGGAACCAGCTGGTCGTCGCCCGCCGATGATGCATCCGTCCGGTCTCGGCGACAGCGAACACGCCGGTGCACGCCGCGGCGATCCGGGTGGTCGCGTCGTCGAGGCGCCCGAGCGAGGCGATGACCGAACGAGCATCTCGGCTCTGGAGGGCGTCGTTGGTAGCGGCGGCCGTGAGGGTTCCAAGCGCAGGGACGACGACCACGTCGAACTCTGCGGACTCCGACAGCGGGTGGTCCACCGACAGGGTCATCGATGCCGTCGTGGTCACTCTCCGTTTCGGTCCGAGGATGGCGAGTTCGATCGGGTCGATCCGCGGGTCGACATCGCCGCGGGCTCCGTCGGCCACCCGCACGATGTCGATGACCGACGCGACAGCCGAACCGAAGCAGCCGTCGATCGCGATCAGTCCGATACGCATGGCGCGAACAATAGCAATACTGCCGTATACGCCACTTCTCACATGCCCTTGCTCGTCATACGCTTAACTCGCTTCACCAAGAAACCTCGACACCTAGGCCGATGACCGTTTCGTTTCCTTGATCGCTACGGGATCATCCTGGCGGACGATAAATGCCGAGGACTTTTGCAGCGTGAACGGTGGAAAGGAGCCGTGGCGTCTCGATTGCATCGGCGATGCGGTCGAAGTCAGCGGCGGTCAGCACACGCAGGGACAGCAAACCTAAGGTGTACGTGTCGAGAATTTCCAGCGCAGCGGTGGTGGCCTGCCGGACGGATACGGCAGGAATGGTGAATACGACTTCGACCCAGCCGAGTTCCGAGCGCTGGACGGCACCGTGGTGATCGATTATGGGCGGGAGAAGTTCACCGCTGACGTTCTCGTCGAATTGCATGTCGAGTTCGGCGACGACGACATACGCCTGTTGCGTCACAGGATTCGAACCCTCTCATTGTCACGGTCGGTAGTGAATTCAGGACGGGCGAGAGTAGATCGGGGTGCTGCCTAAACTCAAACCCTTCGTTCGGCCGCAACCCCTTCGATCCAGAAAGTCGTTGCGGCTGAACAAGCTTAATTCAGTGCATCGCCAGACCGAACCAGGCCGACGCTCCTAGCAGTAGGAGCGCAATGAGGATGACGGCGCGGGTGGTGTAAACGTGTCGCATCAGGACTCCGATCAGACGAAAACGAATCGTTCGGTGTGAAGATTTTGCGCCGGCACTCCCAGCTCGGTCAGTGACTCCTCGACAGCATTGAGCATCGGGGCGGGCCCACAGGTGAAGTACTGCAGTCGCTGATAGCGATCAGGCAGGTGGCGGACGATCATTTCGCGATCGAGGTAGCCTTGTTCACCGGTCCACCCTTCGGGTGGCGTCATCAGGATATTGACGATGGTGAGGTTCAAACGACGTTTAAGGCTTTCTAGTTCCTCGTCGAATGTGATGTCGTCGAGTGAGCGGCTGGCGTAGTACAGCAGATACGGTCGATTGTCGCTGCGGTCAGCCATGGTGCGCAGAATGCTGATCATCGGAGTAATACCGACACCTCCTGCGATGAGAACGAATCCCGGTCCTTCATTGCGATCTGGCGTGAAGACGCCGTGCGGCCCGTCGATGTATGCGCGGGTGCCCGGGGCGATAGTTCGGACGGTGGAGGTGAAGTCGCCGAGCGCCTTGATCGTCATGGACAGCACTGACGCGTTCTCGGCACTCGACGAAAACGAGAACGGATGTGACGTCACCGAAAACGGTGACCGATCGACGGTCAGCCAGCCGAACTGCCCGGGCTCGAACCGGAAACCCTTGTGCCCGACTGGGATCATCGTCAACGTCACGGCGTCACCGCGTTCGTGGACCACGGACTTGATCTTCCAGGGGCGACGAAGGCGCTCGAGCGGCCGGATCACCCGAACCCACAGCAACAGCAAGATCAACGCGCAGGTCATGATCGCCCACAACCATTTCTTCCAGGCATGGTCGACGTAATATCCGACCAGGAACACGTGCGCCACGGCGAAGGCGACAACTATCACCGAGATCGCCCCGTGGAGCACTTGCCACACCTCGTAGCGAATATTCATCCGCCGTCTCCAGATCGAGGTGGCAATGAGCACCAGCAGCAGCACTGTCGAGGTGACCGCGAACCGTGCACGCCAGGGGGCGTGCGCAAGGTTGAGCAGTCCGACGATGTCGATTCCCGCCAGCTGCAGGAGGATCGGGTGCGCCAAGATGAACGCCAAGGCGACATAGGAGATCTCGCGATGAAATTGAACTAGGGCATCTTCGCCGAAGGGTTCAGCCGCTGCCTGGAAGCGTGCCACCAGTGCGAACTGCATCCCCATCATCGACAGCCCGATAAAGCCAAGTGCGACAGAGAATTCGGTCAGGAAACCCCGACCCGGACCGGGGTGACCGAGCACCGCGAACACTAGCGGCATTACTGCCACTGCCAAGTAGAGTCCAATCCAGGCGACCGCACGTGTTAGCAATGTCGTCATCGAAAATATCCTACTCATCACGATAGGTCGGAAGGTTCGGCACGAAGATTATCGGATAGTCACCGAAGCGGAACGCTACTCCTAACGCGCCAGAACAAGAACATTAGGCATACGACTTTCGACTGACCTGAACGGTAAGAATTTTCAGCTCCACAATCGGGAGGGACGAGCGGGACGCTTTCGGATCGCCGGGGGCGATGCTGGTAATCCGTTAAGCCCGAGCCGAACAGCAGTGGCGGACGCTGGTAACTCAGCCTCATTGAAGGTCGCACACCCACAAACAATCGGATTGCGATGTTGCCCGACGCTATCTGCGGGCTGCGGAAGACCGCGAGTTACTGGCCCAGTACCTGGGTGAGTCCATGATCTGGTGCGGCAGAGCGCGTGGTCGGGTGTAGTGCCACCGGAGAGTGGCCAAGTCGGGCGCAGCTGTGACCTCTCGACCGTCGCCCGGGCCCGGCACGATTCCGAGCGCCATCAATAACATTCCAGTTGAGGCACCCGGCATCGGTGCGCGAAAGTCGTAGCTGATCCTTCTCTATCCACTGTGTGAACGGCGTTGTTCGACGGTCAACGCGAGGGCCGTGACAGCTAGGTCGCTGGTGCTTGTGACATCGAGCCCAGTGAGGGTGGTGAAGTCCCGAAGGCGTCGGCGCACCGTGTTTCGGTGCCTGTGTGCGTTCGGCGATGTTCGCGATAGTTCCCCCGTACGCGACCAGGTCGCCGACAGTCTCCAACAGAGCGGTGCGCTCGTACTCGCTCAGCATTTGTAGTGGACCGAACACTGCCTTGTGCACAGCATCGGCTACTTCGGCGTTTCCAGCTGCGATAGTGTGCAACCAGGTCTCGCGCACATGGCGCACCCCTGGAGTGACTCGGCCTTCGACTGTGGTCCGTGCAAGGCGAATTGCGCCAGGAACGTGTGCGAGTCCCTCGGCGTCCACCACGGTGCAGACGTGGTCCTCCAGTGCGACAAGATAGTCGATGAGGTTGGTTCTGGTATTCGGACGGTGAACGATCGCACGTAACTCATGTCCGTACCAACCGAAATGGTGAGCGATGCCGCTGGAACTCAATCGATGGGCGCAGCCGCCGATTAGCTCGGGTTGGGGAACGCCAAAATCCCCGACAGGACACAGGAATGTACCCGAGACTGGCAGGCCGAGAATCTGGGCGGCGTTGTCAACGGCGACGTGATTAGCTGCTCCGTCTATGAGCAGTTGGTCGAATGCCTCGGCTCGAATCTCCTCGAGTCCTCCTTGAGCAACTTGGTAGCCGCGCACCATTTCCTCGGTGCTCGTTTCGACCGTCTCCCACACTATGACCGACAACAGTTCGAGGAAGTCGGTTCGCGCAGCGAGATCAAGGTATCGGCCTTCGGCGATGAGTGCATCCCACAGCGTGCGTAGGTCGATTCGAAACGAATGGAGCACGGTCGGCAGCGGTACGTGCTGTTGCGCCCGGATGGTCCCAACGTCCAACGCAGCGGTGAGCAAGGCTTGCGGGCACAGGGTCGCCGACCAACGACTCGATCGGGCATCTCGCCTCGGTGCCAACCGCACCCTGGCGCCCTCGGACACTCTCGGTGACGACGTCGCCGACGCTCTCGGCGGCCGCAAGCCCGACGTGGTGATCGAAGCGGTTTCCTCGAGGTTGATGATTGCGGTGCTCATGTCGGTGTCCTACTTTCTTAGGTGCGGGTTTGATCCGGTCATTCGTAAGATCGGAGAGCCCCTGGGAGCTGCGGGTATGGCTGTCATGTTGGTGCGGCACGGACTGCTTCAAGGACATGGCCACCCGCAGCTTCTGCAACGACTCGACTGCTGATTGAGAATCGCGAGCCATCGCTGCTGTAGGACTGAGCCGGGGAGGTCGTTGCCAGGGAACCGCACGGATGGAGCAGATCGATCGAAGGGTGAAGCTGGTGCCGAACAAGTTGTGGGCTGGAATCGATATCGGTAAAGAGCATCACCACTGTGTGGTGATCGACGAGGCCGGTCAGCGGTTGTTCTCGAGCCGGATCGCTAACGACGAGACCGCGTTGACGACTCTGATCGACGAGGCACTCACGCTGGCAGCTGGTGGCGAACTGTTGTGGGCGATCGACCTCAATCGAGGAGGTGCTGCCTTGGTGATCGGACTGCTCGCCGCCCGCAGTCAGCCAGTCGCGTACCTGACCGGCCTGATGATGCACCGGGCCGCGGCCGGGTACCGAGGTGAGGGAAAGACCGATGCCCGCGATGCGTTCGTCATCGCCGACCAGGCTCGGGTCCGCCGCGACCTCGGCCTGCTGCGGCCTGGCGATGACATCGCTGTAGACCTGCGCATCTTGACTGGTCACCGCCTCGATGTGGTCTTCGACCGCACCCGGCAGATCAACCGCCTGCGGGCACAGTTGCTCGAGGTCTGTCCAACGCTCGAACGTGCCCTGACCCTGACCAACCAAGGGCCTTTGATGCTGCTGACCAGGTACCAGACGCCGAGCGCGATCCGCCGCGCCGGAGTCGCCAGAATCGAAGCATGGCTGCGTAAGCAGCACGTCCGCGGCGCAGCGGCATTGGCACAGAAAGCCTCGGTAGCGGCCGCGCAGCAGAGCATCTCGCTGCCCGGGGAAACGGTGGCCGCGCAGATGATCGCCCGACTTGCGCAGGCGGTGATCACCCTCGACGCGGAAATCGCCGAACTCGACACCGCGATCGAGGAACGATTTCGCCGACATCGCTCCGCCGACATCATCGTGAGCCTGCCCGGTTTCGGTCCACTGCTGGCCGCGGAATTCCTCGCCGCCACCGGCGGCGACATGGCCGCGTTCACCAGCGTCGACCAACTCGCAGGATTCGCCGGCCTGGCACCGCAACCCCGCGATTCCGGACGGATCAACTGCCAACAAGCGAATCTATGTCGCCAACTATTCCTCGACCTTTCTGAGCGTATTCGACGCCACCAACCCGCTCGCACCTACCACGCTGCCCTCGATCACGATGCCCAACGCGTCCGAAACCATCACCGTGAATCCTGCAGGATCAACACTCTATGTGGCCAGTGGTGCCAGCAACGTACGCCTCGTCGACACGACGACCGGAGTCGTGACCACGACATGGACTGGATTTTCCTCTGCCCACCAAGTTGCACTCACGAATGACAATGCAGGTGCATTCATCTCACAGCAAGGGCCGGTGCCGGCAGCGATCTTCAGCCTCACCAGCAACACTCAAACGGGAACTATCCCGTTCAACAGCACCTACTTCCAGTCCCAAGACCTGACGAACGGCACATCGTTCATGACTGTCCCCTTCCAAAGTGGTGGTCTGGTCGCCATCCTCGATGCCGCGACAGGCGCCGTGGCGCAGACACTTCCCGCCCCGACGGCGTATTACACCGCGACCGATCCGACACGGCACCTGACCTTCGTTACCAGCATCACCACTGGAACGTTGACCAAGATCGGGCTGGAAGTCGACGCGCCGACAGTGATCACCAATCCAACTGATGTCACCGTTGCCGAAGGTGACACCGCGACGTTCACAGCGGACGCGACGTCCGCAACTCCCCAGACTGTGCAGTGGCAGCAAAGCACCGATGGCGGAACGACATTCACCGATATCCCTGGCGCTACGAGCAACACACTGACCGTCCCTGACGCCACGCTGGCACAGAGCGGTACTCAATACCGTGCGGTGTTCACCAACGCGGGCGGCACGGCGACCACGACTGCAGCGACGCTCACCGTCACCTCTGTCACGCCGCCGGGCTGCGGCACAGGATCGAGCGGCAGTGCGAGTAGTGGAAGTGACAGTGGTAGCGCCGGTGCGTTCGGCAGCGAGTCCGCAAGCACATCCGGGTCGAGTGATTTCTTCAGTTTCTTCTGTGGGATCACCGGATCGTCGAGTGGCTCCACCAGCTACGGAAGCTGAACGCCCTCGGGGGATGCACGGGTTAGCGACGTCCCGGGTCAGCCGGACACAAACATCCCCAACGGACTGACAGCCAGTGCCATACACAGCGGTATGAAACAGAGAATGGGCTGGTTGAACCCTGCACTCGATATCGCCGGACACTTCCTGCACCCCTTGGATATTGACCGATAAGACCCACTTTTCCGATCGGGTCGCCGTCGGACCAGTCGGGGCTTCCTGCCCTGCCGATCCACATTTTCACCAACCTGTATTTCTATAGCCAAGAGAGGCGAGAATGACGATGTTTCGCGGTGTTACGCGTCGGACGCTATTGGGCGCAGCGGTGCTGGTACCGCTTGCCGGTTGTTCAGCGAAGAATCCTTCGACGACAAGTTCTCAAACGTCAACGGCAAGCGAAGAGGATCGAGCCCACCTCCTGGCTGATCTCGAAGACAAATACGATGCCCGCTTGGGTGTATATGCGGCCAATCCGAGAACGGGAGGGATGGTCGAGTATCGAGCTGACGAGCGTTTCGCGTTCTGTTCCACATTCAAAACCCTTGCTGTCGCAGCGGTATTGAGCCAGAATCCGCTGGAATATTTGGATGCCGTCGTTTATTACACGGCGGATGATCTTCAGTCTTATGCGCCCATCACGAAGCAGCACCTGGACACCGGGATGGCTGTCGGTCAATTATGCGAAGCTGCTCGTCGATGACGTTCTCGTCGAATTGTATGTCTAGACGGCGCCTCTCTGTGTCAATCCGAACCCGTGGTGCCGGTTGTAGGGTGGAATCTGGTGGGTTCGGGAAGTGACTGGTCCGAAGTGCCGGTGTGCGGGGTGTCAGCCGGCCGCGCAGGACGATAGAGCCGCCCCCGAGTGTCCTCCCGGGCCTGCCGCCAGCTCTGTCTCAGAATCGCGGAGAAGCTGCCGGTAAACGACGTCCGAGAGTCGCCTCTTCAAGCAGCGCAACGCTTCCATGTGGCTCTTTCCAGCGGCTCGTTTCCGTTGGTAATACGCGCGTCCGGGCGTATCTCGACCGATCTGGGTGATGGCCATGGTGTGCAGAACGCAATTCAGTTGCCGGTCTCCGGCCCGCGAGAGTCGGTGACGGACAACGTCACCGGAGGAAGCCTCGATGGGCGCGGTACCGGTATAACTGGCGAACGCAGCGTTCGAGCGGAACCGGTGAATCGAGCCGACCCGGCCGAGGATCTTGCCCGCGTTCAGAACCCCGATCCCGCACAGCTCGGTCAGTGAGCTGCCGGACTCGACGACGGCTGCTTCGATATCGCCGACGGCCTTGGCGATTCGTCTATCCAGTTGTCGCACCTCTGCGACCAGATCGACGGCGAGGCCGCGCATAGTTTTGCCGGCAAGATCGCGGGGGCGAACCCGGCGCAGCATTTCGGCGGCACCATCGGCGCTCAAACCTCGGGGAGCGCCCGCAGGGATCAAATGGGTGAGCACGACGTGCAGCCGGTTGACCGTCTGGGTGCGGGTCTTGACCAGGTCCTCGCGGTGCTCGACGATCGCGCGCAGCGCGGTCACCGCGGCATCCATCCGGGCTGTGCTCAGCCCCTGCGCGGTCAGTGCGGCCACCCCAATCGAGGCGGCGTCGGCGTCGTCGCTCTTGCGGCCATGTCCGGTGGAGAGCAGTCGTACCCGCGCCGCCAGCTTCGCCGGGACATCCACTACTTCCACACCGTCATCGTCCAAGCGGTGCGTCAGCGGCGCTCCCAGGCCGGTGGCACCTTCGATCGCCCAGTGGGTGTTCGACCATTTTCGGGCGAATCGGCGCAGCTCTCGGTAACCGTCGTCGCTGACCGGCACCCGAACCGTGGCCAACAATTGCAGCGAAGCGTCGACCGCTGCTGCGGTCCACGACGCCTTGTGTGGATCAACGGCGATCATCACCTGACTTCGGGAATGCTCGAGCACTTGCGCCATCACTTACTCCTCGACTCGACTTCGTTTCGGTAGCGAGGAGGGCACACCAACTTTCGGCTTTGCAGGCCTCTCTTGAGCCACTCCCGCCGTTCGACACCGATCGGGCAGCAGGCCGTCTAGGAGTCAACCCACGGTTAGGGCGACAGGTATGAAGCGAGCGATCCCGATTCGGTGCCTAGGGAAATCATGGCTGCAGACCACGATCCCCTGCATCAATTGAACAAGTTGGTATGAGGGTCGGCCCGTTTCGGGCCGGGGACTCGCTTGCAAGTTGCCGTGGGTTGTCGAGTAGGCGAAGCCTGGATCGGTAGTGCCTACATTTGCAGGAGGCCCCGGTGATGTATCAGCGTACGAGTGTCGGATTGGACGTGCACGCACTGTCTGTAGTGGCATGTGCGATCGACGGTCAAACCGGTGAAGTATGGAAACAACGATTATGTCCGGACTCCGGTGAGATCCTCGCCTGGTTGCGTTCGTTGCCGGGTCCGGTGAAAGCCGTCTACGAGGCCGGACCGACCGGATTCGGCCTGTACCGAGCTCTGAATCAAGCGGGTGTGGAGTGCGTGGTGGTTGCGCCGTCGAAATTGCAGAGACCTGCTGGTGACCGCGTCAAGACCGATGCTCGCGACGCGCTGCATCTGGCGCGGTTGCTCCGACTGGACGAGATCGTCGAGGTCACGGTCCCTTCGGTAGAACAAGAGGCAGCCCGAGATCTGGTCCGTGCCCGTGAGGATGCTCGCGGGGATCTGATGCGATGCCGACATCGCTTGTCGAAACTTCTTCTGCGGCAGGGCATTGTCTATTCTGGTGGTGCGGCGTGGACTGGTGCGCATGATGTGTGGCTACGAAGTCAGAGGTTCGAGCAGTCGGCGTTGCAGGCCACGTTCGACTCGAACTATGAAGCGATGCTGCTCACCCGAAGCCGCCGTGACCGACTGGATACGGCGATCGAGGAGATGGCGGAGAACAGTCCCTACACGCCGATGGTGCACCGTTTGGGATGTTTACGCGGAATCTCTACTTTGACCGGGTTCGGGTTGGCGGTCGAGATCGGCGACTGGCAGCGATTTACGGGGAGCACCATCGGTTCCTATGTCGGCCTGGTGCCGAGTGAATACTCTTCGGGGACATCACGATCACAGGGTTCGATCACCAAGACCGGCAACGGTCATGCACGTCGGTTGTTGGTCGAGGCAGCATGGCATCACCGCAAGATCTACCGCAACCCTGGACAGGTCATGCGCACTCGATGGGCGAAAGCCAGCCCCGCTGCGCGTGCTCGTGGGCATGCCGGCAACCACCGCCTGCATCATCGGTGGGAGCAGTTCACCGCCCGTAAGAAGCGTCCGGTGATCGCCAATGTCGCCGTAGCCAGAGAACTTGCGGGATGGTGTTGGTCGCTGGCGGTCGTCGACGACCAGCCCTGAGCTTGTCCTTCCCCTAGATTTCGGTCGATAGACAATCGCAAAGGGCGTGATGGCAGCGTGAGGAACGATCTGCGAAAACAACTATGGGCAGCAACAGGTTCCGAAATTGGAACCGATTGCGACGCCCGACCCTAGAGCAGCAGCACCGTTCCTGCCGAACAGTCGTCCTGCGGTAGCCAACCCGCGTATATCAGTCTGACCACGAGTCGTGAATATCGACATGTCACCCGCCGTTCTTCATGTCCGTCGACCGAAACGGAAACGGCCTCGGGAACTGCCGTTCCCGAGGCCGTTTCCACCTGTCCCTTGACAAATTTCTCTACATATCAGTTGTACGAGGCACGGACGTTAGTTACGCGATGCCGGCGGTAAGCGGCGGGCGGTCGTCCTCCGCGTGTTGAATGCGGTCGGTGGTAATTGTAGTGAACATTCCAGATTTCGACGGCAGTGCGCCGCTCAGCTTCGCTGGTGTACTCGCGGGAGTACAGCAGTTCTTCGGCGAGGATACGGTTGTAGCGTTCGACCTTCCCGTTATGTTTCGGGGTGTACGGCTTGATCCGGTAGTGCCGCGCTTCGCGTAATGAAACGGTGAAATCTGCTGCCCGGTAGCATGATCCGTTGTCGGTGATCACGCGCTCGATACGGGTGATGCCGTGGGCGGCGAAGAAGACGCGGGCGTTGTTCATGAAATCGATGGCTGTTGCTGCGGTTTCGTTGTCGCGGGCTTCGGTGTACGCCAGGCGGGTGTTGCCGTCGATCGCGGAATGCAGGTAGGTGTAACCGATGCGGGCCTGCTTGTTCTTCGTTTTCCGGCGTTGGGATCGTTTGGCCTTGTCGGAGCCGCGGCCGTGGGCACGCCACCCGCCGCCGTCCGGGATCTTCCCGACTTTCTTGACGTCGACGTGGACCATCTGACCAGGTCGCTTGGCGGCGATGACCTGGGGTTTTCGGTTGGTTTCGCCGTTCGGGTCGATGAACCGGCGACGGTGCAATCCCAGGCTCCGCAGGATTCTCGTGACCGTCCGACGAGCAATGACGATGCCGTCGGTGCCCAGTTCGAACGTGATTCGTGAAGCCGACCATTTCCGGCTCCGGCGCATTGCTTCGATCTCGGCCACAAGCCCTGCCGCTGTAGCGGTCGGTTGATGGTGCGGCGTGCTGGATCGGTCCTGTAATCCCAGGTCACCGTACTTGCGATACCGGTTGACCCACTTGGAGGCGCATTGTCGGGAGATGCCCATTTCGGCGGCGACGTGGGCGATCGGGCGGTCGTGACACCGCTCGATCAGGCGTCGTCTTCCCTCGACGGTGAGTGGGGCATTACGGTGTGTCACAGGGCTGGTCCTTCTTGGTCGAGAACGGCTATGTCGCAATTCCTATTCTCGCGCCGAGGACCAGCCCGTCTACTTCAGTCCCGCGTCATCAACGTCCGTACCCGCAACATCTAGTTCGGCAACGACGACATACGTCTGTGCGGTCAAAGGCTTGAATCCTTTCGTTGTCAAGGTCAGTGCCTAAGTCCAGGTGAGCGAAAGCAGATCGGGTTTCCCCAACCGCGCCACTTCAGCGAGGCGGCGTTTGAGATCCCACATCAACCGCTGGTTTGTGCCGAATCGTTCTCCACGCCCGACGACCGCTAGCTGTCTTCGAGAATATGGTGCCTGTCTGGCTGCCAGACGACTAGATGACCTGATTCCGTGGTAAGGAGGTGAACGAGGAAAACCGGAAAGCACGATGCTGCGAGTAGTGATCACCCGCGTGATTGCGGTGCGAGCGCCTGTGTCGACACTGACGATCGCGAACACCTGACACCTTCCGTCCTCACTAAGATCGTCTTGATGGCACCGATTGGACAGCTTTCACTGGCAGTCAGGGTGACTCATCAAGTCCTGCCTAACCCGACAAGAACACCGATATGATCGCGGCACCTCGCATTTCGTATCATATTGCAGTACAGAATAATTCGGTCACTTACTAATACAGAGTCAAGAGTTGTCGACGGCGGCGATCTGCCTTGTCCACGCATACCACGCCACTCCGCAGAACGCTGCTATCATCACGAGGTCGGCGACGATTGCTACGGGCACCTCACGCGTAGCTCGGGCGATCGGGAACGCAACCGCCGCGATGAGCACTAGGACAGCGCAGGCCGGCGGAACCGTGCGGGCACGCCACTGCATGGTTCCAAACACAACAAGCGCGAAGGGAAAGGTCGGCCCCGCGAGCAGCAACATGATTGTGCCGGCCGTCGGGTAGCCGGCGAACGACGCTAGTGCCGAACTGTCGTCGACGCCGAAGACACCCTCGAAGAAACCTTGCAGCCCGAACGCGACAGTCCCGAACATGCCTACCAGCACCAGCAAGAACCACAGCCCAGACACAACCGGGAAGGGGGCACGCAGCTTCTCGTACTCACCTAGGAGCCCGAACACCCACGGCACGGTCGATACAGCGATGAGCATGCCACCGACCACTCCGTAATGCCCGTCGTTCCAGAACAGCGGCGAAAGCCCAAAAATCGCCGGACCCACAATCAGTCCTAGTATTTGCATCCGTGCAATAAGCATGGACCGACCATAGCCGTTCAGCGAAATAGGACTGGGCGAAACTGTCAATGATCGCGTCCATATCCGGCTGAACGGCGAAGCTCAAGATCAGAATGTCGGCAACCGACTGGATTCATAGAGTCGATCATGCGCCTTGCCCACGATTCCCGTGTAGACAATCAGATCTAGATGGGCGGGTTGAGTACGAAACGTCGACGGCGACGATCATGTGCACAGTTACGCCGTCGGTCCGACTAACTTCGTCGTCTTGGCGGTGAAGACGCGTGCGTGTGGCCCTCGACCAGGCTCAGACTCGCAACCACTCCCGAGTGGCGATCACCAAGGCAGCGACCCCACGGTTAAGTGTCGGTTGAACTTCCGGAGCGAAATAGGCCGAGTGGTTCGATGGGATATCGCGGTCGATGCTCCCTGCCTCCGCAGCGGCCCGATACGTTGCCGGGTGCGTACCCCCGAGAATCCAGTAGACCAACGGCGCACTCGCAGCAGTAGCGAGCAAACCGACATCCTCGCTTCCCGAGACCTGCCCGGGGTCAAAGACCGTGTCGTCGCCGAACGCCGACCGGAACGCGACCATCGTGCGCTCAGTAGCATTGTCTCCATTGACCGTAACGGGAAAAGACTCCGCCCGCACGATCACAGGATCCGGCGCTCCGGACGCTGCCGCCTCGGCACTCACGATGCGCTCGATCGCAGCCAACATACGCTCCCGCACATCCTCACTGTAGGAGCGAATGGTCAGGCCAAGCTCCGCGCTGTCAGGGATGATGTTGTTCTTTGTGCCGGCGTTGAGCCGCCCAACGGTAACCACCGCGGTCTCCTTCGGCGCAATCTCCCGGGAGACAATGGTCTGCAACCGCCCGACGATGGACGAAGCGATGACGATCGGATCGATCGTGGTCTCGGGCCTCGATCCGTGTCCACCACGTCCCTGCACCGTTATGTCGATGCTGTCAGCTGAAGCGAAGGCCGCGCCAGAGTGAGCTCCGACCATCCCGGCGGGTGCGGGCCCGACGTGCTGGCGAGTACGACATCCGGTATCGGCACTCTTTCATACAGCCTGTCGTCGAGCATTGCCTGCGCGCCGCGCCCGACCTCCTCGGCTGGCTGAAACACAGCCACGACCGTGCCACTCCAATCCCCCCGCGTCGCGGCAAGCTCCCGAGTCGCGCCGATCAGACAGGCAACATGCACGTCATGCCCGCACGCGTGCATGACACCTGATGTGATGCTGGCATACGCCAGACCAGTGGCCTCCACCACCGGCAATGCATCCATGTCAGCTCGCAGCAGCACCGTCGGCCCACTACCGTTCCGAAGCACACCGACGACCCCCGTGGCTCCGACGCCCTCGATAACAGCGAACCCTGCGGCCCGAAGTTCCGCGGCAGCGATTGCAGCCGTGCGTGTTTCTTCGAAGGAAAGTTCTGGATGCGCATGCAGGTCGCAGTAGAGCTCGTCAAGGTTCACGTACCCATCATGCCGTGTCCATCCAGGGCACAGCCCGACTGGGGCAACCTCAAATTCTTTCAAGCAAGTTTCGACCAACTCGACGCCACCGACCCAACGCTCTCAGGAGATCGTTACAAGCATGGGCTGGGTCTACGCGCAGCCAAAACGCGTTGGACAGCATCGAAATGCGTATAGCGGCATTGGGACCCACAAAAGGCACCCAAACATCACGCTCTTGGAATCTTCCGACCATGTGGATACCAACCTCGGCGGATCCAACCGATTTCATCACCCAATATTCCCAAAACAACACCACTCCCGTTCGCTACGATGCATCCGACTGAGGTCGGATGGGTCCCGCTCAACAGTGACACTCGTTAGGGTCCAACAGGTGTGAGGGTTGATCCGCGATGCGCCGAACCCTCCGGCTTGTGACAGGAAGAGGTAACTTGATGACGACTTTGGTGACACGTGCGATCGCCTAGATCGGTCTCTACCTGACAGTATCCGTAGTGATGTACCCCGAGTTTCGTGGAGCCGCCATATTGGGACTGTAAGAACAACGGTGTAACTCTGAAAGGAGATACGCCACTATGACTGATGTGATTGATCGTGAGACAGAGACGAACTCGGCTCAGCCGGGTATCAGCGATGCGCGGCTCAAAGAGCTGGTC
>NZ_JAAOLG010000059.1:0-14593 GCF_011602025.1 Rhodococcus sp. IC4_135
GTCAAGCGAAATGGCCACGGACTTGGCCGTGTAGCCCTGCTCGAACAGTTCGAGCGCCGACACGGCGTCGGTGTGGCTTAACGTGCTTTTCGAGTACATCTGACTACTCCCTGAAGAAGGATACCTAAATTCGGTGTCCAACTTTCGGGGTCCAGTCCACCACTGCGCCAATACTTCCCACCCTGCACCGACCTGGCAGCGCATAGCGTCAACAAACTGGCGTCTACCCGCAGGGTACACGACTCGGCGTTGGTTCCGTCGATGGGATCGATCGGCGATTGCAATGGCAATGGCAATGCCGTCATCGAATCTTTCTGGGGCAGAATACAAACGAGATATTGAATCGAAAGAGATGGAAGACGAGGTTCGAACTGGCCAACGCCATGGTCGAGTACCTCGACCCCACGGACGGAAGTGGTCAGGATCGATAGACTTTCCGGTACAGTTCGGCGATTTCCTGTGCGCTGGGCACCACCGGGTTGTTCGACGGAGAACCCGACGCCAAGGCCTGTTCCGCCATCAGTGGAATGAGCTCCTCCCAGCGGGACTCGTCGATGCCGAATGTGCGCGGACTGGGTACCTCTACGTCGACGCACAAAGTATCGATGAAGTCGACCAGCTTGTGCGAGGCCGCCTCGTCTGAGTCGCCGCGATCTGCCGCGCCCAGCTGCCTGGCGCAATCGGCGTATCGATCACGCGCCCCGGGTATGGAGAACGCGGTGATCGCCGGAAGCAGCATTGCATTGGAAAGTCCATGCGCCACATGGAAATGTGCGCCGATCGGACGACTCATCCCATGTACCAGGCACACGCTCGCATTGGAGAACGCCATACCCGCCTGAGTGGAAGCATGCATCATCTGTTCGCGCGCCTCCCGATCTGAGCCGTCACGGTACGCGCGCAAGAGGTACTCCCCGATTGTCTTCATCGCAGACAGTGCGAGCCCGTCCGAGATGGGGTTTGCCTTCTTACTGACGTAGGCCTCGATCGCGTGTGTAAGTGCGTCGACACCTGTGTCGGCCGTCAGTCTCGGCGGCATCGACATCGTGAGGTCGGAATCGACGATTGAGGCGATCGGAAGAAATGAAAGTCCAGGGCACAGCATCTTCTCGTCGGTGGTGACATCCGTGATGATCGTGAATTGTGTTGCTTCCGAGCCACTTCCTGCCGTCGTCGGGATGGCGATGATCGGAAGCGCCGGCCCCGCGTACACCCGAGGGGCTTTGAAATCGCGCATGACGCCGCCCTGCTTGAACAAGACGGCAAGTGCTTTTGCCGTGTCCATCGGGCTGCCACCGCCGAAGCCGATGATCGAGTCGGCATCGTGGGCGGTCAGAGCGTCGAGACCAGCCTGTAGAGAATCGGTAGTGGGGTCGGGAACCGTCTCGGAGAAGAGTGCGGCCTTCTTTCCTGCTGCTGCAACGATCTTCAGCAATCGATCGGCTGAACCATTGCTGACCATGAATGCGTCGGTGACGAGAAGCGGACGCTCGATGTTCAGATCCGTCAGCACTTCGCCGAGACTCTCGACGGACCCAGGACCAAGTTTCAAGAACCGGGGAAATGAAATGTTGGCAACCATGCCGATCCCTTCGAATGTTGTGAATGTATTTCCCAGCCCGTGGTATTCGGACGGGATAGGGACTCAGTTGTTTTCGGGGAAGCCGAGGTTGATGCCGCCGTGGCTGGGATCGAGCCAGCGGGTAGTGACGACCTTCCCGCGGGTGAAGAAGTGGACACCCTCGGTACCGTGAGCGTGCGTGTCGCCGAACAGGCTGTTCTTCCAACCACCGAAGCTGTAGTAGGCCATGGGGACTGGAATAGGGACGTTGATCCCGACCATGCCGACCTCGATCTCGTTCTGGAAGCGACGTGCTGCGCCACCGTCATTGGTGAAGATCGCGGTGCCATTCCCGAATGCACTCGAATTCACCAGGTCGAGTGCTTCGTCGTAGGAGTTCACCCGCACGACCGAGAGCACAGGGCCGAAGATTTCGTCTGTGTAGATGCTCATGTCGGTGGTGACGTGGTCGATCAGGGTCGGGCCGAGCCAGAATCCGCCCTCACCACCGTTCGCCTGCACGTGCCTGCCATCGACGACGAGTGTCGCGCCGGCGGCCTCACCGGCGTCGACGTAGGAGGCGACCTTGTCGCGGTGGGCCTTGGTCACCAGAGGGCCCATGTCTGAGTTCTTCGTGCCGTCACCGGTTTTCAGGGTGCGGGTCCGCTCGGCGATCTTGCCGACGAGTTCGTCGGCGATGTCGCCGACGACGACCAGTGCCGAGATCGCCATGCAGCGCTCGCCGGCCGAGCCGAATCCGGCGTTGACCATTGCGTCGGCGGCCAGATCGAGGTCTGCGTCAGGCAAGACGATCGCGTGGTTCTTCGCTCCTCCGAGAGCCTGAACGCGCTTTCCATGGCTGGTGCCGGTGCTGTACACGTACTGGGCGATGGGGGTTGAACCGACAAACGAAACGGCCTTGATCGCAGGGTTGGTCAGAAGTTCGTCGACAGCTGTCTTGTCGCCTTGCAGGACGTTGAACACGCCTGCTGGAAGTCCTGCCTCGGCCCAGAGTGCCGCGATCCACAGCGAAGCAGATGGAACTTTTTCGGACGGCTTGAGTACTACCGTGTTTCCGGTGGCGATCGCGATGGGGAAGAACCACATCGGGACCATCGCGGGGAAATTGAACGGCGAGATTATCGCGACCGGGCCGAGTGGTTGACGGATCGAGGTGACGTCGACGTTCGTCGAGGCATTCTCGGTCATACCGCCCTTGAGCAGGTGCGCGATGCCACAAGCGAATTCGACGACTTCCTGGCCTCTTGACACCTCGCCGAGTGCGTCGGAGAGGACTTTGCCGTGCTCGGCGGTGATTATCTCGGCGAGTTCGTGCTTGCGGGCATTGAGCAGTTCGCGGAACGCGAAGAGGATTGCGGTTCGCTTGGCGAGCGAACTGTCGCGCCAATCGGGAAACGCAGCAGCAGCTGCGTCGATAACGGCGCGTGCGTCTTGCACGCTGGCGAGCGCGACACTGCCAGTGACGGCGCCGGTCGCAGGGTTCGTGACCGGAGCGGAGTTTCCGCTCGAACCGGGGGCGATCGTGTTGTCGATCCAATGTGCGATGACAGTCATGACTATTCACTCCTGAGGCTGGGGTTGATTCGAGTCTGTGCCGCAGAATTGCCGTCGTCAACAAGTAAGATCGCAGTACTCAATGCAAAATTGCAGCCAAGAACGGGAATGGCGATGTTTACTTCTGACAACCTGCGCTTTCTGCTGGAACTGTCACGCACGGGGCGCATTTCGGATACGTCGAAGCGGCTGGGGGTCGATCAGACCACTGTCTCCAGGAGAATCTCTAGGCTTGAAAAAGACATGGGAGCAAGGCTTTTCGATCGCGGCGTCTCGGGCTGGCAGCTGACCGAGGCGGGCAGGCGATTGGTTCCCTACGCGGAGAGTATCGAGTCGACGCTACTTTCTGCGCTCGGTGAGACGACCGCCTCGGCGTCGCCGAGCCTCAACGGGACGGTCCGGATCCTGACCCCAGACGGCTTCGGTGCCTTCGTCTTGGTTCCGGGCCTGCTCTCTGTCCGTGTCCGGCACCCGGATTTGTACACCGAAGTGCTGACTTCGACTACCCACGATGTGTTGACCGGGCGTGACTTCGACGTCGCCGTCACGTTGGAGCGTCCCTCTCCCCGATCTGTGGTCGTCAGCAAACTTGCGGACTACAACTTGCGGCTTTACGCCTCGCGTCGGTATCTGGAGACGCACGAGTCGATCTCGTCGGTGGACGACCTACGTCATCACACGCTCGTCTGGTATGTGGACGCGTTCTTGGATGTCGAACCTCTGCGTATCCTCGACCGGATACTGCCCACCGGGCGGGCGCAGATCCAGACCAATAACATCGCTGGTCACTACGAGGCGGTCAGGCACGGTGTGGGAATCGCGCCCTTGCCGACATACATCGGCGCGACCGACGATGACCTCGTGCCGGTGCTGCGTGACGAGTTCGTAATTCGGAGGTCGTATTGGCTCGTTGTCCCGCGCGAGCTGATCAGATTGGCCCGCGTGCGGGCGATAAGCGATGCCTTGCATGAGATTGTCGACAGGAATCCCGACCTCCGTGCGCGGTGATGTGCGACTTGACTTTCCGGACCTATCAGGTCGCGCCAGAAGGCTGAAGATATTGTCTGGAACAGTGGGGACACCGAGTTCTTGGACAGCCTGAGATCGGCCAGGTGCTCCCACCGTAGCTGCGAGAGCCAGTTCATGACGTAGGGCCGGCCGGCAATTCCCGTCCACCTTTGGTTCTGGCGGTCGTTGCAACGCACACCGTTTTGAAGAAGTCCACTCCACTATTTCGCTAATACTTCCGCGCGGTACCGACTTGGCAGCGCATAGCGTCGACGAACTCGTGGCCGTCTCTGCGGTGCTCAACGCCCAGCCTTGGAAAAACGCTCGACTGGGGCAACCCGGTAGAGCCTTGAGTAACTGGAAGACTTGTATTCACCAGTGTTGCGACGACCAGCTGAATCTGCCCCCGTCGAATTCGAGACCATTCACAACACCGCGGCATAACAAGGTAACTGTCACTTCTTGGTGCAGCAGTCCCGCACATTCATGTCCACCCCTGGCTTAGATTGATCACTGCACGGCCGGTGTACTCGCCACACCGTAGGGCGGCGACCACGGTCGGCACCTCGCTGATCGAAATCTCGGCGCTCATGCTGTCCACGTTGCGCGGCTTCAATTCTTGTTCGATCCGCTGCCACAACGCACGCCGGGCAGAGATCTCCATCTGCACCGAGTCGATGCCCAGTAGACCAACGCCTCTGAGGATGAAGGGCATCACGGTGGTCTGCAGTGCAATTCCGCCAGTCAGCCCGCTGGCTGTGACGACGCCGCCATAATTCGTGGTGCTCAGAATGTCGGCCAGAGTCGCGCCGCCAACGCAGTCGACTGCCGCTGCCCACCGACTCTTGCCCAGGGGTCGCGGTTTGGCATCCGGGTCCAAAGGCAGACGGCCGATCACTTCTGCTGCGCCCAGGTGGTGCAAGCGTTGCTCGGCTGCGGGCTTACCGGACGAGGCGACCACCTCGTAGCCGTTAGTAGCCAGTAAGTCGATGCTCACCGATCCGACTCCGCCACTAGCACCGGTGACGACGATCGGACCGGAGTCGGGGGTGACGCCCCAATCGATGATCGCTGCCACACTCATCGCGGCCGTGAACCCTGCGGTACCGATCGCTGCGGCCTCGCGCAGTGTGAGGCCCTGCAGTTTCACGGTCCAGGCCGCTGGTACGACAGCTTCTTGCGCGTAGCCACCGTCGCGTGCCGTTCCAATCTCGTAGCCATGGGCCATCACATTGTCGCCGACCTGGAATTCGGTCGAGTTCGATTCGGTGACGACACCGGCAAGATCGATGCCGGGCACGATCGGGTAGTTGCGGACCACGCCGCCTCCTGGCGTGAATGCGAGCGCGTCTTTGAAGTTGATGCTGGAGTAGTCGATCCGAATGCGAAGCTCATCGGCGTCCAGGTCCTGCCGCTGCAGTTCACGCACCTCAGGCTGGATCTTTTCTCCGTCGAGGACGGCGGTGAGAGCGAGATAAGTGGACATTTGAGTGTTCCTCCTTGAACAAGCGGTTTGTGGTGGCCTTATGAGGGAGGCGAATCAGGGGTTTTCGTCAGTGCACGTATCAGATCGTCGACAACCGAAATGTTCTCGATTGTGGGTGGAACATCAGGTTCGTCTCCGTCGAGGATCTGTCGTAGACAGCTACGCACGATCTTGCCCGAGCGCGTTTTGGGGAGGGCGGCGACGACCTCGACACCGCCCAGCGACGCGATCGGCCCGATCTGGCGACGGACGAGGTCCTGGATCTGCGAACTCAGTTCCACGGTTCGGTCCACGTGGTCGATCTCTGGGACGACGATCGCATACGGACGCTGTCCCTTGAGATAGTCGTGCACACCGACCACCGCGCATTCGGAGACGCCGGGGTGTTCGGCGATGGCAGCCTCAATCTGTCCCGACGACATCCGGTGCCCGGCAACATTCATGACGTCGTCGGTTCGGCCGAGGATGTACACGTAACCGTCTTCGTCTACTCGTCCACCATCACCGGAGGTGTAGTACCCCGGGTACGCGTTCAGATAGGTTTTCGCCAAACGGTCCTCGTCGCCCCACACTTGGGTCATGAAACCGGGCGGCAGCGGCAGCTGCAAGCACACGGCACCTTCCTGTCCCACCTCGACGGGGTTACGGTCGCGGCCGAGAATTTCTACGATGAAGCCTGGGACAGGTTTGGTGGAGGCGCCTGGTTTCGGCCGAAAATAGCTCAGGCCGAGGAAGTTCGACACCACCGGCCAGCCCGTCTCGGTCTGCCACCAGTTGTTGATCACAGGTGCAGCCTGCACCTCGCCGAGCCACCGTTGGGTGTCGGGGTCGAGTCGCTCTCCGGCGAGGAAGATCCCGCGCAGCGTGTGCATGTCTCTTCCGATGAGCAGGTCGGCGTCCGGATCTTCACGGCGGATTGCCCGCATCGCAGTGGGCGCGGTGAGCAGCACGTTGACTCCGTACCGTTCGATCACGTCCCAGAACACACCGGCGTCCGGTGTACCGACAGGTTTGCCCTCGAACAGGACGGTGGTGGCACCTGTCAGAAGGGGCGCATAGACGATGTAGGAGTGCCCCACCACCCAGCCGATGTCACTGGCGGCGAAAACCACGTCACCGGCTTCGATGCCGTAGACGTATCGCATCGACCACTGCATGGCGACGGCGTGGCCGCCGTTGTCGCGCACGATACCCTTCGGCTTTCCCGTCGTGCCGGATGTGTAAAGGATGTACAGCGGATCAGTAGCAGCAACGGGGACGCAACCGGCGGGCTTGGCTGCCGAAAGCAGTTCTGTCCATCCATGTTCGGGCCATTCGACGCGACGCCCGACGGGTGCCTCGATCTCCGGACGATCCACCACTACGACGTGTCCGGGACGATGTTTCGCCTCGATCAACGCGGCGTCGAGTAACGGCAGGTAGGGCACGGTTCGGCCAGGTTCGAGTCCCCCGGTTGCGGTGACGATGACAGACGGTCGAGCATCGTCGATGCGAGAAGCGAGCTCGGTCGAGCCGAAGCCTCCGAAGACGACTGCATGTACCGCGCCCAAGCGGGCACATGCGAGCATCGCGATGACAGCTTCGGGGATCATCGGCAGATAAATCAGCACTCGATCACCCCGGCCCACTCCGAGACCCAAAAGCGCGCCTGCCGCCGCCGACACGAGTTCGAGTAGCTCAGCGTAGCTGTATTCATATTCCTGCCCTGTAGCCGCGGAAACGTACGCGAGTGCCGTCGTTTCGCCGCGACCTGCATCAACATGCCGATCCAACGCGTTGTACGCAGTGTTCAAGGTCGCGTCGGGGAACCAGTCGACCAGTCCGTTCTGGTTCTCGGCGTATGGGCGCTGCGGTTCGTCGATCCAGGCGATGTCTTGGGCCGCGGTCGACCAGAAAGCACCCGCATCCGTGTTTGCATCGTCCACCATCGCGGAGTACGCCACGGGAGGCGCGGCTGCATCACGCTCAAGCATCGGCGAACCTTGCCGGACGCTTCTCGAGGAATGCCGTCATACCTTCGGTCTGGTCGTCGAACGCGAAAAGGGAATGGAACCAGCGACGTTCGAACAACAGTCCCTCCGACAGTGAGCTCTGGTCTGCTCTCAGGACGCATTCTTTGGCAGCTCGGACAGCTCGCGCAGAAGATCCGGCGATCTGTCGCGCGATCACTTGAGCTTGCTCGACTACCTCGCCGTCGACAACGACGCGGCTGATCAGACCGAGCCGGCGGGCTTCGTCGGCGTCAATTCGACGACCGGTAAGGATCAGATCCATGGCCTGCGCCTTACCCACAATCCGGGTCAGCCTTTGGGTCCCGCCGATTCCGGGGATGATGCCTAGGGTGATCTCCGGCAAACCGAAGGACGCACTCTCACCCGCGATCAGGATGTCGCACATCATGGCGATCTCGCAGCCCCCGCCGAGAGCGAATCCGTTGATCGCGCCGATGGTGGGTATGGGCAAGTCTGCCAACCTTTCCCACAGGGCGAGGTGGTTCGCGTCGCTCATGCTCCCGAAAGTCCGATCGCGCATTTCGGCGATATCGGCTCCGGCTGCAAACGCTCGGCCTTTTCCGGTGAGTATCAGTGCGCGTGCACCGGATTGCGTTGCTTCGACTAGGGCCGCGGCGAACTCGGCCATCATCGCCGAGTTCAGAGCGTTGAGCGCCTCCGGTCGGTCCAGGGTCAGCTGGGCGATGCGGTCATCGTCGACAGTGAGGGAGAGGGTGTCATAGTGAGCCATCGTTCACGGACTTCTTTCTGGTGGATGGGGTTCGGAAAGCACCGATGCAGTTACAGGACTGTGACTTTGGAGATAGTAGGGCGATGCGACCCAGTTATTGGCAACGAACCGTTCCGGATCGATGTGATGTGTTCGCTACTGTCCAATCCTGTTGGAGCCGCGGACGGTGTAGAAACCGTTCCACTTTTCGGATGGAGTGGTTACTGCCGACGCAGTCGCTGATGGGCACTCACGCAGTCGGCCGAAGAGACTCTACCAATGTATCTGCATCGCGCGTACCTCGTGCCCGATACGTGAAGGGAATCGAAGATGTTGTAAGTCAGGCGATTACGAGCTGGAGGAGAGCCAGCAAGGTAGCCATCATCGCAATGGCGGCAGCCGGCGGATCGAGGTGCACTTTGCAGCGTTCCAACATCAGCCGAGCCCATACTTCAGCGAACACAGAGGCGAGAAGGCCAGCACCGACGGCGGCGAGCAGAATCAGAGAGGGTTCCGAGGTGTGCCCGGCAACGACCCCGGCAGTCAACGCGGCCGGCAAAGTGATGTGGTGGGTGACCGGAACCGCCTTGCCGAAGACGAGAGCGAGCAGCGAGAAGGCCGATACTCCGTACAGGAAGGGGCCCGCCATGGCACGGGATTCCTCGGGTAAAGCCAGATAGATCGATCCGGCGACCGCGCCCGCAACAGCGCCTATCGTAAGCACAGCTGGGGCGCTGTTCTGCCAGGGCAGCCATTGTTGGCGTTCGGTAGTAGGCTTGCGCGCCCATAGGACAGCGGCGATCAGAGCGGTGAGCACGACACTAACCGCGAGCGAGTCGGTCATCGCAATTTCTTTGCCGCTCGACGTGTGGACAGCGGGTATTTCCCCGACCAGACGGGCCAGTAGCTGACCCAACATTCCGAAGGCTGCACCGACGCCGATGATGGACATCTTGTTGTAGACGATCAGAGGCGAAGTGATGTCTCGTGCAGAGTCATGCTGACGAATGTAGGCGGCGTAGGTCGCGGCCGCCACGCCACTAGCGAACATCACGTGGGGGCCAAATACCGGACCGAAGGCGAGGGTCTCGACAAGCGTCGAACTGGGGACGGCTACTGAGATCAGAGTCGCGATCATCACGATTGCACCCAGTAGCGCAAAGCCCCCGAGCGCACCGAGCGCGGCTCCGAGCGCACCGCCGCCGGCCGCGCCGACGAACTCGGTCAGTGTGAGCGCCATGAGGAATCCTTCGGTCGAAAAGTCATGTAGGAGAATTAGATACGTGGTGGCGGCAACACCTCGAAGGCGCTGCCGCCACCACGCGTGCGGTCAAGATTCAGTGATCAGTGCTGGTGCTTGATGATTCCGCGGATGTTCTTACCCGCCAGCAGGTCGTCGTAGCCTTGGTTGACCTGATCAAGGCTGTATTCCTTGGTGATCAGTCCGTCGAGTTCGAGCTTGCCGTCGACGTACATACGAATGAGCTTCGGAATGTCGTAGGCCGGGTTGCAGTCGCCGAAGAGTGAGCCCTTGATGGTCTTGCGGAAATAGCTCATCTCGGTGCTCGGAACCTTGACGGTCACCTCGTCGATCTTGTTGAGCGCAGTGAGCACCATGACACCGCAGCGTCCGATCATCGAGAGCCCGTCGCTGACCTGTTGGTCGGTGATCAGGTCGGTGGTGATGATCGCCGAGTCGCCGCCCTGCCCGTTGGTCAGTTCATCGATGGCCGCCTTGGCTTCGGCCGCAGTCTCGAAGGCCAGGGTGGCTCCGAGCTCTAGCGCCTTGTCTCGCTTGTTCTTCAGCGGGTCGATGGCGATGATGTGCTGGGCACCAGCATGCTTGGCTCCCTGCACGGCATTGATACCGATGCCGCCGATACCGAAGATGGCGACGACGTCGCCGGGCTTGGTTTCCGCGGCGTACACAGCCGAGCCCCAGCCGGTGGGCACGCCGCAGCCGACCAGTACTGCCTTATCGAGGGGGATGTCGTCGTCGACCTTGACCACCGAGTACTGGTTGATCACGTTGTACTGGCTGAAAGTGCCGAGGGTGCACATCGCGCCGTAGCTTCCTCGGGGCCCGCTGATAGGCCAGCGCGGGCCTTCGAGGTGGCCCTCGAGCATGGCGGCGTTCATGTCGCAGACGGAGCTACGCCCGGTTGCGCAGTACTTGCACCGGCCACAGGTGGGGGTGAACGAGCAGACGACGTGGTCGCCCGGCTTGACCCTGGTGACGCCCGGCCCGACTTCCTGGATGATTCCCGCACCCTCGTGGCCGAGAACCATCGGGAGACGGGCGATGGTATCGCCGATGGAGATGTGGACGTCGGAGTGACACAGGCCGCCGTAGAGGTACTGGATCAGCACCTCGTTGGGGCCGGGCTTTTCGAGCGTGAGCTCTTCGATCTCGATGGGCTTTCCTGGCTCGATGACGACAGCTGCGAGAGTTTTCATATCGGTTCCTTCGGTTGGCCGCGGCCCCTCCCAGGTGGGAGTGACTCGGAAGTTTGTTCTGGTTCTGTTCGGCGGCAACGCGTTTGCGCCGTCGAGGCTGTTGGTCGCGTGTCTACTAGACGCGTTTGAGATTCACCACGTGCACGTTGGTGAACTCCTCGATTCCGGTCCGGCCGAATTCCGCACCGAGACCGGACTGCTTGACGCCACCGAACGGCACATCCGGGGTTAGCTGGAAGTGGTGGTTTATCCAGCTGGTGCCGACGTTCAATCGAGCCCCGACCTCGATCGCGCGCTCGACGTCGCTGCCCCATACGGAGCCACCAAGCCCGTACTGGGTGTCGTTCGCGCGGTCGATCACTTCGTCCAGATCGTCGTAGGGCATCACCGAGCGGATCGGGGCGAAGGTCTCTTCGCGCACCAGGGGACTGTTCTCGTCCAGGTCACGCACCAGCGTGGGCTGCACGTAGTAGCCGGGTTGATCGAGCACTTCACCGCCGGCCACGACGCGGCCGTCCCGTGCCGCCACCGCCAGCGCTTCACGTGCCTTCTGGAAGGCTGCCTCGTTCTGCACCGGACCGAGCTGGCTGAGCGGGTCGAGGCCATGGCCGACGGTCAGCGCAGACACTCGCTGAGCGAGAGCTTCGACCAGCGGCTCGTAGAGCGAAGACGGCGCGTAGATCCGTTTGATGGAAACACATACCTGGCCTGCGTTGGCGAACGCCCAGTTGCACAGACCGTCTGCGGTCTTGTCGATATCGGCGTCGTCGAGCACGATCGCCGCGTCGTTGCCTCCGAGTTCCAAGGTGAGGCGCTTGAGGGAGGGGCCAGCCGCGGCCATGACTCGTCTACCGGTCACGGTGGAACCTGTGAACGACACTTTGTCGATCCCCTCGTGCGAGGTCAGCAGAGGGCCGAGCTCTCCGCTGTCGCCGACGACGTTGAACACGCCGGCCGGGATCACTTCGCGTACCAGTTCGGCGAAGTGCATGGTGGCGAGCGGGGTGGTCGGTGAGGGCTTGAGCACCATCGTGTTGCCGACGATCAGTGCCGGAGCCAACTTGTAGACTGCCTGGAACAGCGGGAAGTTCCAGGGCGTGATCGCTCCGACCACACCGACCGGCTTGCGGCGCAGCTCCACATAGCTCGACGCGTCGTCCCGCAGGATTTCGGTGTCGAGGCGGTAGTCGGCGAAGTAGCGAGTGAAGTCGATGGACCACGCCACGTCGTCGCGTGCCTCACTGATCGGCTTTCCCTGCTCCAGAGTGGTCAACTGCGCGAGCTCTTCGTGGTGAGCTGCCAGCACTTCTGCCACCGCGTGCAACACCTTGCTGCGCTCGTCGTATCCGAGAGCCGACCAGCCGGGGAGGGCGCGTCGAGCGGCCTGCACTGCCATGTCCAATTGCTCGGACGACGCGACTGGAGTGGTCGCAATCCTTTCCACAGTACCCGGATCCAGCACCGGCATCTCGTCAGCACCGTCGACCAGTTGTCCGTCGATCAACTGGCCGTACTTTTTCAATGACAGATCGAAGCTCAGCGCGGTGCTGGGTGTCAGTAGTGAGGTCATCAGAATCCTCTCAAGTGTTTTGCATGTATCAACAGGGGAAGGTCGCTACCGCGTAGGCCGCACCAGTGGGGCAGCGGCCGCCAATTCAACTGGGAAAAGCGCCAATAGCATCATTGCGACTTCCGTCACAGGTATTTGTCCGTGATCCGTACATCTGCGTACGGGGGTCTGTCGCGTATCAGATCGGCTACGGTATGAACCATTGCCAGTGATCGGTTTCACAGTCGAGCGGCTGCGTGGGGCGTGCTCAGTCGCTAGCTGGATAACCTCCGCATGAATTGATAAGAGGTCTGGTGTCAATGGTCAAAAGTTTCGAGCGTGCGTCCGCAAGATTCTCCGCGAGCCGAGAAGGCCGCAATCTCAAGGCGTCCTGGGCGCGTTCTCAGCAGGCCGGTCTCGATCCATCCAAGCCTATGAATCCGCCAACTTCCGGCAGCGTAGATACCGAGAGTCGGCTCTTTCGCGCGGCAGCCCCGGTCCTCGACCGGGTACGTAGCGAGATCGATGGTGAACGACTGTCGGTGATGCTAGTTGGTGCAAAGGCTGAGATGCTGGCAACGATCAACGGCTGCGCTCAGATCGATTCGGTGGTTGCGCGTATCGGTGCCACGCCTGGAGCTCTATGGCGAGAGGAAACCACCGGAACCAATGCTTTGGCTACCCCGTTCGTGACCCGCGAGCCGCTGTTCGTTCGCGGGTCAGAGCACTACATCGAGGGATTGCACAACTACAGCTGTTACGGCCGCCCCGTCTTCAGTCCGCTCAACGGCCAGCTGGTAGGAGTGCTGGACATTATGAGCGATGCCGGTGCTGAGTCGGCTTTGATGCGGCCGTTCGTCGACTCGGTCATCACTGAGATCGAACGAAACATCAAACGAAGCGTCGGCAGTAGGTCTCAGTCCGTGATCTGTGCATTCGAGGCGGCTGCTCGGCATCCTGCCGCGATGGTGGTGGCGGTGTCGCGATCCATGGTGCTGCAGAGCTCGGCTGCTGCGCGAGTGCTCTCCTCGACCGATCTGGCCTGGATGCAGCAGCTTGCTGAGGGGTTGCACAGGTCCACGCGATCCGAAATTGAGCTGACCAGCGGGCATACCGCCCAGTTGGACATGGAACCGATCGAAGACGCGGACGGGGTGTTGATTCGGGTGCAGAGCAGACAGCGTCCGGTCGTCCCGCGCACCGCAGAGCCGCTGCGCCATTGGAGTCGCATGCGCCAGTGGTTCGACGAGTTTCGAACCGACAACGTCTCGGGCGTGATCGTCGGCGAGTCCGGTACAGGTCGTAGTACTGCATTGCAGGAGGCGGCCGGTGCGGAGCCGCACTGCACCATAGACGGGCGCTCATCGGACAAGACCGAGGTCGAGGCGAAGCTGCGCGCTTTGGCAATCGGGCCCTGCCACGATCTACTCCTCATCGACAACCTGGACCAACTGTCAGCTCTGTCGCAGGCCCTCGTCGAGAAGTTGCTCCTCGGTGCCCCGCGCATCCTGGCCGCGACGGCGGATACCGACAATACTCGACTGCTCAGCCTCTTCGAGCGTCGTCTCGACCTGCCGACCTTGCGCGCGCAGCGCTCGGAATTGCTCACTACGCTCAACGCGCTGGCCGGCCCGGGCGTACGCTATCGCTTCACCTTGCAAGCAAGTCGCGTGCTCGAATCCTATTCTTGGCCTGGTAACCACCGGGAACTGTCCACCATGCTCCGTTCTCTGGAGCGCCTGCGAGGAACAACCATCGACGTTGCCGATCTGCCGATCGAGCTACGCGCAAAGTCCACCACCAAATCGATGACGCCATGGCAGCAGGCCAGCCGCGACGCAATCATCAGGGCGTTGGAAAGCTGTCACGGCAACAAGGCACACGCTGCCGAGTATCTCGGAATTAGCCGCAGCACGCTCTACCATCACATCAAGGAGTGCGGAATCGTCGGATAGTTTCCGGACTGATGTGCCCAGCGACCCGGGGCGGGACTCTCTCTAAAACCTAGTGCCGCGCGCCTAAAATTCTTTGACAGTGCGATTTGAGATACTTCAAGCATGCGGATTAAGCCCCTACTCTTGCGAGACGGCGACGATCTCGAGTTGGCCAGACGACTGCGGTCGAGGTCGATCTCCTCCGGTGCGGCGCAGCGAGCGAGGATTGTTTTGCTCGCATCTCAAGGTGAGTCGAATTCGTCGATCGCGGAACTGGTCGGGGTGTCGCGGCCGACGGTGAT
>NZ_JAAOLG010000005.1:0-323299 GCF_011602025.1 Rhodococcus sp. IC4_135
GATGCCGCCGGAGGGGCCGACGGTCATTCGCCGCGACGGACGTCCACCGCAGCAGAATCCGGCCAATCAGGCCTGGTCACAGGTCCCACCACAAGCGCCGCAGCAACCCAGGCGTGAGGACTGGGCGCCGACCCAACGCCCGCAGCCGTTCCAGGACGACCCCCGCCGTCGGGATCCGCAGCGCCAGGCCAAGTACGCACCCGCGCCGCCGCGTCGAACCCCGCCGAATGCCCCACCGCGCCCGCCTGAACCCCCGAAGCAGCGACGCCCGCGTAAGCGTCGTAGCTGGGGTAAACGTATCGGCATCACGTTGTTGGTGTTGCTGCTCGCGCTGGCCGGTGCGATCTATTACGTCGACAGTTCGCTCAATCGAATCGACGCGCTGCCCGACTACGCGGGACGCGTCGCCGATACTCCGGGCACGAACTGGTTGATCGTCGGCTCCGACAGTCGGGAGGGGCTCACCCCCGAGCAGGAGCAAGCTCTCGCGACGGGCGGTGACACCGGCCCCAAGCGCACTGACACGGTCATCCTGGTCCACGTCCCCAAGAGTGGGAAGACGACCATGGTCAGCATCCCCCGCGACTCGTACGTTCCGATTCCCGGCTACGGCTCCGACAAGATCAACGCCGCCTTCGCTTTCGGTGGTGCCCCCTTGTTGGTGCAGACCGTCGAGGAAGCAACGGGACTTCGCATCGACCACTACGCCGAGATCGGATTCAGCGG
The DNA here is from genome assembly GCF_011602025.1 of Rhodococcus sp. IC4_135. NCBI lineage: Bacteria > Bacillati > Actinomycetota > Actinomycetes > Mycobacteriales > Nocardiaceae > Rhodococcus > Rhodococcus sp. IC4_135. The sequence continues at coordinate 727 of NZ_JAAOLG010000005.1, forward strand.
GTTCGCCGGCATCGTCGACGCCGTCGGTGGCGTCAACGTGTGCCTCGCACAGCCGATCGACGATCCGCTGGCCGGGATCAACCTCCCCGCCGGATGCCAGGACTTGAAGGGTTCGGACGCACTCGGGTTCGTGCGAACTCGAGCGACGGCACTCGCCGACCTCGACCGCATGAACAACCAGCGCCAGTTCATGTCGGCGTTGCTGTCGAAGGCGACAAGTCCGAGTACATTCCTCAATCCGTTCCGGTTGTGGCCGCTCGTCTCCGATACCGCAAAGTCCCTGCAGGTCGACGAGGGCGATCACATCTGGAATCTGGCCTCACTCGCCTGGGCGCTTCGCGGCGGGATGACCACCACGACGGTTCCGGTCGCCGGTTTCGAGGACGTGGACGGGTCGGGCAACGTGTTGTTGTGGGACAAGGCGCGCGCTTCGCAGTTCTTCGACGCCCTGGCCGACGATCAGCAGATTCCGCAGGATCTGATCACCACCGGGTGATCGCCCTGAGTTTCGGTAGTACCCCGGGAGGACGGGCCGAGCGAACAAATCGCTTTCCGGCAGGACGCGAAAGCTGCGGCCGAAAAATACCGTGAAGGTATGAATAAAGCGCACCGCCGATTCCGCACTGTCGCCGTCATCGCCGCCTCGGCCGGAGCGGCACTACTGGCAACGTCCTGCTCCGCAACCTTCGACAAGTTCGACGATTCCAAGGCATACAAGAAGACCGAAACCTTCTCTTTTGCACGGACATCCAACGGAATCGACACACTGCCGAGTTGGGTTCCCGCCGGCGCGACGGGTATCGACGAGGTCATCCGCACCACCGGCAACGAACGTATCCTGCGCATGACTGCGAACATCGCAGAGATAGATCACAACGTCTGCACAGCACTACCTGCTGTCGAAGCTCGTCCGGCGTCGCTGTCCGCACAGTGGTGGCCGGCGGGGGTCGAGAAGAGCAGCTCGTTCCAGTGCGGCGACTGGTACGTCGGCGAAACGGACTCGTTCGTCTACGGGTACCGACCGGAAACTCTCGGCTTCATCATCGATCAGCTCGACAAGAAGTAGCTCCCGCTCAGCGGCGACGACCCAGTAACCTGTTGGGATGACACAGGCGAAGAACTCGAGCGAATTCACCACTCTGCTGCGTCAGCAGATCCGTAACGAGTTCACTGCATCACAGCAGTACATCGCGGTAGCGGTGTACTTCGATGCTCACGATCTTCCGCAGATGGCCGCGCGCTTCTACAGCCAGGCCACCGAGGAGCGCGGTCACGCGATGATGATGATCCAGTACCTGCTCGACAACGACCTCGACGTGGACGTGCCCGGCATCGACGACGTCGTGACGAAGTTCGACAGTGTCCGGGCACCGGTCGAACTGGCGCTCGAGCAGGAGAAGACGGTCACCGAGCAGATCACGCAGTTGGCGCGCACCGCGCGCGATACCGGCGACTACCTGGGTGAGCAGTTCATGCAGTGGTTCCTCAAGGAGCAGGTCGAGGAAGTTGCAAGCATGACAACACTTCTCACCATCGTCGACCGCGCCGGCGACAACCTCTTCCACCTCGAAACGTTTGTCGCACGCGAGATGAACACCCCGGCCGCTGCCGACGCAATGGCGCCGACGCCCGCCGGCGGCGTCGGCGTCTGAGGACCACCGGGCTACCGGGCTACCGAGTCTCTGGCCGCTCGACGGCGCTCAGTGATCTGAGGAAATTGTTGTACGCCTCCAGATCACTGTCGCCGTCGATCTCGGCGCGACGGTCCAAGGCGGCATTCATCCGTTTGTCGTCGCGGTTCCAGCGCATCGCGAAGATCACGACCACCACCAGCGCGACGGGCTCACCGTACGACCACGCGAGGGCTCCGGCCAACTGCTGGTCCTGCATCACGTCCACGCCCCACTCCGGAGGCGGATCCACGAACGTGGTCAGCAGCGGCTTTGTCGCCATCATGAGTACGACGCCGATGAACACGTGCAGCGGCATCTCCACGAACAGGTCGAAACACCGGCCGAGGTAGCTCTGTCGCACCGGCAGTGGGCCGGTGGCGAGCACCGGCATGATGAAGAGCAGACCGCTGGCGAGAAAGAAGATCTCGAGCGAGACGTGTCCGGCCGGTAACGCCGAGACGGTGTCGAAGATCGGCGACAGGTAGATCCCGTAGTAACTGAACAGAAATACCGGGATCGTGAACCCGGGGTGCAGCATCCACCGCGCCGGCGGGCTACGCAATGCCGAGAGGGCAAGCGCAAGAACGCCTCTCCCTATCCCTCGGTGCGGCGTCGAACGCAGTAGCAGCAGTCCCGGCGAGCCCAGTACCCAGAGCGGCGGGATCGCCATCGAGAGCGTCAGGTGTTGGAACATCCAGACGCTGAAGAGTTCGTAGCCGTAGCTCTCGACCTTCAGTCCGGTTACCGCGATCAGCAGCAGGCATCCACCCAGGAAACACGCTGTCCGATGCCACGGCCATGGTCGCCCACTCGCGCGAACTCGCTGAGCCCCGGTCCAATACCAGAGTGCAAGAACAACTCCCAGCACAGGAAGAAGCGGGAGGGCCGAAGTATCCCACTCCAGCATCTGCCCGATCGACGGCGGCGGCGTGTCATTCACGAACGCTTCACCAGCGGGCCCTCCTTCGTCTCCATGCGGGTACCGTCGACTCTACACCTAACTACTATGTTGGATAGTATTTAGGAATTCGACGGAAGGTCCAGGTGCACAGCAGTGTCCAGAAGTATGAAGATATCCGCCGCCCCGATCGCGGTGTTCGCGGTAGCACTGATCACGTTCATCACCATCGATCCGATCAGGGCGGACAACGAGAGCACCGATCGGGCGGCACAATCCACCGCCGTCCTCACCGACGACGCGTACCGGTTGACCTCGGCCGCCGACGGCAAGGTGAATCTTGTCGAGTTCCTCGACTTCGAATGCGAAGCCTGCCGCGCGCTGTACCCGACGATGGAGCGAATCAGAGCCGAGTACGAGGATCGAATCACCTTCGGCATCAGATACTTTCCGATTCCGAGTCACACCAACAGCGCTCTCGCGGCGCAGGTCGTCGAATCCGCGTCTCGCCAGGGCAAGTTCGTCGAGATGTATCAACGGATGTACGAGACTCAGTCGCAGTGGGGTGAATCCGCCGAATCGCAGGAGGCACTGTTCCGCTCCTACGCACAAGATCTCGGCCTGGACATGACCCGATTCGAATCCGACCTCAGCAGCCGCGGAGTCCGCGAGCGGGTCGAGCGCGACTTCGAGGAAGGTCGACGCCTCGGCGTCCAGGGCACGCCGACCCTCTTTCTCAACGACGTGAAGCTGGACCAGATGCCGACCTACGAAGATCTGAAAGCCCAGATCGACTCGGCTTTGGGAGAATGATCAGGTCAGAACAGCGCAGATACCCGCGGAGACGGCCACCGTCACGGCTGCGGCAACGGCCGTCGTGACAGCGGCCGGCACACACGCCGCCACGGCGCAGGTCAGTCGCCGGGGCGACGCCACCTCGCCGTTGTCGAGGGAACGCAATCGCACCGCGGTCGCACCGCCGCGATCGCCCAAACTCCAGTCCGGCTGAGGAAGCGGCGATTTCGACACCACGGCAAGGGCGGAACGCACTGCAGCCGGACTGGTGACGCGGGCAGCGTGCCGGTCGGCCGACAGTTCCACGATCGCACCGACGGCAGCGGGCGCCGCCGCGAACAACGGCACGCGTGGCAGAACAGCGGCCAAGACTTCACACGCACCGACGATTCGGTGATGACCGCCGCTCAGGTGCGCACGCTCGTGCGCGAGGACCGCGTCACGCTCGCCCCCGGTAAGAGCGGATGACAAGCCTTGTGTCGCAACAACAAATCCAGGCTTTCCGGCGACACTGTAGGCCATCGGCAGCGGATGATCCAACCACAACACGTCGGACTCCGAGTTGTCGCGGCGCGCGACGATCGAGAGAACATCACGATGGAAATCCCGGACCCTCGCGTGCTCACGCGCTTGTTTACGTCCGGCGAGCACGATCCGAACACCGATCGAACCGACCACGCCAACGGCTGTGCCGGCGATCAGTTCACCCACCCACGAGCTCGTGCCGTGCGCGAAGGCGCTGAAACACCTAGCGATACCGTCGACCAGGCCCTCGACCGGCGCGTGGCTCGGCCACACCAGGACCAAGACCGCGGAGAGAGCGAGATACAGCGCCGACGCCATACTGCCGAGCCATGCCGCGAGCAGCACTGTCGGTGACAACGCCGAGGAGACCGCTCGCAGCACTCTCGGAACCAGGAATCCCACGAACACCGCACCGAGAAGCATCGGCAACGCCAATGTCATTGCGCACCTTCCCCGGAAAGACCCCGGCGCAGGGCCTCGTTCTCGGCGTCCGTCATGGTCTTGGCGAAGTGCAGCAGCACGGCAGCGGAATCGGAGCTGCTGTCCAACAATTCGCGCAAAGCCCTGGACGTGGCTTCTTCACGACTGCGACTCGGCCGATAGAAGTAGGCGCGACTCTTCTTCTCACGACTCACCCACCCCTTGTCGTAGAGATGAGTCACGACGGTCAGGATGGTGGTGTACGCGAGTTGTCGGCGCTCACCCAAGATCTCGACCAGATCCTTGACCGAGAGCGCGTCGTCGGACTGCCAGAGCACATCCATGACCTCGGCTTCGAGTCCGCCCAGCCCCTGCATTGCTCCTCCATCGCGTCGTGACAGAACTTCAGTCGCCCGCGGTCTTCTCCCCGAACGACACGCCCCGGGAATTCAGATACGCGAGCGGATCAGTCTTCTGCCCGTCAGATTGCCACACCTCGTAGTGCAGGTGTGGTCCCGTCGATTGTCCACGATTGCCGACGGTCGCGATCAGTTCACCCGCCCGCACCTTCTGACCGGCGACCACGAGCGCCTCGTTGATATGTCCGTAGACGCCGACGGTCCCGTCGTCCTGCTGGATGCGGACCCAGAGCCCGAACCCCGCGGCGGGTCCGGATTCGAGCACGACACCGTCGGTCGCCGAAACGATGGGCGTACCGATCGCGTTCGCGATGTCGAGACCGTAGTGGGTAGTTCCCCAGCGTGGACCGAAGTTGGACGTCATCGTCCCGCTGACGGGGGCCATCACCTGTGGCTTTTCGGCCTCGAACACCGCCCGCTCGGATTCGAGTTGTCTCGTCTTACCGAGTTGTTCGGCTATCCCGGCAAGATCCGTCGTCCGGACAAGGTCGAGAATCTCCGGCACCGACACTGCAGATGCATCCTCGACTGCAACCGGCGGCGGCGACGCGTGCCCGATCGATGTGCCAGACGCGAGGATTGCGCCCGTCGCCACGGAAACCGCAGCCATGCGCCCGCCGGGTCTGATCGGCTCGGATTTTCGATGTCTTCCCACTTCTCGGTCCTCGCGTCGATGGCAAATGAAGGTCTACGCCGCAACCTTACAACTATGTTGCATAGTTTTTAAGACATGCACTATTGCGCATATATTCATATGTGTCTAGGCTGACGTCGACGAAAGGACCTTCGATGTCACACGGACACGGGCACGGAATCTCCCCCGCCGAAGCTGCGACCAGCAACAGCGGCAAGCATGTCAACAAACTGTGGATCGCCGCCGGCCTCGGGTTGGTGACGTTCGTGCTGCAGGTGACGGTCGGCCTCTTCACCTCGTCGCTGGCACTGCTCTCGGACTCGGCGCATGTTTTCACCGACATCTTCGGCATCTTCATGGCGCTCGCCGCAATCCTCGTCGCACAGCGTGCGGCGCGGCGCCCCGACCGAACTTTCGGCATGTATCGCACGGAAGTGTTTGCGGCACTGGCCAATGCGATCCTGCTCTTCGCAGTCGCCGGGTGGGTGCTCTACGAGGCGGCCAGCCGCTTCTCGGATCCGCCCGAAGTCCCAGGCCTGCCCGTCGCGATAGTCGCCGTCGTCGGTTTGGCGATGAACGTCATCGCCTTCCTGATGCTCCGCAGCGGCGCGAAGGAAAGCATCAACATCCGCGGCGCCTACCTCGAGGTCATGGCAGACATGGTCGGATCCATCGGCGTCCTGGTCAGCGGCTTGGTCACGCTCGCGTTCGGTTGGCGCTACGCCGACCCCGTCATCGGCGTCGCCATCGGACTTTTCGTCTTGCCACGTGCCTTCAACCTGGGCCGCCATGCCGTCCGCATCTTGCTCCAGCAGGCTCCCGATCGCATCGACGTCACCTCGATCATCGAGAAGATCAACGCACTCCCGGGAGTCCTCGACGCACACGATCTGCACGTCTGGACACTCACCTCGGGGATGGAAGTTGCTTCCGTTCACGTCACCGCGGTCAGTGACGCCGATCCCACTACCGTGCTCGCGGCCACCCAAACCTTGCTGGCCGAGGATTTCGAACTGGGGCATGCCACCGTCCAGGTGGAACTACAGGGAAGTGACGGTAAATGCGCGGAACTCGCCTGGTGAAAAGGATATTTCTCAATGAAACATTCGATTTCACACCAATGGATAACCGCACCGAATTCGAAGAGAAATTAGGTCTTCTTTAGTTTGGGAACGCTTACCACAATAAGGTCAGACTGGGGTGACAGGGCCCCTGACCTGCACTATCTTGGAATTCATGACTTCTGGGGAGACTCACATGACCAAATTCCACGCACTACTCCGAGACCAGATTCGCAACGAGTTCAACGCTTCGCATCAGTACATCGCGACAGCGGTTTACTTCGACAATGCTGATCTGCCACAGCTGGCAAAGCACTTCTACAAGCAGGCTGTAGAAGAGCGTAACCACGCCATGATGATCGTTCAGTATTTCCTCGATCGCGACATCAACGTCGAACTCACCGGCGTCGACGCTGCGAAGGCCGACTTCAAGGATGCTCGTGAGCCCATCGCTCTCGCGCTGACGCAGGAGAAGACGGTCACCGAGCAGATCGTCCAGCTCGCGAGCACCGCCCGCGAAGAAGGCGACTACCTCGGCGAGCAGTTCATGCAGTGGTTCCTCAAGGAACAGGTCGAGGAAGTTGCAAGCATGACAACACTTCTCACCATCGCGGACCGCGCAGGCGCCAACCTGTTCGACCTCGAAGATTTCGTTTCCCGCGAGATGAGCACCGTCGGTGACACCACTGGTGCGCCGAACGCAGCGGGCGGAACCATCTAGCCTGCAGCACTCACAGATTTCGCCCTCGAGCCGAACGGTTCGCTTCCTGCCAGCAGGATCGAACTGATCAGCTCGGGGGCATCTGTCATCGGTACGTGCCCCAGGCCGGGCAAAACCATCAACTTCGCCTGCGGGAACGGCTTTTTCACGCGCTGCGCTTGATACACGGGCAGAATGAGATCGCGTCGACCCCACGCAACCGTCACCGGCACAGTGGGATCCACGATGGGCGGCAGCACGAAGTCCATCTCGAGACCGAGATCGACGAGTTCGTTGGACACGAGCGAACGGCAGTCGGCCAACGCCGCCGCATAACCGACGTGACTCGGATGAGCGAAGAATGCGGCGAGCGCCGGATAGCGAATCAGCTTGTACCGCAATGCGCGTGGCAGACCATCACCCATGAGCTTGGCCGTGCCGCGCAGTGCACGGAACGTGTTGATCGCACGCACCTGATCGAGGTGATTGACAAAGAACCCCGCCGGCGAAAGAGCTGTAGCCGACGCGACGTCACCGCGCGCTGCCAGCGAGAGTGCAATCCATCCGCCGAGTGAGTTTCCGGCGACGTGGGCGCGCTCCCCCGCCGGAGTCACCTCCTTGACGAACTCGCTCACATCGTCGATCAGCTGTCCCATGACATCCGGGCCGAGTTCGGGCAGCAGCGACTCTCCGTGACCCGGCAGGTCGACAGTGACGACGCGGCGGTACGGCGTCAGCTGGTCCACAAGCGAATCCCACGCCTGCCGTCGATGGACGATGCCATGGACGAGCACAAGCGTGGGACCGCTACCGGAGATGTCGTGCGACAAAGTCATGCCGCCAACATTAACCGTAACTTTGCGTAACGCCTATAGTTCTGGCGAAAAAATCAGCGCAGCGTGACCTGGCGTCCGCGCAGGCCGTCGCGCGAGCGCAACTCGGCCGAGTTCAGCGGAGCGTCGACGGCCAGCGCCTCGGCAAGACGCTCACCGAGCTCGACGGTTGCCGCTACCCACTCGTTTGCATGCTTTTCGCGGTCAAGGTCGAAGACCGGGACCAACAGGCCGTGGGTACGGAACGAGCCTGCGTAGCGCGAGCCCTCACCCAGGTGCAGCCCACCGGTCGCGTGCACGCGCGCCAGCGCGAGCATCAGATCGTCTTCGCTCTCGGGGCGAACCCAACGCAGGTGCGCCTTCTCGCCGGCGTCGACCCACCACGCGGCAACGAGGCCGTCACCTTCGAGGCGTGCAGACGGCATGATCGCCGAGTTGGCGTGCTGCACGGTGGCGGCAACCTCGGGATCGGTTTCGACGCCCTCGGGGATCCACCAGTTGAAGTCCTGGTGCACCGTGATGTCGAGCAGAGCCGAGGGATCGACAACCGCGGTGACTGCGGGTGTCTCGGAATCGGGGTTCGCGGCAGAAAGCGCGTCGCCGGGGGCTGCGTCCTTGATCCAGTTCACCGAAGCCGCGAGGTCTGCGCCGAGGTCGGCAGAGTGCGCCTGAACCTGCACACCGACAAATCCGGTGGCCGTCTCGCCCTCGTCGCGAACGAGTGCGGCAACAGCGCCGGGGAGGACCGTCGCCAACGTGACGGGACGGTCGGAGCCGATGACCGGCAACGGAGCCGTGGCGGACGGAACGAATTCGCGCAGCGCGACCAGATCGCACTCGGCGGCAAGGCCCTCGAACGGGCGGTTCACTGCGCCGGCAGCGGCTTCACGCTCTGCTTGGCGTGCCGCCAGCTTCTCTGCGCGTGCGCTGCCCTGCTTCGGTCCACTGTTTCTTTTGCTCTTCTTGGCCACGAGGGCAAAATCTACACGCTGCCCAGCCATTGCTTCGTGCGCCCGGGATGGTTGGTTGCGACCCAACTGACCCCGAGCTCACGACACAGGTCCACATCCGCCTTGTCGTCGACGGTCCAGCAGTACGTCGCGCGCCCCGCCGCGGCAGCTCGATCGACCAGATCGGGATGTTCACGCAGCGCCTTGATCGACGGCCCGATCGCCGTGGCGCCGACAGCCGTCGACGCACCACCGCCGAGGTACCGCGACGCGTCACCGAGCAGGACCGTCGGCAGCAGCGGCGCCGAACGACGCACTCGCCAGACGGCAGTAGCCGAGAAAGACATGACGACAGCGCGAGAGTGGTCGGCCGACGGCGGCGACGCGATCCCGAAGCGGTGCAATTCCGCGAGAAGTTTTGCTTCGACCAAGCCGCCGAACCGTACGGGGTGCTTGGTCTCGATGAACAGCTTCACCGGCCGCGCGAAATCCAAGGCGAGGGTGATGAGGTCGGAGAGAGTCAGCAGTTCGGCCGGTTCGCTCGTCGACCCGTAGTCCAGAGCGTTCAGCGAGTCGAGCGTCATCTCGCTGACGATCCCCGTGCCGCTGGAGGTTCGGTCGACCTTGCGATCGTGAACGCAGACCAGGTGTCCGTCGCGGGTGAGCCGGACGTCGCATTCGAGCCCGTCGGCGCCCTCCTCCAGTGCCAATTCGTACGCGGCGAGGGTGTGCTCGGGCAGCGCAGCCGACGCACCTCGGTGCGCAACGACGAGTGGACCGCGACGATCTGGACTCACAGGGCAGCGGTCTCCTTCTCTTCCAGCACCGACTTTTCTTCCAGCACCGAGCGCGGCACTGGCACCCATCGGGTTTCCGATTCGGGTTCGCCGCGCCAGCTCTTGCGCTCGATCCGGCGAATCACGACGAGCGTCAACGCCGCGGTGACGGCAGCGACCAGTGCGATGAAGGCGTTCAGCAGTACCCCGTCGGCCATTGCCTGAATACCCGGACGTGATCGCCAGTACGCGTTGACCACCAGCAACAGAGCGCTGAATCCCCAGAAGCCCCACCAGATCTTCACAAGCAGAGTTCCGCGCGGATCGCGGCGGACCAACTCGAGGACATAAACGGCCGGCATCACCAGGTTGAGGATCGGCACAGCGCAGCCGACGACCACTTCCGACGCTGTGCGTGGATCGGATTCACGGGCACCCGCGAAGTGTTCACGACGCCGACGAAGCAGCCAGCACACAGCGGCGATTGCCGCGAAGACGGAGATCAGCAGTCCACCCAGCTGAGTGAAGTAGACGGCAGCGTCGGAGACCGTGAGCAGCCACTGCGGGATCAGCGTGGTGCGGTTACGCACCAGGATCGCGTATCTGCCCAGTTCGGCGAACACAGCCAGTCCGTAGAAGATGGTCGCGAGCGTCAGCAGCGGCCCGACTCGGTCGGCCATGCGGTCCGCACGCGAGGGCGGCACCGGTGCGGTGTCGACGACGTCGTGGAGTCCCCACTGCGGGACGGCGTCGTATCGCGGCGTGGCGAGGTTACGACGCACTGGTGCGTCCCCCACTCCGCGTGGATCGGACGGGGAGCGCGCGATCCAGCGGAAGCCACGACGGTTGGGCGGTTGGTAGATCTCGGTGCGGGTGGGGATCAGCAGGACGCCGCTGCAGCGCGGGCACCACTGAGTCGGGCCGCCGACTCCGTTGCGCAGCGTTGGGCCGCCGAGGACGGGCCAGCGCGCGGCGCATCGGGCGCAGACCTGAACGACACTCACAACTTCGATTCTGTCACGCCGTATCGGTAACGGCAGCAAATGGATTCACTCCCGATTTGTGATCGAACCTCCACCCCGTTCACCTGCATTGTTCGAATAATGTGACCTCCACCACTTAAAAACTCGAGTTATCCACAGTTTCCACAGGTTCATCCACAGTTCTGGATGAATGAAACGGGCTTTATCCACAGGTCACGGGCAAGACCCTGAGAATTTGCTGACAGGTGTTAGCGAACGATGCACAGGCTCGAGGATGAATTTGACACCGCAGGTCAGTGAACTTTTGGGCGCCGGCGTCATTTTATCCCGGCAAAGTTCACAATGCATTCAGAAATTGCTCCCGAAAAGACAGAAAAGACCGTTATCCCCTTTTTGCCGAAGACCTGTTTTGACACACCTGGAAGCATGGCCGTCGATGACTTCTCCACAGCCCGAGCCAACTCTGACGTTCACCCCGAAACGGGTAGCGCAACTCGCGTTCGTGTTGATCGGATGTCAGCTCGTCATTCGTGCCTGGGTTGCCACGAGCAATTACTTCTACTGGGACGACCTCATCCTGATGGGCCGCGCAGGACGCTTCCCTCTCTTCTCGAGCGAACTCCTGCTCTACGACCACGACGGTCACTTCATGCCCGCGGCCTTCTTCTTCACCGGGTTGATCACCCGCATCGCGCCGTACAACTGGGCGCTGTCGGCGGCACTGCTCGTCATCGGTCAGGCCGCAGCGTCGTTAGCGCTTCTGCGCACTCTTCGGTTGGTCCTTGGTTGGCGACCGGCGCTGTTGATTCCGCTGGTGCTGTATCTCTTCGTCCCGCTGACGCTTCCGGCGTTCTCGTGGTGGGCAGCCGCGCTCAATGCGTTGCCGCTCCAGATCGCGCTGGCCTGGGCATGCGGCGACGCAATCAAGCTGTACCGCACCGGGCATGTGCGCTACGTGTTCTCGGGCACCGCGGTTTTTGTCGTCTCCTTGCTGTTCTTCGAGAAGGCGGTGCTCGTTCCGTTCGTGGCACTCGCTTTCCTGGTGCTGTACTTACGCACACAAGGTGAAGGAACGCCGATACGAAGTGCGATCAAGAAGTGCCGACGCCTGTGGACGGCCTGCGCCGCCGTGCTCGCGATCTGGATTCCGGTGTATCTGACCACTGTCGAATCACCGATCACCGGATACGGCCGTTCCATGTCCACCGAACTGCTGCATCACGGCACGTCTTTGGGGATGCTTCCCACTCTTCTCGGCGGCCCCTGGCGCTGGGAGCGGTGGATCCCCAGCCCCGCCTGGGCCGATCCACCGACGGCCTTGGTAGTCGCGGCCTGGGCCTTGCTGCTGACGACGGTCGTGATGACAGTGCGTGCCCGACGCGGCGCTGCCTGGATCTGGGCCTCCGCCACTCTGTACTTCCTGGCCTCCGTGGTGGCGATGACCGCTACCCGATCCGACGCCGACACCACCTACGAGTTGGCGCAGACCTTGCGTTACTTCACGGATTCAGCGACGGTGTTCGCCCTCGCCGCCACCCTGATACTCGCTGCGCCTCGGCGGCGTCCGTCTCGGATACCCGTCGCAGTCGCCGCTGGGTTGTCGGCGCTCTTCGTTGTCAGTTCGCTCGTCTCGACCGTCACGTTCGTCGACATCTGGCGCGAGAACCCGACTCGCGACTACCTCGCGAATGCGCGAATGTCGTTGTCACAGAATCAGGATGCTCCACTGCTCGAGCAACCCGTCGCGATCCAGGTGCTCCTTCCCGTCGCCTTTCCGAACAATTTGGCAAGCAACGTTTTCGCGCCGCTGCCTGATCGCCCCGAATTCTCTTCCAGCACTCCGATTCTGCGCACCATCGACGACAGTGGCCAGATCGTCGATGCCGAAGTGACCTGGACGAGAAGGATTCTCGAAGGGACGACACCGAACTGCGGCACCCGCGCCGAAGGCCCGACCGAACTACCCCTCGACGGTCCCTTGGCCGGCTGGGAATGGACGGTTCAGCTCAATTACCTCGCGAGCGCCGACGGAACGATCGATGTTGCGTTGGAAGCCGGCGACGCAGTATCCGTACCCGTGACGCAGGGTTTGCACTCGGCATTCGTGCGCCTGGTCGGCCACGGAAACAGCGTGAAGATCACGCCGACAACGCCGGGACTGACCCTGTGTTTCGGCGCCGGACAAGTCGGTGCCGTCGTCCCGACCCAGTGAAATAGTGGCAGAGTAGAAGTCATGGAGCTGCGTATATTCACCGAACCCCAGCAGGGCGCTACCTACGAACAACTACTGACTGTTGCCCAGACCGCCGAAAAACTCGGCTACGGCGCATTTTTCCGCTCGGACCACTATCTCGCCATGAATTCCGACGGCCTTCCCGGACCCACCGACGCATGGATCACGCTCGCCGGAATCGCCCGCGAAACGTCCACCATCCGCCTCGGCACTCTGGTGACGTCGGCTACGTTCCGTCACGCCGGTCCGCTGGCCATCTCGGTCGCACAGGTCGATCAGATGAGTGGTGGCCGCGTGGACCTCGGCATCGGTGCCGGCTGGTACGAGGAAGAGCACCAGGCGTACGGCATCCCGTTCCCGGCGCTCAAGGATCGCTTCGAACTGCTCGAGGAAACTCTCGACGTCGTGACCGGCCTGTGGCGTACGCCGGTGGGCGAGACGTTCGATTACGACGGTAAGCACGTGCAGATCAAGAACTCTCCCGCGCTTCCCAAACCGCACCAGGTCGACGGTCCGCCGATCCTGATCGGTGGCACGGGCAAGAAGAAGACTCCGGCGCTCGCCGCTCGGTTCGCGAACGAGTTCAACATCCCGTTCAAGTCCCTCGAGGAAACGAAGGCCATCTTTGCGCGGGTACGTCAGGCTTGCGTCGACATCGAGCGTGATCCGAACGAATTGGTGTACTCCAACGCTCTCGTCCTGTGCTGTGGCCGCGACGAGGCGGAGATCAAGAAGCGCGCCGAGGCTATCGGACGCGACGTGGACGAGCTACGTGAGAACGGTCTGGCCGGAACGCCTTCGGAGCTGGTCGACAAGATCGGCACTTTCGCCGAGGCCGGTTCACAGCGTGTGTATCTGCAGACTCTCGATCTCGCCGACCTGGATCATCTCGAACTCGTCGCAAGCGAGGTCATGCCCCAACTGCAGTGAGAAATGGGCCGGGATCTACAGCGCGTTCGCGTCGAGGAACGCGCGTAGGTCTCGGTCCCACTGGGCCGAGCGGGACCGGTCGAGAAATACCCGCACCAGCATGAACGCGATGACCAGCAAGGACATCACGCTGAACCAGGTGAAAACCCCGGTCACCACGGCTGCGACGTCGGCAGCGCTCTGAGTGATCGGCGCTACGGTCTTGTCGCCCTTGTCGTTGACGTAGATAGAGATCTCGGTACCGGCCGGCGTCGTGGAGTCGACGGTGATGTCACCCGTGTGAACCTGACCGTTCCAGTTCCACTGCGCGCTGGCCATTTCGGTGGTCGGCGCAATGTAATCGGCTGTCGATGCGGTGGTCTGCGTCGAATCTGCGGTCGTCGTCGCCGTGATGCTGTGCAATTCGGCGGATTGTTTGGCGATCAGTGCGTTCTGGCTCGAGGCCGTCGCAGCGCCCGCCCATACTGCGATAGGCAGCAGAAGAATCGCGAAAATGATCAGACCGAAGGACATGAATCCTTCGATCCGATCACTGCGGCGAACCATCGGATCGTGGCCTACATGAATGGTGCGTCGGAGCAGCGACGCAGTTCCTCGCGTACTACCTGACATTATGAGCTCAGTTCTCTCGACGACACACTCTTACATCGAGATTCCCTTTGTTTCGATCTAGTTGCAAGTGTTAACGAGCTGAATCACATGTGTCCTCCAACACCTGTTCCAGTTATTCGCTCGGCGGAAGGATGTCCGTCTGCGCCGGGACCTGGTCCTGACGGAGCAATCCGACCGGGCAACTGACGCCGGTGGCATGCACCGGGCAGTAACCGCCGGGATTCTTCGCCAGATATTGCTGGTGGTAATCCTCCGCGTAGAAGAAGTCGCGCAGCGGACCGATTTCGGTGGTGATCGCGCCGTATCCGGCTTCGGCAAGTCGTTCCCCGAAAGCGACAGCCGACGCATGAGCGATTTCTTCCTGCTCCGCGGACGTCGTGAAGATTGCCGACCGGTACTGCGAGCCCTGGTCGTTACCCTGACGCATCCCCTGCGTCGGATCGTGGTTCTCCCAGAAGTGCGCCAGGATCTGCTCGTACGAGATCACTGCGGGATCGAAGACCACCAGCACCACTTCGGTGTGACCGGTACGGCCGGAGCACGTCTCTTCGTACGTCGGATTGGGAGTGAAGCCGCCCGCGTAACCCGCAGCAGTCGTGTACACACCGGGAAGCTGCCAGAACTCCTTCTCGGCACCCCAGAAACAACCCAAGCCGACGACGACGGTCTGCAGTTCGGCCGGAAACGGCGGCGTCAACGGATGCCCGTTGACGTAGTGCGCGGTAGGTACCGGCATTTTCTGCTCTCGCCCGGGGAGAGCGTCCTCAGGCGCGATCAGCGTGGATTTTGCGGACGCTCGTCCCAGAATGTCGTCGTACCAGCTCATGCTTCGATGCTACGCGCGAGCGACTGTTTCGCCACGCCGTGATCGCGCGGGCGCCGGGCAGTTCCACCCACCGGTAGCCGATTTCTGCTACCGCGGCCGTGGCCAGAAGGAATAATGCAAACGCCAGCGTCGGTCCGACGTATAGAACAGTGTTCTCGACGACGCGGTACAGGATCAGCGTGTGCACGAGATAGATGACGTAACTGCGCGTCGAGAGCCACGTCACGACCGGCCAACGCGTCGGGACGCCGTCGTAGCGGCCGATGAGGACAACCGCTGCGGCGACTACCGAGATGGTCCACAGATAGTGCTCGCCGGCCCAGTACACGCGGAACTGGGTCGCCACGATGATGACGTGCATCTGGACGAGGACGGCGACGATCAGCCAGCGGCCGGGAGCGAGCTTCGCCCATGCGAGGTACATGATCTGGCCGAGGAAGACGGCAGGCAGCGTCGCGGCGATCTTGGACAGCATCGGCACGGTGTACGGCAACGGCGCGTAGACGTTGTAGAGCAGAACCAGTGAGCAGAGCGCACCACCGGCGAGCGGCATGACGATCGGGCGCAGGCGCAGTATCGGTCGAGCCGCGACGCAAGCGAGATAGAAGAGGAATTGGACGGTGAGCGTCCAGGTCACTCCGAGAACTGCCACCTCGGGCTTGAGAAAGAATCCGCCGAGAAAAAAGCTCATCAACGCTTCGGTATCGGAAATACCTTCCTGACCGCTGAACATTCCGTTGATTCCGAGGCGGACCAGAAGAATGGCAATCGCGGTTGCCACCCAGAATGCGGGCAGCAGTCGACTGAATCGGTTGGTCAAGAACTTTCCGGGACCGTCGCGAATCGCGGACCGCGTCACCAGAGCACCTGTGAGCATCATGAATACCGCGACGCCGACAAAAGAGAGATGTTGGTTGAGTTCGGCCGGCTCGATCAAAACGCCGTAGACGACGTCGATCACCCACCAACCCGAGCCGAGATCGTCGATGACGTAGAAAGAGATGTGGGAGTAGATCACGGCGGCAACCGCCAGGGCTCGCAGCAGGTCAGCGCCCGGAAGATTCACCCGAGGCGCGGCCGCCTCTGGTGATTCCGGGAGGAAAACTGGTGCGGGCATCGCGCAAGTTTAAGGTTCCGTTCACCTTTACGACGAATTTGCGCATATTAGCTTACCCTTAGATTGGACTGAGTTCGGTTTCCCGAACTTTATTCTTTGGTGATTACTACCTGAGCCGGACTGTTGCGGACGGTGTACGAATGTTATTGGGTGGAAACCCGAAGAATGATTTGCACATACGCGAGTGACGTCACGCCGTGACCGGTGATCGACGCACTCTAAAGCACCAGGGCTCACCAGCCCGCAAAGAAGGGACCCTCGTGTCTGTTTACACGCTGCCGGAACTCCCCTACGACTACGCAGCCCTCGAGCCGCACATCTCGGGCAAGATCATGGAGCTGCATCACGACAAGCACCACGCGGCTTACGTTGCCGGTGCCAACGCTGCACTCGAGAAGCTGGCCGAGGCTCGTGAGAACGACACCATCGCAGCGCAGGCCAACCTGCTCGAGAAGAACCTGGCGTTCCACCTCGGTGGCCACACCAACCACACCGTTTTCTGGAACAACCTCAGCGCTGACGGTGGCGACAAGCCCGAAGGCGAACTCGCCGCAGCGATCGACGACAACTTCGGTTCGTTCGATCTCTTCCGCGCTCACTTCTCCGCGAACGCCAACGCCATCCAGGGCTCCGGCTGGTCCATCCTCGCGTGGGACTCGATCGGACAGCGTCTGATCATCGTCCAGCTCTACGATCAGCAGGGCAACATCTCCATCGGCCTCACGCCGCTGCTGCTCCTCGACATGTGGGAGCACGCTTTCTACCTCGATTACCAGAACGTCAAGGGCGACTACGTCAAGGCATTCTGGAACATCGTCAACTGGAACGACGTTTCGGCTCGCTTCGACCGTGCACGTACCCAGACCGCAGGTCTGATCGTCTAGTCACGTTATTCTTGCGAACGGCGGCGCCTCACCAGGGGCGCCGCCGTTCGTGTCAGCAAAGCACCACCGAGCAGAACCGTCGTCGCTCCGAAGACCAATGCCAGTGTGCGAGTTCCGGAGTCACCGCTGCTCGCGCTGGTCTGATTCACAGCCACCGGATCCGACAGCACCGAGGTCAGCTGAACCTGCTGCGGAGTAGTCATCGCGGGAATACCGGATTTCGCCCCGTCGAGGCCCGTGACCAATGACTTGGCGATCCCTTGCAGCGTCGTGAATCCCTGGGTGATCTGATCGGTCACGTCACCGAGCATCTGCGGCGCCTGATCGGCGATCGGGATGAGGCCGTCGTTCAACTGTCCGGCAGCACTGCTCAGTTGATCGCTTGCTCCCTGCAGCTGCCCGACAGCGGTGCGGACTAGATCACCGAGCTCCGTATCGGGTCCGACGGAGCCACCCAACAGCGCCGGAACGGTGCCCAATTGCGCATTCAGCGCACCGAGATCCGAACTCACACCGGCCAGTTGCGCTGTCACGTCAGGCGGGATCGGAAGGCCGTTCAGCGCAGTCTGCAGCGTGTCGATTCGTGTCTTCAGTTCCGCGGTTTGCGACGACGCCTCCCCCAGCGTCAGGCCCAGTGAGTCCGCGCGCGTGGCCAGCTCTTCCGCCGATCCCGACGCCTGATCGACAACGCCGGACACCTGATCCGCGACGCTCATCAGCTCCAACGCCCCAGACCGTGCGGTCTCGAGGTAAGGCAGCAGAGTGCCTGCGCCTGCTTTCACCTGATCGATGGACTTTCCGGCCTCGTTAGTTCCGGCGACCAGAATCTGTGCGGTGGTGAGGTTTTGATCGATCGAGCGTCGGGCCGCCGACGTCTGAGCCAGCAGCCCCTTGATGCCGTCCGCGCCGACCTGCGCCGATACGGCCCGAGTCAGCTCGGCCGACTTCTCCGGATCCGAGCCCTTCACCTCGAGGTCGACGCTCGCCTGCCGTGGATCCATGCCGAACATCGACGCGACGGTTTCGCTGAAGTCTTCCGGCACCGTCAACGTCGCGAAGTAGTTGCCGTCGGGGTTGTCGACCACCTGGAAGTCGAAATCTTCGTTCTTGCCCAGGGTGTCCACCAGCGTCTCGCCCGCCCGAAGTTCCTTGCCGTCGAGCGTGGTTCCCGTGTCGGCGTTCACGATCGCGACGGTGTTCGAGGTGTCGGCACCGCCCGCGAAGATCACGAACCCGATCCCCGCCACCGCAGCCGCGACGATCGCGGCCACACCGCCCACCGCCAGCCGTCGACCGAGGCGTGACGGCCGGCGGTGGGAGTTTTCGGTGGTGTTCTCGGCGCTCATGGGCGAGACGATAAAGCAACAACTTGTAGAAACACTGAGAGCCCTAGTGTGCGGGCGTTGCCGGCTTTTCGGGCTCCTCGGGTTCCTCCTTCGGCATGTCCCGAGGCCCACTGATCAGAATATCCGCCCAGCGTGTGGCCGGGTCGATGTCGAGCAGGACGGCCTTCACCAACAACGAGAGCGGGATCGCCAGCAGCGCTCCGAGCGCCCCGAGAACCCACGACCAGAAGACAAGTGAGAGGAACGTCATCGTCACCGACAGCCCGACGGCGTCACCGACGAACTTGGGTTGAATGATGGACTGGATGACGAAGTTGATAACGGAGTAGACGACGATCACCCACAGCATCAGCCACGGCCCGCCCTGCAGGAGTCCCAGTAGCGCCGGCGGAATCACGCCGATGACGAACCCGATGTTGGGGATGTAGTTGGTGATGAAGGACAGCAATGCCCACAGAACGGGTAGCTGAATGCCCATGAGCCACAGCGCGCCACCGTCGAGTACCGCAACGATGAGGCCGAATACCGTCGAGACAACCAGGTACTTGCGGGTTCCGGCGGCAAAGGTGGAGAGCGCGTAGGAGATTTCGGGACGTTGCTCGGACAGCACGTGCAAACGCGAGCGGATGCTCATGCCGTCGAAGGCCATGAACAGCAACAGCGCGAGGATGAACACCAGATCCGACAGAATGCCGAGCAGGCCCTCCAGTCCGCTTTCGAGTACGCCCACCACCTTCGTGAGATCGATACTGCTGAGCGTGCTTTGAATCTGTTCCGTGCTCACTCCGAAGTCGGCCAACTTGTCGCGGCCCTCGTTGAGGAGATTGGTCATCTCCTCGGAGTACTGCGGCAGGATCGTCGCCAACTGGGCTGTCGACACGATCAACGACGCCGCCAACCCGAGCAGAATCAGGTACACGGTGACCAGTGAGCCGAGCATTCCGACCCACTTGGGCCACCCACGTCGCTGCGACCAATCCTGAATGGGCTGAACGGCAATCGTCAGCACCAGCGCAAGGAACACCGGTCCGAGGATGCCGCCGAACACCTTCATTCCACCGACGGTGACCACGGTGGCCGCGAGACCCAGGAGGACGATCAAACCACGAGGGATCGACCAGTTCTCACTGCCGGACAGCGTGGGGATCGGAGCGGGAGCCGCGACGGCCGGCTTTCCCTTCTTAGAGAACACCGGCTTCCTTTGCCCGGCTCCTGATCTGGAATGCACCCACGATCATGAAGAGGCCGAACAAGATTGCGTACCAACCCAACAACCAGATGAGGCTGATGATGCCCTCGCCTGGCGCGATGAGGAGAATGATGCCGAAAATGACCGCGAGCACCGATGCGGCGAGCAACCAACCCCAACTGGATCCGGGCAGCGCCTTCATCTTGAAGGCGCCGACAATTCCGAAGATTCCGAACATGATGGCGTAGAAGGCAATTATGTACAGCAGGACCAGCGCAGTGATGCCGGGCCAGACCAGCGCGACGATACCGGCGCCCACCGAAACGACGCCGGTGAATACCCACCATCCCCACGAACTCAGGTGTTCACGGTCCCTGATGGCCCGAACGATCGTGATCAAGCCGTCGGCAACGGAGTAGATGCCGAACAGGAAAACCAAGGCCACCACGGTGATTCCCGGCCACACGAGTGCGATGATTCCGAAGATCACGCCGAAGATTCCGCGGATCAGGATCATCCACCAGATCTCTTTGCCGTACTGCACGAACGGGTTCTGCGTGACCATCAGTAGCCTCCGAAGCAAGCGGGTGTCTCTGACCGATTCAACAGCTCTTCAAACAGGGCAATACCGACAGATCGTAGGGCGAGCGTGACCTTTCCGCCCGTCGAAACGCGCGGCTGATACCGAGTTGTGCTCTTCGGGTACGAAGCGAGAGGACCTTCAGCCTGCTTCCCGGATATTTGCTTCCCGAATACCGGGCGCGGTCCACGATCCCGAGAGGACTGCAGCCTTCGGCCAGTACAGGCGCAGAAAAACGTTGAAGTCACCGGACGGGGCCGGCAGCCAGTTCCGCTCCTTCTCACCACCAGGCGATTCGTGCTGGAGGTAGATGTCCAGGGAACCGTCGTCGGCAAACACCAGATCGCTTCGATCTCCGATGGCGTATCGGTCGATCGGGTTGTCCACGAAGAACTGTCGCTCGTTCATCATGGTGAGTGACCAGAATCCCTCGACCGGCGGCAGCTCGTCCTTCTCGAAATGCAGTACGTACTTCTTCGTGCCGGTCAGCGGCTTCCCGTCGACGTCCGTGGTGGCGTGCGGGTACACGGCATCAGCGTCGAGGTTGGCCCCGAAACCGAGCCAGACGATCAGAGCACGCTGAGCGTAATGAGTTCCGTAATGCCCCAAGCCGCGGTGCATCGTCCACCCGTTCTTCGGACTGCCCTCGGCCTCTTTGGCGATCTCACTGAGCACGTCCATCCCGGTTCGCGCCGCTCGGTCGAGCGCATCACGCACCTCTTGCGGACGCGACTTCCAGGGCAACGAGGAGCCGATTCCTATGTCGGAGAGCTGTTTCATCATCTCGGTGTCCTCCGGACGCGGAGGATTGTCGTCGAGAAGTGCATCGAGAGTGGTGAAGAAGGCCTCGCCGTCCATTGCGGCCACCTGGTCCACCGGCGGTGTGCGCGTGTCGACGGCAGGGTTCACCGGCACTTCCCCGGGCGTGTAGTCCTGTGGGTCACCCGTCCACTCCGACAGAGGAGTGAGTCGCGTCCGGTCCTGCAGGCTGTGCACTTCTGCCAGATCCGTTCCCCCTGCGGTCGCGTAGCGAGCGACTATCCAGTTCATCGCCGTCGGAGAACGCAGCAGCGTCAAACCCTTGGGCACGTTGCCTTTCCAATCCGGCCCGGCTACCAGATACGGTCCTCCGGTCCGCCCCACCGTCCGAGATCCCGGCACCGTGAACACGTCGCTCCACGCGTCGAGGATGGGTACAAGCCAGTACCGCGTGCCGAAGTCCGGCAGTGAGAGCACCTGCGGTTCCGTCGACACGTCCAACCACCCCGACGAATAGAGAGTGTCCGCATTGGGTGAGACGACATCGGTGAAGGACGCATCCGGCGTCGTTCGCGCGTAAGCGAACTGGTTGAGCGGGGCTTTCATCGCCACCGGCGAAGGCACCGCCGTCATGACATCCCGCGATACTGCCGCAATCAACAGTGGATATCCGAAGATCCACGCCTGCGTCGCCAGGTCTTCCAGCCGAGAACGGTTCTTCGACAGAGTCATGCCTGCGCATACCACCGCCCTCACCAGCGCAAACCTGGCTGGCACTCTCCCTGTCTTGTGTGCCAGTACCGAATGGGTGCATATTTCGATTACCCAACGAGGTGTGCCGGACCGACGCATGCGCGTCTGCCCGAGATTTGCCCCAGCACCGAGGGAGGAACAGAAATGAACAGAAACGAAGCAATAGGCATTTCTCCGTTCCAGGCAGCCGGATCGTTGCAGGGGTTCGTCATTTCCGGTCGTTGGCCGGACACCACCCAGGAGTGGGCGCAGCTTCTCGCATTGGCTGTCCGAGTGGCCTCGATGCCGGGTTTGTTGCCGACGACGACGGTCTTCGGGGTTCGCGAGGACGTTCCCGAAGACCCGCAGCCGGGCACCGTCGGTCTGGTGGTTGCCGAGGGGCCGGTGCTGGGCGATTTCGCCCTGACGCCCGGCCGCTTCTCCGATCATCAGCCACCGGCACTGATCATGCTGCACCCACCGTCGGAAACCACGCCCAGCCTGCCGGAATGCGAGGGCAGCGCATCGGGATGTGTACTACTTCCCGGCCTTCCCTACCTGGGTTTGGAGCATCGGGCGGCGTGGGTCGAAGCAGAGCCGGACGGCACTGTCGTTTCCATGATCAGTCGCGTCGGCATCGATCCGATCAGCGATCCCGACACCGCTGTTTTGGCCATGCTCCTCGCTTCGTGACGGTCTCGGTAAGCGATAAGTTCGGACTCCCAAACTTGCTGTGCGCTTTGCCAATTCGTTTCGACCGCGCTAACGTGGGTGGCAACGAAGGGGAGTAGCCCCCAATCGCCTGTGTCGACATACTGGTTCGACGCGCTCCGTCATGTGCGGATCGCGAAGCACCCGGCCTGGCGAACCGAAGGTCCTGAGGCCTCGGTGGGCGAGACCTTCGGCCGGACAAGCGCACCCACTGCGCCTGCCCAGGCCGGAGGCTCGCATTTTTCCTCCGACCCACACCGACCGGAGGAGTAAATCTTGCTTGCCGCAATACTTTTGAGTTTCGGCGTCATCTTCGTCGCGGAACTCGGCGACAAGTCGCAACTGATGGCAATGACGTTTGCCTTGCGCTATCGCTGGTGGGTTGTTCTCGGCGGTATCACCGTCGCCACCACTCTTGTTCACCTGGTTTCGGTCGCCGTGGGTCACTACCTGGGCGTCGCGCTTCCGACTGCGGCAATCTCCATCGTCGGCGGTATCGCGTTCCTGATCTTCGGCCTCTGGACCCTACGCGGTGACGATCTCACCGACGACGAGCAAAGCAAGGCCGGTCGCGTCACGCGATCCGCCTTCATTGCCGTCGCCTCGGCCTTCTTCCTGGCAGAACTCGGCGACAAGACCATGCTTGCCACCATCACCCTTGCGACCGACAACGACTGGATCGGCGTCTGGATCGGGTCGACGGTAGGCATGGTGGCGGCCGACGCTCTCGCCATCATCGTCGGCTCGGTGCTGGGCAAGCACCTTCCGGATGGATTCATCAAGATCGGCGCCGCGGTGCTGTTCTTCGTCTTCGGTGTCTGGCTTCTGCTCGAGGGCATCTTCCCGGACTCGTCGGCCGGCATCATCGGCGGTGGCGTTGTCCTGGCCGTGTCCGTGGTGGGTGCACTGGCTCGGATGATCTGGAAGCGCTCCCGTGCAACCGACACCGATACGCACCTCGTCGACGACAACCGGACCCCGATCGACTGAGGCTCAACGAAGCATGTCGCCGGCACCCCAAATCGCGACCGGCACATGACCTTCTGCCACCCCACTCGGTCCGAGCAGCTGCCCGAACCGCTTCATCGGGTACAGCGAGACACGTCGATCGAGGATCCGCACATTACCGATTCGACGTAGCCGATCCTCGACGACAAGACTCTGTGCGAGGCTGCTCAGCCACACGCTGATCAACATGTTGGCTGTTCCGGTGGTCGCCACCAGCAGCCGGGTCTCCGGCCAACTCGACACGAGTTGGCCGAGTTCGTCGGTGGAGCCGTCCACAGCGACGTCGAAGATCACTTCGAACGGTGAGCCGACGGCCTGTTGCGATACATCGCAACGAAAGATCAACTGGTGCGACGCGGTCAGTTGCGCCAGGCGCCGTCGAATCGCGGTCTCGTTCGTTTCACAGATCGCGGCCAGGCGCGCATAGCTGGCACGTCCGTCGCGGCCGAGCGCATCCAACAGGACACCGTCGGACTCGCGGAACACTGCCGGTGCCTCCGCCGCCTTTGTCGATGCCGGTGCCAGCTGAGCGCGACCGGCTTGCCCCAGAGCCCCCGGCTCCCAACTGAAGCCGTCTCGGTACACCTTCACCCCGACCCGGCTTCTGATCGACAGAATTCCAAGATCAGCAGCAAGGTGCTCACACACCAAAGCGTCCAAACTCTTCTGATCGGCGGCCACCACACCGACGAAGTACTCGAACTCGCCTTCCGTCCTGGCCAACAGATAGGCACAGGACAGTTGACGTAACCGCGCCCCCACCTCGGCAACCGAGTCCTGGGTGGAACTGATCATCAGATAGCCGAAGATGTGGGCTCGCCCGATGGCAACCGCGTTCACCCAGGCATGGCCGTCGGCGACGAGACGACGCCACCGCCGGGCGATCGTCGTCGAATCCATGTCGAGTACCGACGCCAGCTCAGTCCACGACGCGCGGGGGTTGAGCTGAAGTGCGTTGACGATCTCCAGGTCAGATTCCGCGATCACAAATGTGTCGGATTCCGGCTTCATCGGTCCAGTATTGCCGGATTGCTGCATTCTGACCGTTGATCACTGCGCATTTGCCAAAGATATGTGAATCACTTCACAGGTTCACGTTTGGAGGCTCGGTGCTTCGCTCCACGAAAGTCACGGTTGCGCTGCTGTTCGTCGCCTACGCGATCGACTACATAGACCGGCTCGCGATCAATCTCGCTCTACCCCTGCTCGGTGAAGAGTTCGATCTCGACTACTCCCAGCGCGGATTGATCATTTCCACGTTCTTCATCGCGTACACCTTGGCCCAGCTGCCCGGTGGACTGCTCGCCGATCGATACGGCGCAGTCCGGATGGCACTGATCGGATTGGTGGCATGGAGTGTCTTCACCGGCCTCACCGCTCTTGCGTGGTCCTTCGGGACGCTTCTGGTTGTTCGCTTTCTCTTCGGACTCGCGCAGGGCGTGTTTCCAGCCGCCGCTGTGAAGCTCGTTGCCGAACGCAGCATCCCGGAGCAACGGGCCACTGCCACGGGCTGGATGAACAGCTCCAACGCGGTCGGCACACTGCTCGCCATTGTCGTTGCGGCAGCACTCCTCCCGTTGATCGGCTGGCGTGGGATGTTTCTGGCCGTCGCGGTGCTCGGAGTACTGTCGCTCGTCAGCATCAAGTTGTGGCTTCCGCCCGCACTGCCGGCGGAGATCGACCGCGGTCCGGATTCCTCGTGGAGCAACATGCGCACCGTGCTTCGCTCACGAGCGATGTGGCTCTTCGCCTTGATGTTCTTCGGGTACGACTTCGTGATCTGGGGAATGTCGTCCTGGGTTCCGTCCTACCTCCACGACGAACGTGGAATCGCCCTCTCGAGCGCAAGTCTCCTCCTCATCCCGGCAACGGTCGTGGCCGCCGTGACCACGGTCATCGGGGGGCGGATCTCGGATCGGTTGGCAGGCAACAGTCGTATCGTCGTGATCCCGTCCATGCTCGCGTGCATAGTCATGCTCGCGTCAATACCCTTCGTCTCCAATACAGCCTTGTTCGTCGTTCTCGTCACCCTCGGATCTGCCGCTGCCTCTTTCGCTTTCATGCCGTGTTTTGCACTACCACTGCGGGCCCTGCCCTCGTCGGTGGTCGGGGCAGCCTCGTCGATGATCATTTTCGGCGGCATGGTCGCCGGAATAGTCGCGCCGCTCGTGTTCGGATTCATCGTCGACCATCTCTCCTGGTCAGCGGCATTCGTATCGCTCGCGCTCGGGCCAGTCGTGGCGATCATCGCGGTTATGGCAGCACCCCAGACCCGCGAGAAAATGCTGGACCTCGTTCAACTGAAAATCGCCAACTGAACACCACCATCGAAAGAAGATCGACCATGAACCAACTACTTTCGAACCTTGAATTCGGAGACCCGTCGCGGCTGCGAACCGTCGAGCCGCACTGGTTCGATCTGTACCAGGACCTGCATGCACACCCAGAGTTGTCCGGTGACGAAACTCGCACTGCTGCAATCGTTGCCGAGGAACTTCGGCGAATCGGCGGCTGGGACGTCACTGTCGGGGTCGGCGGTACGGGTGTCGTCGGAGTACTCACGGGGAGCAGCGGTCCGGTGATCCTGCTGCGCGCCGACATGGACGCGTTGCCGGTGGCAGAAGACACCGGTCTGTCCTACGCCTCCCAGACGGATGGCGTGATGCACGCATGTGGACACGACGTCCACGTAACCGCGCTACTTGCCACGTGCGCAGCGCTTTCCGCAGATCCGGCAGCGATCACGGGGACAATCGTTGCCGTCTTCCAGCCTGCCGAGGAGACCGGCTCCGGCGCTCGTGCGATGGTCGACGACGGAATCTTCGACCGCTTCCCGCGACCGGACCTCTGCCTGGGCCAACACGTGGGGCCGACTCCTGCGGGGATACTGGTCAGCAAACCCGACATCTTGATGGCCGCATCCGACACGATTCGAGTGGTCTTTCACGGCCGCGGTGGCCATGCGTCCTCGCCGTACGCATGCATCGACCCCTTGTTGATGGCAGCATCTTTCGCGCTGCGCATTCAAGGTCTGGTCGCTCATGAGGCGGCAACTCCGACAGCACCCGTGCTCACGGTCGGAGCCTTGCACGCCGGCACAGCTGCGAACATCATCGCCGACGACGCCGAACTACTGCTCAGCCTGCGAACTTTCAACGCATCGTCGCGCGAACACATGCTCGAATCGGTGGGACGGATCGCTCGTGCAGAAGCGGACGGAGCCGGCGCCGTCGAACAGCCGGACGTTCATGCGTACAACGGCTTTCCGGCTACGGTCAACACTCCGGACGCAACGTCCACGGTGATGTCGGACCTACGCCGGGCCGGGTTGGGAATGTACACTCTGCCGCAACCGCTTTCAGGCAGCGAGGACTTCGGCGTCTTCGGCACTGCCGCCCAGTGCCCCTCCGTATTCTGGCATTTCGGCGGGACCGCGCTTCAGAGTTTCGACGAAACTGCCCTCGCCGCGCTCGCCGAGGGACGGATTCCTCCCGGCACGCCGTCGAATCATTCACCGCGCTTTGCGCCCGATCCGTCCGCGGCTCTACCCGAAGGTGTCACGGCCATGACTGCTGCCGCGTTGGGTGCCCTTGCACGAAGCGCGTGATTCCTACCAACACCCCTCCAGGGAGATAACGTCATGACAGACGAACTGCATTACCTCAGCGCCACCGAAGCGATTGCCCACTTCCGCACGCGAGAACTGTCTCCGGTCGAACTGCTACAAGCAGTAGTCGCCCGAACGGAGAAGTTCGAACCGCACATCAATGCTTTCACCGAGGAGATGTTCGACGAGGCACTCGTCGGCGCTCGGGAGGCAGAGCGCCGCTACGGCGGCCAAGGACCAGACCCGCGGCCGCTGGAGGGAATTCCGGTAGCTGCCAAGGAAAAACATGCCATCGCCGGAAAGTCACTGACCGAGGGCTCACTGGCTGGGCGCGGCAACATCGCCCGCGAGAACGCGCCGGTGATCGATCGAGTTCTGGCAGCAGGCGGCCTGATCCATGCCCGCACGACGACGCCGGAGTTCTGCGTTGCGGCGTTCACCCACTCTCCACTGTGGGGGGTGACTCGTAATCCCTGGAACCTCGAGTACAGCCCTGGCGGCTCCTCGGGAGGAGCGGGCGCTGCGCTGGCCGCCGGAACTACCACTCTGGCAACAGCATCCGATATCGGTGGGTCGACTCGAGGCCCGGCGGGTTTCACCGGCACCGTCGGCCTCAAAGCGTCGTACGGACGCATTCCCGGGGTCGCCCCGCTCTCCATGGATTCCTACCGCGGCGACGGTCCCATGGCCAGAACTGTCGACGACGCGATTCTGTTGGCCAACGTTCTGATCGGGCCGGACCCGCGTGATCATTCTTCGCTGAGGCCGGCGATCACGCTGCCGCACGAGTACCCGTCGGTCGAGGGAATGCGAATTGCCCTGTGCCTGCGGCTCGGTGACTTCCCCATCGAACCTGACATCGAGGCGAATACACGGGCGCTCGCGCAGTCGTTGGTCGACGCAGGAGCGATCGTCGAGGAGATCGAACTGCCGTGGACTCGCGATTCGATGGCGGCAGCGGTGAAGGTGCATTTCGGAACGATCATGGGGGCATCCGTCGCGGAAGTTGCTCGCGCCCACGGTGATCTTCTTGCCGATTACACGCTCGACAATGTCGCGATCACGTCGAAGGGCGCTGCGGAAATGTCATTTCTGGACGGCCTCCGCAAGGAAACGCAGATGCAACGAGAGCTCGCCGAGGCAATGGCTCCTTTCGATGCGCTGATCTGCCCGACTTCGGGCACCATTGCGTTCCCGGCAGGCGAGTCTTTGCTCGACGGCCTCACTGTGGCGGGCCAGCACGTGAACACCACCGCCGAAGCACTTCTCACGTTGCCGTTCAACGTCGCCAATCGGTGCCCCGTATTGGCGGTACCCAGTGGACACGCACACAACGGCGTTCCCACGGGCGTCCAGATCGTCGGCCGCACCTACGACGAACCGACCGTGTTCCGGATCGGCAAAGCACTGGAGAAGATCCGCCCGTGGGCATACACCGAGAAGCATCAACCGAGACTGGATGTGGTGACGCCGGCTTCCTCTTGATCGCTGAGGAGGTCAGAGCTTGGCTCTGATCTCCTCGGCGATCGGCTGGAACTGCTCGAGGAACGTCAGGGCCCAACCGAATGACGCGACGCCCTCGTAGTCGAACGAATACACCTGATCGTTCTTGACGGCGCGCAGACGCTGGAAGATGGTGTCGTTCGCCAACTTCTCGTCGATGGGACCCTTGCCACTGTTGGTGATGATGACGTCGGCCTCGTCGAGCAGCTCCAACTGCTCCTTCGGGAACCACTCGTTGCTGCCGGCAGGGATTGCGAGTGAGCGGTCGTTGAACTGGAACCCGGCTTCGCTGATGACCGTCGTCTGATACTTGGTCGGCGAGTACAGCGAGAAGCCACTTTCCTCGAAGTACGTGGTGTAGACGACCTTCACCTTGCTCAACACATCAGCGTTGTCGCTACGGAACTTGGCGATCCGCGCCTGGTAACGATCTGCCAACTCCTGAACCTTCGCGCTCTGGTTGAGCGCGTCCGCGACTCCGAGGGCGCGCTCCTTCCACGCGTACTGCCCGTCTTCGGCAAAAACCGCGGTCGGGGCGATCGACCGGATCTGCTCGTAGAGATCCGGGTTGTTCTCCGACAGCAGGTTGGTCATCACGATCAAGTCGGGAGACAAAGCCGCAATCGCCTCGGCGTTCGGCTCGTACCAACGCCCCACCTTCGGGAGGGACCGCAGCGCAGACGCGTACGGTTCCGGGACACCGTCGGCGTTCTCGTAGTCGACCGGCAGTCCGACGGGTGTGAATCCGACGTCGAACATCGCGGGGCCCGTGTAGTAATCGGCGCTGACCACCCGTTGCGGATTGGTGGGAACCTCCATCTGGCCCAGAGCAGTGTTGATGGTGCGCATCGAGCCCTCGGCAGATTCACCGGAGCTGGTTCCACAGGCCGTGAGCAATCCGATCCCGGCCAGCGCGCCGGCGCCGAGAAAACCTCGCCGGGTCAGTGCAGTGGTGATGCGAGCGAACTCGGCATCGGTGTCGGATGTAGGTAGGAGAAGTGATGTCATGAAAGTGCCTCCAAGGCGCCGGATTCGAGTTCGCTGAGCCAATTGATCGCTGTGCCGTAGTCGGTGACCTGTGTGCTGATTCCGAATGACTGCCCGGACGCGATCGCAGGAATGCGGCTCCACAGCGGGTTGGCGAAGATGGATTTCATTCCCGCAGAATCGGTTCCGTCGGGTTGCTTGGGGTAGATCACCACGGTGACGTCCCGCAGCATTTCGAGTTGTTCGAAGGGAAAAGCCTCGAAGCCGGTGGACGGATTGAGATCAGGGATGAACTCGCCGCGGGTCACGTCGAGGTCGGCGAGCATCGCTCCCGTGACGCCGGTCGGATACAGAATCGAGAAGAGTCCTTCCGAGCCTCCGATTGCGACCTGGGCCCAACGGTTGCCCCGAAGCTGAGCGGAGTATTCGGTGCGGATTCGCTCCTGCATCGCCTGGTATTTCTCGCGGTTCGATGTCAGAGCCGAACCCTTGTTGACCGCGTCTGCCACTCCCTCGGCGACGGTACGCCAGTCCGATCGATTGGTGCCCGAATACACTGCTGTAGGAGCAATTTTCGAGAGCTCGCGGAACATGTCCTCGTCGATCTCGTAAGCATCGCCCACGATGAGATCGGGCGCAGCAGCGACGACCGCTTCGCGGTTCACCTCGAGAAAGACCCCCACTGAGGACAAACCGTCGATGAACTTCTGCTGCGCGGGCGTGAACTGGTCGATGTACGCGCTGTAGTCGAGCGTCGCCACGGGTTGGGCGCCGACGGCCTGCAGCTGCCACGGAGTGTTGTACGAGACGGCGACGATGCGCTGCGGATCGACGGGAACATCCACGGGGCCGTAGTGGGTCTGCACCGTCCTAGTTTCGCCGTCCGCACCGTCACCGGCGTCCCCGCTGCTACATCCGGCAAGAGCGAGCATGGACAGTGCGGCGGCACTTCCGCCGAGAAAGCCGCGACGAGTCAGTGCAGCGGTGATGCGAGCGAACTCGGCATCGGTATCTGGCGTCGGTAACAGGAGTGGTGTCATGGGTTTCCTGACGGTCTTCCGAATTAGGGCTACCTAAAACTACTCTCACCTGCGCTGTTTCGGTGAAGCATCATGGCCAACCACTATTTCGATCGAGCCATGGATACGCGTGCCCCCTCGGTCGACGGCAGGAAGCCGGTACGTTCTTGGTTCGTGACGCCATCGCGACAGGACTTCTCCGGCATCATGTTGTGGGGAGCCCCGACCCTGGAACCGGCGACGTGGAACGAGCCGGTGTCCACCCCGGACCGGATCGTCGCGGAGCCGTGGTCCGTCAGCACCATCCGGTTCGAGAGCACGGCAACGGGCGTCTGGGATTTCCATACCCACCACGAACATGAACTGCTGTGGTCGGCGGGTGGGACCGTCACACTCGAAGCGTCCGAACACCTCTGGATGGTTCCGCCGATGCTCGGCATCTGGATACCCGCAGGCACGCCACATAGAGTTCGCTCCGATCACGGCGCCGTCATCTTCGCGACGTACCTGAATCCGGATCATGTCGAGGCCGACCGGACGACAGTGGTCGGCATACCCATGACCGGTGCACTTCGGGAGGTGTTGTTACACAACGAGAACAACGCCATGCCCGACCCGAAGCGACTACGGCTTCAGCAGGTGGCAATCGACCTCATCCATCCTGTTCAGGCCGCGAGTCTCGACATTCCGTTGCCGAGAACGCCTGACCTTCTTTCGATTGCCCGGCAGATCATCGCCGATCCGGCGGACGACCGCACCACTTCCGACTGGGCGCGCACCATCGGCGTGAGTGGCCGGACCTTGATGCGCCGCTTCCAGGCCGACACCGGCACGACGCTCACTCAATGGCGAATTCTGGTGCGCGTCCGCGTTGCATTGATCGAGATCGCCGCAGGCAAACCTGTCGTCGCCGTGGCCCGCGGCCTCGGGTATGCCAACCCTGGAACATTCATCGACCTGTTCAGGCAGGTCATCGGCCACACCCCCGCCGCGTACTTCCGCTCGTTCTCACCTGTCACGAAACCGCATCAGAATGGCACCAAACCCGCACGGGTGACACGTTAGCGTCGTTAGGCAAGGCAAACCATGTTGCCCGAACACGTTGGAGAACACCACAAATGCACCACCGCCGCCGTTTTGCCAGGTCTATCGCGCTCGCGGTCGGCGCGATCCTGATCGGCACGCTCGCCTCGTGCAGCTCGTCCGACGACCAGCCCTCGCCTTCGACCGAGACCATCGACTACAGCTTCGCGGGGTACTCCGCCCAGATACCTGCCGACCCGCAGCGAGTGGTTGTCATCGACTCCCGGACGTCCCTCGAGTTCGCACTTCTCGCCGAATACCCGATCGTCGCCCTCGATTACGACGAGTCGAGCCATCTCGCATCCAAGGTCCCTGCCGATGCGGGGCACCTGGGCGGCAATCTCAGCAAAGAGGACGTGCTGAGCTACAACCCGGACCTGATCCTCATCTCCGTCGGCTGGTACGAGAGCTACAAGTCGAAGAACCTCACTTTCGAGGACATCGCACCGGTTCTGGTGATCCAGGACGGCAGCTCGCCCGACAAGGAGACCGAATCACTCGGCGGTCCTATGGGATTCATGGGCGAGCAACTGGCACTGCTGGGCAAGACCGAAGCCGCCTCGGCAGCACAGGCGCGCTACGAAGATGCTCTCGGCGCCGCTCGCGACGACGTCGGCTCCGTCGCGCAGACCAAGACGATCGCCTTCGTCTCGCTGATCGAGGACAAGTTCTTCGTGTTCAACACCCCGAACAACCTGACCGTCGACGTAGCGTCGTCACTCGGTTACACGATCCTGTCCAACGACGCGATCACCGCCGCCCAATCGGCCGCGGTCGGTGGCTACAGCGCCGAATTCGGTTGGGAGAATGCGGATGTGCTCGCCGACGCCGATGTCGTCGTCGCCCAGAATCTCGACTCCTGGCCGGGCAACCCGGCGTGGGATCGTGTTCCAGCCGTGGCCCTCGGCAATGTCGCACCGCTCGACTACGACGACAAGGTCGGATTCGCACTCACCTACACGGACTTCCTGAACAAGCTGACGGACATCACCCGCAGCCTGAAGTGAGGTTCACTGGTAATACCACTTGACCTCTCACCAGTGGGCGTTTACGGTCAGTACATGTTCCAACCCGTTGCACGTACCTCGGCCTCCGGCGCAGTCTTCGACCAGATTTCCGTTAAAGTACTGGCCGGAGAGCTGGCTGCAGGCGAAGCCCTGCCCAGTGAGCGGAAACTCGCCGAGGCGTTCGGCGTCTCCCGGCCCGCCGTCCGAGAAGCAATCCAGAAGCTCGCCCAGGCCGGACTGGTAGAAGTCCGCCAGGGCGAGTCCACGTCGGTGCGTGATTTCCGACGCCAGGCCGGACCCGAACTTCTCCCCCAGTTGCTGGTCAGAGACGGCGTCCCCGACCTGACCGTCGTGCGCAGCGTACTTGAAACTCGTGAACTGATGGGACCGCAGATCGCGGTGCTGGCCGCCCGTCGCAGCTCCGCAGAATCTGCCCGGAAACTCGACACGGCCGTGGATCAACTAGGGGCCACCGAAGATCCAGTGGAGTTGCAAGACCGCGCTCTGGTGTTCTGGGACGTCGTCGTCGACAGCGCGGATTCCATCGCCTTCCGCTTGATCTTCAACAGCCTGCGCGCCGCGTACGAGCCGGCCATGACTGCACTTGCCTCCGTCATGGTCGCCGAAGTCGGCCAGACCGACCTGTATCGAAAACTGGCTTCCGCCATCACTTCACACGACGAGTCAACCGCCGAGGCGTCAGCAGCGCAGCTCCTCCACACCGGCACGACTGCGATCAGCGACGCTCTCACCTTCCTGGAAGGACTGAAACCATGAGCAAGCCCCTCACTCTGGCCGACGCCGCACGGACGTTCCGCAAGTCACCGACGCCGTGGATGATCGGCACCATGCTGCTGGCCGCCGCGGCGGCGCGCATCTCGTTGGGCGACTGGCAGATCACCGACGCACTGGTTCCACTCGTGATGCTTGCCGCATTCCCCTTCGTGGAGTGGGTTATTCACGTGTTCGTTCTACATTGGAAGCCGCGGACCATTGCCGGCGTCACCCTCGATTCACGCCTGGCGCGCAGCCATCGGGAGCACCATTTCGCCCCGCGAACCGTCTCACTCATCTTCATTCCGTGGCAGACACTCCTGATCGTGATTCCTGTCCTGACGGCCGTCGCCCTCCTGGCATTTCCCCGCGTCGAACTCGGCCTGACGTTCCTGACCTGCATTTCCGTCCTCGGCCTCGGCTACGAGTGGACTCATTTCCTCATCCACAGTGACTACAAGCCGAAAACTGCTCTCTACCGGTCGGTTTGGCGCAACCATCGCAACCATCACTTCAAGAACGAACACTACTGGTTCACCGTCA
Source organism: Rhodococcus sp. IC4_135 (assembly GCF_011602025.1). Lineage (NCBI taxonomy): Bacteria > Bacillati > Actinomycetota > Actinomycetes > Mycobacteriales > Nocardiaceae > Rhodococcus > Rhodococcus sp. IC4_135. Next base: position 34,844 of record NZ_JAAOLG010000005.1, read on the forward strand.
CCACCGCGGGAACGGCCGATCGCGTACTGGGCACGTATCCCGACCCCAAATCCGTCGAGACATCCCCGACGGCCAAGAACCTGCACGGCACCGCGTCGAAGCTGTGAACAAACGTCGATTCCTGGCCCCCAGCTGGCAATGAACTTGAACGTGACTGTGTATCAGTGATTTTCGTTGAAACTCGCCAGAACCGTGCTTAGTGTCGGTGGAGTCAGAAGTTCGAAAAACGCTGTAACCGAAGGACACAACACATGTTCAACGATGTATTCAACAACGTCATTCACCCGATGGTCACGAACTTCCAGCAGTTGGGCCCTCAGCAGTTCATCCCCCAGCAGTTCATTCCGCAGGGCGTGTTCCAGCAGGCGCCGCAAGCAGCCGAGCAGGCTGTGACGATTTTCGGTAGCTGATACCGCAATCCACAGATAGCGCCACTCAGGGGTCGTCCGTCCAATATGCTGGACGGACGACCTGAGTGCCTCCGCCTGACAAGGATCCCCATGACCGCGAACACCCCCGTCCACGCCTTCACCGACGACGCCCTGGGCGATCTCGACGCCACCGGCATCGCCGCCCGGATCGAATCGGGCGAGGTGACCGCGCGGGAAGTCATGGAGGCGTCGATCGCCCGGGCAGAGGCGGTTCAGGGCCAATTGAACGGCCTGGCCTGCACCGATTTCGACCGTGCCCTCGCCAGAAGCAACCGCCCCGCCAAGGGCGTCTTTGCCGGTGTCCCCACCGCGATCAAGGACAACACCGACAGCGCCGGCCTCCCCACCCAGCAGGGCAGCACCGCCTTCACCGCGGTCCCCGCAAAGGCCGACAGCGATTTCGCGAAACAGTTCCTCTCCACCGGGGCCATCTCGATCGGCAAGACCCGGCTGCCCGAGTTCGGATTCAGCGCGTCTACCGAATACATGGCCGAAGAGCCCGTCCACAACCCGTGGAACCCGGCGTATTCGTCCGGCGCTTCATCGGGTGGCGCTGCCGCACTGGTTGCTGCCGGAGTCCTCCCGATCGCGCACGCCAACGACGGTGGTGGATCGATTCGCATTCCCGCCGCTGCCTGCGGACTGGTCGGACTCAAACCCACTCGCGGCCGTACCATCGCCGATCCCGCCGACAAGTCGATGCCGATCCGGCTGATCGCTCAGGGCGCCGTCACCCGCACGGTTCGCGACACTGCACGATGGATGTCAGCGGCCGAAAGTTACTACCGCAATCCACGACTCGCACCGGTTCGCCTGATCGAAGGACCCAGCTCAACCCGCCTGCGCGTCGGCGTGATCACCGATTCCGTGACAGTCACCAAGACCGACGACGAGACGCGCAAGTCCGTCGAAGCCACGGCCGAACTCCTGGCCGGCCTCGGCCATCACGTCGAAGACGCGGCATTGCCCGTCGGCCCGGAATTCATCGAAGATTTCAGCATCTACTGGGGATTCCTGTCGTTTGCCATCTCCACCGGTGGCAAACGGATGCTCGGACCCGACTTCGACAAGTCCGGCACCGACAACCTCACCAAGGGCCTGTACTCGCTGTACCGGAAGAACCTGGTGAAGACGCCGCGCGTGCTCTACCGCCTGCGACGCCTCCAGCAGCAGTACAGCGCCATGTTCTTGAAGTACGACGTCGTGCTTTCGCCGGCTCTGGGGCACACCACCCCCGAGCTCGGATACCTCTCCCCCGCTCAGCCTTTCGAGGAACTCTTCGACAAGTTGATCGCGTACACGTCGTTCACCCCGCTCAACAACATCTCCGGCGGCCCCGCGATTTCGCTACCGCTGCATCAGACCAGCAACGGTTTGCCGTTGGCTTCGCATTTCTCCGCCGATCTCGGCGATGAGCGCACGCTCCTCGAATTGGCCTTCGAACTGGAAGAGGCTCAGCCCTGGAGAAGAATCCAGGACTGAGCCCCACCCGGTCAATACTGTCAGTCGCGCGGCAACCCGAGCATGCGCTCACCGATCACGTTGAGCTGCACCTCGGTTGTGCCGCCGTAAATGGTGGTGGCACGTCCCGAAATGAGCTGCTCCATCGCCTTGTCGCTGGGCTGACCTGGGATGCTGACCGCTCCGGCAGCACCCAGTTCGGCGACGACGAACTCGGCGATCGACTGGCTGATCTTCATCGCCAACAGCTTGCCGACGCTCGACGTTGTGCTCACGTCGATGCCCGAAAGTTGCTTGAGCACAACGCGAGAGCCGATGAGGTCGATCGCCTGGCTCTCGGCCACCAGCTCGCCGACGCGGTAGCGACCGATCGGGCTCAGGTCTGCCGACTTCGCGAACTTCAGCAGATCGGAGTCCGAGGCGTACGCCTCCATCTTCTGGCTCAGTGCGACGCGCTCGCCGGCCAGCGTCGTACGTGCGACGTTCCAACCGTCGTTGACCTCGCCGACCACGTTCTCGTCGGGGATGAACACGTCGTCGAGGAACACCTCGTTGAACAGCGCCGAGCCAGTCATCTCACGCAGCGGTCGGACGGTGATGCCCGGCGTCGACATGTCCAGGACGAAGTACGTGATGCCCTGATGCTTCGGCTTGGTGGCGTCCGTGCGGGCGATCAGCATTGCCCAGTCGGAGAACTGCGCAACCGTGGTCCAGATCTTCTGGCCGGTGATCTTCCAACCGCCGTCGACCTTTTCGGCCTTCGTGGACAATGACGCGAGGTCGGAACCAGCACCGGGCTCACTGAAGAGCTGGCACCACACCAGCTCACCCTGCAGGGTCGGTACTGCCAGTTCCTGCTTCTGCTTGTCCGAACCATGCGCCACGACGGCCTGCACTGCCCAGGTGCCCATCAGGAGCTGTGGCATCGAGATACCCGCAGCCTTGATCTCCTGGGAGATGACGATCTGCTCGAGCGGAGCGGCGCTGCGCCCGTAGGGCTTCGGCAGGTGCGGCTGAACCCAGCCGCCGTCGCCGAGCGCGATCAGCTGGTCGTCCTCGTCGAGATCGACCAACTTGGCAAGCTCGGCCGCGATGTCGCCGCGGATCTCCTCTGCCTCCGCCGGCAGTTCGAGAACGGAAGCCCGGCTGACACCGTTGAGCGCCTGCTGCGCAACACGATTGGCACGATCCTCGCGAGTACCGAGAATGCCGCGGATCGAGAGCGCGCGGCGGTAGTACAGGTGGGCGTCGTGCTCCCACGTGAATCCGATACCGCCGTGGACCTGCACACAATCCTGCGCTACCTGCACTGCGGCGTCCGGCACGATGACCGCGGCGATGTCGGCGGCAAAATCTGCCGTGTCGTCGCCCTTGTCCAATGCGCTTGCCGCATCCCACACAACGGCGCGTGCCTGCTCGAGCGCAATGCCCATCTGCGCGCACTTGTGCTTGACGCCCTGGAACTGGCCGATGGGTCGCCCGAACTGCACGCGTGTCTTGGCGTACTCCGACGCGGTGGAGACGCACCAGGACATGACGCCGACGTCTTCGGCACCGAGAACGACTGCGGCAATGGACCGTACCCGCGCCTCGGTGAGACCGTCGAGTATCCGTTCGGCGCTGATCTGAACATTGTCAGCTTCGATCCGCGCACTGCCGCGCAGCACGTCGATGCTGTCCTGCACGGTGATCGAGACCGCGCTGCTCTCGAGCACCGCATAGCGAACACCCTCGGGCAACTGGATCGGGACCAGCAGCACGTCGGCGTGTTCACCACCGAGCACACCGTCGAGTGCGCCCGTGATCGTGTACCCGCCGTCCGACGACTCGGCCGCCAACGGCGCACCCAAGGCGACTGCTGCCGTACGACTTCCGTCGATCAGACCGGGCAGAAACTCCAGACCCGCCTTGGAATCGGCGGCACCGAGAACTGCGCTTGCCAATACCGTCGGAACGAACGGGCCGGGAGAGACAGTGCGGCCCAATGCTTCCAGTGCCACCGCCAAGGTCAGCAGACCGGCGCCGTGACCACCCTGTTCTTCCGGAACCGCGAGGCCGAGAAGGTCCTGCCCGACCAGTGCCGTCCAGAACTGCGGGAACTTGTCCTCGGTCCTCGACTCCACCGCAGCGCGCACCTGCTCGGTGGTGATGGTGCGCTCGGCAAAGGAGCGCACCGAATCTGCGAGTGCGGTGTGCTCCTCGCTCAGCCCGAGGCCGAGTTCGTATGCGTTGCGTGCCATGCGCTTACAGACGTTCTGCGAGGTCGGCGGTGGTCCAGGGACCCTCGCTCTCGATGGTGTTCACACCGTGCCAGCCGGCGAGTTCCGTGATGGCTCCGCCCTGAACGGCGTACACCTTGCCGGTGAGCTTGCAGTCCGCGGCCGCGAGATAGGCCACCAACGGTGAGATGTTGGACGGCGCGAAGGCGTCGAACTCGCCCTCGGGTACCTCGGCGGCAAACAGTGCCCCCATGCCGGGTGTCGCCAGCGTCAGCCGAGTGCGTGCAATCGGCGCAATTGCGTTGACGCGCACGCCGTATCGATCGAGCTCGTCAGCGGCCACCAAGGTCAGGGCTGCGATGCCCGCCTTTGCGGCACCGTAGTTACCCTGGCCCGCATTGGGCATGAACGTACCCGAAGCCGACGCAGTGTTGATGACCGAAGCATTGACGGTCTCTCCCGCCTTGCTCTGGTCCTTCCAGTAGGCGGCAGCGTGGTGCAGCGTCGCCGCGTGCCCCTTCAGGTGCACGGCGATGACTGCGTCCCACTGACTCTCGTCCATGCCCGCGATGAAGGCGTCACGAAGAATGCCGGCGTTGTTGACCAGCACGTCGAGTCGACCGAACTCGCTGACGGCCTGCTTGACGAGGCCCTCCGCCCCGTCCCAGGTGGCGATGTTGTCTGTGTTGGCAACGGCCTTGCCGCCTGCAGCGACGATCTCGTCGACTACTTGCTGTGCGGGACCGGCATCTGCGCCGGATCCGTCGTTTGCTCCGCCGAGATCGTTGACCACGACGCTCGCACCCTCGCGAGCGAAGAGCAGCGCATGCTCACGGCCGATGCCGCGTCCTGCTCCGGTGATGATCGCTACGCGACCGTCGAGACTTCCCATCAGTTCAGATTCCCATCAGTTCAGTTGTCGGACATGAAGACTCATTTGTCGGCGATGACCGCGAGGCCGTCCTTGATGACGAGGTCACCGACCGCGCTGGTTTCGTACGAGTACGACGTGGCTCCGTCTGCCGAACCCGACTTGTGGAACACCGTCTCGATGTCCTGGGTCGGGAGTACGGGTTTCGCGAATCGCACTGCGAGACGGCGCAACCGCTCGGTCTCGCCGCCCGCCAGTTCGGTCAGGGCTCCCCACGACGTGAACGCCATCGTGCACAGTCCGTGGTTGATGATTCCAGGCAGTCCGGACATCCGAGCGATCTCCTCGTCGAGGTGAATCGGCATCGGATCGCCGGAAGCCGGTGAGTACCGGAACGTCTGGTCCTCGTCGATGTGCTGGTTCACCACCGCTGCTGGACTACCCGCGCGAAGAGCGTCGTCGAATCGGTGTTCGGGAGCCTTCTCGCCCAGTCCGGGGCCCGCGTCGACCTTGCGGAAGAATGCGGTCATCCACTGCTCGTTGACCAATTCACCCTTGTCGGTTTTGGTTTCGATGTAGATGACGACGGTGGAACCGTTGTCACGGCCCTCGAATCCGATGGGTTTTGCCCGGGCCACCAGATGGTCGCCGGGGTAGATCGGACGGTGGAACAGGAAGTCCTGCTCACCGTGAACGAGCTTCATCAGCAGTTCCACCGGTGCCACCGACAGCGCTGCCGGTGCCATCGACATGAAGACGGGTACCACCGCGAAGACCGGTGGAGCGATCTCGCCCTTCAGGTGTCGCTCGATGGGATCGTTGGTGGCAGCGGCATATTCGGCGATGCGCTCGGCCGTCACCTCGAAGTGCTCCGGATCAGTCCATACGTCCAGCCCGGACGTATCGAATTCGACCGCGTTGGTCTTCGGTGTTGTCATCGAGCGTTATCCGACCAACTCGGCGAACTTCGCCAGCGAGGCCTCGAGGTCAGCCTTGGCGTTCTTGGCAACTGCCTTGCCGATCGGTCCGACGATCATGGTGCCCTTGAAGCTGGCGTCGACGGTTGCCTTCGAGCCCGAACCGTCGGCCTCGACCGAGAGAACGAATTCGACGGTGACACCGGCCATTCCGGTACCGGCAATCTTGACCATCTTCGGAACCTCGACCTCTTCGACGGTCCACTCGATCTTGTTGGCCATACCCATCACGGAGACGACCTCGGTGAACTTGGCGCCCAACGCAACCTCGGTGGGGAGTTCACTCTTCCAGCCCTGGTGAATGGTGAGCCACTCTTCCCAACGAGACAGGTCGGAGAGCGCATCCCAGGTCTTCTCGGGGGATGCGGGCAGTACGGCGGAGACGGAAACGGAAGCCATGATGAAACTCCTAGTGGGTAGCTAGCGGATTGAGGGTGTGATTCAGCGTGCGTAGGGCTTGTATGCGGTCACGACAACTGCGCCGCCGAGTCCGATGTTGTGTTGGAGGGCGACCTTCGCGCCGTCGACCTGACGCTTGTCGGCGGTGCCGCGGAGCTGCCAGGTGAGCTCGGCGCACTGGGCGAGGCCGGTTGCGCCGAGGGGGTGCCCCTTGGAGATGAGGCCGCCGGACGGGTTGACGACCCAGCGTCCGCCGTAGGTGGTGTCGTCGGCGTCGACGAGCTTGCCGCCGTCACCTTCGGCGCACAGTCCGAGCGCCTCGTAGGTCAACAACTCGTTGGTGGAGAAGCAGTCGTGGAGTTCGATGACGTCGACGTCGTCGGCGGTGATCCCGGCCTGCGCGTACACCTTCTCAGCGGCCTTACGGGTCATGTCCGCGCCGACAAGACTGATCGCGCTCTTGTCCTCGAAGGTGCTGTTCATGTCGGTGACCATGGCCTGTCCGACGATCTCGATCGCCTGAGCAGCGAGGCCGTGCTTCTCGACGAATGCTTCGCTGGCGATGATCGCCGCGCCGGATCCGTCCGAGGTAGGCGAGCACTGGAGCTTGGTGAGCGGCCCGTGGATCTGGCGTGCTTCGAGGATCTGCTCGAGGGTGTACTCGTCCTGGAACTGCGCGTACGGGTTGTTCAGTGAGTGCTTGTGGTTCTTGACGGCGATCTTCGCGAACTGCTCTGCAGTGGTTCCGAAGCGTTCCATGTGCTCGACGCCGGCCGCGCCGAACATGTACGGAGCGGGCGGCATCGCAAACTCCTGCAGCTCGGCGAGAGCGAGGAGGTGCCGCATGAGTGGCTGTTCACGGTCGTCGTAGGTGGATCCGAGGGACCCGGACTGCATCTTCTCGAAGCCCAGCGCCAAGGCGCAGTCGGCCTGACCACTCTTGACTGCCTGCGTGGCGAGGTAGAGCGCGGTCGATCCCGTCGAACAGTTGTTGTTGACGTTGACGATGGGGATTCCCGTCAGACCCAACTCGTAGACAGCCCGCTGACCTGCGGTGGACTCGCCGTAGACGTAGCCGACGTATGCCTGCTCGACCTCGGTGTAGTCGATACCCGCGTCTTCGAGCGCCTTGGTACCCGACTCGCGTGCCATGTCGGGGTAGTCCCACTCGCGGGCTCCCGGCTTCTCGAACTTCGTCATGCCGACGCCGACGACAAAAACCCTGTTACTCATTGCCACTCCTGAAGAGAACGGTATCTGTGTGTGACACGCTGTCCCACCAAAGTATGTGAGACATCTTGTCCAGTCAATGGCGGGGTGAGTATCGTTCGATTTATGACAAAAACAGCCGAGTCGGCGCAGCCCGACGGGCGCAGCACTCGCTGGAACGATCACAAGGAGCAGCGCAAAGCGCGGATCCTCGACGCAGCACTCGATGCAGTCAACGAAGGCGGCGCCGACGTCGGCGTCCAGCAGATCGCCGAGCGCGCCGACGTCCCCCGTTCCGTTGTCTACCGGATCTTCAAGGATCGAGCCGACCTCGACGAGCAGCTGCGAGTCCGCATCCTCGAGATGATGATGACCGACCTGACACCCACTCTCACGCCGCAGGGCACGGTCGGCGAGGCCATCTCACGGGCAGTCGAGACCTACCTCCAGTGGATTGTGAAATACCCACGACTGCACCACTTTTTAGGCAAGGGCTCGCCGAGCACCCGGGCCACCGGTTCGAAGGTGGTGACCGGAACCAAGACGGCCATCGCCGTCCAATTGGGAAACCTCTTGGGCGCGATCCTCACCAGCCGTGGCAAACCGTCGAAGATGGCTGAGCCCTTGGCTTTCGGCGTGATCGGATTGGTCGACGTCAGCGTAAACCGTTGGCTCAGTCAGCCGGGTTCCGATGTGACCAGTGCGGAATTGGCCGAGTTCCTCGAGCGTTCCATCTGGCAGGTTCTGGACGGCAATCTTAGGAGCATCGGCGTCGACATAACTCTGTCGACTCCGATCGCCGACCTGTGACAGTCACCGAACTACCCTGGGCACTCGACGGACGTGGACTTCAACTGATCCAGGTTCCATCACTTGCCCTCCACGCGCTGGGTGAAGATAACGCGGCTCTCGCAATGGAACTCGCGCCGAACCTCCTGACCCCGTATCTCCTCGGCGAGGAATGCCAGGGCTTGTGGCGCTACCGGAGCAAGCAGATAGCAGAGAATCCCCTCGACAGCGCGTGGATCACCCGCATCGCAGTCGATGCCCGCACCTCCGCCCCGGTGGGGTTGGCCGGATTTCACGGCCGCCCCGATGCGCGCGGGATGGTGGAGATCGGATATCGCATCGACCCGGCGTTCCGGCGCCAGGGCTACGCTCGAACTGCCCTCGAGATACTTCTGGACATCGCCAGTCGCGAATCCGAAGTGCACATCGTTCGAGCGACCATCAGCCCGGACAATGCTGCGTCTCGAAACCTGATCAGCCAGTACGGTTTCAACGAAGTCGGTGAGCAGTGGGACGAAGAAGACGGTCTGGAAACCATCTTCGAAGTCAGCGCCTCTCCGGAACCGTGACAGCCGTCAACCCGCTGGTGCTGTCGGTCCAGTGAATGGCACGATCCTCCAGCATCACCGGCGTCCACAACCTGTATGTCTTCACCTGATGGTGATGACGACACAGGCATTGGAGGTTGCTCGCAATGGTCCACCCACCACGCCGCGGATCGGACGGATCGAATTCGGTGATGTGGTCGAGTTGGCACCTGTTTGCGGGCACCGAACAGCCAGGGAACCGGCAGTGACCATCGACGGCGCGCACCAAGGCGGCCAGTGCCGCTCCCGGAGCATAGGTCAGCGCACCGGGAGGTGGATCGGGCTGGGCGCCATGACCATCCGACCTTCGAACTATGTCCGGGGTTCTCGCGACCAACCGTTGCATTGCCCGAATCCGATCTCCGCAGCCTTTCGGTTCGCGACTTAGGCGATCACGTCGGGTGACAAGCGGAAGCGCAGTCGAAGCATGTTGTCGGCGCGGTCGATTCCCGGCGGCCTGGGCGCGGAAGTCGGCGAACAAAGCCTGCCAGGTGGAATCAGCAGCAAGCTCGCGAGCAAAATCGGGGTCGATCGGCCCGTATCCGTCGATGCTCGCGGGATCTGACGTCAATCCGAGAAGCGTCGCCAGGTCACACACGATGTGCAGCAGAGGCTTCCGACGTGAGGGCGCAGTCGATCGAGCTGGGGTGGATGCTGCCTCGCACGTTTCGCTGCCACACTGACAAGTCAGCCCCTGTTCGCCATGTAGGAGAGCAACCAGCGCGTCAGCCCGGCGCGTCGAGACATTTCGTGGATCGTGGTTGCAGACGCTTCCGGCGGCCTCGTTGATCAGGCCGAGCGCCTCGACGGCCTCGCTGGCGCTGAGTGTTGCCTGCAACAGTGCCAGACCGTGACGATCGGCACGCGTGCGAACGTCGCGGTGCTCCAGCATCTTCCGGCGACGTTCGGCGGCAGCATCCGGATCGTAGGCAAAGAGCTGACGTTCGATGTCACGCTCCAATTGACCGGGCGGAAGACGGTGCGCGGAGGCAAGTATTCGGCGCTCGAGTGCTGCGATCGCTTCGGGGCCGGCCCCGGTGAGCCCGTCGACAATCTTGCGCACACGCGCATAGTCCAGCTCGCCGGCAGCGAAAGCCGCCCTGGTGAGCGGAAGGAACTCGCGTAGGGCGTCACCGATCTCGATGTGGACTTCGGCAGTACGACGTGAGCACGTGAGCATGACCGCGATCTCGTTGCACGCGATCCGCCAGGCCTTGTCGACATCACCGGACACATCGAGTTCCGCATTGAATCTCGACTCCGACAACATCGATGCGCCGAGCACCTTCTGCGCGGCGAGCATGTTCTCACTCTGCGCTGTCGCAAAAAGCATGTCCGGCAACACGAGTGGGTCGACGACAGGACGGCCGTCATCTACGACTGTCCCCACACCGCCCGCCGATCGATTATCGAACATACATTCGACACTAGACCCACCCACCGACAGAAACTAAAGTGCCGGTTTGTATCCCTTCCCCTGCATCCAGGCGAGCACATCCAGCACCCGGACCGCCGGAATGGCATCACCCAGTCCGGCTCGAACGCGCAAGTCGAGCAATCGCACGTGCAACTCTCCGTCGCACAAGGCCTCTCGTACGGGTTCCAGATGGGCAGCCTTCGTTCCCAACTCCCGCCCGATGACGTCGTCGTAGATCGGGTAGAGCCGCGGACGCTTACGGGCGATGAGCTTGGATGCCATCGTGCGCCCGACGCCGTGAATCTCTCGGAGCGCCGTTTCCAAACGACACACGGGAGATTCCGGAGTGAAGGGCTCGGTTTCGTCCGAAAGATCGCGATCCGGTCCGACGTCGACCAGAAGGTGGTTCAGCTCGGCGTTGTTCTCGCCGAGAAGAAAGAAGGCTCCCTGAGCCGGAACCTGAACCGACAAAAGCGTCACCGCAACAAGATCTTCTGCGGTGAAGATGTTTGCATCACGATCGCGATTACCACTGGGATCCCAGGAATCCCACAGTGCGCCGGTTCGCAGATAACCCGTCTTGCGGAGCGGTCGCGTGAAGTATTCCTGCAGCACGTCGACCGCGCCGTCATCGTCCCCGTCTCGCAGCACACGCGGGAGCCGGATGGGCAACTGATCAACCATGGTCGAGTGACCTTTCCAGTACATATTTGGCGAACCCGGAGTTGTGGTACTGCCGAAATGGACCCTTGCCCTTGGCAACAAGATGCTCCGCGAGCGGACGAACCGTCGTCATGTCGACGGGCAGTTGCGCAAACTGCTCCAACGCATCCGAGTCCTCGAGACTGCAGTCGATCACGGTCCCGTCGCCGTCGGCCGACGCCAACTCCGTGCGTCTGATGGCGACCAGATCGTGCTTGGCATCGAGTTCTTCGATGCTGCAGCCGGTTCGCGACTCCAATGCCGAACTGGAAACGTACACGGACATGACGTGCTCGATCGGCTCACCGCCGACCAGATGGCACTCGACGCTCAGAATCTCCATCGGACCGATGTTGAGAGTGAACAAGCGATGGCGCTCCGCCGATCGATTTGTCGAAGGCAGGCAACTGATCGTCCACTGTTCGATCTCGACGGCGGCGGGCGCGTCGAACGCGTAGGAGAGAACTTCGGCAATCAGCTCGGCAAGATCTTCGAAGAGCGGGTCGCGCTGCAACCGCTCGAAATTCTCGACAGAAGCGGCGGGACGCACAGGCGCCTTGCTCACGCAGGTCCCCTCTCGTCCGGTGCTTTGCTCTCAGACCTCGCGTCCAAGGTACCCAGCCCGGCGCGGGTCTTGCGCGTTCGCCCTCACATACACCCTCGCGTTATGGTTCTCGACACGCACCACCGCCTTACCGATCGCTAACTCGAGGAGCACACGAAGTGGAAATCAAGGGAACCGCAGCACTGGTCACCGGAGCGGCATCAGGCCTGGGCGCCGCAACAGCCAAGCGCCTCGCCGACGCCGGCGCTACCGTCTTCGGCCTGGATCTGCCCGCGTCGATCGAGCGCGCAGGCGACAACGTCCCCGCCGGCGTCACCCTCATCCCCACCGACGTGACCAGCGGCGAAGAGGTCGAAGCAGCGATCAACCAGATCGTCGAATCGGGCTCCCCGCTGCGCATCGTCGTCAACTGTGCCGGTGTCGGCTGGGCCGGACGCATCCTGTCCAAGAAGGGCCCGCACGACCTCGAGCTGTTCCGCACGGTCATCACCGTCAACCTGCTCGGTACCTTCAACGTCATGCGCCTGGCCGCCGACGCCATCGCCAAGACCGAGGCCGTCGACGAGTCGGGCCAGCGCGGCGTTGTCATCAACACCGCTTCCGTTGCCGCCTTCGAAGGACAGATCGGCCAGATCGCGTACTCCGCTTCCAAGGGCGGCGTGCACGGCATGACGGTTCCGGCTGCCCGCGACCTCGCGCAGTTCGGCATCCGCGTCAACACCATCGCTCCCGGCATCATCGACACCCCGATGCTCGCAGGCGTCACCGACGAGTACCGCAAGGGCCTCGAGGCCGGCGTTCCGTTCCCGTCGCGTCTGGGCCAGCCGTCCGAGTACGCGCAGCTCGCGCAGATGATCGTCGAACACGACTACCTCAACGGCGAGACCATCCGCATGGACGGCGCACTCCGCATGGCGCCGCGCTAACCTCCCTGCTGTGCGCCTTTATTAACCGCCCGCGGTTAATAAAGGCGCACAGTTGTCAGAACGAATGAAAATACCCACCGCTGGTTTGTGCAGTTGCGCTCAGATATTCGGCCACCTCGGCCGCGGGTATCGGCCGACTGATGTAGTAACCCTGAACCAATTCGCAACCGGCGGTGCGCAGGAGCCTCAACTGGTCGGCCGTCTCCACGCCTTCTGCCAATGACTGCATTCCGAGCGCCTTCGACACCTCGACCACCGACGTGACGACTGCCGAATCACCCTCGCTCAATTCGGTGATGAACGACCGGTCGATCTTGAGAATGTCCAACGGCAGTTTCTTCAAACTCTCGAAAGACGAATAGCCGGTCCCGAAGTCGTCCAGGGCAATCGCAATCCCGGTGGCACGCAGACGATCCAGTTCGGCGACGGCAAGCTCCTCTACCGCTCCCGTCTCTGTGATCTCCAGCTGGAGCCGTTTGCTGGACAGACCGGACGCCTCCAGCGCATCGTTCACGGCCGATCCGAAGCCGGACGACATCAGTTGCACCGGAGAGACATTCACCGTCACGTAGGTGTCATCGGGCCACGTCGTCGCTTCAGCGCAGGCCATGTGTAAAACCTGAAGCCCCAGCGGGACAATCAAACCCGTCTCTTCCGCGACGTCGATGAAAATGTGCGGCGCAAGCACTCCACGCACCGGATGATTCCAGCGAAGCAGTGCCTCGAAACCCTCGACGCGGCCGGTGTCCGCACGAACCTGCGGTTGGTAGTACAGCTCGAACTGCCGAGATTCGATCGCAAGCCCAAGCTCTTGCAAGGCCGATGCTCGTTCCCTGGCCCGCGCGCGCAGGACCGGCGAGTATCTTCCGACCCGGTTCTTGCCGGCGGATTTTGCCGCATACAGCGCCAGGTCCGCGGACATGACAAGCGTGTCCGCGTCTTCGGAATCTGCCGGTGAGCTGGCATAACCGATCGATGCACGAACCTCGATGCGATTCCCCCGCACGAAAAACGGCTCACGCAATGCGCCCAGATAGCGGGCAAACACCTCGCCGCCGTCCCCTGTTCCCCGCAGGACGACGCCAAATTCGTCGCCCCCGATTCGCGCACACATGGCGCCGTCGACCACTCGATTAAGCCGTGCAGCAACGGAAATCAACAATTTGTCACCGACAGGGTGCCCCAGCGTGTCGTTCACCGACTTGAAATTGTCCAGGTCGAGGATGCCGACCAGAACCTGCTCGCCGGTCCGGACGGTGCCGAGTGCGTCGGACAGCTCCGAGCCGAACGTCCGGCGATTAGGGAGCCCGGTCAGTCCGTCGGTTGCAGCAAGCCACAGAATGCGCCGCTCGTAGTTGTACTTCTCGGTGATGTCCGAGCCCACACCTCGCCAACCCACGAACTCCATGGCCTCGGAAAGCCTGGGATGACCCGACAGAGACCACCATCGGTCGACGCCGCCGACACGAACGGGAACGACGACCTCACGAAACGGCATGAGGCGGTCGAGGTGATCTCCGATGACCTGGACCGCGGCTCGACCACTCTTCGTCGAACCGACGTCGAGCCGATCCAACAATCCGCGCAGCGACAGGGTTCGCAGGTCGGAGACGGGAACTCCCGAGATCTGTGACAGCCGAGCGGAGGTGTGCGACAACGTCCCGGTGGTGTCGACTTCCCACAGCCAGTCGCGTGACCCGCCCTCGAAATCGTCGAGAAGTAAACTGACCGTCTGGCGCTCGGCAGCAGCCTCGAACTCTGCAAGACAACGACTTCGGAACGACGCCCACAGATAGACAACGCCGACGCACAGAATGCTGATGTAGACGACGAGTTGAAACGAAAGGACGAAGTACTCGGCCGTCGCCCCGGCAAGCATGACGAACAACAATCCCAGACCGTGCACCAGAATCCAGGCCAAACCCAGCGACCGAACAGTCGACAGCGCAACTGCACCGGCACCCACCACGCCGGCGATGGTCGCGATCAGAACCAGCTTTCGCGAACCGTCTATCACCGGAAGCATCTCGGCTGCAAGGATCGTGTACAGAACGCCCAGCAGTACCACCTCGAGCATGAGTGCCCAGTAGTCGTACCGCGTCGTGTGCTTGGGCGAATAGCTCTCTCCTTGAATGACCCTCGGCAACCACACACGCACCGAATTGAGAATGACTGCGAGCGCTGCCGCTCCCCAGATCACACGGAAATCTTCGCGCCCCGGAGGCACGACATAGGCCAGCAAGGCGCATGCACTGAAGAAATTCGCGACGTTGGCCAGTGGAGCGACCGTTGTCACTTGGCGGACTTGGCGCGCGAAGAGGTCACGTCGCTCGACGTCAGACAGTTCGGCGTCGCTCGCACTCGAAGTCAGCCTGCTCAGCATTCAATACCCTCCATCGTGGAGCCGACCAGATGAAGGTAGCGCGGATACGGGTTCCAGACACACGATGACGAGAAACTTCGAATCGAAACATCCTGTTAAATAGGACGTTTCAGACAATAGCGACAGAGGTCAGTGCTACAGCTCGGAAGCCAACGGAATTTCCTTCTCCGCGCGGTCCGTCATCCACTCACGTAGGACCTTGGTGGCAATGACGTCGTCCTCGTTGTACTGCAGGATGCGTGTCCGTTGCGTCTCGTCCGGCTCACCGTCGTAGCCGACCGCCTCGCGGTACCACGCCATCGACGCTTCGCCACCTGCTTCGGCGTCACGCCAGTTGAACCCGGCCACGGGAGCAATCTTCTTGAGTCCCTTGCCGTTCGGGCAGATGAACTGATCACTCACCGCTTGATAGATGTCGACCCACTGCGGACTGTCGATGAACTCACGGATCTCGTCCTTGCTCGGAATCCCGGGTTCACCGGCAAACCTGCGCGCCGAGTCCAACAACCACTTGTCCTCCGCCGAACGCGAATAGCAGTATGCGGCAAAGGTTTTACCCGAAGCAGCCGCCGCGGCACGCTCCGCCATCAGCCAACCCCAGAACTCCGCGAACGACCGCGCCTCGTCACGCGTCGGCAGCGGATCCCACGTCGCGAATCCTCGATACATCGAGAAGCCACCGACATTGAGCAACGTTCCCCACAGGTAGGCGCCGTGCTCCTGATAGCTCTCCATGTCGACGTCGATCTCGATGTCCGCCCGGGTCACCGAGATCTTCTCGAACCGCCGCACCAACGGGGCGTCTGCCAACCACGCCTTCGCGATCACCACTGCGTCGTCGAAATTTCCGTGCGGCCAATCCTCGAGCGGCTCACCTTCCCAGGCGGCCAACTGATCGATCGTGTTGCAGCCGACATCGCGCAGAAGCTCGGCTCGCGATCCGACAGCGACGAGGCTGACGTCTCGGTTTCGGACCAACTCCTGCTTGCATTCGGTCCACCACGGGCACGATTTGCACTCGCTCACCTGTGACGGGGACGTCAGCACCTCACCGCGGGCAACAGCGATGCGGTCGGCGAAACGCTCGTCGTAATCGTCGAGAATCGCGCTGAGGTCGTGGACGAGGATGCAGTCGCCGTTGTAACCGATCGCGCCGGCTGTCAGAGACGGGCTAGCCAGCCCACGACGCTCGAGCATCCGATAGACCTGCGCGACGCGCATCTGATCGCGGACCTGACTGCGGACCTTGCGTTTGGGATCGACCGCTGGCTCCCAGTCGAAGAGCCCCGAGGCGATCGCGCCCTGTCCTGGATCGGTCACCTTGTGATTGACGACAATGACGGGGATGTACCCGCCGCCTCCCTCGTCACGGATGAGCATTTCGCATCGGCCCTTGCGGCCGGTGTCTCGCTCGACCGGCAACACGGCGCCCCAGATCCGGTCCGCGCCGGCCTCGCAGGCAGCCAGAGTGTCTCGAGCCTGAGCCGACGCCGATTGATCGGGGTTGATCTTCACCCAACGCTCGGGAGCAGCACCGATCACCAGTTCGGCGATCTCGGCACGCTTTGCGATCGCGGCATCCTGGCGTTGCTTCACGCCGGTGTCGACGGGTTCCGAAGCCGATTTCCCGGGAAACAACCCGTCCAGACGCACCCGATGGCGGCATCGGGTCAACGCCCCCGAATCGATGATCGGGAGCTGGGGCGCGGGGTTGTTAACGGAACACACGATGACGAAGATTATGTGCTCCCCTAGGCTGAAGCCGAAGCGCAGGTACCTGGCAACACACAAACACCTGGAAACGGGGTCCTTTTCGATGGGGTTGTTCAAGAAGCGAAAGTCTCGTGCCACCCGCAAGGCGGAGGCAAAGGCTCTCAAGCACAAGGCTGAGGTCGAGGCGAAGCTCAACGCCAAGAGCCAGCGTAAGCGCGACAAGGTCGAGACCAAGTCGCTCAAGAAGCTGGAGAAAGCCGAGATCGAGTCACAGCACAAGATCGAAAAGGCGCAGATCGCGACCCTGAAGGCGCAGGAGAAGGCCGCTGCGAATCAGGGCCTGACCGTCGCCAAGGTACGCAAGTACCTGGGCGTGGCACGTCTGCTTGCCCCTGTTCTCCTGCCGATCGCGTACCGCGCGGCTACGGCAGTTCGCGCCCAGCTCGACACCACGCGCGCACAGAAGATGGGCATCGCCGTCGACCAGCTCGGCGACTACACCGGTCACGGCGCGAAGTTGAGCGCTCGTATCGCCGGTGCCGAGAGCTCGGTCACCGAGATCCTCAGCCGCAAGCCCGACGACGCGGAGACGCAGCGTTTCGCGGCCGCCATCCGTGAGCGCCTCGGCGATCTCAGCACGGCAGTTCGTGCTGCCGAGCAGATGCCGCAGGCTCGCCGAAAGGCAGCTCATCAGGCAATTTCTTCCGAACTCGACGGCGTCGAAGCAGATCTGCTCGCACGCCTCGGCGTGCGCTAGACCTGAGAAAGACAGTGAGAGCAGCCGAGCAGACCGCGACCCTCCGGGGGACAGCTGTCGGTTCCGCTTCGGCTGCTCTCGCTGTCGCTGCGCACGGAATCGGTGGAGGTGAGCTGCCACAGTCGTCTTCGCTGACCCTGCTGCTCGCAGTCTGCGCAACCGTCGGTGCCGTCACAGCCACCCTCCCCGCCCTCTCGCGGGGGCCCGCCGCCTTGATCGTGGCTCTGGGCCTGGGACAGCTTGCCGCGCACACCACCATGACGCTCTCCGAGCACGCTCATTCGCCCGCTCCGGGATTGGTGATGCTCGGTGCTCACGCCGGTGCCACCGTCGCCTGTGCGCTGGCGGTCCTGGCTGCCGAGCGCCTCTACCGGGTTGTCACTCACGCTCTTCACGTCGTCCTGGCGTCCCTGGCGCCCGCCGCCGTCACTTCCCGCGGCCACACCGTCTCGACCGGAATCCATCACGGACCTGTCGACGCTCTGCTTCGCGCCAGCATCTCGCGGCGCGGTCCTCCTGCCCTGGTCTGAAGATTCGTAGAACTCCCCACCCCTTCACCAGACCAAGAGGACACTTCCCGACATGAAGAACACCCTGATTTCGCGTGCGGTTGTCACGACCGTCGCTACCGGCAGCGCCGTACTGCTGGCCGCCGGAATTGCTTCAGCACACGTCAGCGTCGTCGCACCAGGAGCTACGCAGGGCGGATACTCCGTTCTCACGTTCCGCGTGCCCACCGAATCCGACACCGCTTCGACCACCAAGCTGACGGTGGCACTCCCCGACCTCAAGTCGGCACGTACCGAACCGATGCCCGGCTGGACCGCTGTCGTGGAGAAGGACCCCACCTCGCTGGTCGCGAAGTCCGTGACCTGGACGGCCGATCCCGGCGTCGGCATCGCCCCCGGCCAGTTCCAGCAGTTCGTCCTCTCTGCCGGCCCGCTGCCGGAGCAGGAAGAGGTCGAGTTCAAGGCCGTCCAGACGTACAGCGACGGCAACGTCGTCAACTGGGATCAGGAAGAGCTTGCCGACGGCAGTGAGCCGGACAAGCCCGCGCCGACGCTGACTCTCGCCGCGTCCACCGGTGACGCGCACGGAGCGCCCTCTGCCGATAACACTGCCGAGACGTCCGCTGCCTCCGAATCTTCTTCGTCGGACAACACCGCCCGCTGGCTCGGCGGCGTCGGCCTGGTGCTCGGCGCGTTGGGCGCTGCACTCGGCCTCGGCGCACTGGTCAGGAGCAAGCGCTGATGAGTACCCGGATCAAGGTCATCGCCGTCGGCATGCTCGCGATGCTGGCCACGATGCTCGGAATGGGCACGGCCAGCGCGCACTCCGCGGTGGTCGGTTCCAACCCCGAAAACGGTGCGTCGATTCAAGTTGCACCCGATACGGTTTCGGTCACGTTCAACGAGGCCCTGCAGGCGCAGTTCGCGGCACTGACCGTCACCGGTCCCGACGGCAACCTCTGGACCAAGAGCGATCCGTCCGTCGAAGGTCCCACTGTCAGTGCAGACCTCGGCGATCTCGGGCCGACCGGCGTCTACACGATCGCGTACCGCGTCACCTCCGCTGACGGCCACCCCGTCAACGGAACCCTGACGTTCACCCTCACCGAGGCGGGGTCGGGCACTCCCGGCGCTGCCGCCGCGTCGAGTACGGGTGAGTCGGAGTCCGGCAGCATGCCGGTGTGGATCTTCATCGTCGCCGGCGTCGTCGTGTTCGGCGGTGCGCTGTTCTTCGTGCTCCGTAAGCCGAAGTCGAGCTGATCGCGTGACGGGTACGGCAAACAGGTGGTGGTTGCTGTTTGCCGTACCCACAGCTCTGCTGGGGGTACTGATCGCCTGGGGGCTCGCGAGTCCGTCAGGACCCGAATCGTCGAGCACGGTCCGCGTTCTCGCGATCGGATGCGGCTCGTTGACGCTCGGCATCGCGACGCTTGCCTGGATGGGCCGCAGTGAACGCCGCCCGGCAACATCCCCCGCCGTCATGTGGACTCAGCTCACCGCGGCGGCAGCGGTCTGGCTCGTCGCCGAGATCACGCTCCTCGTGCTCAATGCCGCAGCGGCCGAAGGCGCCCCGGTCACCTCGCTGACCATCGGACACTTCGGCGCATTCGTCTCCGAGGTCAACGTCGGCCGCGTCGGCGTCGCGATCATCGCGTGCGCGTTTGCCGTCGTCTGTTACGGCATCTACGGATTCACAAACCCCGAGACGGTGCCCGTCGCACCGGCATTGGTCGTCTCCGCGTTGGCGCTCGCTGCCCGCCCGATCACCGGGCACATGGCGCAGCAGAGCTTCGGATCGATCCTCGACGCCGTTCACGTCCTCGCGGCGGCCCTGTGGTTCGGGGTACTCGCCGCACTCGCCCTTGCCGTACCGTCGCGCGGTTCATGGGCGATCTGGTTGCCCAAGTACTCCGCCCTCGCATGGCGATGCGTCCTCGCGTTGGTCGTCACCGGTATCGTCAACGCCGTCGTGCGACTCGACTCACTCTCCGCCTTCTACGACACCGCATACGGCCGGGTGATCCTCGCCAAGATCGTGGTGATCGCGCTGCTCGTCGCCCTGGGATGGTGGTGGCGCCGGACGTGGGTGGTCGCGAGTGCTGCACACCGCATGAGTTCGGACGGATCCCTACGCCGCGCCATCGGTGAAGTTGTGTTCATGGCCATCGCTTTCGGGCTCGCCGCGGCCCTTGCGACAACTGCGTAAGACGTGCCTCAGCACAAGATTTCGTGACCCGCACATTTAACGTTTCACGTCGAGATTTAACCTCTACGTGAGTTTATTTTCCCAGCTTGCGGCGGTTTCCGGCCGCCCTTAGCGTTGCTCGCATGACGGAGGCCCAACGCTCGTTTCTCGTCTGCGCTTCGCAGCGCAGCGGCAGTACTTTGCTGGTCGAATCCCTGCGAGCAACCGGGGTCGCGGGTGAGCCGGAAGAGTTCTTCCAGTACCTCCCCGAGACCTCTCGATCGCCTCAACCGAGGCAGTGGTTCGAGGACGTCACGGACGAGTCCGTCCTGAGCCTGCTCGCCCCGTTTCACCCGGGCACGCCGGACACTCGCACCTCCGAACAGTGGCGCACACAACTTCTCGAACTCGGCCGAACCCCCAACGGAGTCTGGGGCGGCAAGCTGATGTGGAATCAGACGCCGCTCCTGCTCGATCGCGCGGCCGGACTGCCGTGGCGCAGTGGGACGGACCTACGTTCTGCACTCCACGACACCCTCGATCACGACCTGCAGTTGATCCACGTCTATCGAGAAGATGTCGTCGCTCAAGCTGTGTCGATGTGGCGCGCCGTGCAGACACAGGTCTGGCGCGACGACGCGACTCCACCGAATCTCTCGGACGGTGCGCAGTACAACGCAGTCGGAATCGCGCACCTGGTGACGATTCTCGGTGAGCAGGAACGCCACTGGAAGCGCTGGTTCGAGGAGGAGGACATCTCTCCCATCGAAGTCGGGTTCCGCGATCTCACCGAAGACCCGCAATCCGTGGTCGCAAAAACCCTCATCTCCCTCGGCCTCGACGGACAACTGGCCCCGCCACCGCCGCTGCGTCGTCAGAGCGACGGACGATCCCGCGAATGGGTGCAGCGTTACCGCAACGACGCCGAACAGAACGGATACCCCGTCACATGAGCACCGTCACCGATGTGGTCGACGAACTCCGAGTTCTCGAATCCGAAGCGGTTCACATCATTCGAGAGGTGGTGGCAGAGCTCGAAAGACCGGTACTGCTCTTCTCAGCCGGTAAGGACTCGATAGTCCTGCTTCGACTGGCCGAGAAGGCGTTTCGGCCGTCCCCGCTCCCCTTCCCGGTTCTGCACGTCGACACCGGTCACAATTTCGAGGAGGTCATCGAATTTCGCGACCGCCGAATCAAGGAGGGTGGACACACACTTCTGGTTGCCTCCGTTCAGGATTCGATCGACCAGGGCAGAGTGCAGGAGTCGACCGAGACCAGCGGATCACGAAACCGCCTGCAGACCAGAACCCTGCTCGACGCTCTCGAAGGCGGAAGGTTCGACGCCGCGTTCGGTGGCGCCCGCCGGGACGAGGAACGTGCGCGCGCCAAGGAACGAGTCCTCAGCTTCCGTGACGAGTTCGGCCAGTGGGACCCGCGAGCGCAACGGGCCGAACCATGGTCGCTCTACAACGGTCGGATCAGACGCGGCGAGTCCGTTCGTGTCTTCCCCCTGAGCAACTGGACCGAGCTCGACATCTGGCGCTACATCGCCCAGGAGGAACTGGAACTGCCGTCCATCTATTTCGCGCACCAACGGCGGGTATTCGAGCGCGACGGGATGCTCCTCGCTGCTTCCGAATTCAGCACAGATGCCGAGAACGCCGCGGCAACGACCGAGTGGGTGCGATATCGAACCGTCGGCGATCTGACCATCACCGGCGCCGTTCGATCGCACGCCACCACCATCGACGACGTCGTCACCGAAATCTCGGCCGCGACGGTGTCCGAACGAGGCGAGACTCGCGCAGACGACCGAACGTCGGTCGCCGCGATGGAAGACCGAAAGCGTGAGGGCTACTTCTGATGACCACCACCATCACTCGCCAACTCCTGCGGCTGGCAACGGCGGGTAGCGTCGACGACGGCAAGAGCACGCTGATCGGCCGGCTGTTGCACGACACCGACAGCCTGCCAACCGATCACCTCGATTCCGTGACCGACGAGCACGGTGTCGCCGACCTGGCTGCACTCTCCGACGGACTACGCGCCGAGCGTGAACAGGGCATCACGATCGACGTCGCGTACCGATTCTTCTCCACTCCGACAAGAAGTTACGTACTCGCCGACACCCCGGGACACGAGCGCTACACGCGCAACATGTTCACCGGAGCCTCCAATGCGCACGTGGCGGTCCTGCTGGTCGACGCGAGGACCGGCGTGCTGCGTCAGACGCGTCGGCACGCCAGAATCGCTGCGCTACTGGGTGTTCCGAACCTTGTGGCCGTGGTGAACAAGATCGATCTGGTGGATTTCGACGAAGCGAGATTCGCGCAGGTGCAGGAAGAACTGCGAGTCTTGGCGCGGCAAGTCGGGCGCGAGGACGTACTTGCCATCCCGGTCTCCGCGAAGGCCGGTGACAACGTCGTGACGCGTTCCGAGAACACCGCGTGGTACGACGGGCCGACGCTTCTCGAATATCTCGAAGGCGTCGAACTCCATGCGCCTGCGACACACATCGAGGAGCTTCGGCTTCCCGTGCAGTGGGTTTCGCGTCCAGATCCACAGAATCGGCGCCGGTATACCGGCCGCATATCGGCAGGCACACTGAGCGTCGGAGACGAGGTAGTGGTCCTGCCGTCCGGCTCGAAGAGCACCGTGATCGGCCTCGACACCCTCGACGACAACCGCACTACCGCCGTTGCACCACTGTCGGTTTCGGTGGAGTTGGCCGACGACATCGACGTCGGACGTGGCGACGTTCTGGTCAGCGGAGGTGCGCAGGCCCACTTGCCGGTTCTGGCCCGAGAACTCGAAGCCACGATCTGCTGGTTGTCGAACACGCCACTGCGAGCCGGCGATCGGATAGCACTCAAACATACGTCCCGGACCGTGCGAGCGACCGTTCAAGAACTGCACACCCGACTCGATCCCGAGACGCTCGACGAGCAGGACAGCCCGGTGGAGTTGGGGCTCAACGACATCGGAACGGTGACGCTCCGAACCAGTTCCGTGGTGGTCGCCGATACCTACGACCACAATCGGGACTCCGGCGCGTTCATTCTGATCGACGAGCAGAGTAACGACACCGTCGGCGCAGGCACCATTCTCGAACCACGCGTCGTCGTTCCCGGTGAACAGACCCGCAACGACATCAAATGGCATCCGTCCTCACTCGAACGTCAACGGCGGTGGGCGTCTACCACCCAGAAGGGCGCGACGATCTGGTTGACCGGCCTGCCCGCCTCCGGAAAATCCACCGTAGCTGTGGCTGTCGAACGTGCGCTGGTCGACGCGGGACGCACCGCGTACCTCCTGGACGGTGACAACGTCCGCCACGGTATCTCCGACGATCTCGGGTTCTCACCGGGAGATCGGGCCGAGAACATCCGGCGCGTCGGACATCTCACTCGACTGTTCGCCGACGCCGGCGTGGTGGCCATCGCGTCGATGGTCTCGCCACTGCGTTCGGACCGAGCAATTGCGCGTGCTCTCAACGAAGCTGCCGGGCTCACCTTTCTCGAAATTGCTGTCACCACTCCCGTCGAAGAATGCGAACGCCGAGATCCCAAGGGCCTGTATGCACGTGCGCGAGCGGGTGAACTGAAGGGACTCACCGGTATCGACGCGCCGTACGAGACCCCGGAGGACCCGGACCTGGCTTTCGACACGACGGGGGCTGACATCTCCGAGTTGGTCGAGCGGGTCATCGCATTGTTGGAAGAACGCGAAGCCACCAGGCCCTAAGGGTTTTCGGTGTCCGACTCGAGATAGCCGCGGTCCGCGCTGTAGGCGGACCGCACGTTGGGTCGGACACCGATCTTTTCGAGATATGCCGCCATGCGGTGCACGGCCATCGCGCTACCCAATGCCTCGTCGGGAAGACGATCATCCGTTTCGGCGCGCCACGTGTGAAGCTGTGAGGACAATTCCGCCTGTACCGCCGACACTTCCGGTCGATCGATCAGATTGATCTTCTCGTCAGGGTCGGACCGCAGGTCGTACAGCTCGCGAGGCGCACGTACCGCCAGATGCTCGGTGCCGAGCGCCTTTCCGGAGAGACTGTCCTCGATGTCGAGCGGTAGATCCAGAGCCGGGCGGACGGCGTAGTTCTCGATATAGCTGTAGTCCTTGGTGCGCACCGCTCGAATGGGATCGAAGCTGTCGTGAAAGGTCTTCTCCGTGAACAAGGAAGTCCGGACGGGCTCGGAAGGCTGGGTTCCACGATCGACGAGGGCATCGGCGTGCGAGCGACCTTCCACCTCGGTGGGGACATCGATGCCGAGGAGATCGAGAATGGTCGGAACAAGGTCCACACCGCTGAAGAGTGTCTCGTATTCCTTTCCGCCACTGCGATACCGAGCCGGAGGGCGAGCGATCAACGCAATTCCGGTACCCGGGGCGTAGAGCGTCGACTTGGCACGCGGGAACGCGGCGCCGTGATCGGTGAGGAAGAAGACCCACGTGTTCTCGTCGAGCCCCTCTTCCTCGAGCGTCCCGAGCAGATCACCCACCGCGGCGTCGGCCACCTCTACGCTGCCGTGGAATTCGGCCAGATCCTCGCGTACCTGCGGCACGTCGGGAAGGTATCCGGGAACCTCCAGCGCTGCGGTGTCCGCCGGTGTGTAGCGATCGGCCGGGTACGGCCGATGCGTTTCGAAGAACCCCGTGGTGAGCAGGAACGGCTCGGGTGGGAAGCGTCGTAACCAGTTCTGGGCACGCGGAACCACGTAGTCGCAGAACGAATTGGTGACGTCGTACTCGTGATAGCCCAGTCGCTTCGGATACGCAGTCTCGTGCTGCATGCCGAACAGCGAGGTGTACCAGCCGTTGTCGGAGAGGATTTGCGGGAGCGTCTGCACCTCGGCGTGGTACTCCCAGCCGTGGTGCGCCAACCCGATCAGACCGTTGTTGTGCGGATACCTGCCCGAGAAGAGCGAACCGCGCGAAGGTGAGCACAGCGGCGCCGTCGCGTGTGCGTCGGTGAAGCGGATACCTTCTGCTGCCAGTCGGTCGAGATGGGGGCTGTTGACCCCGGCGACACCGTAACTTGCGAGGTGTCGCCCCAGGTCGTGCCAATGAATGATCAGGACGTTATCTCGCGCAGCCGACACGTGGGCAAGGCTAGTTGCCCCGCCCACGTGCGGCAACAGCTCGAATCAGCAGGATCTCAACTGTTTCTGCCGAGCTGCCTGATCCAGGCGCGGGTGTCGGCCGGATCGATGACGTCGTCCAGTTCGAACGTGGTCGCCGCCATGAGAGCCTTGCCCTGTGCGTAGGCCAGTTCCACGAACTGACCGAACAGGGTCTCCCGAGCCTCCGGATCTTCGACGGACTCGAGTTCCTTGCGGAAACCGAGACGCACCGCGCCTTCCAGACCCATCGGCCCGATCTCGCCCGTCGGCCACGCCACCGTGAACTCGGGTGCGTGGAAGGAACCACCGGCCATCGCCATGGCGCCCAACCCGTAACCCTTGCGCAGGATGATCGTTCCGAACGGCACCGTGAGGCGAGCACCGGCAACGAAGAACCTGCCGAACCTTCGGACCGTCGCCTCTTCCTCCGAATCCGGACCCACCATGAATCCCGGTGTGTCGCACAGGGTCACCAGAGGGATGCGGTGCGCTTCGAGCAGTTCCAGGAAATCCGAAGCCTTGTCGGACGCCTCCGCGTCGATCGCTCCGCCGAGATGCTCGCTGCTGTTCGCCAGCACACCGTACGGAACTCCTTCGACGCGAACGAGTGCAGTCACTACACCGCGACCGTAATCTCGACGCAGTTCCAGGACGCTGTCGACATCCGCGATCGCCTCAATCGCTCCACGAACGTCGTACGAGCGCAGGCGATTCTCCGGCACCACGTGCCGCGAGAGCCGCGGATCCGGAGCCGCCCACTCTCCGCTCGCGCCCTGGAAATAGCCGAGGTACTGCTTGGCCAGGGCCACAGCATGAGCGTCGTCGTCAGCGACCAGGTGTACGACGCCGTTGCGGCGCTGCACGTCGATGGGGCCGATGTCCTCGGGGCGGAAGTTTCCGAGCCCGCCGCCCTCGACCATGGCAGGGCCTCCCATGCCGATGTTGGCATCGGGCGTCGCGATCAGTACGTCGCACGCGCCGGCCAGGGCCGCGTTGCCCGCGAAACAACGACCGGACACGACGGCGACCATGGGCACCCGGCCGCTCAGAGCCGCCATGGCACGGAAGGTTCCCAGTTCCAGGCCCGCCCCGGCGCCCGCGTCGGTGTCACCGGGGCGACCACCGCCGCCTTCCGCGAACAGCACTACCGGAACTCGCTTGCGATCGGCGATCTCGAGCAGGCGGTCGGTCTTGGCGTGATTGCGCATGCCCTGGGTACCGGCGAGCACCGAGTAGTCGTACGAGATCACGACGCTCTCGCCGCCGCTGATGGTCGCCACTCCGCCGATCAGTCCGTCAGCCGGAGTGTTGGCGATCAGGTCTTCCTCGCTGCGTCGACTGCGCTGCGCTGCCAGCGCGAGAGCGCCGTACTCGACCAGGCTGTCGTCGTCGACCAGGTCGTAGACGTTCTCGCGAGCAGTCCGGCGTCCCAGCTTGTGGCGCTTGGCCACAGCTGCGGGCCGCGCCGCGTCCAGGGTCACCTCGTGGCGAGCGATGATCTCCGCGAGATCGGGGCGGACGTCGTCGAGGTCCACCTCGTCGACCTCGGCGAGCTTCGAGCCCGCGCTCGCGCTACGAACGACGAGCAACGGTTCGCCCGCACTCACCGATCTCCCCGGTGACGACAGGACCCGGACCACTTCGAGGTCACCGGGCGCCGAAAGTACATGCTGCATCTTCATCGCCTCGAGGACGGCAACCTGGCCTCCCGCATGGACACCGTCACCGACGGCGGCGAGTTCGACGACGATGCCCGCCATCTGTGCACGAACCACGTCTTCGTCCGGTGCCACGTCCACGTTCGAGGAAGGCGTTTGCGGACCGGCTTCGGGAACAAGATCCGCCAATCGCGAACCCAACCAGTCGACGTCGACCAGACCGTCACGGAAGTCCTTGTCCGACAATATGGCCTGCAAGAATTCGAGGTTGGTCGCCACACCGTCGATAGTGAACTCACTCAAAGCAGCAATCGACTTGCGCACAGCGGCAGGAAAATCCGATCGACGCGTGTGGGTGACGACCTTCGCCAGCAGCGAATCGTACCGCGCACTCGGCGAGAGTCCGACCGTACCGAAGGTGTCCACTCGCACGCCGGGCCCGCCCGGAGGGGTGAAGTTGTCGAGGGTGCCCGACGACGGCAACGCATTGCCGTCCGGCGTCATGGTTTCCATGTTGACGCGAGCCTGGATCGCGATTCCCGATGCGATTGCCACGGATCCGACTGTTTCC
Organism: Rhodococcus sp. IC4_135; assembly: GCF_011602025.1. NCBI lineage: Bacteria > Bacillati > Actinomycetota > Actinomycetes > Mycobacteriales > Nocardiaceae > Rhodococcus > Rhodococcus sp. IC4_135. The sequence goes on from NZ_JAAOLG010000005.1 coordinate 62,305, forward strand.
GAGCCCTTCTCGACAGCGGTGATTCCGGTTGGCAGGTCCAGATTCTCGAACGGAACTCCGTCCGCGATCGCGAGCTGTACGGCGACGAGGTCGACTCCGGTGACCTCCTCGGTCACCGTGTGCTCCACCTGAATTCGGGGATTGACCTCGAGGAAGACGAATCCGCGTTCCTCGACCAGGAACTCGACGGTCGCGATGCCGCGGTAGCCGACCTCGGCGCACAGCCTCGCGGCCGCAGCGTGAAGACGCTCGCGCAGGGCCCCCGACAGCCCCTGCGCGGGCGCAACCTCGATCAACTTCTGATGCCGACGTTGGACGCTGCAATCGCGGTCACCCAGAGCGAGCGCGTGAGTTCCGCCTTGCCCCGGCGCCGCCACGATCTGCACTTCGATGTGCCGAGCGCGCTCACTGAGTACCTCGGCGAACAGTGCCGAACTACCGAACCCCGACTGGGCTTCGGCCGCACACACACGGTACGCGTCGTCGAGAGCTTTCGGGTCCCGCACCGCGCGCATGCCGCGGCCACCGCCACCGCTGAGCGCCTTGATCATGATGCCGCGGGAGTTGCGCTCGAAGAATTCACGTACCTCCGCGAGGTCGGCATTCGCCGATGTCGACGGCAGGACCGGTACGCCCGAGTCGACAGCCGCGGTCCGGGCGCCGGCTTTGTCTCCGAAAGTCCGGAGGACCTGGGCGTCCGGACCGACGAAGACGATCCCCGCCTCGATGCATGCCTGCGCGAATTCGGCATTCTCACTGAGGAATCCGTAGCCCGGGTGCACGTGCGTGGCGCCGGTTTCGGCCGCGATCTTCAGCAGTGCGCCCTGATCGAGATACGCGGATGCGCCCGAAGCTCCGAGCGGCACCGACTCCGTGGCCGCCGCGACGTGCGGACTGGACGCGTCCTCCTCGGCGTAAACCGACACCGTTTCGATCCCGAGTTCACGGGCAGTTCGAATGATCCGCAGCGCAATTTCGCCGCGGTTCGCAATCAGCAGTCTCACTTTTCCCCCTGAGTGCGCTCGAACAGATCGCCCTTGCGCACCTTTCCTGTCGCTGTCATCGGAAGCGCCTCGAGCACTTCCACTTCGGGCACCTTGTACGTAGCCATGTTCTCCTTGGCCCACGAGACGATCTCATCGGCCGCGGTGTCGGAACCCTCGACCAGCTGGACAAACGCAAAAGCCACCTGCCCCTTGTCCTGATCCGGTTTCGGTACCACCGCAGCCTTTTCGATCGCGGGATGGAGCATCAGCAGCGCTTCCACCTCGGAGGGGAAGACACTCATGCCGTTGGTCTTGATCATTTCCTTGTTACGCGCCAGATAGTGCAAACCGCCACGCTCACTGAACTTTCCGACGTCACCCGTCTGCAGCCAGCCGTCACGGATGGCGTCGGCGGTGGCGGCCTCGTTGCGGTAGTACGCGGAAAGGATCGACGGGCTGCGCACGATGATCTGTCCGTGCTCGCCGACGGGAACCGGCCTGCCGTCGTGATCGACGATCAGAACGTCGGTACCGGGCACCGGAATTCCGCAGAACACTGGCTCGCTTTTCAGGTCGTAGTCGCCGTCCTGGAAACCGAGGGTGATCGTGTCCGCGGTGTGGGTTTCGGTCATGCCGTAGCTCGCTTCGCGCAGAACACCGCCGGTGGCCTCGCGCCACCGCTGGCGCGTGGCCGGATCGAGTTTGAGAACAAACGAGACTGCCATGGCGTTCTGGAGTGTCGAGAGATTTCGCTCCGAGAACCTTGATGTGTCCATCAGTTCGACGTAATTGTCGACGGTTCCGACCAGTGAGGTCACACCGTAGGTCTCGACCGCGTCGAGCGTGGTCTCCGCATCCCAACGATTCAGCAGGACAACGGTTCCGCCGTTGACGAGCGGAACCAGAATGCCGAAGTCCTCACCCGCGATCCAGAAGATCGGCAGAAACACCAGAGATACCGGCGGATTGGCGCCCACCTGGTCACCACCGGCAAGCGTCGCGGTGGCCGCGGTGTAAACCATGTGACGCTGAGTGTGCTCACAACCCTTGGGCATTCCCGTCGTTCCGCCCGTGTAGTTCAGGGCGGCGAGGGAATCGAGTTCGGTGGCAACGGGAGTCGCACGCTCACTGGTGATGATCGACTGCCAGTCGCTCAGGCGCGGATCGTCGACCTCGAAGGGCAGTTCGACGGTGGGGATCGCGGTAAGCATGTCGGAGACGGCAGTCTTCGCGACGTGTTCGAGTGGTGTCTGCGAACGAATCTTCTTCACCAACTTCGAGAAGGTGTTCTGCGTCAGAAGAACCGTGACACCCGCATCGTTGAGTTCGTGAATCAATTCGTGTTCACGGAAGAGCGGATTGATCGGCACGTGAACCGCACCGACCTTGAGAATGCCGAGCATCGCGATATGGAACTGCGGGCAATTGACCAGGTGAACGCCGACGCGATCGCCGCGTTCGACTCCGAGTGAAAGCAGCCATCCGGCAAAACGATCCGAAAGCTCGTCGTATTCGGAATACGTGACGACCCGGCCGTAGAAGACGATTGCGGGAGTATCCGGCCGCTCGACCGCCCAATGCCGCAAGTAGTCGACAAGTCCCCCACCTTCGAGCGGATACTCGACGGCGCGGGGAATGCCGGCGGGCCAATGCGCTTGTTGCAGCGCGGAGATTTCCGCCAGAGCCGCTTCGAGCACGTCTTTTTCTGCCACCGATCACTCCATTCGTAAAAGAAATCTATTTCGACTCTTCGAACCCGATCAACCGCTCGGACATCGTCGTCATATCTGCAATGAACTGGTTCTGCTCTTCGACACTCGCCTTACTCAGTCGTGCTCCACCGGCCATCTGTGCGTCCGAGATCATCTGAACGAGCACCGGGGGCGAAACGCAGGGATCCACGTCGTGAACCTGTTGAATCCGTTCGACGAAGCGCACGTAGCGGCTCACGAGCTTTTCGCGAACCGCCGACCAACTGCGCTCGACCTCGGAATCCACCCGCGCCCGATGCTCGATCACCGCGAGCAGGTCACCGTAGGTGTACACGGCCGTGATGAACGCCGACGTGGTCGTTCGGAGAACTTCGCGTAGATCCTCGGCCGCCGGGCCCTCCATGTGCTGAGCGTCGAGGAAGCGTCGGCACATCATTTCGGCGACGGCACGGAAGACCTCGTCCTTCGAGGAGAAGTACGCGTAGAAGGTCGCCCGGGAAACATCAGCCCTGGTCGTGATCGTCTCGACGGTCACAGCGTCGTATCCGAGTTCGCCGAAACAGAGCGCAGCGGTGTCGAGCAGGCCGGCCCGGCGTGGACCGTCCCCGAGCTTGCGGGCCGTCCGCGCTCGCTCCTGCGTTTCGCTGGTGGTCACCGTCACAGTGTGTGTTGACGTTGACGTCAATGTCAAGAACCGACCCCGCGTCGACCGAATTCGATCTTTTGTTCGGGTTGCCCTTTCACAGCCCATATATCGGGTGTAAGACTCTGCCTCTAATGCTTTTCGCCTTTCCCAGAAGGAGTCAGTTCCGTGCCGGAAGAATCCGCCTCACCCTCCTATTCCACAATCAAGGAAACAGTTGCAGCTTTGATGCCGGAACTGGAGTCGGAACTTGTCGAACTCGTTCGTATTCCGTCGATAGCAACAGAGGGTTTCCCCAGCAAACCCCTGTTCGAGGCTCACGACCTGATCGTTTCTCTACTGGAAAAGTCCGGAGTCACGAAGATAGAGAAACTCGAGATAACAGGTAAAACCGCGCCCGTCATCATCGCAACAGTTCCCGGCCCCGCCGGGTCCCCGACAGTATTGATGTATTCGCACTACGACGTCGTTCCCGCCGACGACATCGAACTCTGGGATTCTCCACCTTTCGAGCCGACCAGACGCGACGGCGCGATATACGGCCGCGGTACAGCAGATTCGAAGGCAAATGTCATCGGCATGATCGGCGCACTTCGCGTATTCGACGGAAAGCCGCCGGTGACGGTCAAGCTCGTCATCGAAGGCCAGGAAGAATTCGGCAGCCCCTTCGACAACTATCCGCCCGAAGCCCCCGAATTGTTTGCGGCCGACGCAATGGTCATCGCCGACGTCGGCAGCGTTCGCCCCGGATCGCCGACTCTGACCGTCGCATTGCGCGGATCCGCCCAGGTGATCGTCGAACTGGCCACTCTCGGAGCCGACAAGCACAACGGCCTCTACGGCGGCGCCGCACCGGACGCCCGCCTCGCGCTCATCCGCGCACTGGCGTCGCTGCACGACGACAACGGTGACGTCGCCGTCGACGGCCTCCTGCGCGAACCGTGGACCGGCAGTTCATATACCGAGGACGAGTTCCGCACCCTCGCCGAGATCCGCGACGGGCTTCCGCTACTGGGCACCGGCGGCATCGGCGAACGCATCTGGTCGGGCCCGGCCATCACCGTGACCGGAATCGACGCTCCTCCGGTGGACGGTGCCGTCAATGCCGTCGCCAGCACTGCCCGCGCCGTGATCAATCTGCGCGTGCACCCGCGCCAACCTGCCACCGAGGCGCAGGCTGCTCTGGTCCGGCATCTGGAAGCCTTGCGGCCCTTCGGGTTGGCGTTGACCGTCACTGCAGGAGAAACGGGCGACGGGTTTGCCGCGGCCGAAGGCGGACCGGCCTTCGACGCAGCGCTGTCAGCACTCTCGCAGTCATGGGGTGAGCCGGCCGGACTGATGGCAGGCGGCGGATCGATCCCCCTCGTCATGGCCTTGGATACAGCAGTGCCGACCGCTGAGAAGCTGTTGTTCGGCGCCACCGACGGCTACGCGAACATCCACGGCCCCAACGAACGCGTCCTGCTCGACGAGATGGAGAAGGCCGTCGTCGCCAAGGCACTGTTCTTTCAGGAGTACGCACACACCTTCGAGGGGAAGAAATGAGCACCGAGACCGACACGGGATCCGCGCAAACACCGGCCAAGAAGAAGTTCGAGTTCCCCGGTGCTGTCACGATGCTCGCGATCGTCACCGTCCTGGTCTGGGTTGCAGCACTGTTCATTCCGGCCGGACGCTTCGGCGTCGACGTGGACGGCTCACCCGTTCCCGGCAGCTTCGAGACCGTTACGTCTCCGCTCTCGTTCTGGGAACGAATCCAGCAGCTGATCCTCTCCCCCGTGAACGGCCTGTACGGCGTGCAGGATTCGATCACCGGGTTCGTCGACACCGACAACATCGGACGGCTCTTCGGCTCCGTCGGCGTCGTCCTCTTCATCATGGCGCTCGGTGCGTTCATCTCCGTCAGCTTTGCCACCCGCAGCCTCGAAACCGCTGTCTCCCAACTCGCCACCAAGCTCAGCGACAAGGGCTGGCTGCTCATCACCGTCATCATGGTGCTGTTCTCGCTGCTGGGTTCGACGATGGGCTTCTCGGTCGAGACCTTCGGCTTCTACGCCCTGCTCATACCGCTGATGACGGCACTGGGTTACGACCGCATGGTCGCGGCCACCATGATCATCCTCGGCGCACTGGTCGGAAACATGGCGTCGACGGTCAACCCGTTCTCGATCGGCGTCGCCTCGGGTGAAGCAGGCGTCTCCATCGGTGACGGCATCGTGCTGCGCGTGATCCTGTGGATCGTATTGACCGCAGTAGCAGTGGTATTCGTTCTCCGCTACGCCGCGAAGGTGAAGAAGGATCCGTCCAAGTCGCTCGTCGGTTTCGACATCGAGGACGACGAAGACGAGGAGCCGGCCGAGCAGGTGGACATCGACGGCAAGCTCACCGGAACTCAAAAGCTGGTGCTGCTCATCACCGGGCTCACCTTCGGATTGATGATCTTCTCCGTCATCCCCTGGTCGAGCATCTTCGGAGCCACCACCGGACCGGCCGAGTACGACGCGTACCACATCACCACCACCGAACCCTACTGGTTCGAGTTGAACTGGTGGTTCCCGCAATTGGCGATGCTGTTCATCCTCGCCGCAGTTCTCGTCGGCATCGTCGCGAAGATGGGTGAGAAGAAAATCGTCTCCCTGATCACGCGTGGAGCCGGCGACATGGTCGGCCCGGCAATCGTCATCCTGCTCGCTCGCGGCGTCTCGGTGATCATGACGAACACCGAAACTCTCGACACCATCCTCAATGCGATGGAGCAATTGGTCAGCGGCGCTTCGGCCGGAGTCTTCGCGATCCTCGTGATGCTCGTCAACATCCCGTTGGCGTTTCTGATCCCGTCAAGCTCCGGTCACGCCACCCTGGCGATGCCGCTGCTCGCTCCGCTCGGCGACTTCGCCGGAGTCAGCCGCGCACTCGTCATCACCGCCTTCCAGATGGGCCACGGCCTGATGCTGATGGTCGCCCCGACCAACGTCGTCGTTGTCGGCGGGCTGGCGATGGCGAAGGTGGGCTACGACAAGTTCCTACGCTTCGTCTGGCCACTCCTGCTGATCAACTTCGTGATCGTCGTCGTGGTGATCGGGGCGGCAGCGGTATTCGAGTAGTTCAGGCGTGGTCGGCCTCGCGTGCCGCCGTCTCCAGACGGTCGTTGTACTCGGCCCACCACGCCTGATCACCGGGAGCCAGATTGTCGTCGCCCGCTTTCATCCCCGCGGCACCGTCGATCAACTCCCGGACGATGTCCGCATGGCCGGCGTGCCGATGGATCTCGGTGACGACGTGAACGAGTATCCGATGCAACGTGACGTCGCGCCGATTCTCCGGCCAATGCTTCACGAAGCCGGGGGCATCCAGATCGTGCTCCTCGATCGTGGCGTCGGCGAAAGCCCAGGTACGGCGATAGGTTTCGACGATGTCGGCCCTGGACTCGTCGGCGCGGGCCCACATGTCGACGTTGAGTTCCTCCGAACGCAACCACGCAGGTAGATCGGGAACACGTCGGCCGAACGTCGGACCGAAATACCCGAGCTCGACGCCGATCATGTGTTTGACCAGACCCAACAAGTTGGTCCCTGTCCGGGTCATCGGACGCCGAATGTCATACTCCGACAGCCCGTCGAGCTTCCAGACGAGCACGTCGCGCGCTGCCTGCAGGTACCGCCGGAGATCTTCCTTTTCCGAGTTGGTGGTCATGAAACCAACCTAAACCGAGTGGAGCACACATTGACAGCGGTGGAGGATCTGACCGAGGTTGCCTCCCGGGCCGTCGCCGCCGAGCGTGACGCCAGATCGGTGCGCTGGCACAACCCGACGGCGGTCCGCAAAGCCGCCGCGTCCGTCCGCGATTCGCTCGACGACGAACGAACTGCGCTGAGCCGACCGTCGTACAGTGGGTTGTCGCCCTCGCCGCACATGGCGCACCAACTCGAACTGATCACCCGGTTGCAACCACCGCTTCCCGCCGACGCCTCCATCGGTACCGCCGCGCAGGCCGAGGCCGACGCCGTTGCCGCGGTCACCACTGCACGGATAGCCCTGCGCGCCGCCCACCTTGCGGTTCTCGAAGCACGCGTCGCCGCGCTCGATGCCGGTGACACCGATACCGTCGCCGCTGCGATTCGCGGTTACGTCCCGCTGACCTCGGGCAACCCCGTCGTCCGGCATGTACAGGGTCTCGGCTCGCGGATCCGTGAGGAAGCACGGCACGTCGTGAGTGGCAAGCCTCGGTCGATCGCTTTTCGGCTGGGGCTGAGCCTCGGAATGGGCTTGGCATACCTGGCTTTCATCCGCCTCTTCCAGTGGGACGCCAAGGAAGATCGACTGCCTTACCTTGCGCTGTACGCACTCTCGGGTGTGGTCGGAAGCGTCGTGTGCACCAATGCACTCAGCTTCGACGCCGGCCGCGTCCGTGCTGCGTTGTCCGGCGGCACCAGGCTCTGGCACGTACTGGTCGCGAAGAACGCGGTGATGCTGCTTCTCGTCGGCAGCGCCGGGTTCCTGCTCAGCGCCGTCCTCGCCTGGCGCTCCGGAAGCAGTGCTGATCTGGTGAAGGCGTGCGGTCAGGTGCTGACCATGATCCTGCTGTGGCTCGGCGTCGCCAACGTGATGTCCGTGGCGTTGCCGCTGCGGGCCGAACCGATGACGGCACGGCGCCACGACGGCACGTGGAAGCAGTTCCTGCTGTCTTTCGTCATCTCCTACGGTGTCGGACTGATCGTCAATCTGATGCTCTACTGGCGAGTCTGGGCCAAGACGACGCTGCTCGAGCAAATGGGCGGACCATGGATTCCGGTCCTGTTGCTCCTCGCGAGCGCGGCGGCTACCTGGCTGCTGCTGACCGTCCTGGCCGTACTCGTGGCCGAGCAACCACGCTTCCGACGCGCCTTGCAACGGGAGATGGTGGTCTACCGCGAAGAAACCAACCACCTGCAGGCGACCATTCAGCACAATTCCGGCTAATGTAACCGTGCGTGGCTGATCCGGGCACGTCGCGAGTACACCGCGAGTACACGCAGTGTCGAGGAAGGCGTGACCCATCATGTCCGTAAAGCCTGGCGCAGCCGCCACAACGGCCGCCGTGAGTACCGCCTCCTGGCTACCACTCGTCGTGGTGGTCCTCACCCAGATCCAGGCGTCGTTCGCCGTCAACGCCCTGACCGTCTCGATGGCCGGTATCACCACCGACCTCGACACGCCCGCAACAAGTGTCGGCACCGCGATCACCGCGGGCACCTTCGCCATGGCTGCCTTCATTCTGCTGGGAGCCAAGATCGGCGCCCGGTACGGAACGCGTTTGGTCTTCCAGATCGCGGTCGCGATTCACGGCCTCGCGATGGCCGCGGTTGCTCTGAGTCAGAGCCCGGCAATGCTGTTCGTGGCGCAAGCTGCGTCCGGCGCAGTGATCGCCCTCATCGCTCCCGCATTGACGGTCTTCATCGCCACGAACTTCAGTGGCGATCAGCAGGCAAAGGCCATCGGTTACCTGGCAGCAGCAATCCCAGCAGCCGGTGTGCTGGCACTGCTCATCGCCGGTTCCTTCGCGACGACGATCGGGTGGCGCTACTCGTTCGCTCTCGTCGTGGCGCTCGCCGTGGTCAACCTGATCCTGAGTTTCCGTGTCAAACCTGTTCCCCCACAGAAGGACATCACCATCGACTGGGCCGGCGCCGCCATTGCTGCCGTTGCCGTCATCCTGCTCAGCTTCGGATTCAGCGGCCTGAACTCGTGGGGCGTCATCCTTGCCACCGACGCTGCGCCGTTCTCGGTCATCGGTGTTTCACCCGCGGCCATCCTGATCGTCCTCGGCACCATCTGCGCGCAGGGCTTCTTCCAGTGGACGCGAAGCCGCAAGGCACAGAACAAGCCTCAGCTCTTCAACCTCGACGTTCTCAAGACCGGCGCCGAGCGCGCCACCACGATCTGCATGGCGACGATGATGTTCGTGGGAACGGCGGCCAACTTCCTCATTCCGCTGTACATGCAGATCATCCAGGGCCGCACCAGCTTGCAGACGTCGTTCTCGATCATCCCGTACACACTCTCGATCTTCATCGCGAGCACCGTCGTCGCGCGCCTGTACAAGACGTACTCCCCGCGCCTGATCGCACGAGCCGGGTTCGTCGTTGTTGCCGCTGGACTCATCCTGTTGGCCTTCACCATTCGTGGCGACTGGCATCAGATCTTCGTCGTTATCGGACTGATCACCCTCGGCCTCGGGCAGGGTGCCATCGTTGCGCTGGTGTTCAACACCCTTCTCACCGCAGCCCCCAAGGAACTGGCCGGTGACGTCGGTGCCTGGCGAGGACTGGTACACAACATGTCCGGCAGCGTCGGCATCGCGGTGGCCAGCGTGTTCGCCGTCGGAATCCTCGGTACCCTCGTCAGCGCGCAGCTGATCGACAACCCCACCATCCCGGCATCGCTCAAGGTCGAGTCCGGGATCAATCTCGACCAGGTCAACTTCGTCCCGAACGATCAACTCGTCGTGACGCTCGAAAACACCTCGGCGACACAAGCACAGATCGACGAAGCCATCCGGATCAACACCGAAGCGCGCCTGCGCGCACTGCGAACCTCGCTGCTCGTACTCGCCGGACTCTCTCTGCTCGCCGTCATTCCGGCCGGGCGCATGCCCAACGAAGTACCTGCTCTGGAAGAAACGCAACCCACGAAGGGCAAGAAGTAACCGATGTCCAACCAAGACCAGTTCGGCCCCATCGAATACGTAGCCGTCGAGTTTCCCAGCGGTGCACCGACCTCCGCGGGATTCGAGCAGCTGCTCACTCTCGTCGACTCCGGAGCGATCCGCATCCTCGACCTCGAGTTCGTCACCAAGGCCGCCGACGGATCGGTATCCGTCGTACCGGCCTCCACCTTCGAACTCGAAGATTTCGATCTGGCGCAGTTCGACGGCGCTGCCTCCGGACTGCTCGACGCCGGCGACATCGCTGCCGTTGGTGGCGAGTTGGCCGCCGGAAGTGTTGCCGCCGTACTCGTCTACGAGGAACTGGCCATACTGCCTGTCATCGATGCCTGGACACGCAGCGGCGCAAAGGTTGTCACCGAAGGTCACCTGAGCGTGGACGAACTGGCTGATGCACTCGACAACACCGCACGAGAAAATACGGAGAAGGACGCATGAGTTTCTTGAGGCGAGCCGGCCGGGTAGCCGTCGCGAGCTCCATTCACGGCAACGTTCAGCGCCGTCAGCGGACCCGTTGGGCCGCCGAAGATCAGGCTCGCGCAGCCCAGGCCCAGCCGGTGCCGCCGATTCCGGATCTACCGCCCCTGCCGCCGCAGGCAGCCCCGACAGCGTCGATGGACGCGAAGATCGAACAGCTCACCAAGCTGGGCGAACTCAAGAACGCCGGCGTATTGTCGGACGCCGAGTTCGAGATCCAGAAGGCGCGCATTCTCGCCTGACCTAGCCGGGCCGCCCGAGGGCGAAAGCCATGACGGGAAGCTGCGTCGTCGCGAGATTCAACAGAGACGCCACTCGAGCGTCCGTGAATCCTGCGATGGCGCAGCCCACAAGTCCCATCGCCTCGGTCACCAGGTACAGATTCTGAACCAGCACACCGGCATCCACGTGCATCGTGCGGTAGTGCCGCATCGCATACTTCTCGAGCGGTGCTTCCGCGTCGGCGACCACGAACAGAAGAACCGGGAACACGTCGACGAACTCGGGTTGGAGAAGGCTCGCACGAAGGTGCTCTCGTACGTCGCCCAGCCGGACAGCTTCGGCGCGGTCCGGGGCGTACCGGTACACCCCGACTCCGAGCGGATCACTGGGCTGGGTGACAACCATCAACACCGTCAGTTCGCGCATCCCGCCGGCCGTCGGACTACTGACCAGACTGTGGTGCAGCACATTTGACAGTTCGACGGCTCCCAACGCAACTGCTGCCGGGTTGTAGCGGCTTCGTCGTGCCTGCAAGACGTCCGGGAACCCGCAGGCCGGCAGTGACGTCGGGGCCGGCAGCCCCACTGATTCACAAGTCACCGGTGGCAGTGCGTGCTCGTCGAACGGTCGCTCCGACGGACTCACCGTCCGGTCCAGCGCAGCATGTAGCGATACGACGGCCTCGATCCGCTCGAGTGCGGTCACGAACCCGGGTGCAGCAGACGGGAAACCTCGGCAGCGCCGTCTATCGATACCAACTCGCCTGCGAACCACGCCTCCGGGACGGCAAAGATCGCATTCGACGCCGCGGCGGGAGTGCCGGCAAATGCCGTGCGGGCAGCCTCGAGTGTGGATGCCCGCGTCGACTCGGTGGAGTAGACGACGAGGATCGCCTGCGGCGCCTTCGCGAGTACCGACTCCGTCGCTACCTGGCCGAAGTACTTTCCGTCAGGGAGGTCGCTCTCGAAGAGGTTCTTTCCCCCGGCCGCCTCGAGCACACTGCTGTAGAGACCCCTTGCCAGAGCGTAGGACTGCCCCTCCGAAACCTGAAGCATCACAGTGGGAACCGGCCCCTTCCCGGCCACGGACGCCTCGGTGGCGGCGAGCGACTTCTTGCCGTCTGCCAGGAGAGTTGCCGCTTCGTCGCTCGTTCCCGTCAAGGCGCCGAGAGCGTCGAGATCGGACCAGACGTCGTCGATCCGTCCTTCGGTGACTGCCTTGTGGCAATAGCCGCTGTTCACGAAAATCGGGATGCCGAGGTCGCGTAGTTCGTCCATGCTCTGCAATCGGTCACCGTCGAACCAATATTCGCCGTCGGAGACGATCAGATCAGGACGGGCGTCGAGCAGTGCTTCTTTCGCGGGAACTCCGGTGCTCAGTACCGGCACGGCGGCGAACTGTTGCGCGAGATCGGGACTCGGTGGTGAGAGGTCGGTATTCGATTGTCCGACAATGCGGTCGGCGGCGCCGAGCTGAATCAGAAGCTCCGTCATCGATGGATACAGCGAGACTATCCTTTCGGCCGACGTCGGTAACGTGATGTCACGATCACAATTCGTGACAGTGATCTTCTCGGAGGACGCTGCCGCCGAATCCGCAGTGGAGTTCCCGCAGGCGGTCAGTACAGCTGTGGTAGCTACTGCCGAGCAGAACAGCGCGGCAGTACGTTTCGACTTCTTCAAGACACTGCTTCTTTCGTAGGTAGGAGCGGAGGGGCGAACGAGAGCAGGGGACGACCGGTCAACGGATGAGTGCCGAGATGCACCTGAACGCCGAATACTTCGGACAACAGATCCTCGGTCAGAACCTCGGCGGTCGGGCCCGACGAGACAACCGCACCCTCCGAAAGCAGACACACGTAGTCGCAATAGGCGGCGGCCAGAGCAAGCTCGTGGATCGCGACAACCGTCGTGGTACCGAGTTCGATGACCAGTTCCATCAATTCGAGCTGAGCGCGGATGTCGAGGTGGTTGGTGGGCTCGTCCAGGACCAGCACCGAGGGCTGTTGAGCAATGGCCCTCGCCAACATCACACGCTGCTTCTCACCACCGGACAGTTCAGCGAAGAGCCGTGATTCGAAGCCGCGCATACCGGTTCGTGCCAGTGCGGCACTGACGATGTCCCGGTCGATTTCACCCAGTCGGGAGAACGCGCTGTGATGCGGCGTTCGGCCCGTCGCGACAACCTCGCGGACACTGAACGAGAAGTCGGATGAATGCTCCTGCCCGACGACACCGATGATGCGGGCAGCCGATCGGGGCGAGAGATCGTCCCAGACATTCACCTCGTCCACCTTCACGATTCCGCTTCGAGGCTTCATCGAGCGATACAACGCGCGCAGGAGGGAGGACTTTCCGCTGCCGTTCGGTCCGACGAGCCCGACCACACTTCCCTCCGGTGCTTCCAGATCCACACCCGAAATCACCAGGCGCCCGCCCCGAACGATCTGAATTCCGCTGGCCGACAATCTCACGACTGCGCACCGCCGTCCCGTCGAAGCAACCAGAGAAAGAACGGAGCGCCCAATCCCGCGGTGATGATCCCGAGTGGCAATTCGTTGGGCGCATCCAGCATTCGAGCTGCAAGATCCACGATCACCAGGAAAGTTGCACCGACCAGCGCGGTGGCGGGGAGCAGCTTGCCGTGATCGGATCCGACGAGGAGCCGTACGGCGTGCGGCACGAGTAGCCCCACGAAACCGATTCCGCCGGCGACGGATACGACCACAGCGGTCAGCAACGACGCGATCACCAGCAACAGCAATCTGGTACGACGCACATCGACGCCTACCGATTGCGCACTCTCGTCACCCATCGCCAGCGCATTGAGTTGGCGCGATTGCGTCAGCAACACCGCTGCGCACAGGGTGATCACCGCGGCCGGCACACCGAGATCCGACCAACTTGCCCCGCTCACCGAACCGAGTAACCAGAAGAGCACTCCCGAAAGCTGGCTCGGGTCGGCACGCAGCTGCACGAAACTTGTTGCAGCCGAGAGTAGATAGCCGATGGCAACACCGGCCAGGACCATGCGTAGCGGGACGAGCATTCCCTCGCGCCTTCCCAGAACGAGAACCGCGATCAGGGAGATCATCGCTCCCAGGAAGGCCGCCACCGGGACACCGATCGACAGCCCGGTTCCGATGCCCGTCGTCATGATCAGCACCGCGCCGAAGGACGCTCCCGAACCGACACCCAGAATGTAGGGATCGGCAATCGGGTTGCGCACCAATGCTTGCAGCACGGCGCCGGCCAGAGACAACCCTGCGCCGGCCAATGCCGCGATCAGAATGCGCGGGACCCGTAGTCCCCATACGATCCGATCGAGCAGTGGATCGACCGGCGGGCCACCGACGTGAGCGTACAACACTGCGAACACGTCGGCGAAGGACAGCGACGCAGCACCGGACCACACTGCGACGGTGGAGACCGCGACGAGCACAACGGCCGTGGCCACTAGAAACGGACCGTACCCACGCTGGCCGACGGGGTGTGCACGCGACGGCGCGTCAGGTACTGCTTCGCTGGTCAGCGTCATCGCGCTCCTGAGTTAGTGGCGTTCGCAGTCGTGAACAGGTGGATCTAACCATAACGACAGTCGTTTTCATTAATAGTGACATGCTCATCTGTGCGGGTGAGGGTCGGACCGCAGAGCGCTCGCCCATGCGAAGAGTGCCCCGACCAGCGCAAAGATGCACGCAACAAGGTAAGCGGTGCCGATGTCCCACCGTCCGGCAATTACCCCGGCAATCAAGGCACCCACCGGCGAACCACCCCAGGCGACCATCCGCGCCGTGGTGTTCACCCGGCCCTGAAGGCGATCCGGCGTCAGGCGTTGCCGTGCACCGATCCCATTGAGGATGGTGACAGTCGCACAGCCGGAGTAGACGGCCAGAGCAGTGATCGCGGAGGCGGTGTTGCTGGTTGTCGCAACTACGAACAGCACCGCCGGGGCGATGGTCAACGCACCGATCGTGATCGCCCCCACCGGCCACCGCGCCGGTAGGCGTGGGAGCAAGACTGCGCCCACCACACCACCGACGGAGACTGCTGTCCACACGGCCCCGATCATCGGACTCGACGTCGAAATCCCCAGCCTCTCGGTCGCGTACACCACCAGGAGCGCCGTGACAGCGCCCTGCGTCAGCGAATTGACGAAGCCGACGCCGGTCAAGGCTCGCAGGAGCGGAGACTGCCAGAGAAAGCTGAGGCCTTCGCGTATGTCACGCGCGATTCCAGATTCCGACTTCTTCGGCGCCGCAGGGGTAATCGAAAACGAGGCTCCGATCGACGCCATGGCCAGTCCTGCCAATACATAGGCCAGCGCATCAGCACCCAATGCGTAGGCCGGGCCGATCGATGCCACGAGCACTCCGGCAATCGCCGGAAAGACAACATCGATCAGCGTGCCGGCCGTCCACAGCGCACCGTTGGCGGCCGGTATCCTCTGCCGACCGACCAGAGCAGGCAGCGCTCCGAAAGCTGCAGCGTCGAACCACACGAAACACGTTCCGATGCACATCGATACGCCGACGGCATGCCACGCGGTCAAGACACCAAGCGCCTGGGCCACCGGAACACTCGCCAAGGCAAGAGCAGCTGCGGCCTGCGCACACAGGATGACCGTGCGCCGATCGACTCGGTCTGCCACCGCGCCGGCGAACAAACCGAACACGAGGTACGGCAGAACCGTCCCAGCAGCCGCGAGCGAGGTGAGAAACGGAGACCGACTGATGTCGAACACCAGGATCGGCATGGCCACTCCGGTCACCGCCGCACCGGCCACGGCAATCGTGCGGGCGGTGAAGAACAATCGAAACGATCTGTCCCGAAACACATGTGGTTGCGCTTCGACGGATCCCGTCGTCGGGGTCTCGCTCATGTATGCACTCTCTTGTACCTGTTGCTCTCCGTCGCGATCTTTCGTACGGTGGCATCGTAATGGAAATGGTTTCCATTACGGAAGGGATGACAATGAGCAACATTTCGTTCGACAGCGTCTCCAACTCGGCTCCGGCCAATGCACTCCAGGGCGTCGGCACCAATGCCCTCGTCGACAACCCGTTCACCTTCGAGCCGGTTGCCGAGGCAACGTCAGCACACGCGCTGCAGGGTGTGGGTACCAACGCTCTCGTCGACAACCCTTTCAGCTTCCAGAGCTGAAACCTTCCTTGATCCAGCCTGTTTCGACAGTCTGATCTGCTGACGACCCCGCCCGCATCCGACTCGTCGGGTGCGGGCCTCGACAAGGAGATCCGTGTACGCCCTCGCCGACGGACACCAGCTGTACCCGACCCCGGACGGTTCTTGGCACTACCTGACACCGGACGAGAACGCAGTCACGATCGGTGCGCCTGCCGAAGATCTCGCGGAACTCGACAGCTTCCTCCGACGGTCGAACTCGCCGCTCGGCGCGGGATCGATCGAGATCGCCGACGCCCTCGTCGCACGCGGCGTGCTGGTTGTTCCAGGTGAAGTACCGGAGATTCCAGTCCTCCGACATGTACTGATCGACGGAACCGGGCCCGTTGCCGATGCCTGCATCGCCCTGCTCTCCGAAGCTCTTCCGGATCTCGAAGTCATATTCACCACTGCGCCAATCGAAGACGACGTTGCGGCATCGGACCTCGTACTGTCGGTTGCCGACGCTCCCCCTCACGACGCGTGGTCGGAACTCGATACCTGGTGCCGCCGCAGCCGAACTCCGTGGCAACGCGTCCACTCCGAGCTGGGCGAGATATACGTAGGCCCCTTCTTCGACGGCATCGACAGCTCGAGCTACCGGGACGTCTGCGGACGACGGCTTGCCGCGTCGCGTGTACCGGATCATCTGCAGGCACTGTGGAAACACCTCGCCGGCAGCGACCGCCGTCCGCTTGAACTTTCGCCCACCGCAGCCGCAATGGTCAGTGCACTTGCATGTTCGGACGTCGTGGCTGGTTCCTACGGCGCACCGCAATCACACCTTCACCACCAGATCCGGATGAATCCACGAACCCTCATGACGACTCGCCATCCCGTGTTACCACTGCCAGGCGGCGTTCTCGAACCTTTGCCGACGCTCCGGTGATCTCCCTCGGTGTCGAGGTTCCGGCCGCTGACGGTTCTCTGCTCGCTACGGATGTGCTTCTCCCACCAGAGTCTTCACCTCGAGGGCTGATCGTGATCCGCACCCCGTACGGGCGTGGGTGGCATCTGGCCGAGGGAATCGAATGGCGATCGCGAGGAATTGCGTTCCTCTGTCAGGACGTACGTGGGCGGCACGATTCCACCGGCTCTTGGGAACCGTACGTCCACGAGCGCGAGGACGGCGCCGCCCTGGCCGAGTGGCTGCATGATCAGCCATGGACACCGAAGTGCGTCATCGCCAGTGGGGCTTCGTACGCGGCAGGAACCGCCTGGGCATTTGCTGCCGAGACCAACAGCGCCGATCGGTCGTTTCGCGTTGACGGCGTCGTGTCCAAAGTGCCGACCATCGGAAGCGATCGCGTCAAACGTGATCCGTCGGGGATACTTCTCCTCGCCGAGCATCTGGCGTGGTGGGGCGAACACGGAGATTCCTCGTCCTCCCGTGAGGGATTCATCCCGGCTCTGATGCGCTCGGATTCAGCTTTGCTGGAACATCTCCCGGTGCAGTCGATGATCGAGAAGGTCGGCGTGACCTCCGATTCGCCGGGTTGGGTGACGCCGATCAACCGGGCTCGTGAATGCCAACCGTACGGCAGCGACGATCTCGTCTCCGCGGACGACCTGTCCGAACTCGATGTCGCCGGACT
Source organism: Rhodococcus sp. IC4_135 (assembly GCF_011602025.1). Classification (NCBI taxonomy): domain Bacteria; kingdom Bacillati; phylum Actinomycetota; class Actinomycetes; order Mycobacteriales; family Nocardiaceae; genus Rhodococcus; species Rhodococcus sp. IC4_135. The sequence goes on from NZ_JAAOLG010000005.1 coordinate 79,823, forward strand.
ACACATCGGAGGTTGGGACGACGCGATGATCCGGGAGACGCTGCGACACCACGCATCCGTGGAGCGCGGCCCACAAAGTTTGATCGTGGGCCCCTGGGCGCATGACCTCCGCCCCGGAATGGTCGGCGAGACAAGTTTCGGCCACCTTCAGGTCGAGTGGATGGAATCGATATTCTCGGCGCGGCCCGCGACCATCAATCGGGTCTTCGACCGGGGTGCCGGCGAATGGTCGACCGAACCGTATGTCATGGGCGCGAATCGCGTTCGTCTCGAACCAGATCCGAGGACGGCGCCTTTCAGCTTCACGCACCACGCGGAAGAGGGCCGAAACGACTGTGTTGTCTGGACTTTCGACATGGAGGTCGAGTGTGTGCTGTCGGGAACGCCTTCGACGGAGTTGACAGTGCATTCGCCCGAGGGCGAAGCCGACTGGATCGTCGAGCTGAGCATCGTCGACAGCGCTGGAGTCAGCAGGTCGATCGCTCGTGGGGCCGGCGTCAGCCTTTGCTCCGGCACGTTGACCATAGATCTCGATCCCGTGTTGCACACCCTGCGTCCCGGTGACGTTCTGTCACTGCAGATCGCCGGCTCGGACTTCCCCCGCCTCGCACGCAATCTGGGAGACGGCGATCGCTATCGGGGAACCCGCTGTACCGCACTGCACCAATCATTTTCCGGGTCGTTGACCCTGCCGATACTCGGAGGAACTGACGGTGAATGACTTGCTCGTCGACGCCCGGAGCGGCGTACTGACCTCACTCGACCCCCACATTCGCTCCGACATGCCGACGGGTTGGGTCGGGTGGGCCGCGAGGGTGGCCGATACCCGCAACTTCGGCGGCAGCAGACGGTTCCGCGCCGACCCTTACGGATTCGGGGCTTCGATACGCGACGACGCCGCGGCCCGCGGCGCGGCAACCGGTGAGGCCGTCGAGCGGTATTGCGGCAACGTGATCCCCGAAGATCTGGTCCGCAGCAGCGCGTCGGCGCTGGAGCGGTCCGGTGCACGGGTCGTCGATCCGGCGAGTTTCGCGCTGTACAGCGAGGACCAGTACCGCCTTCCCGGGTTCCCCTTTGTTCCCTTCACCTCTGCCCTGGAAATTCGCTGGGCACTCGGTCACACCATGGACGAGAAAGTGCCCACCTATGTGCCTGCAGCCCTGACGTATCTCGGGTACTACACAGGCGCCCGTCGCGGAGAACCACCGATCGCATCGTTGCAGTACGCCGGAATCGCTGCGGGACGCTCACGCGCCGAGGCCGAGATGTCGGCTCTGCTGGAACTTCTCGAACGCGATGCCACCGCACTGTGGTGGTGCGGAGACCGGTCACTGCCGGCAGTCGAACTCGCCGACTGGGAGCGGTTGCCCGCGCACCGACAGCTCGGAGATCTGGAGAGCGACACTCGAAGCGTCAGAGTGCTGCTGTTTCCCTCCCCCTTCGGCATTCCCGTCGCCGCAGTGTGGATCAGGGACGACCGACGTGGACTGGTCGCCCTGGGCACGGCTTGTCGACCGACCGTGGAAGCGGCAGTCTCGAAGGCCCTTGTCGAGGCGTACGCCGTACTGGCCATCACGATCGACCTCGCCGACCCCGACGGACCGACCTGGCGCAGCGTGGCGGACGGAACGCTGCCTGCGCACCTGTACAAACCCTTTCGGGCCGACCGTCGTTACCGAGACGAATTCGAGACGCGGTGGAAGGACGTCGTCGATCTGCCGACCGTCGCCCAGCTGTATCTCGACCCCGTGATGGCCGAGGCAGCGGAAGAGCATCTTTTCGACTACACCGAAACACGCTCGGTATCAGAGATTCCCGACGAGGCGCCGTTGAATCTGAATTCTCTGATTGCTCTCCTGACGTCCCGAGGGCACCAGCCGATTTCCGTCGATCTCACCACTCGCGACATCTCGATCGCCGGGTTACACGTCGTCCGTGTCCTCTCGCCCGGCCTGTACAACAATGCCCCGGCAGCTTTTCCCCTTCTTGGAGGTAGCAGATTGACCAGCGCATCGACCACCCATCTGCATCTGCCGGTCCCTCTCGCATGAGGTCGTTGCTCGTCGACCGCCGAACCGGGATCATTCGAGAGTTGGTCGACGCCGTTGTTCCCCAGCACTTTCCGCCGGAGTTCAAGCTGATTCACTCGTATGTCTCCGACTCGGCACGCTTCTCACCCTGGTCCAGCGACTCGGCGGGTGCCGGATACTGCTTCGATCTCGGTGACCGTGCGCGACCTACCGCTGCCGCAATAGGTGAAGCGGTGGAACGATATTGCGGGAACATCGTCGCCAAACCGATCGTCCGCGGATCAGCCGAGACGGTGATCGGCGCAAGCATCGACCTGTCACGACTCGCGCGTTTCGGCGCCACCCAGTATGCGCAGCCACGGTTCCCGTTCGTCGAACCAACCGACGATCTGGAGATGGACTGGACTCTCGGAGTCGACCTGATCACGGGTTCGGATATCTGGGTGCCGGCCGAACTCGTCTGGGGTTCCTATCCTCATTTCGTCGCCCGGACGGGCCCGGCGATCTCACCGGTGGCTCAGGCGGGTCTCGCCGCCGGTCCCACGACGAGGTTCGCGATACGGAATGCACTGCGCGAGATAGTCGAGCGCGACGCGATGACGCTCTCCTGGACCGGAAGGCGCGGCGTTCGGATCGTCACCGGGATGCCAGAGCAGCTCCTTCGACTGGGCAATCACGAATCCCTGTCGACTAGATGGCTGGCATTCGAGAGTGATTTCGGGATCCCGGTACTCGGCGCCCTCGTCCGCGACCACCGCACCGGATACTCCACCATGGGAACCGCCTGCCACGAGGACGCACAGACCGCTGCGTTCAAGTCGCTCGGCGAAGCGCTTCAGCTGCAACTTCTTTCCGCCGACTACGACGACCCGGAGAGCGGCATCGGTCGAGCCGCGGCCTCCCCGAACAGCCCGCTTGCGCCGTGGCGAGCCGACCGACGCTACGCGGACGTCTACCGATCGGACTTTGCCGACGTCATGGACTACGGATGCCACTTGCAGCTCCACCTGGACCCGGAGATCCAAGCACGATTCGAGAGTGAGCTGGCAGGTGCCGTCGTCGGCGAGGTGGAACTCGACTCTCTGACGTCACCCATCGACACCGAAAGCGCACTGACAGGCTCGGGTTTCAGGCCGGCATGGGTCGACCTCACCACTACTGATGTTCTCCGAACTGGCCTGCATGTCGTCCGCGTCGTCGTACCCGGTTGTCTCACCAATGCGGCCGCCGGATTGCCGTTTCTCGGATCGCCGCGACTAGTCGACAGTCTTGCCGGACATCCGTCTCGCACCATCCCATTGCCGCACTGACAGTTCGTTCAGGCCGTGATGGCGTGGGCTCACGGTTCCGGCAACGGAAGGATGCCGAGATTGGCGTCGAGACCCCCGTCGACGACGAGCGTCGTGCCGGTGATGTAGCTCGCCGCGGGGGACGCGAGGAACCAGATCGCCTCCGCCTGCTCGACAGGTTCGGCGAATCGGCCCAGAGGAATTCGTCGTTCGATTGCCGCCAGCAGTGTCGGATCGGAAGTGACGTTCGCAGTGATCCCGGTCCGGGTCAGACCCGGCGCGAGGGCGTTGATCCGAACGCCGACCCCGGCATAGTCGATTGCGAAGGCGCGCACCAGATTCACGAGAGCGCCTTTGGTGGCGTTGTAGGCCCAGTTACCGGGATCACCCCGCAGACCGGCGACGGACGCGGTGAAGACGGCAGAGCCCTGGCTTGCGCGTAGGGCCGGAATCGCGGCCCGCAGTCCGTGAATGGGACCCCGAAGATTGACGCCGATGATGCGGTCGGCATTCTCGATGGCACGGGGAGACTCGAGCGGAGGTGTGCCCCCAGTCCCGGCATTGAGGACGGCAGTGTCGAGTCGGCCGAAGTGTTCGAGTGCGGCATCGACAGCCGCCTTGTTGACCTGCTCCTCGGTGACACTACCGACTACCGTGACCACGCCGTCGAGTCGATTCAGAGATTCCAGCCCACGTTCGGAGACGTCGACGGCCACCACGGCATGCCCACGCGAGGCGAACAGTTCGACGGCGGCCTTACCGATTCCCGATGCGGCTCCGGTGACCAGAGCGACCCGGCGTGTATCGGCGGACGGTGTACTCATGATGAGCCTTTCTGCAGGTGGATTCGAGCGGGATCAGCGCGATTGAGTTCGACGTGCGTTCGACCGCCACTCCGTTCTTCCTCACTGAAACGCGGGAGCCGATCCGAGTGACTCGACAGGGTCGGGTATCAAGTCATTTGGATCATGCTGATTTGAACTATGTTGCGCTGCAACTGAAACCATAGATCACAGTCGGCAACTCCCGCACCCTCGACGTCGAACCGGGGCGTTCTGACGGCCTGCCTACAGTCTCGATCGGGTGGGCGAACTTCCGGAATTGGAAGACTTCGGACTCGAACTGGTGGCACGACGGTGGATTACCGTTCGCTGCTCGCACCAACCCATTGCCGCACCGACAGTTCGGGAACCGCAGCTTGCAACGACTCGGCGGTCTCCAGCGAGTGAAACCACGTCGGCTTCGAAATCGCGGCGCCTTCAAGCACCTGCACTGCGCGCGCGGCGATTGCTGCCGTCGCGGCCGACTGGCTACGCCCCGAAACCCACAGCGCCGGGCCGGTATCCGCTCGGGCCATCGCCACCCAACGATCCGAACCCCACAGCTTCTTCGGCACTACCTTCTGAAGAGCGGGCGCCCACGTCATGGCGGCAAGCCCAAGCGTCGCGGTTACCGTGTCCAATCGCAGGTACGTCCGCACCGGTACGCCAAGGTCGCGTGTCAGGGCATGTTGGTCCGAAAAATCGGCCCGCACAGCAGGGCCGGTGCGGTAGCCGGTCGCATCGGCCGGCATTCGAAAGCTCTTCATTCCGGTGTAGTTCCGGATCGATCGCCCGTCGGGATCGTGAAACCTCGTGCCCAACATCCCGTACGTCCACGCCGTCGCGGCCGGTCCGTGTAGTTCTCCTCCGCCGAGGCCGATCACGATGTCCACGGGTCCGTCGCCGAGTCGATGCGCCTCGGCGGCAAGGATACTGGTCAATCCGGGAGCCAACCCGACGCCCATCAGGACGGGTCCGTCGACCGCTTCCAGTTCTTCGCAGTAGCTCGAGGTCGCCGTGACGTCCACGAATGCCGCACCACTGCGTACCGCTTCTTCTGCCAGGCGAACGTCCTCGAAACCCGAGGCATTCACCACGACATCGAAGTCTCGAACCACAGCCGAATACGCGCCTGGTTCTTTAAGATCAACGACGACGTCAGCGCGAGCACGATCGCGCCCGGCGGAGTACGCGGAGATTTCGGGGACCTTCGCGAGTTGTTTCATCAAGGGAATCCCGACGGCACCGTAGCCACCGAGTACCAGAACCTTCGTCATCATTTCGCCTCCCGAGTCGCTAGAGTTCGACTCTAGAGTTAAACTCTAATCATGACTGAGGTACTTCGGGAAGACACGTCGGCGCGGCGCAAGATCATCGAGGCAGCGCGCGAAGTTTTTGTCGATCCCGGCTACGCGGCCGCCACGATCAAGCAGCTCGCCGCGGCGGCGGGCGTGTCGGTGCAGAGTGTCTATTTCGTGTTCGGCAACAAGCCGAGCGTGCTGTCAGCACTGCTCGACGTGGCCGTTGCGGGCGACGAGGAAAAGACAGCCACTCTCGACCGTCCGTGGGTGGCGGCAGCGCTCGGCGCCCCACATCCACTCGGGCAACTCCGGATTCAGGTTCACCACGGACGGCTCATTCTGGAACGCACCGCGGACATCCTGTTGGCCCTGCGGGCCGCTGCTTCCGCGGACGAGGACGCCGCCCGGTTGTGGCAAATCAACCGCACTCAACGACGCACGGTCCAGGAACATCTGATGGTGGGCATCGTCGAAAAAGCACCGACCGTCGACCTCGAAACAGCCGTCAACGTGGCACTCACGCTACTCAGCCCCGAGACGTACACCGACCTCGTGGTCGGCGCAGGTTGGACCGGCCAACAGTACGAAGAATGGGTGGTCAACACCCTTGCTGCAACCCTCGGCCTGGACCGGACGGTCAAATCCCGAAAATAACCGGGTCTACTTGGTGGGCTTGTCGTCGATGTGCCGCGGGTTGTTCCACAGGCGCTCCGTCAGATCGTGGAGGACGGCAAGCGTGATCGTGTCGTCGTCCCGTCGGAGCAGCGACTGACTGACCGTCGCCCGCACCAACGTGCTGTCCGAGTGCACGAACTCCTTGACCGAGCCCGGCTCCGAACTCAGTTCACGATGAGCCTGCTCGGCACTGACGTCGTCGGCATCCTTGTCGTAGAGGATGTCCTGCAAACGCAACGCCGAGACGGCCTTCTTGGGATATCCCAGCATGTCAGCGAAGGACGGATTGGCAAAAACGATGCTGCCGTCGCGGTGAACGGCCATGACCGGCACCGGAAGCCTGTCGAGGAGAATCAGGGCAGGCATCTGCTCCAGATCCGCGATCGGCGATTGTGGCGGCTGCGCAACGTTGCGGCGGCGTTCCATAACACGTCCTCTCAAGTTGCCCGAGTCGACAACAGTCTAACTGCCCAGCAAATCGCGGGTTGACTTCCCGCCCGGATGCAGTGACGAATGCCCGAATCGTGCCCGCCTGAGTCACGCCGCGAGCGCCTCCTGATCCTCCGCCAAGGAACCGTCAACAACACGATAGACAGTATCCATCCGAGACAGGTGACTTCGGTCGTGTGTCACGAGAAGGGTTGCCGCCTCGTGTTCCCGCACCACCCCGATGATCAGATCCATGACAGCGGCACCGCGCTCCTGATCGAGCGCGCTGGTGGGCTCGTCCACCACCAGCAGCTGCGGATCGTTCATCAATGCCCGCGCGAGATTGACCCGCTGTCGCTGTCCGCCCGACAGCTGGGACGGCCGTTTTCCGCTCTGATCCGCGAGCCCGACAGCGTCCAGCAAATCCATCGCTTTTGATTTCACGTCTGTGCGACGGGCCCGCGAGGTGAACACGGACTGCCCAAGATGCGCCATCACCTCGAGCTGTTCCAGAGCCGTCAGCGACGACACGAGATTGGACTGCTGGAAGACGATCCCGATCGACGAGCGTCGCAGTTCCGACGCCGACCGCCGACTCAGCGCCGCAATGTCGGTGCTGCCTTCCGGCGTCCGGAGATAGACGTGCCCGGAATCCGGACGGATCAGGGTCGACGCCACTGCCAACAGGCTGGACTTGCCCGAACCCGAGGGTCCGGTGATCGCGGCGATCTCGCCGCGGTGCAGCCGCAGAGACACGTCGTCCAGCGCCGTCACCCGCGATTGCCCGTCGGGAAACGTCAGATCGACGTTCTGGATGTCGAGAACTGTGGTGCCGGTTGTCATGGTCATCGTGCGCTCCCCAATGCTGTGAGTGGATCGGTGGTCGAGAGGAATCGAAGTGCAAAGGCCGCGCCGAGCAGACCGAGTCCGATCAATGCCACGGCGGGTACGACGGTGGTGGATGCGTCCAGGACAAACGGCATGGCGTCACCGATCAGCGAGCCGGCCACGGCCGTCAGCCCGATTCCGACGGTGACGCCGGCAATCAGGACGATGAGGGCCTGACCCAGTGCGTCGCGTACCAGAGAACCGGTGGTTGCGCCGAGCGCTTTCAACGTCGCGATGTCCGGGGTTCGCTGGATCGTCCACACCGTGAAGAACGCACCGATCACCAGGGCCGAGATCGCGAACAACATGAGCGTCATCAGGGTCAACGACCCGTTTTCCGACTTGTACGAACCGATCGCGTCGAGCGAACCGCTGACCGTCGTCGACGTCGTCGCGGCTGACTTGTCCGTTGTGGAAGCGTCGGAGGCTCCGGTGACAGCCAGTACTGTCGCAACTCCGCCGCGTGGATTGGCCGCCTGCCAGTCATCGAGCGTCATCCAGACGACAGGCGAATGGCTGTACCAGTCGTCGCCGCGAACGTCACTGACGGTGAACTGCTGCGTACCGACGCTCACCTGTTCGCCGGCGCCCGCCCCCAGATCGCGGGCGGCACCTTCGCTCAACACCACCGTGCCTGACGCCGACGGCGTTACGTCACCGAAACCGCCGTCAGCACCGAACAGGGCAACCGACTTCTGATTTCCGTCGGCCAATCCTGCCTTGCCGCGGCCGATTCCGACTGGATCGACGTCCTTCGCCGCGCCGGCCCAGGCGTTGACCTGGTCCTGCGTGAGCGCCGACTCGTCGAACGACGCCCCAGCTCCGGTGTCGGCAAACACCACCGTGTCGGCATTCATGGCCTCGATGGCCGACACGTTCTGATGGCGAAGTCCTGCAGTCAACCCACTGAGAAAACTGACCAGAAGTGCAACCAACAGAACCACGACGGAGATCAGCGCGAAACGACCTCGCGCTGCCCGTAAGTCCCTCATTGCGACAAACACTGTGAATTCCTTTCCTGTGCTTGCCTCTACGCTCTCGCGGATGCAGACTCTTTCCATCGCACCTCGGATCGACATTCCAGCGCTCGAAAGAACCATCCCGGTTTACAACTTTTGATGGATGAACCAGGTCCGAACCTCGCTAAGCTGGGCGAGATGCACCGATCTCCGCTCACGCCTGTCTTCGCCGGCTTACAACTGGGCCTGCATGTCCTTGTCATGGCGCTTGCCGGTGTGGTGTTTCTTCGAGCGCTGATCGACGAATCCGACCTGACCGCGACAATCACCGCGTTGGCCGTGATCTTTGTTGCCGTCTATCTGTTCGGAGTTGCCAAAAGGCTGCGCGGCAACGCTGCCCGCTGGTGGCTAGCGGTGCTGACCCTCGTCTGGATCGCAACGATGGCGGTATCCGCCGACGCCGCCTACCTCGCGTTCGGACTTTTCTTCCTCTATCTCCATATTCTGCGACGCCCCTGGAGCCTGCTAGCCGTCACCGCGGCAACAGCTGTCGCGGTGATCGGCACCGGGCTGCATCGTGGATGGACGATCGCCGGCGCCGTCGGCCCGATCATCGGCGCCGCCGTGGCGGTTGCCATCGGTCTCGGCTATCAAGCGCTGTACCGCGAGGCAGCCGAGCGCGGTCGTCTCATCGACGAATTGATGAACACCCGTGAAGAATTGGCGTCGACGTCTCGCGATGCCGGAAAATTCGCGGAACGCGAAAGACTCGCGGCGGAGATTCACGACACCGTAGCCCAAGGACTTTCGAGCATCCAGATGCTCCTTCACGCTGCCGAACGCGCCGATCCGGAGAGCCCGGCCATCCGTCAGATCAGCCTCGCACGGGAAACCGCTGCGGACAGTCTTGCCGAAACCCGCCAACTCATAGCCGAATTGACACCCGCGGCCCTGGACGGTCAATCGCTCGCCGATGCGCTTCGTCGAATCTGCGAACGCGCGAGCAGTCCGGAACTGGAAGCGCGCTCCGTGGTCGAAGGTGAGGCAATCCGGCTGCCGATGCCCCTCGAAGCAACACTGGTGCGCATCGCCCAAGGTGCGGTGTCCAATGTTCTCCGCCATGCAAATGCAACCAGAATGGCTGTGACACTGACCTATTCCGACAACACAGTCAGCCTCGACGTGGTCGACAACGGCCGCGGCTTCGACGTGAAAGTTCTCGAACGTGGACCGGCGGAATCTTTTGGCCTCAACGCAATTCGACGACGCGTCGAGCTGCAGGGCGGAACGTTCGCCATCGAGTCCGAGCCGGGACACACCGCCGTCGCGGTGACGTTTCCCCTCGAAACCGGTGAACAGTGATCCGCCTGCTGCTCGCCGACGATCACGCGATCGTGCGCGCCGGGCTACGAGCGCTGCTCGAAAGCGAATCCGACATCGAGGTGGTCGGCGAAGCAGGGACCGCCGAGGAAGCCATAGCCTTCTGTGCCACCACGCCGGTCGACCTCGTGCTCATGGACCTGCGGTTCGGGCCAGGCAAGACGGGGGTCGACGCCACCCGCGCGGTATGCGCGCTGCCGAATCCGCCGCACGTACTCGTCGTGACCAACTACGACACGGATGCGGACATCTTGAGCGCCGTCGAAGCCGGAGCCAGCGGCTATCTGCTCAAGGACACTCCACCGGTCGAGCTGCTGTCGGCCGTCCGCGCCGCCGCAAGCGGGGACAGCGTTCTCTCCCCCGCCATCGCGTCGAAGCTCATGACTCGCGTCCGTAAGCCCGAAACCAGCCTCAGCCCAAGAGAAATCGAGGTGCTGAAGCTGGTGGCGGCGGGACGCTCCAACCGCGAGATCGGTAAAGAACTGTTCCTGAGCGAGACCACGGTCAAATCGCATCTGGTCCACATCTTCGGCAAGTTAGGGGTGAAGTCGCGGACGTCGGCGGTAGCTCGTGCGCGGGAGTTGGGTTCGATCTGACGTTTGTCCGAATTGTCGAAAGTAGCTGGACAGAAGCAATTTTCGATATCGATCCTCTTGTATTCGAAACTGTGTTCGAATATGATTGCCGCATGGACAGACGGGAAGCATGGCAGCTGGATGGTGAGGACCTCAAGAGTGAGGTTCTCGATCTGGTGCGTGTCCGGCACGAATTGCAGTCGCGGATGGTGTTGCTGATCGTGGAGATGTTTTCCCGGGAGGTTCTCGGCGGAAAGGGTTTTCGGGCGATCGCGCAATGGTTGCATGGTTCGACGAATCTGGAGATCGGTGAGTGCAGTCTGCTGGTCGGGTTGGCGCGGTTGTTGATGCTCGAACCCGTGGTGGGCGATGCGTTTCACCGGGGTGACGTGGATGCGTTGAAGGCCCGGCAGGTGGCGTCGTTTTGTCAGCATCCACCGAAGAACATGACCCCGGCCGATGTGGACAAGGCCCGCGGGATCTTGTTGGGATTGGCGTCGAAGAACATCGCGGATTGTGATGCGGTGCGGGTGGCGATTCGGCGGATCGAGAAGCAGTACGGCAATCGCGAGGACGGAGTTCCGGTCGGCGAGGATTCCGAACGTAACGAGTTCTACGCCTCGAAAGGCCTGTACGGGCGGGTCACGGTAAAAGGTGATTTGGATGCGATCAACGGGGCCCGGCTGATCACGTTGTTGTCGAGCCTGTCCGCTCCGACGCCGGAGAAAGACGGCGTCAAAGACACCCGCACGCCGGCATTACGACGCGCGGACGGGTTCTGCGAACTACTGCGCCGGTACGAGCGGGCGGGGCTGGGTCCGATCGAGGGCGGGGTGAAACCGCACATCACGATCACCGCCAGCGCGAAAGACATGACCGATCTCAAAGCTCTGAAAGACCTCCTGCCATCAACTCAGGAACTCGGGTTCGCGTGGACGGATTGGGTGGGTCCGATCAGCATCGACACCGCCCGGATGCTCGCCTGCGACTGCACGGTCACCCGGATCTTGTTGGACGAGAATGGTGTTCCGCTCGACTGCGGCAAGGAAGCCAGAACCGCGACGGTGCCGCAGCGACGGGCGTTGACAGTTCGAGATGGTGGGTGTGCATTTCCGGGATGCGGGACACCGTCGGGGTGGTGCGATGCCCACCATATCGTTCATTGGAACGATGGTGGCCCAACAGATCTCGACAATCTGATCTTGTTGTGCGGTCATCATCATCGGACGCTGCACCACACCGAGTGGAGGGTGGAGATCGGCCCGGATCGGAAGTCGGTGTTCTATCCGCCCATGTCCGTTGACCCGTATCAGCAGCCGATCGGCGGGAACAGCCCACCGACTGCCGCCTGAACGGGCATAACTGAAAATGCCAGCGTATGCACCGGGGAGAAACCATGCCTCGGGGCATACGCTGGCGTTCTCAGCTGTACTTGATGTCCGTCTTGCGACAGCATCTGTCTCCACTTCGACACGCAGGACCAATAGGGTCGAGGAATGTCTTTCTGCGAACCCGCCCGCGTTGTCACCGTCACGTCACTGACCCCGCACATGCGGCGAATCAGCATCGAAGCAGAAGGTGACTGGCACTGGCCGACCGGCGGACAGGGCGACGAGCGCATCGACATCGCGTTCCCGAAACCCGGTGAAACAGAAGCAGAATACGACTACTTCAACAATCCCGACTACGGCAAGGCCGATCTCGGAACCGAGCCACCGTGGCGGCACTACACCGTGCGCAAGGTGCACGACGGCGGCCGACGTCTGGACATCGACTTCGTCGTGCACCCTGGCGGTATTGCAGCGGATTGGGCCCTGCGGGCCGAACCAGGTCACCTACTAGGCGTCTTCTGGTCGGACAGTTCGCGTTCCCATTACCAAGCACCGGCGGGTCCTCGTTGGCAGCTGCTGGTCGCAGACGCCACGGGTCTCCCCGGACTGGGCAGGATTGTCGAAGAACTTCGAGAGGGCGATGTCGCACAGGCGATCATCGAGGTCGAAACCGAAGAGGATCGACAGGAATTCGTCACTCGCGGCGACGTGACGTACACGTGGCTCGTGGGGAGTGGTCTCGGAAAGGCGCCGAGCGCGCTGTTCGAGGCTGTGGAGAAGGTCGAGTTTCCCGAATCCGAATCGGCCGACGTCTACGCCTGGGTGGCGTGCGAAAGCGCTACCAGCCGTCGTATTCGTAAGCATCTGAGGGAAGTTCGAGGAATCGCTCGCGACAAACACAATGTTGTCGGGTACTGGCGAGAGGGCGTCGACGGCCACGTTTCCGGCATGAACAGCGAAGAAGTCACCGTCGGCGCCTGAGCCCCGTGATCACTCTGCCGGCAGCGTGTCGGCAGATTCTGCGACTGTAGCTTCTGCGTCAGCCGGCTCTTTGTCGGCCGGCTGCACGTCAGCGGGCTTTTCCGCCAGCATCTCGAACAATGCCCGGCGTGCTTCGGCGAGAATTGCCTCTGCCTTGGCTACCTGCTCAGCGGTCCCACCTGCGGCTACCGCGACGGCGGCACCTCGGAGTAGACCCATCGCGGGGCGGAGAGTTGCGCCGGCTTCACCGAAGTGAGGGCGGCCGTGTCCGCGACCACGTCGTCCTTCAGAGCGTCCTTCAGGGCGTCCTTCTGCTCGATCTTCGAAGCGACCCTCGGGGCGCTCTCCCTCGAATCCTCGACGGAAACCATGTCCACGATGCGGACCTCGACGGCCGTGCTCGCGACGTTCTTGCATTTCTGGGTTGTTGTGTGGGGCGTACATGTTGTCCTCCTGGACTGTCTGTGTTTGTTTGACGTATCGACGATATATCGACAATAGATCGAACGCAAGGGTTCGGAGAATAATTCCCGCCCCCCTCATCCGGATACGCTGAATCCGTGAACATGGATCTACAAGCCCAGGCCGCCGACGTCCTACGCCGCCTCGCACTCGACGAATCCCTGAAAGAACGCACCATGGCGGACGCTGCAACGGCAGCACTCGCACGGAAAGTGGCCGCTCGCTACATCGGCGGCGAAACCATCGACGACGCCTTCGATCGTCTTCCCTCGATCTTCGCCCGAGGGCACAAGGCGAGCATCGAATACACCGGCGAGAGCGTCCGGGATCCCGAGCTCGCGAACGCCGAAACCGATGTTTTCGTGGAACTGGCGGAACGGATCGGCACGTCGGGTGTCGACAGCACCGTGTCGTTCGACCTCTCACATATCGGCTTGGTGATCGATCCAGAGCAGTGCTTTCGCAATGTCGTGCGACTGGCCGAGACCACGGAACCCGTGGGTGCCGAGCTGATCATTTCCGCCGAAGCGTCCGATCGCACCGACCTGGTCCTCGACATGCATGCGCGGCTGGCCGAGCGTTTCACTCACGTGGGGATCACCGTTCAGGCCCGACTGCACCGGACCGCAAAGGATCTCGCCGCTCTGCTGGACCGACCCGGTCGCATCCGTCTCGTGAAGGGCGCCTTCCTCGAAGCCGAATCCGTCGCCTACCCGCGCGGCAGTGCCGAACTGCGCGGGGCGTATCTCGACTACGCAGCCCGGATCGTCGACTCGGGTCACCAGGTTTCCATCGCGACGCATGACCGCGACATCCTCGAAGCATTACGCGCAGAACATGGTTGGGCCTTGGAACAGAGCCATGTCGAGTTCGAGATGCTGCTCGGCCTCGGTACCGAGCAACTGGACGCACTCCGAGCAGCGGGGTTCACCACACGCGAATACGTCATCTTCGGAACACAGTGGTGGCTGTACGTGCTCAATCGCATTGCCGAAGAACCGGAGCGTGTCTATACCGCGCTCATCGACGCCGCGTCTACATAACCTCGGATGGTCGTCGGGTCGATGGGATCTCGATGAGTTCGACGATTGCGCCGACCGAATCCTGAGTGTCGTAGTACGCAAAACCTCCGTCCCCGTTCGCCCCATAGCCGTACCCCGACTGAATCAAATCGACGTCGTATTGCGCCATTTCGATCATCGCGTCCTTGATCGACGGGACGACAAAACCCAGGTGGTGCAATCCGAAACCATGACGCGAATGCCATTCGTGGTACGAGCTGGGGCCTTCGAGCAGTTCGATCAGCTCGATTTGGGGACCGGCACCGACAAACGCCAAGCGCATGCCGAATCGCCCTTCCTCACCTCGGTAGCTCAACTCCGGAACGTTGTCGGGCCCATACGTGTAGATCGACCAATCGTCTCGGCCGAGAATGCCGCTCCACAGTGCAACGGCCGATTCCAGGTCAGGCACGATCATGGCGATCTGCGCCACCGGGTTCCCCCGCAAGGGTTCAGGGAGCGAGTCTGCCTTAACGCCTATCACTTGCCACTCCTCGTTCGGTTCGGTTATCGGACCAATTCAACAGCAGTCCGTTCACAGATTGATCATGTGTCCTGCCAGCCCGTGGAATGCCTCCTGCAGCGCCTCACTCAGTGTGGGATGGGCGTGAACGTTGCGTACGAGGTCTTCAACTGTCAGTTCGAATTTCTGAGCGAGCGTCAACTCTGGTAGCAGCTCGGTCACTTCCGGACCGATCAGATGCCCACCGAGCAACTCACCGTACGTATCGTCACTGATCAGCTTCACGAATCCGACAGCATCCCCGAGACCATGTGCCTTGCCGTTGGCACTGAACGGAAAGGTAGCCACCTTGACATCCCAGCCCGAGATCTCGGCCTTGTCCCTCGCTTGCTGCTCTGTCCACCCGAAGCTGGCAACTTGAGGTTGACAGAATGTTGCGCGGGGAATCATCGGGTAGTCGACGGGGACGGTGTCTACGCCGGCAATCGTCTCAGCCGCGACCACGCCCTGAGCCTCTGCGACGTGAGCGAGCATCAACTGAGCAGTGACGTCGCCGATTGCGAAGATTCCTGGCACTGACGTACGCATGTACTCGTCGACCATCACGCCTCCCCGCTCGGTCAGTTCGACGCCCGTCGTCTCGAGGCCGTAGCCGTCGGTCCGCGGAACAAACCCGATCGCTTGGATCACCTTGTCCGTGAGCAGCGTTCGCGCCTCGCCGCCCTGCCTCACTACCACCTTGACCTGGCCGCCCGAATCGACGATCTCCTCCACGCCAGTGGAAACCAGAATCGTGATCCCGGATTTCTTGTATCGCTTCGACAGTTCCGCAGAGACATCCGTATCTTCCAGCGGAAGGATCCGCTCTGCGTACTCGATCAGCGTGACGTCAACTCCGAAACTGTTCAGAACATAGGCGAATTCCACACCGATCGCTCCCGCACCGGCAATGACCACGCTCTTCGGTAGCTCACGAGTGAGAATCTGCTCCTCATACGTGACTACATTGTCGCTGCGAGTCGTACCTGGAAGTAGTCGTGGCTCTGCACCACTCGCGATGATCACGTTGTCGAAAGTGATCGTCGCGGACTCAACCCCCGATACCTCGAGGGTGTTCGGTCCACGAAATACGCCGCGACCGTTGTACTGCCGAATACCGTTCTTCTTCATCAGGTAGTTGACGCCCTTGGTTCGGCCGTCCGCAACGGATCGACTGCGGTCGAACGCAACCCCGAAGTCAACCGAAGTGACACCTTCGATTCCGAACATCGAGGCTTCGTCTGTCACCAGGTGCGCAATCTCCGCGTGCCGCAACAGTGCCTTCGACGGAATGCATCCGACGTTCAAACAAACTCCGCCCCAGTACTTTTCCTCGACCACAGCAATGGAAAGCCCCAGCTGCGCAGCCCTGATGGCCGCAACGTAGCCACCGGGCCCAGCTCCGAGTACGACCACGTCGTAATGCGAATTCATTCCTGTGCCTCCCACTTTCTCACGATGTCTTCTCAGCCGAAGATCTGGATCGGGTTCTCGAGCACTGTGGTGAAATGCTTCATCCACTTCGCGGCGATCGCCCCGTCGATCGGCCGATGATCAACCGAGAGAATCACTCGCAGCACCGTCCCGACCTCCAGCCGTCCCGCCACGACAACGGGCTGCTCGGTCGCTGCTCCAATCGCAAGAATCGACGATTGAGGTGGGTTGATTATGGCCGAGAATTCCTCGACCCCAAACATCCCGAGGTTCGAGATTGTCGTCGACCCACCTTCGAGTTCGTCCTGCCGAATTTTCCCTGCACCGGCTCTCGCTACTAAGTCTTTTGTGGCGCTCGCAATTTCGGAAATGGACATGGTGTCGACCCCACGCAGAACAGGAGTAAGCAATCCGCGATCGGAATCTATCGCGATCGAAATATCCACCTTGGCAAAGGTTCTCACTGCGTCTTCGACCCAGATCGAATTCATCTCCGGCACCAGCGTATGTGCCTTCGCCATCGCTTTTATCAACAGATCGTTGACCGACACCTTGGAAACGCTGACTTCGTTGAGCTGCCTGCGCGCCTCCAGCAACGCATCGACCCGAGCAGAACCAGAGATGTAGAAATGGGGCTGTGTCTGCTTACTCGATGTCAGCCGAGCAGCAATTGCACGCCGAAGTCTCGTGTGCGGCGTGTCCGTGAAGACAGGGCCACGGTCCTTGACTCCAGCGTCCTTCACACCAGCATCTTTCGCTGCGACGGCCTCTGCCGAAGCGGCCTTCGCTGCTATTGCTGCATCCACGTCGCTACGTACAACGCGTCCGTTCGGGCCCGATCCCACGATGTCACCGAGTCTCAGCCCTGCCGATTCCGCTAGACGTCGCGCCAAGGGACTCGCGAAAATTCGCGGCGCCCTCTCATCGGCCACTTTCTCGCCCGGCACGGTCGGAGAAGACGCACCGTCGGGTTCGTCTACAGCAGTGGATGTTTCAATCTTGGCCGAGTACCCATCGGCATCAAAGACTCCGAGCTCGGCCAGCAATGTCGCAATATCCTTCACGACTTCGCCCCGATCAGCGAGGACGGCGATCGGTGCACCGACGTCGACAGACATCCCTGGTTCGACGAATGTGTGTACAAGAACACCGGCGGACTCGGCCTCGATCTCAACCGTCGCTTTGTCCGTTTCGAGAACGGCCAACGGTTCGTCGACATCAAATTCCGAATCGACAGCCAGCGGCCACTCGGAGAGGATTACGGTGGTAGCTCCGGCTGCCACCTCTGGCATGCGCAGTAATGTCGCCATGGCGGTTGATTGCTCCTAGAGAATTTCTGCCGATGAGGGTGAGTGGGTTCGGTTCGGTCCGTTCACGATCGAGTGATCCTCTTCAACGCTTCGACTACTTCATCCGTCTGTGCAATTGCCGCACGTTCGAGCACTTTGCTGATGCTCGGCGATGCCTCAGACCCCGTCACTCGCTGGATGGGCTGATCAAGCCAATCGAAGAATCGGCGTTGGATTTCATCACTGAGCCAGCCGCCGTATGACGTTCCGTGTGCTCCTTGCTCAGCGATGACCACGTTGTTGGTCTTTCTGATGCTTTCGCCGATGGTGTCCCAGTCGATACTCGCTTGGTCGAGCCAACGGAGATCGATGACCTCGGCATCGACTGTCCCGATTTCGTCCACTGCCTCGAGGCAATGCCCCACCATCGACAAATAGGAAATGATCGTGAGATCGCTTCCGCGCCGACGCACTGCAGCCTTCCCGACCGGCAGGAAGTAGTCGTAATCATCGGTCGGCGCCTGGCCGCTCGTGCCGTAAAGGTCTACGTGCTCGATGACCACCACCGGGTCGTTACAGTGCAAAGCGCTGTTCATCAATCCGATGTAGTCGTACGGCGTGGACGGTGCGACGATGCGCCATCCCGGGGCAGTTGCAAACACGCCTGCAGGGTCCATGGAGTGTTGCGAGCCGTAGCCGGTCCCCATAGCGACCTTGCTGCGCAATACAAAGGGCACGTTGCTGTCCCCACCGAACATATGTCGCGCCTTGCCGATCTGATTGAAGATCTGATCGGCTGCCACCCACATGAAATCGGCGTACATGAATTCGACGACTGGCTTGTACCGTCCGTCCAAGGCGATTCCGCCACCGAGGCCCGCGAACGCATTCTCACTGATCGGAGTGCCGAGCACTCTGCCCGGGTATCGATCAGCCAATCCTTTTGTAGCGCCGTTCGTTCCGCCCTTCAAGCGATGGATGTCCTCACCCATCACGACGATGGAGTTGTCGGCGTCCATGCGACGGTCCATCACCTCAGCCACGACGTCGATGAACTTTCGATCGGCCATCTCGCCGGCGAACTCCTCTGGTTCCACGAATCGGGCACCCCCGAACTCACTGAGATCACCGCGTATCCCGACATCGACGAAGTTCACATCCGGCCATTCCGATGCCTTGATTCTGACCTCACCAGGCTTGCCCCCTGGCACCTTTTCCAGCAGCTCGCCACCGATCTCCTGCATTACTCGGGAGGCTTGCGCGACCGCCTTGGCTACGTCGGCTTCCGTCAGCAGCTTCCGACGGACCACTTGATCGGTGAGCAGGCGAAGCGGATCGCGCTTTTTCCAGGCCTTTTCTTCGTCCTTCGTGCGATAGCCGAAAGCGCTGCCCGGGAATGGGCCGTTCTGGTGAAAGAAGCGATAGACATCAGCTTCGATGATCGTCGGGCCCTTACCCGAACGCATGTGTGTGAGGGCCTCCTGCATCGCGAGGTGGACCGCAAGCGGGTCCATACCGTCGACCTTCCAACTAGGAATGTTGAACCCGAGCCCGCGTGCCGACAATCGCGGTTCACCGGTCGCTTCCGCGACATGTGTGGATACCGCATATTGGTTGTTCTCGATGAAGAAGCAGATCGGAAGATCCCAGGCTGCCGCCAGATTGAACGATTCGAGTACCGACCCGATGTTGACCGCGCCATCACCGAAGTAGGTAACTGCGACGGCATCGGTTCCTGCCTGACGGTGCGCCCAGGCAAAACCTGCAGCTTGCGGTACCCCGCCTCCGACGATCGCATTCGTACCCATCGCGCCGGCTTCTTTCCACTGCAGGTGCATGGACCCGCCACGACCACGGCAGTAGCCGCGCGACAGACCACAGATCTCTGCGAGGCTGCGGGTCAGTACGGTACGGACCTCCGGAGAGAGTTCAGCGGTCGGATCCAAACCGTCGACAGCCACATGGGCCAGCGCCTTGGCAAGAAACTGATGATGTCCGCGGTGGGAACCGTTGATGGAGTCAGCGGATGTGAGGCCGACGATCGATCCCACAGCCCCACCCTCTTGTCCGATGCTGGAGTGGGCCGGACCGTGGATCAGTCCCTTCCCCGCCAACTCCAGAACGTATTCCTCGAAGGATCGGATCAAGATCGTCTGAGCCAGCATCGTGGCGAGGAGCGACGGGTCGGCCGCATCCCAGTCCTTGTTCGATGTTGCCAGTTCCACCCATGGTGATGCTGCGGTGAGTTTCTTGTGCGTGGTCATAGTCAGTCTCCGGATCAGGCCTTTGGACGGCCAAGCTTTGGCAGCGCGTCTGGACAGCGCGGAGGGACTCGCTCAGAGCGGTCCGCTTTCCGTGTTGGGCCTCACATTGCCACCGAATGGATCCATTCGCAAACCTGTCTCGGTCTCCATTGGCAGTAAATGTGGCTTGGCCCACTTGACGAACAGGGCCAATACCCCGCAACATACGTGCTGAGAGTTTCATCCGAGAAGCAAATTCGAGTGATTGGATCCAAAGCTGTGGAGCATTCAGGCCAGATCACAACTGCGGTCAAACAAGCGAACAGGCACAATTGGATCCAATCCGCGACACGGATCATCCCGCACACCATCCCGCACGTCCGCAGTGAACAATGAACCCCGGCACCCGCTCGATCCGCGGCCGAGCAGAACTGCGCCCGTCCCCCATCTCGAGGAGCACCGTTGTCCGAAGCCGATTCTGCGAGCGGCCCCACCACGGTCGCGAGCCACCGCATCGCAGCCCATATCCGCGAAGACATACTTTCCGGACGCCTACTGCCTGGAGTTCGAATCCGCCAGGAGGAGATAGCCGAACGACTCGGCGCGAGTCGGTTACCAGTACGAGAAGCGCTGCGCATGCTCGAATCCGAAGGCCTGGTCGAGTTGAAAGCGAACAGCGGCGCGTGGGTGTCCTCCATGGATATGCAGGAATGCGATTTCGTCTATCGCATTCGCGAACGGATCGAGCCCATGGCGCTGGCGGAGAGCATCCCGCATCTGAACAGCAGTGTGCATGATCGACTCTGGAGTATTCAGGAAGAGATCGAAGCCAACGAGGATGTCGACCGATTCCTGGTACTGGACCGGGAGTTGCACCTGCTCACTTACAGCGGTTGCGAGATTCCTCAGTTGATAACTATGGTGACTCGGTTCTGGAATACGACTCAGCATTACCGTCGGGCATATGCCCGGCTGACGGGCCCCGATCGAACCTGGGTCATCAACTACGAACACCGCTTGCTGATCGAAGCCATCGTGCGCAAAGACGAGATCGATGCCGAACGCTGCCTGACCGGCCACATACGAAGAACCAGAACCGAATTAACCAAGCATCCCGAACTTTTCGACAGCACCCACCCTGATTCTTTGCCGGGAGGTTCGTCGAAAGTGCGCTGATCAAAGGAAAGCCACTTGTACGACTTCACCGATCGCACCATTGCAATATCCGGAGCCGCAGGCGGAATCGCCAGGCAGGTATCAGAGCAGATGTACGCAGCAGGGGCGAATCTGGTACTCGGCGACCTGGATACACAAGCGCTCTCCGCGATCAGAGCTTCTCTGGATCCTGACGGAAATCGTATAGCGACAACAGAACTCGATGCTGCTTCACCTGAAAGCAATGATCACTTCGTTGCGGTTGCGCAAAGGCATTTCGGGGGGATCGACCACCTCATAGTCGCTGCGGGGATCTATCCCGAACAGTCGGTGGAGTTGATGACCGACCAGCAATGGCGGACGGTCATGTCCATCAACCTCGACGGGGCAATGTATCTGACACGCGCCGCCATTCCGGTGATGCGTGACGGCGGTTCGATCGTCAATCTGACGTCTATGGCAGGCCATCGCGGCAGTCGAAATCACGCTCACTATGCGGCAACAAAGGGCGGACTAATCGCTTTCACTCGAAGTCTCGCTTGGGAACTGGGTGGATCGATCCGAGTCAATGCAGTATCGCCCGGCATCATCGAAACACCGATGACCGCAGATTTGGTCAACAGCCAAAACGACCACCTCATCCGCTCGACGCCGATGGGCCGATTCGGCCGCGCCGCCGAGGTTGCTTCCGTGGTCGGATTCCTGTGCAGTCCAGCCGCGAGCTTCGTGCACGGCGAAGTGATTCATGTGAACGGCGGACTCCATATGGGTTGACCGCCCATATCTACCGAACCTGTTGAACGACAAAAATACTGACATCCCGAGAAGGCTCACATGAACAGCTCTGCACCTCCGGAACAAACCCCCGAACTCGATCGCGCCCGTTCGCTGCGGGCAGCCGTGTCCGGAAACATCCTCGAATGGTTCGATTGGACTCTGTACGCGATCTTCTCCACGTATCTGGCGTCCAATTTCTTCGATGACAGCGATCCCACTTCTGCCCTGCTGTCGACACTTGCGGTGTTCGCCGTCGGATTCGTGGCGCGACCGTTCGGTGGGCTTGTCTTCGGACGCCTGGCCGACCGTAAGGGTCGAAAATTCACGATGGTGCTCACGATGTGCTTGATGGCCGTTGCAAGTCTGGCAATTGCATTGATCCCGAGCTACGAGAGCATTGGGGTGTGGGCGTCGTTCGCACTCTTGATTGCACGACTGACGCAGGGCCTTGCGCACGGAGGAGAGGCCGGCGTCTCTTACACCTACGTCGGTGAGATCTCGCCTCGAGATCGGCGAGGGCTGTGGGGCAGTTCGGTATTCACGGCTGTCACCTTCGGAGTAATGCTGGCGACTCTCGTCGCAGCATTGCTGACGGGGATCCTCGGAAAAGACGACATGAGCAGATACGGATGGCGGATTGCTTTCGCCATCGGGGCCGTACTCGGTCTCTACGCATTGTTCTTGCGTCGTGCAGCATCGGAATCCCCTCACTTCGAAGAGAATTCGGATTCTGCAGCTACGGCACCTCCGATTGCACGAAAGGACATTGTAAAAATCGGTGTGCTGATCCTCATGCTGTCTGCTGGGCAGAACGCGGCCTACTACACCTGGGCCACCTTCGCGTCAGCGTATGCAATTTCAGCCAAGGGAATGGATCCCAACGGAGCCTTCATTGCAAGCTTGCTAGCCCAACTCGTTGTGCTGGCGCTACTTCCACTCTCAGGTCACCTCTCGGACAAGTACGGTCGGCGTACCATGGCGGCGGCCTTCGGCATTTCCGGCGCTGTCCTCGTACTACCGATCGCGGCTATCCTGACGGCACAGCCGTGGACCTTGTTCGTGACGCAGGCGATGGGATTGGCAGTCTGGTGCTGCGCGTCCGCGATGTATCCGGCGCTCATGTCCGAGCTCGTCCCCACTCGTGCACGCGCGATGGGAGTCGGCTTCGCCACGTCGCTGTCCGTGGCGATCTTCGGCGGTACGGCGCCGTACCTGAACACCTGGTTGACCTCGCGAGATCTTGGATGGGTGTTCTCGGTATACGTGGGAGCGCTCTGCCTTCTCTCTCTCGTTGCGGCGCTGATCATGAAGGAGACCAAAGGAATCGACCTCAGTACAGTCGGCATGCCTTTCCGCAACTCCGACAAGAATGAGCATCAGGCGTCGCCGTCCGACCTCGGCGAGCTGTCGAACCGATAAACAGAAAGTGGGGCTGCACTCGAATCGAGTGCAGCCCCACTTTCGTATGTGTCTAGCTCTCCAGAAACGCCTTGATGCGCGCCAGAGTGGTTTCCATTCCGGTCTGCATCAGCTGATCTCGACCCCGGCCGAGTAGGCCGCTACCCGACATCATGCGCACGTAAAGCGCAGGCGTCGCATAGATTTCGCGAGTCTCGGTTAGCACAGTGCCCGTCCCCGAAGGCTCGAGCACAAAGGTCCACCGCGCCTTCGGCTC
This sequence comes from Rhodococcus sp. IC4_135, assembly GCF_011602025.1. Lineage (NCBI taxonomy): Bacteria > Bacillati > Actinomycetota > Actinomycetes > Mycobacteriales > Nocardiaceae > Rhodococcus > Rhodococcus sp. IC4_135. Next base: position 103,080 of record NZ_JAAOLG010000005.1, read on the forward strand.
GTCCGATTCGAAGGAGAACTTCCGGCAGTCGACCACGTCGACCACCGTGCAGTGCGTGCTCCACCGAATCAGGCCGTGCTTGTTGGTGCCCTTGAACTTTGCGCCCACGGTTCCCGGGGTTCCGGAAGTCCATGTTCCGCCGGTGTTTTCAGGACTGAAGCGACCCATACCTTCGATGTCGCTGACAACCTTCCACACCGATACCGGAGTTGCCTCGATGTATGCGCTGGCGGTTTCCACCCGTTACCGGCCCGGAACCCAGGACATGATCTTGATGGCGTGAGGCATGAGCTTTGCCCACACCTTGGCCGGAAGTCCGCGCGGTCCACCGAGATTCATGACGCGAGTGGTAGCAACGGTCTGCGGCTCGGTGTACTTGATCAGACCTTCGGCGCCGTGACGACGTCCGACGCCCGAGACGCCCATGCCGCCCATCGGTGCAGCGGTGCTGCCCCAGGTAGGTGCGTAACCCTCGTCGACGTTGACGGTGCCGGCGTGGATGCGCGCTGCGATGGCTTCGCCGGCAGCCTTGCTTCCCGCCCACACACTGGCGTTGAGGCCGTACTCGGTGTCGTTGGCCTGCGCGATGGCCTCTTCGACGTCCTTGACGGGGTAGATCGAGACGAGCGGCCCGAAGGTCTCGTCGCGGTAGCACTCGGCGTCCTCGGGAACCCCGGTGAGCAGGGTGGGCTCGTAGAACAGCGGTCCGATGTCCGGACGGGCCTTGCCACCGGCAATGACGGTGGCGCCCTTGACGACTGCGTCGTCGACATGCGCGGAGATTGCCTTGACCTGGGCCTCGGATACGAGGCTGCCCATCTCGATTCCGAATTCGTAACCGGCGGCGAGGTTCATCTTCTTGACGCGGTCGCCGAACATGCGGATGAACTCGGGTGCGATGGACTCTTCGACGTAGATGCGCTCGATGGAGATGCACAGCTGACCGGAGTTGGAGAAGCACGCACGCACAGCGGCGTCGGTGACCTCGCGCAGGTCTGCGCCGGCCGCGACGATCATCGGGTTCTTGCCACCGAGTTCGGCGGAGAAGCCGATCAGTCGACGGCCGGCCTGCTCGGCGAGGAGCTGACCGGTCGCGGTGGAACCGGTGAACATGAGGTAGTCGGTGTTCTCGACCAGCGCGGTGCCCACGACGGAGCCCGGTCCGGGAACCACGGCGAAGAGGTCGCGGGGAAGTCCCGCCTTGTAGAGCAGTTCGACGCAGGCGAGGGCGCAGTACGGCGTCTGGCTGTCCGGCTTGAGGACAACGGCGTTGCCGGCGAGCAGCGCGGCGATGGCGTCGGACACGGCCAGCGTCATCGGGTAGTTCCACGGCGAGATGACGCCGACTACACCCTTGGGCTGGTAGCGGACGACGGTCTTCGTCAGACCCGGGAGCATGCCGGAGACGCGACGCGGGCGCAGCAGCTTCGGCGCCACACGTGCGTAGTGACGCGACGTCATCGAGATGTCGAGGACTTCTTCCTGAGCTGCGGTACGCGACTTTCCGGTCTCGGCCTGAGCCATGTCCATGAGGGCGTCGCGGTTCTCGAGGATGAGGTCGCGGTAGCGGTGGAAGACGGCAGCGCGGTCGAGGACGGAGCGCTTGGCCCATTCCTTCTGGGCGACGCGGGCACGGGCGATGGCCGCAAGTGCGTCGTCGGCGGTGCCGACGGGGATGGTCGCCAGCTCCTTGCCGGTGAACACCTCGGTGATGGACTTCGTCGGGCGATCGGCAACATTGTCGATGGCGATCAGATCGGCGAGCCGCGAGAAGGTCGCAGCGGACGGAGCAGGCATTTCAGTACCCCTACTGGTGAGTAGTTCTTGGAGTTACACACAACTTACCCCGTCGGTGGTACCGATCACAGTGCCGAATCAGACAGAGTCAACCAATACTGCCTCTTTCGGACGTTTTGCGATCAACAACGACATGACTGCGGCGATCGCGCAGAGCGCGCCGGCCACCAAGAAAGCAGCGTCGTACGAGCCGATCTGATCGCGAACGAGGCCGGCCAAGAAGGCCACCAGACCCGCGCCGATCTGATGAGATGCCAGCACCCAACCGAACACGATGGGAGCGTCGGCGCCGAAGTGCTGACGGCACAGCGCGACGGTCGGCGGAACCGTCGCCACCCAATCGAGCCCGTAGAAGATGACGAACGCGATCATCGGCGGGTTCACGGTGTTGGCGAGCAACAAGGGCAGAAAGAGCAGCGAGATGCCGCGGAACAGGTAGTAGATCCCGAGGAGTTTTCGCGAGTCCATCCGATCGGTGAACCAACCCGAAGCAATGGTGCCGACCATGTCGAGGATTCCGATCAACGCCAGCAGCGACGCGGCCGTGGTGATCGGCATCCCGTGATCGTGCGACGCTGGAACGAAGTGCGTTCCGATCAGGCCGTTGGTACTCGCGCCGCAGATCGCGAACGTACCGGCGAGAAGCCAGAACACCTTGGTCTTCGACGCCATGACCAGTACCGAGATCGCCCGGCCTCCGGCGCCGCCGCGCTGGTAGACAGGCTTGGCGGGTGGGGCGTAGTCGGCGGGCGCTCCGTACGGCGTCGTACCCACATCGGACGGATAGTTGCGCAGGAACAGCAGAACGAACGGCACTACGGCCAGCGCGGCAAACGAAACTGTGAAGGCGACGCTCTTCCAGTCGTACGTTTCCGCGATCTTCGCCAGAACGGGCAGGAACACCAGCTGACCGGCAGCACCACCGGCCGTCAGGATGCCGGTCACGAGACCGCGTTTCTCGACGAACCATCGATCTACGACGGTGGCGACAAACGCCAGCGCCATCGAACCGGTGCCGAGTCCGACGAACACGCCCCACAGCAGGATGAGCTGCCAACTCGAGGTCATGAAGATCGTGAGACCACTGCCGAGCGAGATGAGCGCCAACGCCGAAGTGACAACCGCCCGGATGCCGAACCTTTCCATCAGGGCAGCAGCGAACGGCGAGGTCAACCCGTACAGGATCAAGTTGACCGAGACGGCGGCCGAGATGCTGGCGCGAGACCACCCGAAATCCTCGTGCAGTGGATCGATCAGCACGGATGGGGCAGCGCGGAAGCTCGCCGCACCGACCAAAGCCAGGAATGCCACGATCGCGACGGACCAGGCGCGGTGAAAGCGCGGCGGGCTCACCTGATGTTGGCCCGATTCGGGGAGAGCGGTCTCAGAAGTCACAGAGAGAATTCTGCAGTTCGGATTCGATCGAGAACAGTGGCCAGATTGCCAATATATGAAAGAATCGAGCCATGTCTGGTCCGCATCGCGTCGTCGTACTGGCTCTGAACGGAGTCATTCCCTTCGAGCTCGGTATCCCGGCGCGCATTTTCGGGCGCGCCCTCGACGTCGAGGATCGGCCGCTCTACGAGATCCTGACGTGCACCGTCGACGGCAATCCCGTGCAGACCGACGCAGACTTCAGCATCTCGGTCGACCACGGGAGCGAGCTGCTCGCCACCGCCGACACCGTCGTCATTCCCGCGTCGTACGAACTGGGTCCGGCCTACGAAGACGGTTACCTCTCCCCCGAGTTGGCCGCAGCGTTCCGACACATCCGCCCGGGCACTCGACTGGTCTCGATCTGCACCGGTTCGTACATCCTCGCCGCGGCGGGTTTGCTCGACGGACTTCGTGCCACGACGCACTGGCGCAACACCGACCATTTCCAGCGTGTCTACCCCAAGGTGAACGTGGATCCCGACGTGCTGTTCGTCGACGAAGGCCACATCCTGACCTCGGCCGGTGTGGCGTCAGGGGTCGATCTCTGTCTGCACATCGTCAGGCGCGACCACGGCATGGAAGTGGCGAACACCGTCGCGAGGCGTTGCGTCGTACCGCCGTGGCGCGACGGTGGCCAAGCGCAGTACATCCGGCGCCCGCTGGCCGACAAACCCTCGGAATCGACTGCCGACGCTCGGCATTGGGCCCTCGAACATCTCGGCGACCCGATCACCCTGGCGGACTTGGCGACGCGTGCCAACATGAGCGTCCGTACGTTCAGTCGTCGATTCCGCGACGAAGTCGGAACGACGCCGAACCGCTGGTTGACCAGCAGACGCGTCGATCGAGCACGCGAACTGCTGGAGGAATCCGACCTGTCGATCGATGCAATTGCCGCTCGAACCGGCTTCGGGACCGCGACATCGATGCGTCAACACATGAACGAGGCGCTCGGCGTTTCACCGAGCGCCTACCGACGTACGTTCAAGGCACCCGCGTAAGCGGCGGTACCAGGCACTATCCTGGAAGCCATGGCCGAACAGACTCGCCCGAACTTTCCCCAGTACTGCGGATACCTCCTGGGAAAGACCCTCCCCGACCGGTACCAGGACTGGGTGCGAAACGATCTGGTCGGCCCGGGTGCACAGGCCCGCTACATCATCCGCTTCACCGTGCCGGCGACGCTGATCCTTCTGCTGTTCCTCTTGATTCCGGGACCGATCTGGATTCCCTTGGCCATGATGGCCTTGTTGCTCATCCCGCTCGCGTACTTCGTCGTAGCGCTGGGGACCATCTACCGCCGTCACCGCCTGCTGAGCCATGGACTCGATCCCGAATTGCTCGACGAGAAGGCCCAGCGCCGCGCCGATCGCACTCGCGAGGACTACGAGAAGCGGCACGGTCGCTGAGCACCCCTCAGCGGAACATCGTCACTGCGGCCTTGGCGAGAACCTTCGGGTCCTTCTCGTAGTGATGCATCTTGGTGAGCTTGTCTTCCGGAATCCCCAGGAACTTGTAGACGGCCACCTGAGCGCAGCGCACCGAGTACTGCTCGGTGAACACCATGTCGAACGGCAGCTCCGCGAACTGACTGATGAAGGCCAGGTTCTTGGAATGCTTCGGCACCACCAGCGGCCGGTCACCCACGGCACGCCGATTGAACAGCGCACTGGCGTAAGGCATGTGGCTGGGAATCGAATTGACGACGCTGTCCATGATCTCTTCTCTGCGCGCGGCCAGCGCACCGTTCTCGTCGAGCGCCTCGAGGTGTCCGAGCGTCTCTTCCAGCATTTCCCGGCCGGTCATCTCGATGAACGGCTTCTTCACGTAGTCACCGTTCTTTCGCGGGAACAGACAGTAGCCCCAGAAGACTCCTTCGTTCTCCTTCTGCGCGTGATAGTGCGGCTGATGGTGAACCACGATCGACAGAAGTACGTTCGAGTCCACGAAGGTGTTGAGCGCATTTCCGGGGAGCTGCTTGGTGATTCGGGAAATCTCGTTGATGAGCTCGTGTGACGAGGTAGTGACGGTGAAGCTGGTCCACTCACTCTGCTCCCGATCTCCGAAGAACTTGTCGGGATTCCCGAGATCGTAGAAGTGCTCGGTTGCCTGCTTCCACAGCAGCGCACTCGGCGCGTACCTCATGTCTTCCACGATCGGGGTATCCAGATCGCCGATCGACGAACTGTCGGTGATGCTGCCGTTGGTGTCGAAGACGAAATCGCCCTCCGCTACGTCGATTCGGCCCTTCTCACCGGTGCGGACGTTCTCGTAGTCGAGTCCCGTCACGGTGATCTCGTCGCGAAGCGGGGTGTCCTTGAACACGAACTCCGTGATCTTCAGTTCGTTGACGAACTTCACACCCTTGCCTTCGAGGAAGGTCCGCATCGGCAAGATGATGCTCTCGTACTGGTTGTACGGGGACCTGGTGACACCCGCGAGAGTCTGAATGCGACTGAACTCGAGAATCATTCGATTCATGTACCGGCGCAGCTCCATCGCCGAACTCACCCGCTTGAACGCAAATGTGGTCTCCCACATGTACCAGAAGTTGGTGGTGAAGAAGTGCGGAGTGTCCTCGAACCACTGCTCGATACTGATGTCGTCGAGTTTTGCCTCGTCCGACTCCGGCATCGTCATCAGCTTCGTCAACAAGTATCGATCCTTGTTGTCGAATTGCATGTGCTTGTAGTCGTTCTCGCCCTTGTTGCGAATACCGTCGCGGTCGATCAACCGTGCAACGTCGTGTGTCGGATGCGCGTGGTCGAAATCGAGAATGTCATCCGTCACCGACTTTCCCGGGTTGTCCAGCGACGGAACCGCACTCAGCACGTCCCAGAGGTTCTCGTAGGTCTCCTCGTTGAGCATGCGACCACCACGGTTGATGAAGCCCGCGTCGTTGCCTAGCTCGCGATGGCCGTACTGGTGCTGGAAAGTAGCGACGGATTCGCCGTCGTTCGCTCCGTGCATGTCCAGGCCCATGATGGTGATGTCCTCACCGCTCCACTTACCGTCCCGAATCAAATAGACGGCAGCCGAAAGATTTCCGATGCCGGCACCGATCATGTACGCCTTGTGAGACAGCTTGGAAGACATTGTTTTTCGTTCCTTACTCGAGTCGCGGTACGGATACCTTCCAAGCATGGACCCCTTTGCCCGCAGGCGCATCACCCGAACCGGATGACGTCCGTCACGGTCGCTGAAGGCGCACCAGATCTAGCGCGAAACGCGCGTAGTCGCGTGCAATTTCCTCGGGCGTTTGCGGTCCGCTCGGCCGATACCATTGCGCGACAGAGACACACATCACGACGATTGCACGCGCGGCCTGTCGCGGCCGATCCGTCTCGAACACACCGGCGGCGATTCCGTCATCGACTTGCTTCGTCATCAACCATTGCTGGTAGTTGCGTGATTCCGTGATGCGCAATCTGTTCTCGGCTGTGAGACTGCGCATTTCGCTGGCACCGAGAAATCCTTGATCGCGCCGATAGATATGGAACAAGGTCACACATTCGACAAGGAAAGCCAGTCTTTCGCAGGGACTTTCGCCCTCGTCGATCGCCGCCAACGATCTCGTGTTGAGCTCTGCCATGGTGAGGTCGAGAATTTCGGCCAACATTTGTTGCTTACTGGAATAGTGGTGATAGAGACCCGGAACACTCATCTGCGCACGTTTGGCGATCTCACGCATCGCAGCGCCGTGATATCCGGTCTTCACCATCTCCGCGAGCGCGGCCGCCAACACCGGATCGAACGAACTCGGGCCGAATCTTCGCCACTCGTTCGGAAGAAAATGCGTGTTCGGGTCGGCGTCGTCGCCACCCCATCGTGGCTGTTCCGGCGGACGCACTATCGCAGCCGGGAGCAGAGCGTCGAAACGCACTCCGAGAATCCCGCCGATTGCCGCCAACCGGTCGACGCTGACCCTGGTCTTTCCGGTCTCGACGGCGCTGAGGGTAGCCGCGCTGACGTCGAGACGCCTGGCCAATTCGCGCAGCGAGAGCCCGCTGTGACGCCGGGCTTGCCGGATCGATGCTCCGATCAGGACAGCATTCTCGAATTCGGTCACATTGTTCAGTATTCCCGAACATAGGATTTCCAACAATGCCATGACCACGGCAATCGCTGAACCTGTTGACTGCTGATTATCGGCCTGAACATGATGTGGATCACAAAGACCCAGGTCCGCCCGAGCGATCGTTCGGTGTCGGTAGCGAGAGGATCAGATCACCATGACCGAGGCGCCATATCTTGGAGAACTCCTGCACGACGCACCCAGCAACTGGGGCAAGTGGGGAGAGTCCGACGAGGTCGGTTCACTGAACTACCTCGACGCCGGACAGGTGCTTCGTGGCGTCGGAACCATCAAGCAGGGTTCCGTGTTCACACTTCAACGGCTCATCGGCGACCCCAAGGGTGATCCGGTCTGGCCAGGACGCAGCCCTGCCGAGCGCACACAGATCTTCGACGAGAGCAGCTGGGACGGCGACGACGCACCCAACTTCCCCGGCGGTCTGCATTACGCGGACGACAAGATCGACGCGTTCCTGCAGGGTTCGACGCAGTACGACGCACTCGGCCACGTCTGGTACGACGGCGCGCTGTGGAACGGATACTCCGCTGACACGACTGTCGGCGGCCTCGAGAAGGCCAGCGTCGAACCGATTGCCGACCGTGGCGTCGTCGGACGCGCAGTGCTACTCGACATGGCGAAGTTCCGCGGCAAGGAGAACCTCGACAAGGCCGAAACCTTCACGCACCATGATCTTTTGGCCTGTGCCGAAGCGCAGGGTGTCACCATCGAGAAGCGCGACATTCTCGTCATCCGCACCAACTTCCTCAAGCTGTTCTTCGACCAGGGTGAAGCCTTCTACGAGGGATTCTGCGAGCCCGGCCTGATCTACAGCCCCGAACTCGTCCAGTGGTTCCAGGACATGGAGATTCCGAACCTGGTGACGGACACCATCGCCAATGAGGTCACCACCGATCCCGAAAACGGTGTGGCACTGGTGCTTCACAACGCTCTGATGCGCAACCTCGGCGTGGTGTTCACCGAGATCTGCGATCTGGAGAAGCTGGCCGCAGACTGTGCGTCCGACGGCCAGTACACGTTCCTGTACGTCGCCGCACCACTCAAGGTCGCCAAGGCCAGCGGATCTCCCGTGAATCCGGTTGCCATCAAATGACATACGAAGATCGCCCTTGGTTGGCGTTGTACCGCAACGACGTTCCCCCCGATATCGACGTCGAGCACCCCACGATGCTCGAGATGTTGGCGGCCACGGTCCGCTCCGATCCGGACGCCACAGCTGTGAAGTACTTCGACGGTCAACTCAGCTTCGCCGAGCTGGACCATCAGAGCGACGCCCTGGCCCGAGCACTCCGAGCCGGTGGACTCGTGAAGGGTGACCGCGTTGCCCTGTTCCTGCAGAACGTTCCACAGTTCGTGCTCGCCCTCACCGGAATTTGGAAAGCCGGCGGCGTCGCAGTCTCGATCAATCCCATGAGCCGTGAGCGAGAACTGGGATACCAACTCGAAGATTCCGGAGCTGCCGTTCTCATCGCACTCGAGGGGCTCTACGAGTCCGTGGGCCGCAACGTCGTTTCGGACTCGCCGGTGAGGCGCGTCATCACCACCTCGGAACTCGAGTACCAAAGCCGCAACGATCCAAGAATTTTCGACGGAATCGTGAAGAAGGATCTCGGTACCGACGATCTTGTGACGCTGATCGACGAACATCGTCTCGGCGATCCGATCACCACTGACGTTGCCCCGGAAGATATTGCGGTACTCACGTATACGTCGGGAACCACTGGTCCACCGAAGGGAGCGATGACCTCTCATGCGAACATGACCTTCAACGCCCAGGTATACCGGGACTGGCTGGGGCTCACCCCGAAAGACACCGTTCTCGGCGTAGCACCGCTCTTCCACATCACGGGGTTGATCGGTCACATCGCGGTATCCGTACTGACGAGAATGCCGCTGGTGCTGGCCTACCGCTTCCAGCCCGAGGTGATGCTCGACGCGATTCGTGAGCACCGACCGACGTTCACCGTCGGCGCCATCACCGCGTTCACAGCATTGCTCAACACTCCAGGTTGCGCGCCGGAAGACTTCACCTCCATGCGGCTGCTGTATTCCGGCGGTGCACCCATCTCACCGACCGCCGCCGAGGCCGTCCGAGCCATGACCGGTGCTGCGCTGCACAACATCTACGGCCTGACAGAGACCACGTCGCCGACCCATGCCGTTCCCGTCGGCGCGGATACGCCGGTCGACCCCACGTCCGGGGCACTGTCCGTCGGTGTTCCAGTACCCAACACCGTGGTCCGCATCGAAGACGAGGGCGGTGCGGTCCTGCCGATCGGAGAGATCGGCGAGCTGGTCGTCCGTGGTCCACAGGTGGTGCGCGGCTACTGGAACAAGCCGGAGGAGAGTGCGGCGGCCATTCGCGACGGGTGGTTCCACACCGGCGACGTGGGGTTCATGGACGAAGCCGGCTGGTTCTACGTCGTCGACCGCAAGAAGGACATGATCATCGCTTCCGGCTACAAGGTGTGGCCACGCGAGGTCGAAGACGTTCTCGCCGAACATCCCGCGGTCCGCGAGGCAGCTGTCGTCGGGATCGCCGACGAATACCGCGGTGAGACGGTGAAGGCGTTCGTCAGCCTCGTCGCGGGGGCGTCGGTGACGCCGGAGGAACTGATCGATCACTGCAAGCAGCGGATGGCGGCGTACAAGTACCCACGGTCCGTCGTGCTGGTGGAGGAGCTTCCCAAGACCGTCACCGGCAAGATACTGCGACGGGAACTGCGCACGACCTCTTGACGCCGACGGCGGGCGGGCCTCCAGGCTCGCCCGCTGTCTGATCGCACACTTTTTCCCGTCGACCGCGCCATCGGGGTAATGGAACAGTAATATGTGCTGAGTACCCACGGACAAACGGGAGACATCAGTGAGCAAGTTCGGACGTAAGAAGCAGCCCACGCCCAAGAGCTACCAGTGGCTGGCCATGACCCTCATCGCGTTGTCGCTGTCCGTCTCGATCGGGATCGCCGCCAAACCGTCCTGAGCTCGGCGAATCCGAAAACTGTAACCCTGCGTCCATCTGCACATGGACAAATAGGCGCAAATCGGACGCTTAGCTGTTCTAACTTTCCTTCCGTCGTGCCACCTCGGCACCGACGGAGAGGATTCACACACCATGCGAAGCCCACGCTTCGGTTTGCTGGCGGCTGCCGGCGCGGTCGGACTCGTGCTCGTTACCAGTGGCGCTCAGTCCATCGCCACGGCGTCGCCCTTCGGCTCGCTCGACACCGCGTCGAGTTCCGGCTCGGCTGAGACCCCGGCGTCGACCGACGGCGGTTTCACGTCCAAGACGCCGTACTCACCCGGCCAGCGTATCGCCGACTATCAAGCACCACCGACGGGATACTCGCCCGTGTACACGGAAAGCGTTGCGCGCCACGGCTCCCGGGCACTGTCGAGCCTGAAGTACGACGACCTGAGCCTGCAGCTGTGGGAACTCGCCGAAGCCGAGAACGCATTGACTTCCGTCGGCAAGGAATTCGGACCGGCGCTTCGCGATCTCATGGCCGCGAACAAGAAGCTGGGATACGGCAACCTCAGCGGACTCGGAGTCACCGAACATCGACAACTCGGAGCACGGGTCACCGAGCGCCTCCCCCAACTGTTCGACGCCATCGCAGCGCAACAGGGAACCATCACGTTGACCTCGTCGGGTGTCGACCGTGCCGTGGACAGCGCCGAGAACTTCGCCCAGGGCCTGACCGGTGCGTTTCCGGCCGTCGCCGGCGATGTTGCGCCGGTGACCACGGATGCCGACCTTCTCTACTTCCACGACTTGGATGCAAACGCCGACTACAAGGACTACGAGGATTCCGATCCGCGATTGAAGGCCGTCGACGATCAGATTGCCGATCTTCCCCGCACCCGCGAGGTCTCGCGGCACATGATGCTCAGGCTCTACTCCGAGGACTTCGTGAACCGCCTGAGCGCGGGCGAGTTCTCACTCGTCGACCGCGGCAAGGGTTCCAGCACGATCGACAACGAGGTCGACGCCGCGTACATGCTGTACAACACGTACATCATCACTCCGGGCATGGCCGAAGAAGGCAAGTGGAATTTCGAGCGGTTCATCGAACCTGCGGACGCGCAGTGGCTCGCATACACGAACGATGCCGAGGACTTCTACGCCAAGGGCCCGGGCTTCACCGGTGAAGACGTCACCTACCGGATGGCAACCGTCTTGCGCGACGAGTTCCTGCGCGGCTTACAAGAACACACCGGGGCCGCCGCCGTACCGGGAGCGGACTTCCGGTTTGCACACGCAGAAACGATCATCCCCTTCGCCGCGCTCTTGAAACTGCCGGGAAGCACCGTCTCACAGGCCGAGGGTGACCTGTACACCTATGCGAACAACCCCTGGCGCGGAGCGCAGGTCAGCCCGATGGCCGCCAACGTGCAGTGGGACGTGTTCGGCGGACCGGACGGTAAGCGCCTGGTCCGAATGCTCTACAACGAGCGCGAGACAGCGTTTGCTGCCCCGTGCGCTCCGGTGAGCGCCGGAAGTTTCTTCTACACGCCGGACGAACTGGCCCGCTGCCTACCGGAGATTTCACCGGCAGCCTGAGATCCGGACCGAGGTCGACGAGGGCGCGCCCATGCCTGGTGCAACGCCAGCATGCGCGCCTTTTCGTCGTCTTCCATCAACAAGGCGTCGCAGATACGAACGATGACGGGAGCCGAAACACCAACGGACGTACCCTGTTCCAGCCGTTGGTAGTGATTGAAACTGATGTCGGCGATCTGCGCGACATCACGCCGGCTGAGGCCGTGCATGCGGCGAGCACCCTCGCATCGCATGCCGACCTTCTCGGGCGCAAGACTGTTTCGTTTCTCGACGAGCATCTGGCTCATCAACTGACGCGCGCTCGACCCATTCACGTCGCCACCTTTTCCATCCCTGAAATATGCTTTCAAATAACATGTTTCAGAATATGGGATGACGCGGACACAGCGGTATCTCCGAGATGACAGATAATCACGCGATACCGCCAACCCTGTGCCCGTTCACGCCGTGAAGATCAGGCTGTGAAGATCAGGCTATGAACCTGCCGATCGTCGGATTCGACTGGCAGATGGGACTACTGCCCCAGTTGATCGAACCGAATGCCGTCGCAACGACATTGCCGACGCCGGTGTTCACCGTCGCGGACAAGTACGGGTAAGTACCGACCAGGTCGACGATTCCGGACTTGCCCGTGTCGGTGTTGACCCACGCAACGGTCACCTGACCCGCCGCCGGGATGGGCGCAGCTGCCGGGAACGAATCGAAGCGGATGTCACCCTTGGCGATGGGCGGATTGGACTCTGGCCCGGACTGGCCGGTGAGTCCGGTCAGCGATGCCAGCGACCCCTGATTCGGACACCCGATGGTGACGGCGGCGCCACCGAAAGGATGGGGCGGATCAGCCGAGGCGACTCCGGCGAACATGACGCTCGCGGCAATCGGTAGTCCGATGGCCGCGAAAACCCCGGCCGTGCGTGTGACGCTCATAGCTGCTCCTCGGGTCGACAACACTTTCCGGATACCCCTGGTACAACGCCCGAAACGATGGACAGTCGACTATTCACACCCCCTAGACAACGCGTGTTGTCAGAACTACAGTCGGTGGTGCAGCTCACACCTACCTCTGCCGCGCGCAGACCAGTCCCAGGGAGTGTTCAGATGAAGCGCTACGACCTCCGCAGTCGCACGGATCGACTCGATCCCGAAACCGATTACGAAGAGATGTCGCGCATTCTCGCGGCGCAAGAGTTTCCCTGGGACATCAATCAGGCGCTCAGCTTCGCCCTTTTTCGCACGTACGCCGTTCCCTCGATCGGCAAACTTCTCTTCTCCACCGGGGAGTTCACCGACAAGGTTCAGAAGCGCTACGACGACACCAGCCTGATCCTCGACGCCATCCTCGAGCACGGCCTCAGCAGCACCGAAGGCCGCAAGAGCGTGCGTCGAATGAACCAGATGCACGGTTCGTACGACATCTCCAACGACGACATGCTCTACGTTCTGGCCACCTTCGTCGTCACCCCGGTCAGATGGCTCGACGAGTACGGCTGGCGGAAGATGACCGAGAACGAGATCGTCGGGTCGACGAACTACTACCGCCACTTGGGCAGGTACATGAACATCAAGGACACGCCGGACACCTACGAGGGGTTCGTCAGACTTCTCGATGACTATGAGCGCAAACACTTTTCATTCGACCCCGGCGCTCGGGCGGTCGCCGACTCCACTCTCGACCTGATGTGCACCTTCCCGCCCAACAATCTGGCGCCGAAGTCTCTGGTCAAGGGATTCGCCTTCGCCCTCATGGACGATCACCTACTCGACGCCTTCCACTACAAGCACCCGAGCACCGCGATGCGCGTCGTCTCACGCGGCGCGCTGAAAGTCCGCGCGCGTCTGCTGCGGTTCTTCCCGGTGCGCACGAAGCGGAAATTCGCCCGCGAGCTGCCCAACATCCGCAGCTACCCGAGCGGTTACAAGGTCGAAGACCTCGGCACCTTCCCCACGGGGTGCCCGGTCAAGCACCTGCAGGCAGACCAGCAAGCCCAAGCGTAGACGCGTTGGGATACTCGAACGGTGGCGCAACTCTGGATGCTCGAGGATCTCGAACCGTGGCGCGACACCCCCATGCCTGGCGATACTTGCGAACCGACGACCTACTGGGCCAGTCCCGAAATGCTGGACCTTCCTGCCGAGGTGTGCTGCGAAATCGATGCACGCATCGCGACCGTGACAATCGACGGCCGCACTGAGCACATAGCCCATCTCGGACACGGATTTACGACGCTGATCGGCGACGATGTCGGAAGCGTCGGCGAGGTGCGGTTGAGAGGTTGCCTGGTGTGGGATCGCTACCTCTGGACGCAATACCGCACAGAGCCCACCGGGCGCGTGCGGGTGAAAGCGCGGCCCGGCCACCTCGTTCAACACGAAACACTCTTGACGACAATACATTCCGGTCTCTTCAACGTCGTCTTCGACGGGCCGACGGTGTACTGCGAGACGGGTCAGGTCCCCACAAATTTCGGCGTCCGCTGGAACACGCTGGTCGTCGAACTCGAGACTTGGCCGTGATCGGTCGTCAGTGCCAATACGGCGGAACGATATCCGGGTCGTCGAGGACGGCATCGATCCGCGAATCGGCCACAATTCGAATGATCGCTTCCTCGGGGGCGGCGATGATCGCGAAATGTGGGTCGACATCATTGGTTATGCACCATGCATGATCCGCCGGCCAGATGAAGGCCGGATCAGGGGAAGAACCCCACGGCCAACGAGCTGAGTTCTCCACACTCCAATCGGCGTAGTCGGCAAGCGTTCCACGCAAGAGCCAGTAGTCACGATTTGGGATCTCGAACCGCGGAACGTCATCACCGACTGCCGACCCCCACCCGGTCCACATGCAGAAATAGCACTCGTCGGGTGTGGTTGTGTAACTGGACAACACATCCAGGGCAAAGCCGATCAGCACTTTCTCTTCCGGCCCGGTCTGATCGAAATCGACATCATTCGATTTCTGACCGGGAAAGCTCGGATCTGGGATGAACCGTAAGCGCGCATACTTCGGAAATCCGATCGGGCCGCGCCCTGCCAACTGATACCAAGGCAGATCCTGATCGACCAGCCATTCGGTAGCCGTCAGATCTGTGCACAATGTCAGGCCCGTGCTGGGCTCATCCGTATCCCTCATGGCCGAGTGACGGAGGAGTCTCGCGCCGTACGACGCAGGGTGATCAATTCATGGTTTGTCTCGTCGTCGAGTCGACGCCCCTCTTCTTCGAACTCCATCAGCGCATAGAACCTGCGGGCCCGATCGTTGAGTGTGTAAACCTCGAGTGTCACCTCGTCGTGCATGGTGGTGGCGTGTTCGACCAACGCCCTCCCGACTCCCAACCCCTGTGATGCCGGCGCGACGAACAGTCCCCCGATTTCGGAGCCGATCATTCCCAACAGGCCGACAACTTCGGAGTTGTGCTCAGCCACCCAATTATCGGCCTGGATCAGATAGACCTCTCGCATCTTCTGCTCCCGATCGCCCGTTCCCTCACCCACAAGGAACGGATGGGCTTCACGGGCAGCATTCGACCACAGGTCGACGACCACGTCCTCATCCGAGGGTAGGTAGCGGCGAATGATCAGATCCTGGTTCACAATCCGACCATACCCTCCGGCATCAGAGCGATAGCTGATGCTGGAAAGCACCGATTCTCGAATCACGCACGACGGCCTCGACATAAATCAGTGGGAATTCGATTCGTTGCCACCCCACAATTACCGCCTTGTGCAAGGGTTGTCCGATGACCGACGGTGATCCGACAACTGAGCGTGGAAGTCCGGCATCCTGGTGGAAGGTGACAGCGATTGTCACCGCAGCGCTTGTCGCTCTCACATGCGGCGTCATTGTGTGGTCCTTCATGCCGCCGGTTGTGTACTTTCCATTCTTTGCACTCGCCGCCTCAGTGTTGCTCGGTTTGGGTGGAGTGTGGTTGATACTCAGCCTGATTGGATGGATGAAGTACAAAACCTTGCGTTTGAGCACGATCGCGCCGGTGATAGTCCTCGTCACCGGCGCGCTCGTGACGTTGTCCGTCCCTTCGCATGTTGCGTTTGCACTTTCGAAAGACTCCCTCGAAGCAGTGGCCGCGGATTGCCAGAAGTCGTTGGAAAACCAAACAATTGGCGTCTACCGGGTCCTGCAGGTATGGCCCGTCGGCAACGGGTGCCGCTTCCATATCGAGGGTGGTCTGATCGATTCGATCGGATTGGCATACTTACCGGACGGCGCACCATATCTCGGCAAGCCCCGCCATGACGGCGACATCGGCTACCAGGAGTTCGACGGCGACTGGTACTCGTTCGTTCAACGGTTCTAGCAGCGTGAAACTAGCCGACTAGCTTGACCTTCAGAAGTGCGATCGTGTCCGGAGTGAGTCCCAGACCTTCGGTGAGGTAGCTGTCGACGGTTCCGTAATCGCTGGTTATCTGCGCGAGTCCCGCTTCCAAATACGACGCGTCGACACCGAGGGCCGGCTCGAGATTGGTCGCTACCTGCGGGCTCAGGGCCTGAGAGATCTGCGCAAGGATCTTCTCGTTGGTCGCCTGAAGGTAGGTGTTGCTCAACAGATAGTCGTCCATGATCGTCTGGGCGGGGACACCGGCAATGGACTGCAACAGCATCGCGGTCCAACCCGTGCGGTCCTTACCTGAAGTGCAATGGAACAACTGCACCCCGTCACCAGCAGCGATGTCCGAGAGAACCTGCTTGAAGCCGGCGCGGCGCACGGGATCGGTGACAAAACTGCGGTTGGTATCGACCAGGAACTGCTTGGCCTCCTCCGGCGACTTGATCGTCGTCGCGAGCTGGGTCAGATCCTTGAACTCGATCGGAATGTTCGTGTACGTCACGCCGTCCGGGAGCTTGTCCGCGCCACCGATGAACGGGTTGGAGATCTCGGTTGCACCACGCAGGTCATAGGCGTCGGCAAGTCCGAGGCCGGTGAGCGTCGCCTTGTCTGCGTCGCTGGTCGCGGTCAGCGCATTGGATCGGTAGATGACGCCGCGCTTGAGGTGTGAGCCGTCGACGGTGGCGTATCCCCTCCCGTCGTTGCCGGCGACGTCGCGAAAGTTGGCCACGGAGGCCAAGTTCGGCGTCGGCGCGAGGACAGGATCGAGCGAGCCGAGATCGACGGATCCGAGCGATCCCGTGTTCAGAGAACCCAGGTCGAGCGGGATGGCCGTGGCGGGAGCAGCAAACAACAGACCTCCGGTGACAACAAGGGCGGCGGCCTTCGCGGTGCGAGCGAACGACATTCGTGAGCGTATGAACATGTGGCAGTACCTCTCTTTGTGGATGGTGAGCTGTGGTTACGGTGCGACGTCACCGATTCCGGTGAACCCGTATCGCTGGTGGGGCCCAATGACTGCTACCTCGAACAAGCCTGTCCCGGTGCGAGTTACGCCGTCTTCCACAAGGGTGAACCGGGCCAAATTGTCGACCGGGCACAGCATCTTCTTCCACGGTTCGATGTCCGAAACTTTTTCTCGCAGGCCTTGAACCACCAGTTCGCCCTGCCACATCCCGTGGCGCCAATCCTGCTCGAGTCCGTAGCCCGTGCCGACACCGATGTAGTTGGGCAGAATCGGTTCGCAGGTGATCTCCAGGATGTGGTCGGATTCGCCTGGTGCACCGGGGCGCCGGAAGTACAGAGTTCCACTTTTCACCTCGCGGGTACCGGAAATGAAGGTGAGCTGGTGGTCCGGTCGACCCAACCACTCCGGCTCCCGCGAGCGATCTGCCCAGACGCGCGTCGCATCCTCCAGAATGCGGCGTCCCTGCTGATCTTCTTGAACGACCGTGACGACGGTGAAGTCACCGAATTGCATGATCGAGTAGATCCAGAAGAAGTTCTGGCTGCCGGCGATCGACGGATCCGCCTTGCGTCCAGGAGGTTCCGCTTCACCGACCGGTCGAACACCCCAGGATCGGTCGCGATTACCCCGCCACGTCTCCGGGGTGACCGGGATGACGTCGCCGTCGACGGTCAGGGATCCGGACCATGTTCCGGTCTGCACGAATCGTTGAGTGTCGAAGGTGACTCGTTCCAGCTGACGGTGGAAGTGCCTGGCCTCGAGATTGGCGGGGCCGTCGGACTCGAAGGTGAGGTCGAAGCTCAAGTCCGGCGCTTCGGGACTCGGGTCCAACACCACACGTAGGCGATGCAGACCCTCGATGATCTCGATCCTCAACGGGCCTACTGACAGGTCCACGCGGTCGTCACCCAAGGCACGGGATGCTCGGAAGACGATATGGTCGTCGCCGCGCCGAAGAACCGCAAAGCCATCGCACACACCGAGATTGGGGTACTGACCGAGACCGATGATGAGAAACAGCGGCTCGCTGTCGCCGTCGACGCCGGCATGACAGTTGAAGTAGTAGCGGTCGTAGAAGTTTCGATCCGAGGTGCCCACATGGCGGATGGTCTCGGCGATCTGATGTACGGGGTAGTCGTCGAGCGGGGACAGTGTCATCGTGCTTCTCCTGGTGCGACCGGGGCCGTAGCGAGCGATTCCCAATAGGTGCCGTCGAGCATGGCTTCGAGTGTCTTGTGGTGCAGGATCATCTCGTCCGGGTTGTCGGGGCGTTCGGCCTGACCGAAAGCCACTGCGCGGCTTTGTACTCGGAACATGATCACCGCGTGCCGCAGCGCGGCGTAAAGGATGTAGAAATCCAGATCCGCAACCTGGTGGCCGGAAAGCGAGCCGTAGGCATCGGCCACGTCCTCACGACGCAGGAAGTCCGGCATTCCGGGGAGGCCTGCCATGGCAGCGAGATCCTCGAAGAACCTGTGCTGGAAGATCATCCAGCCGAGGTCCAGCTCACGCGGCCCCAGTGTGGCCATCTCCCAGTCGAGGACCGCCGCCGGCTCGAAGTCGCGGTAGATGACGTTTCCGATCCGCGAGTCACCCCAGCAGAGCACTGCGGAGCCGGCATCGGTGGGAAAGTTCGCCTCGATCCAGTCGAAGCCGCGCTCGATCAACGGAGATCCTGGTCCGTCGGCGGTTGCCCACTCGTAGTAGAGTCTCTGTTCCTCGAGGTGCGCTCGAAGTGCTTCTGCCCCAGTCGGTTCGGCACCGACGCCGCACAACTCGGGGAGGGCCAGGTGCGGATCGGCCATAGCGTGCAACTCCGTGAGCACCCGGACCGATGACTGCTGGAGTCGAGAACAGTCGTCCTCTGAAGCCTCCGAGAGCCAGGATCCGAACGTGTACGGCATGACGTCTGGCGGAATTTCGCCGTCGCGCCGTTCCATTACGAAGAACTCACCGCCGAGCGCGTCCGGGTTGCTCTCGGACCAGTACACCCGCGGGACCGGCACCGATGTGTGAGCCGCGACGGCGCTCATGACCCGAAACTGCTGGTCCAGGTTGTACGACGGGAAGATCGGTACCGCACTGTCGCGCGGGGCGATGCGGGCGACCAGGCGATGCTCACCTCGAACCCCGTCCTCGATCCACGTCGCGTCGAAAAGCACAGTTTCGTTGGACATGCCGTTCGCTGCCGGTATCTCGACGGAGGTCACGGAAGGTTTCGAGCCTCGCCACAGCACGGTCGCGAGCCAGCCTTCGAGGCTGCGTCGCATCTCTGCCGGGTCGTTGCGGGATTCGCCGGGCCTGGCGAATTCGGCGTAGTCGGGATCTTCGCCTGAGGTTTCTGTTTCGGTTCGAAGGTTCATCACCACTCCTCGTGGTTCGGTGGCGCCGATGCGCACGTGCCGATAGTCGATACAATATGTATCGACTAAAGCCGTGACAGAATGTAACGGCCATCACAGCGATACCGCAAGGGATTTGCCCAAAATGTCCAAAGATTTTGAGACTCAGCACCGCCTGGGCCCGCAGCGAAACCCTGCAATCGACGACGCAGTACTGGACGCGACCAGGCAACTGTTGGAAGAAAAGGGGTACGCGGGCACGTCCATCGACGCCATCGCCACGCGTGCCGGAGTGGGGCGTCCGGCCATCTACCGTCGGTGGCCGTCGAAGGCACACATCGTCAACGACGCGATCTACCCGGTGCTCGACATCGAACAAGGCGCGGACATCGACACCGAACTCGGCACCGAGGGGACGATCGCGGATCAAATTCGCGCGCTTGTGCAAGGCGCGGTGGCACTATTCGCCGCTCCTGCCACCCGGGCCGCGGCGCCCGGATTGATGAGCGAGGTGCGGACGAACAGCGAGCTGCGTGAAGTTCTGGTGGTGCGGCAACTGGCCGGAGTCAGAGTCGAGCTGAACCGTCGACTGGAGGCGGCGAGGGAGCGCGGCGACATCCGAAGCGGCGTCGACGCCGACGCTCTTCTCGACATCATGGCGGGCGCGGCCATCTTTGCGATGTCGGTTCGCGACGTCTCGGACCCGGGACCGTTTGCCGATTCTCTCGCCGACATAGTGCTGAACGGCATACTCCCCGAGGCTCACTGAACCGTTGGTTTGCGCTGCCATACACGGCACGATGGGCACAGCCATGCTCAGGACCAACCGACAGCTCGCTCAGTGTTCATCCATCGAGTGGGACAGTCTGTCGCTGCCTCACTTCTGCGATGTATTCACGGATGGCGTCGCGGTTTTTCACAAGAAAGCTGATCTTCTCGTCAAGTCCCGACGCCTCCGCCTCGAGCATCGACAGCATCTCCGGTGTCACATCGCTCATGTGAATGACGCGTTCTTGGTCCAGGCAAGGAAGGATCTGCCGGATCACCCGCGTCGGGAAACCCATGTCCAACAATCCACGTATCTGAAATACCCTGTCAACCATTCGTTCGTCGTAGTCGCGGTAACTGTTTTCGGATCGTCTCGGAGCAATCAAGCTCTGTTCCTCGTAGTACCGCAAGAGGCGGCGGGACACCCGTGTCGCTTCTGACAGCTCGCCGATCTTCATTTGGTCGCCGATGTTTCGAGCGACGCTGCCTGGAGTCGCTCTCTCAACGTGCTCACCCGGGTGCTCGCCCCGAAGACAGCGGCAAGCTGTTCGAGGACAAGTGGGATGTCCCGGCCGTTGACCGCCGGCCGCAGTCGCACACCGTGTGCGCCAGCGGATACGAGTTCGTCGATCCGGTGGATCAGCTCATCTACCGAACCGACAAAGATGTCGGTGTCGGACGAGTACGGTGCGCCTGACAGCTCGTCGAGGGCACGCTTCTGCTGTACAGCCTCGCAGTGGGTCGTGCCGAGGAAAACCACGAGATCCACCAGGATCGCGAGCGGTTCATCGATCAAATTTCTTCGCACTGCATCACATTCAGCGTTGACGGCATCGAGTACATCGCCGATGGTGACGCCATTAGCACTCGGAGTGGGTGTCACCAGGATGGCATCAGCCGACGCAACCGCCAACCGATAAGGAACTTGGGCGTGATGTGCGAGCGCGAGAACGACAGGCTTCAAGCCTTCGACGACAGGGATGGCGAGTGGTCCGGCGACCTCGAAAGTCTTTGTCACAATCAACTTGTCAGAGATCTTGTCGATATCGACAAATCGGCCATCGGCGCCTTCTTGGAGTGCGCCTTCCGACCAGGTCGACCACAATCCTCGGAGTATTTCGATCGACTCGGTTGCGCTCGAGAAGACCGGTTCGAGTCTGGTTCCAATCCGTTCAGGGAAGTAGATGTCGGACTCTTTCAGCTCCGGCACCGGTTGCGGGCGAACGAAATGACGTCTGTCGATGCTTCGCGAAGTGACCTGGGCACGGAGGCCGACTCGGCCCCCGCTCAAGAGATTGAGCGATGCGATTTCGGTGGCGATACTGTATGGCTCACTGTGAGTCAGATTTCTCGTGGCGATCACGCCGAGTCTCTGCGTCTCGAAAACAGCCAGTGCCGTCAGCGCTACCGGCGACAACCGACCACGAACCTGGTCTTCCTTGTCATCGATTCTCCTGAAATCCGACGACTGCAACCCAATCGATTCTTCGAAAGTGACAAAATCGACAACAGATGAGTCAATGTCGCGCAACAACTCCGACCAGTAACGAGCACTGAAGAGTTCGGCGGGGGCAATTCCCTGCAATCTCCAGGCCGCTGGATGCCAGCCGGCTGGTTCCAGCGCGATGCCGATGATCGGTGACCGATGGATCGACGGCGTTGTGTTCATGCGTGTGCCTGACCTTCCTGATGGATTTGGGCCGGAGATCGGAACCCGTCTCCGCGGGCGGTCCACATGATCACCACGGATAGCAGCGCGAGTGCTACCGTCCACCACGGGAGAGATCGAGCACCGTTGAGAGACAAGAGAACTCCACCCATCACTGCACCTGCTGCCATGGCAGCGTTCCACAGCGTCGTGAGAACCGCCTGAGCCTCGTCTGCGTGTGAGCCCGCAGCAACCGCTGCTGAGGTTTGCAACAGAGTCGGAATTCCGCCCCACCCCAATCCCCATACGGCAGCTGCTATGTAGACGAGCACCGCATCCTCAGTGGTGACTGCCAGTGCGGTTGCGGCGACTGAAATCAGGACGGCGCCGACAAGAGCAAAAGTCCGTAGTCGCGCGTAGATTTTTTTGCCCACAACAACAATGCTGATTAGACATGCGACTCCGAAGGTCAACAGAACGAGGTCATTGTCATCTCCCATTCCTATCGATTCGAGAAACGGAGCGATGTACGCATACAGGATGGTGTGACCCAACACGACGGTGAACGTCACGATCAGAACTGCGTCGACACCGGGAATGCGTGCCGCCTCGAGCATGCTTCGACGTTTACGGTCGCGGGGCCGACCCGGACGATCGGGAACCGACACCGCGATTGCAACGAGAAGCGCAACAGCCAGTATCGACATGAGATAGAACGGTGCCCGCCACCCGGTAGCGTTGCCCAAGTATGTCCCGAACGGAACGCCGAGCGCGAGAGCGAGCGGAATTCCGGCCATCGCGAACGCGATGGCGCGACCCTCGAGATGTTTCGGGGCAAGACTTCTGGCGTATCCGGCGAGCAATGCCCAGGCGATACCTGCAGCAACTCCCGCAATGAACCGGGCGGTCATCGTCAGAAGGTAGTCGGAAGAAAATGCAGTGACCGTGTTGGCGAATGCAAACCCGAGAATCGAGTTCAGCAGTAACACCTTTCGCGACCACGACGCCGTCACTGCGACGAGGGGAATTGTCGTCAGAGCCGTCCCCAGCGCGTAGATCATGATCGTCTGCCCGGCGGCTGATTCACTGACATCGAGGCCTTCACTCATTGCCGGCAACACTCCCGCTGGGAGGGTCTCCGTCAGGCTGGTGATAAAGACGGACGCGAACAACGCCAGCAGGGGAACGAGTGGAAGTGCGTCCCCGCGATCCTGTTCCGCAAGAAACTGTTTCGCTCCTGATGTGTGGTGCTTTGAATCGATGTCGTCTGCCATGGAACGATTGTCAACCTTCACATCAATGTGAAGGTCAAGCCCTTCGCGAAGATCGGACCGCGAATCAATCAATCTGATGCCGTGCAAGTTTGGTCTATCCAGTCGAGGAACTGCCCATGTCCACCGACTAGCCCGTGAGGTGTGCCGTCAAGAGAAACAACGAACTTCCCACGGCGCGCCTCTGGTGATGCCGTCAACTTGGCATCGACTTCGGGCAGAACCCCGAGACCTTCGTTCGCTATCCAGCGACATGGCAAAGCGTGAACAGCTTCTGCGAATTCATCTCTGGCAGTTGGGATCAGATAGTTGAGTACTGCACTGTGAAAGACCACGATCGTTGTTTCCCGTGGCGCACGTTCGACGAGATCGGTAACAGCCGACGTGAGATCTCCGCGAACCAGATGAGGCGGATCCACACGAGCGAGTGCCGCTGCGTCGCGCAATCGCCGCCGGCGGTGGTCCTGTTCCGGCCACACAAGACTCTCCAACCATCTCATGTCGTCTGTGTCGCCTACATCGAGTGGGTTCAGGTCGATGCCCGCCCGGTACACCACGTCTGGGACTCTCTCCGGAATTGGCGGACTGCCGGTCGTCGCACACTCCAGCAGAACGGTGGACGGACCATCGACTGGATGCAGATACTTTGTGCCGTCGTAGAGGAAGCTGTAGCGGTCAGGGTAAAGGCACAGGCCCGCCGAAGCACCGACTTCGATGAGGGAGAGCGGGCCCTTCAACAACCCGAGGACGGGAAGCAACACGGCAGAGCGGCCAGCTTCATTCGTCTGTGTAGTCCTGGTCTGCGCGAGTTGTTCCACCTCGGACCAGTTGTCGCTCAGCCACCGGCGAAACAACGCATACGGCGCGACCGGGGCACCGAGGTGACGGCACGCCCCGAATATCAGGTTGGGTTGCCTGCGGGGTTCTGGGAGCCGATCTATCAGAGCGAGGACTGCTGGATCCTCCGATACGCCGGTGCCCCATTCCTCGTAGATCGCGGAGTTCCCTCGAGCCTCCACTTCCGCGAACGATCGGTACCAACGCGAAGTGTCCACCGTCGATGTCTACCGGATGGCGCGTGGTGCTGAAAGGTTTTCGATCAAGCCGTCGCGTAACTCGCAGACGTCCCCCACGTCAGGCGTACTAGCCTGAGAACCCTCCCCGAGGCCCACTAGGCCCGAACCCTGCCGACTATCCTGTGGGGCATGACCGAGCCTGTAGCGACCGCTGACCTTGCCGACGAGATCGGACCCGACATCCGTAGCTGCGACACGCAGTTCACCCAGTTCGGTGGACGTGAAGTGTTTGCCGGCCCCATCACCACCATCAAGTGCTTCCAGGACAACCTGCTCGTGAAGCAGACCCTCAGCGAACCGGGCAACGGCGGAGTCCTCGTCGTCGACGGTGACGCGAGCATCCACACCGCGCTGGTCGGCGACATCATCGCCGGCCGCGGCGTCGACAACGGCTGGGCCGGCGTCATCGTCAATGGAGCCGTCCGCGACTCGGCGATCCTGCGCACCCTCGACATCGGCGTCAAGGCTTTGGGGACCAACCCGCGCAAGAGCACGCAAACCGGTTCGGGCGAGAAGAACGTGCCGATCGAAATCGGCGGCGTCACGTTCAACCCCGGCGAGATCGTCTACAGCGACCACGACGGCGTCGTCGTTCGCGAAAGCTAGTCGGAAGTCGCGGGATCAGGCGGGGGCTTCCACTTTGGCGGCCATCCCGCCGATCTCGACGACATCGCCGTCACGAAGCTGACGGCCACGACGATCTTCGACCTCACCGTTGACCGACACCATGCCGTCGGCGATCACTTCCTTGGCCTCCGCGCCCGATTCGATGAGGTTCGCGAGCTTGAGAAACTGACCGAGCCGAATCATTTCGTCGCGGATGGGTACTGCTGGAATGTTGTCGGTCATGTCAATCATCTTCCTCCTCCCACAAAACTGGACACGACAGACCACACTTAGCGTGAGGATCTGATCGACCGGTAGGAGAGGAAGCTCGATGGCACCATTGACCGAGGTATCGGACACCACTGCAGAGTTGGTGGAATCGCCACCCGAAAATCCGCGCCAGGCGCGTCGATTCCGCAAAGGGCGGTTCAGCCAGGTTCCCCATATCTCGGGACTGATCCTCGGAGTCTTCTCCGTACTGGTCTTCCTGTGGAGCATCTCGCCGGTACTGCGGCACATCCTCCGCGTCCCACGCGAATACATCGACAGCTACTACTTCGACGCACCGGATACGAGCCTGTCGTGGGCGCTCGTCGTCGCCTTGCTCGCCGCCGCCCTCGCGAGCCGCAAGCGCATCGCCTGGTGGCTGTTGACGATCTACCTGTCGCTGATCACCCTCACCAACATCGCCTCCGCGATCGTCGACAAGAACCCGAACAACGCCGTGGCCGTTGTCGTTCTGCTTGTCGTGATCGGAATCCTCATCGCGGCGAGGCCCGAGTTCTACACACGCGTACGACGCGGCGCCGGCTGGAAAGCGCTCGGCGTACTGATCGGCGGCATGGCCGTCGCGACCGTGATCGGTTGGGGCCTTGTCGAACTCTTCCCAGGTGACCTACCGCAGAACCAACGATTCCTCTGGGCTTTGAACCGCGTCACCGCAGCCGCTTCGGTCGACAACGAGGTGTTCGACGGCCACCCGCGCGTCTTCGTCAACACGGTCCTCGGTCTGCTCGGCGCCATCGCGCTACTCGCCGCGGTCATGACGCTCTTCCGCGCGCAACGCTCCAACAACGCCCTCACCGGAAACGACGAGTCCGCGATCCGCGGGTTGATCCAGAACTTCGGTGCCGACGACTCCCTCGCTTACTTCGCCACCCGCCGCGACAAGGCCGTCATCTTCGCGCCGAGCGGCAAGGCAGCGATCACGTACCGCGTCGAGATCGGCGTCTGCCTCGCCAGTGGTGATCCCATCGGCGATCCCGAAGCATGGCCGCACGCGATTGAAGCGTGGCAGGGGCTCGCGTCGCAGTACGGCTGGGCGACGGCCGTCATGGGCGCCAGCGAAACCGGGGCGACGGCGTACAAGAAGGCAGGCTTGAGCGTCCTGCAACTCGGCGACGAAGCGATCCTGCGCACGCGCGAGTTCAACCTCAACGGACGCGACATGCGCCCGGTGCGTCAGGCCGTCACCCGCGTGAGGCGCCACGGCGTCACCGTCCGGATGCGACGCCATCGCGACATCCCGCCCGAGGACATGGCGGCCGTCATCATCCGCGCCGACGACTGGCGCGACACCGACACCGAGCGCGGCTTCTCAATGGCACTCGGCCGACTGGGCGATCACCTCGACGGCGACTGCCTCCTCGTCGAAGCCGTCATGGGTGAAGGCACCGAGGACGAAAGCGTCGTCGGCATGCTTTCGCTCGTGCCGTGGGGACCGAACGGCGTTTCGCTCGACCTGATGCGTCGCAAGCCGACGGCGCCAAACGGTGTCGTCGAATTGATGGTCTCGGAGTTGGCCACACGTTCGGACGAGATCGGCGTCGTGCGGGTCTCACTCAACTTCGCCGTGTTCCGCTCGGTGTTCGAGGAAGGTTCGCGCATCGGCGCCGGCCCGATCCTCCGCATCTGGCGCTCGGTGCTCGTCTTCTTCTCGCGCTGGTGGCAACTCGAAGCGCTGTATCGCTCGAACGTGAAGTACCAGCCGGATTGGGAGCCGCGCTTCCTCTGCTTCGAGGACAACCGTGAGCTGCCGCGGGTCGGATTCGCGTCGGCCATCGCCGAAGGCTTCGTGGTGCTGCCCAGTTTCGGGCGCAAGTCGAGCCAGGTCGTCAAGCACACCGGAACGCATGCGGCGGTCCCTGCAGCTCTGGTGACGTCCGAAGGACTGCATGCCGACGGCAGCCCACCGGACTCGGCGCCGTCGTTCACGACCAACGGTCCGCGTCGACCCGAGCAGGTTCGAGTGCGTATGAACAAGCTCGCGCAACTGGCCGACGAAGGGATCGCCGCCTACCCCGTCGCCTATCCGCCGACGCACACGATCGCTGCCGCAGCGAAGTCGCCGGAGGGCACCCGCGTACGCATCGCGGGACGCCTGCTGAGGGTTCGCGACTATGGCGGAGTCGTGTTCACGGACGTGCGCGACTGGTCCGGCGACATCCAGGTTCTGGTCGACCAGGACAACGTCGGCCGGGAGAAGCTGGCGGAGTTCGCAGCCGAGTTCGATCTCGGTGACCTGATCGAGGTCAGCGGAACCATCGGGCGCAGCCGCAAGGGCGAGCTGTCGCTCATCGCCGTCGAGTGGCGCATGAACGGCAAGTGCCTGCACCCGTTGCCCGACAAGTGGAAGGGCCTCTCGGATCCCGAGACTCGCGTCCGCCAGCGGTACCTCGACATCGCCCTCAACCCGAAGGCCCGCGAACTTCTCGAGGCTAGAAGCGCCGTCGTGAAGTCGCTGCGCGATTCACTCGGTGGGCGCGGATACCTCGAAGTCGAGACCCCGATTCTGCAGCAGGTGCACGGCGGCGCGAACGCCGCCCCGTTCCTGACACACATCAACGCCTACAACCTGGACCTCTATCTCCGCATCGCACCCGAGCTGTACCTGAAGCGCTTGTGCGTCGCAGGTATGGAGAAGGTGTTCGAGATCGGCCGCGTGTTCCGCAACGAGGGCGTCGACTTCAAACACAACCCCGAGTTCACGATCCTCGAGGCCTACGAAGCCCACAGCGATTACGAGGGCATGATGCGGATGTGCCGCGAGCTGATCCAGGCGGCGGCCGTCGCAGCCTTCGGTCGCGAGATCATCATGCGACCCGGCCCGGACGGCGAACTGGTCGAGGTCGACATCTCCGGCGAATGGCCGGTGAAGACGATGCACGGCGCCGTCGCGGAAAAACTTGGTGTCGACGTCTCCCCCGAGACAAGTCTCGAAGACCTGCAGAAGCTGTGCGACGCCAACGAGATCCCGTACCAGTCCAGCTGGGACACCGGTGCCATCGCGCAGGAAATGTACGAGCACCTGGTCGAGGACTACACCGAGTTCCCGACGTTCTACACCAACTTCCCCACCTCGATGTCGCCGCTCACCCGGCCGCATCGCAGCATCCCCGGCGTCGCCGAGAAGTGGGACCTGGTGGCGTGGGGCGTCGAACTCGGCACCGCGTACAGCGAGCTGACCGACCCGGTGGATCAGCGCAACCGGCTCACCGAGCAGTCGATGCTCGCGGCGGGCGGCGACCCCGAGGCGATGGAGTTGGACGAGGACTTCCTCCAAGCCCTCGAACACGCGATGCCGCCGACGGGTGGTCTCGGGATGGGCGTCGACCGAATCGTCATGCTGATCACGGGTGGCAGCATCCGCGAGACACTGGCCTTCCCCCTCGCGAAACCGCGTCAGTAGTCCGGATTCTCGCGTGCCGGAATTGTTCCACGTGAAACCACCGGGCGAGATCCTGCAGGTCGGCGAGAGCCGACTGCACGTTCTCGCCGAGGGCGACGGCCCCGTCGTCGTCCTGTGCGGCGGGCTGGCGGGCAACTGGTTCGACTGGGATGACTGCGCACGTCATCTTCAGTCGGACCACACCGTCGTCCGCTTCGATCGACCGGGCTTCGGCCTCAGCGAACCGTCGTCCGACGTGCCGACCGTCCGCGGCGAAGCTCAGCGGATCCGCGATGTCCTCGACACACTGGGACTGACTGGTCCGGCCGTCGTCGTCGGCCACTCCATCGCCGGCTTCTACGTCGAAGGCTTCGCCCGCTTGTTCCCGGACCGGGCAGCGGGCATGCTGCTTCTCGATTCGAGCGCCGAGAAAGAGCCGAAACGTCTCTTCCCCCGCGACCTTCTGCTGATCGCCTCCCGGGCTGCCGCGGCCTCCTTCAGCACCACCGGACTTCAACGCCTCCTCGGCACCACGACGCGCAAAATCCTCAACCAGTCCGTGCCGCCCAGCGGCTCGTCCGAAACCACCCTCGAGTGGGTCCGGAAGATCTACCGCGAACCGCACTACCTCGAAGCGGCGATGATCGAATACGTCGCGTACACCGATATGGCGCTGGAACTCACCGCTTTACGACGGTCGAGCAAGCACCCCTTGCCCGATATCGACCTCAGCGTCGTTGCCGCTCACACGGGCCACACCACTCCCTGGTCCATCGCGTGGATGGCAAAGCAGCAGAAACTCGCCACCTACCTCGGCGGGAGCTTTCACGTCCTACGCCCGGCGCATCACCACGCCATGATCGACCAACCCGAGGAGTTGGCGAACTTGATCCGGCACCTCACGCAGCCGAACCGTCGGGATGACACTTAAAGTTACAACTCGGACAGTAGCCGGATCATTGCTAGTCTCGGACAGCTTCTGCTTTCTACGACAGGCTGACCATGGACCGTTCGACACGTCAGGTGCGCTCGTGCCTGATTTTCGTGGCGATCCTCGTTGTCGCTCTGGCGGGCATCGCCGCCCGTCCGCCCGGGTTTCTCTCGACCTTCTGGCCCGCCAACGCGATCCTTCTGGGCATTCTCCTTCGTAACCCTCGCTCGTTCGCGCCGATCGGGCTGGCTGTCGGCGGTGCCGCGCTGATGACAGCGGATCTTGCGACCGGAAGCCCCGTACAGCGGGCCTTCGAACTGAATGCGATCAACCTGGTCGGAGTCACGACGGGATTGATCGCCGCGAACTTGCTCGGCTGCTTTCCACAGCGAGTCTCCGAAGCGAAGTACACCACCAGAATCTTTCTCGTTTCGGTTCTGGCATCTCTGACGGCCGGGTCCGCCAGCGCACTCCGCACTCAACTCCACGAAGGAAGCGGTGCGGCAACGGAATTGGTGGGGTGGTTCTTCGCCGACCTGTGTACGTATCTGATCGTGCTGCCGATCGTTCTTTCGGCACCGACGCTCGAACACATTCTTCGCACTCTCGGGCCCTCCGTACGTCAAAGCCTCCGGCTCAGGCGGCTCGCACAGATCCTCGCGCCGCTGGCCGCACTCCTGGTCTGTCTGCCGCTCGCGTTGGAGGTGCAGGGCGCCCTCGCGTTGCTGCTTCCGATGCCGGCGCTCCTGTGGTGCGCGATGCGCGTCTCGCTGTTCAGCACCTCGCTCCTGGCAGCCGGATGGAGTGCGTGGGCGCTGGTCATGGCGGGCAAGGGGCGCCTGGCATTGGCAGATCCGGTTCACCTGCTGAGCGAAGGCGTGACCACCAGAATCTCCGTCATCTTGATGGCACTCTCCCCCATCGCCGTAGCCGTCGCCACGGGAGCGCAGCGGCGCGCTGAGCGCGAACTCCAACGCATCGCCGAATGCGACGCCCTGACCGGAACACTGAGTCGGCACGCATTCTTGACCCGGTCGCAGGAACTCCTCGACACCCAGCACACAGCGCAACGATCGATCGCCGTCATGATGCTCGATCTCGACCACTTCAAATCGATCAACGACAACCTCGGCCACCTCACCGGCGATTCAGTCCTCGAACAATTCGGGAACACCCTCCTCGCCACCACCGAAGGGCTCGGGCTCTCCGGCCGCCTGGGCGGTGAGGAGTTTGCCGTCGCGATGGCCGATTGCACCTTCGAGGAAGCCATCCAGCTCGCGGAGCGTATCCGGCAGACCCAGGAGACCCACGCCCGTTCCATTCGCGGCTTCGCGGGGACGGTCAGTATCGGCGTCGCCTGGGTAGACCGGGCGATGCCGGGGATGGAGACCTTGCTCGACATCGCCGACAACGCGATGTACCAGGCGAAACGCGAAGGCCGAAACCTCGTGGTGGCGTTCGATCTCTACATGGCAAGGTGACGTGGGTGCAACTACTCCTGATCCGACACGCGCTCCCCGAACTGGCCGAGGTCACCGAAGGCCGCGCCGATCCCTCGCTCACCGACGAAGGCCGTGCCCAGGCACTTCGGCTGCCCGCAGCACTGGCGCCGTACCGGATCACCGGACTGTTCAGCAGCCCGCAGAAGCGTGCGCTCGAGACCGCGGCCCCGGTAGCGCAGGTATTGGAACTTCCGGTCACCCAGCTCGAAGGTCTGGCGGAATACGACTACGAGCAGCCCCACTACATCCCGATGCACGAGGTCTTGGAACGCGCACCGGAAACGTATGCGCGCATCAAAGCCGGCTGGCTACCCGAGTCGGTGGACGCCGACGCTTTTCGCGAGCGAGTACTCGGCGCGATCGACGACGTGGTCGCGGCGACCGACAACGACGCCACCGTGGCGATCTTCTGCCACGGCGGCGTCGTCAACATCGTTCTGCAGGAACTGCTCGGGCTGGAGCGTCCGTTGACCTTCCCGATCGAGTACGTCTCCGTCACTCGAATTCTTGTTTCCCGGAATGGAAGCCGAAGGGTCGGGTCGATCAACGAAACCGGTCACGTGCGAAACATGTTGCGCGTCTAGCTCAACTCACACGTTGTGGCACGCCACCTGGTGTCCACCCTCGACGAGACGAAGTTCGGGAACTTCCTCCGCGCAGAGATCGGTGGCCAGCGGGCACCGCGTGCGGAACCGGCAGCCACTGGGCGGATTGAGCGGCGACGGCAGTTCGATGACCTTCTGCTCGACGTTCTGCGCCGCGGTGACGGTGGCGTCAGGATCGGGAATCGACGACAGCAGTAGCTGCGTGTACGGGTGCAACGCACGGTTCTGCATGTCTTCCGCCGGAACGATTTCGCAGACCCGGCCCAAGTACATGATCATCACGCGGTCGCTGATGTTCTTCACGACGGCCATGTTGTGCGCAATGAACAGCAGCGACAGCCCGTGACGCTTCTTCGCGTCCTCGAGCAGGTTCAGAATCTGCGCCTGCACGGAGACGTCGAGGCTCGAGACCGGCTCGTCACAGATCAGGACCTTGGGGTCGAGCATCAATGCGCGGGCGATGCACACGCGCTGGCACTGTCCACCCGAGAGCTCGCGCGGGGTTCGGTCCCACACCATGTCCGGGTCCAACCCGACCTCGGCAAGAACCTCGCGCGCCCGAGCTTCGATGGCGGCCTTGTCTTTTCCGCCCCAGATCGACGGACCCTCGGTGATGAGAGCCTTGACCTTGCGTCGCGGGTTCAGCGAGGAGATCGGGTCCTGGAAGATCATCTGCAACTGAGTGCGACTGCGACGCAATTCCTCCGCGCCCAGTGCCGTCATTTCCGTCTCACCCAGGCGAATGGAACCCGACGTCGGTGAGGGCAGCTGCATGATCGCCCGGCCCGCCGTGGACTTGCCACAGCCGGATTCACCGACCACGCCCAAGGTTTCACCCGGAGCGACGGTGAAGCTGATCCCGGACACCGCGTGAACGGTCTGCCCTTTGCCGACGTTGAATTCGACGACCAGGTCCTCGACCGTCAGGGCCGCGTCCACCGTCTCGGGCTTTCTGGTATCGGTTGCTGCAGTCATCAGACCATCTCCTTCACCGCGAGCGAGAGGCCCGCTGCGGTAGTACCGGCCTTCTCGTTGGCGACCAATGCCGTTGTGCCTTCCGGGGTATCGACCGGGTAGTGGCACGCGAACGTGTGGCTTTCGGTTGTGTTGTCTCCCGGACCGCCGGGTGCCAGAGCCGGGTCGCCGGTCAGGCAGTCGTCCTGGGCGTAACGGCAACGGGCAGCGAAGCGGCAGCCGGTGATCGGCTTCGTCATGTCCGGGAGCCCACCCGGGATTGTCTGCAGCACTGTGTGCGTCGGCGATTCGAGTCGCGGAATCGCGGCCATCAGCGCTTCGGTGTACGGGTGACGCGGACGAGTGAACAGCTCTTCGGTTGCCGACGTCTCCACGACGGAACCCGCGTACATGACCGCGACGCGATCCGATCGACCCGACACCACTCCGAGGTCGTGACTGATCAGGATGACGGCCATGTTGAGCTTGTCGTTGAGCGAGGCGAGCAGGTCGAGGATCTGCTTCTGCACGGTCACGTCGAGAGCGGTGGTCGGCTCGTCGGCGATCAGCAGTTTCGGCTCGCAGGCCAGCGCCATCGCGATGACGACGCGCTGTCGCATACCGCCCGACAGTTCGTGTGGGTACTGATCGAGCCGACGCTTCGGCTCGGGGATACCCACCATCGACAGGAGTTCCGCAGCGCGATCGCGGGCCGCGTCCTTCTTCAGTCCCAGGTGGAACTTCAAGGATTCGGTGATGTGGGTACCGATGCGCTTGAACGGATTGAGCGAGGTCATCGGATCCTGGAAGACCATGGCGATCTCCGGCCCCCAGAAATGCTTCATCTCCGACTTCTTCATGGTCGACATGTCGCGGCCGGCAAACGTCACCGTTCCGGTGATGTCGAGAGCCGGACCCTTCTGGAGCAATCCCATGATGGTGCGTCCGAGAACCGACTTGCCGGAACCGGATTCACCGACGATGCCGAGAGTCTCGCCGGCGGAGACGTGGATCGAGACGCCGTCGACTGCTCGCAACTGGCCACGGGGAGTGGCGAATACGGTTCTGATGTTGTCCGCCTGCAGCAGCGGAACGCCGTGCTGAGCTGAAGTGGTCACAGCTTACTCCGATACTTCTCGCCGATGAGGTTGAAGGAGAACACCGTCAGGAAGAGGAAGACGCCTGGTACCAGGACGATGAACGGATGCTTCTCCACGATCCCGCCCTGACCTTCCGCAATCATGTTGCCCCACGTCGGATCAGGTTGTGCGATACCGAGTCCGAGGAAGCTGAGTGACGCTTCCGCGACGATCAGGCCGGAGACGGCCACCAGGCCGAGCGCGGCGACGGGGACGAGGACGTTGGGAACCAGCTCGCGCCAGATGACGCGCCATTTGGTGGCACCCATGGCCCTCGCGGCAAGCACGAACTCCCGTTGGGCGACGACGATGGTGTTGGCCCTGGCGATTCGAACCATGCTGGGAATGCAGAGAATCGAAAGTGCGAGGGTGATGTTGCGCAGGTTCGACGTGAGCACGGCGGCCAGTGCGATCAACAGCACCAGAGAAGGGATGGCCAGCAGGGAGTTGGTCAGGATTCCGACGACTGCGTCGACCTTGCCGCGGAAGTAACCGGCCATGACGCCGATGGTGCCCCCGATGATCATGCCGATCAGTACGGCGCAGATGGCCACGGTCAAGGATGCTCGAGCACCGAACAGAGCGCGGGCAAGCAGGTCGAGACCGAAGTTGTTGGTACCCAACGGGTGATCTGACAGCAGGCTCGGCGAGGCGAAGCCCGGCTCGGCCAAGGTCTTGACCGTGTCCTTGTACTCACCGAGCGGCAGCAGCGGTGCGAAGATCGCGGCCAGAATCAGTGCGACCAGCCAGATGCAAGCCAGCCAGTACGAGAGATCGAACTGACTGCCCCACTTGGACGTACCGAGTTTGCCGAGACCTTTGAAGAGGAAAACCAAGGCAACGAGCGCGAGCACGATGCGGACGGTCATCATGATGGCCGAACCGAAGAGTGCGGTGCCGAGCAGCGCAACGCCGATCACTGTGAGAATCGATCCGATCAGGACCAGATTCTTGGGCTGTTCCAACGTCTCGACGGGGCCGGGAGCCAGCAGGACTGTCTGCTGCCGGTATGTCATCACCTCGGACGGGGCCGGCGACGGGGCCGCTCCGTCTGGCGTCACTTCAGACATGGACACGACGACTCCTCGGGTCAAGATAGGTGTACAGAACATCGATCGCACTGTTGACGAGGACGTAGATGACCGCGATCACGACCACCGCGCCCAGCAGCATCGGCGAATCACCTTGCTGCGCTGCGCGGACGATGAGCGTGCCCATTCCGGGCAACGAGAAGAGCGTCTCGACGATCACGGTGCTGCCGATCATGCCGCCGAGAGCCAGACCCATCATCGTGATGAGCGAGAACGACGACGGGCGAAGCGCGTCACTGAAAAGCACTCGCAGCGTGGGCATTCCCTTGGCCTTCGACGCGAGGATGTAATCCTCACGGAGCGTCGTCACCAGGTCGGAGCGGAGAACGCGAGTGAACATCGCCATCTCGAGGAGGCTGATGGTGATCGCGGGAAGTATTGCGTGTGAGAGGTTTCCGGAGAGGCTGTCTCCGATGCGCACCCACTGTGATCGGGGGAACCAGCCGAGCCAGTTGACGGTGACCATGATCAGCAACAGACCGGCGAGGAAGCTCGGGACGGACAGAACACCGAACGTCGCGGCGCTGATGACGCGGTCGATGACGCCACCCTCGTGGTGCGCCGACCAGAGTGCGAGCGGAACTGCGACGACGAGGGCGATGACCAGACCCATCACTGCCAACTGAACGCTGACGGGGAGAGCGGAACTGATCGCGGTGAGGACGTCCTGCTGCGGGGGAACGAGCGAGTTGCCGAGGTCGCCCTGGAGAGCGCTGGTCAGCCAGTCCCAATAGCGAACCAGGAGTGGGTCGTTGAGCCCGAGCTGCTGGCGAACTTCCTCGTACTCGGCAGGCGTTCGACCTTCCCCGAGAACGGAGACAGCGGGATCGCCGGGGATCAGTGATGCCAGCACGAAGGTTCCGAAGCTGACGATCAGGATCACAATGACGAGCTGGCCCAATTTCTTACCTATTGCGCCGATGTTCATCGATTTCGTCTCCTTCGGACAGCGAGCTCGCAATACACAGCAGTTCCTCTGATTTCATTTCTTCGTTCGCAGCCGGCCCCGATCCGCTGCGATGTGGGCGCGGGGCCGGCCGTGAACTTCAGGCTCTCTAGGACTTCCAAGCTCCGTCGAAGAGCACGATTCCGTCGAGGCTCTGCTCGAGACCGTGAACGTTCTGGTTCCAGACATCGAGTGCGGCGACGTTGCCCCACACCTGCCACGGGACGGTCTCGTTGGCGCGCTCCTGGATCTGGGCCAGGACTGCCTTCTTGTCGTCGTCGGTCGTTGCGACGCCCAACTTGTCGAGGAGAGCGTCCATTTCGGCGTCGGAGTAGCCGGTCGCGTTGTTACGGCCGCCGGACTTGATGCCCGTGTACAGACGCTCGTAGGGATCGGCCTCGGCGAGGCTCAGTGCTGCGGTGCTCATGTCGTAGTCGTGATCGGCATACATCCGCTTGACCAGATCACCTGCACCGGTGACGTATTCGATCTGAGCGTCGAAGCCGACTGCGTTGAGCATCGCCTGGATCGCCAGTGCCGTTGCCTGCGCGGACGGTTCCTGGATGGAGAGGAAGGTGATCTTGCCGTCGTAGCCGTCGGCCTTGGCCTGATCGAGCAGTTCCTTCGCCTTCGCGGGGTCGACGCCGATCGGTGCGACGTCGTTGTGCCAGCGCGAGGTGTCCTGGAAGATCTCCTGGCCGGGCAGTCCCTTGCCGTTGTTGACGCGGGTGTTCAGCGTCTCCGGGTCGACGGCCAGCGCCATCGCCTGGCGGACACGGACATCCGATCCCGGGCGGCCCGGGGCCATGTTCACGTTCGCGATGTAGCCGAGCGACGGGATGTCGACGAAGCCGGGGTAACCCGACTCGATCAGATCCAGGATCGGAGTGAGCGTACGCATGTACGCGGCGTCGATGCCGCCCGTCTTGAGAGCTTCAGCGGTGGGCTGAGCGCCGACGATGCTGATCAGCTTGAGCTTGTCGATGTTCGGTGCGCCGTCGTAGTAGTCGGGGCGAGCAGCCAACAACAGTTCCTCGTTGGGAGCGAACTTCTCGAGGGTGAAGGCACCGGCACCGATCGGGGTGAACTGGTCACCCTGCTGGGCGCTCGGGGCGACGATCATGCCGGGTCCGGTGGCGAGCATCGACTGGATGCCCGTCCACGGATCAACGAGATTGAATACAACGGTCGTCGCATCGGGGGTGTCGATCGAGGCGACCTTGGAAGCCCACAGGCTCGACTGCGGTCCCTTGTTGGTGACGTAACGGTTGATGCTGTCCGCGACGGCCTTCGAATCGAAAGCCGTTCCGTCGCTGAACTTCACACCGTCGCGCAACTTCAGCGTCCAGGTCTTGCTGTCCGAACTCGCTTCGAGCGACTGGGCGAGCTTGGGCTCGAACTTCTGCGCGATGGGGTCGTAACGCATGAGCACGTCGTAGATGGCGCTGAGTTCGCTGCCACCGGTGGCGCCGGCAACCTGAGCCTTCGCGGGATCGAGAGTCGTGACTGCCGAGTAGCCGCTGAACGTCAGCGTGCCACCCTTGGTGGGAGTACCGGGATCGGCCTGCTCGTTGACCATGCCGATCTTCAGCGAGGAACCGGAATCAGCGGATTCGCCGCCGCCATTGCTCGAGCCGTTGTCGGCGCACGACGCCAGGAACATACTTGCGGTGATCGCCAGCGCAGCCGCAGCCAATCTGCGACTTCCGCGGCGGGAACTACGACTCATTCGAATGCCTCCAAGGCGGGGTAAGACCGTGACGTGATGTTGAACACGAAACAGTCTGTGACGGGAGGCACAGAAAATTGGATCGAGTCTCGCTCAGTGGAATCGGTTAAGTTGCAGGCCTCAACGGTCAGGTAAACCGACCCTGGCCAGCGAATACCCTCACCGACATCAGACCAGCCGGTCTAGTCCCGGTCGAGCGTGGCTTCCTCGAGATCGAGCTCTCGAAGCACCTTCCGAAGAACCTCGTCGTCGATCCGGCCGGCATCGCGCTCGGCGATGAACACACCTCGCTCGGCGTCGATCATCTCGAGGCGCAGCGAGCGGAAGGCATTCGACGGGCTCTCCCCCAGATCCTCGTCGCTGCGTCCGAGCCGCTCCCACGCCGAGTTCGCGCGGTGAGTGTTCCAGCTTCGCAAGATGTCGGCGGCGCGATTCCGGACCTGAGGGACATCGTCGGCGTCGGCTCCGACCAACTCGTCCAGCCTCGCCGCAGCCGCGCGGGCAGCCTTGTCCTGAGCCGCCGCCTCGGCGCGTGCGTCGGACTGCTCCTCGTCTCCTTGCACACCGAGGACACGGATGACCCACGGCAACGTCAGGCCGTGCAGCAACAGCGTGCCGACCACGACGACAAACGTCAGGAACAGGATCAGCGAACGGCCCGGGAAGTCTTCACCACTGTTGACCGTCAACGGAATGGCGAAGGCAGCAGCCAGCGACACGACCCCTCGCATACCGGCCCATGACACGACGAACACCGCCCGCGCGGAAATCTCCGGTTCTCTCGCTCGGATGCGGGGAGACAGCCAGCGCGGTACGTACGTGAACGGGAACACCCAGGCGATCCGGACCACCACGACGGTCACGAGAACGGCAACCGATGCCCAGACGACGATCGAGGTGCTGTACCCCTGCAATCCGTTGACGACACTGGGCAATTGGAGCCCGATCAACAGGAAGACGAAAGACTCCAGGATCAGGTCGACGGCCCTCCACACTGCCGTGTCCTGCAGACGCGTCGCATAGCTCGCACGGGTGGAGCGCTGGCCGAGGAACAATCCGGCTACGACGACGGCGATGACGCCCGACGCGTGGACCTCTTCCGCAGCCAGGTAGGTGAAGAACGGCACCACCAATCCGATTCCGCTCTCCATCACCGGATCCTGGAGTTTGCCGCGAACCTTCGAGATGACGAAGCCCACCGCCAGGCCGATCACCGTTCCACCGACCGCTGCGACGAGGAAGGTCTCGAAGCCGCCGATCAGCGTCGCACCAGTACCCACGGCGGCAGCGAGAGCAACCTTGTACGCCGTCAGAGCGGTGGCGTCGTTGAGCAGGCTCTCGCCGCCCAGCAGGGTCATGATTCGGCGCGGCAGACCGAGCTTGCGTCCGATTGCGCTCGCGGACACCGCGTCCGGCGGCGCCACGATGGCGCCGAGAACCAGAGCAGCCGCTATCGAGAACTCCGGCACGATCAGGTAGGCGACAAAGCCCACCGCTGCCGTCGTCGCGAGGGGCAGCCCCACCGCGAGAAATCCGATCGGACGCAGATTCGAGCGCAAAGCCAGGTATGAACTGTCCAGTGCTGCCGAGTACAGAAGTGGAGGCAACACGACGAACAGGACGAGGTCGGGATCGAGTTCCAATTCCGGAACACCCGGTATCTGACAAGCGATCAAACCGACCAGGACGAGGATCAGCGGCGAAGACAGCCCGAACCTTCGCGCGACCGCCGCCACCAGCAACGCCGCTACTACAACCCCCAGTAATATGCCGTTCACCCTGGCAGCATGCAGTATGGAAGGCGATGAAGAAAATCCTGAAGCGAGCAGCAGCTCGCACACAGCAGCCCGCACCCGCTCCGACCGGTTGCGAGGAACTAACCAATGCGCCCGAAACGGACCCGGCGGCGCTGACGCCCGGCGTCTGCCAGGAGTGCGCCGAGTTGGGCGAGGATAACTGGTCTCACCTGCGTATTTGCCTGTCCTGCGGCCACGTCGGATGCTGCGATTCCAGCCCTCATCAGCACGCCACAAACCACTACCGCGAAACCGGGCATCCGGTCATGCGCTCGCACGAGCCCGGCGAATCCTGGCGCTGGTGCTACGTCCACGACCTGATGGATTGACCGCGCGCGACTCGCAGTGCACTGCGCATAGTGCCCACCTGTCACGGCGCACAGCCCTCGGTGTTGCGCACATTGCTCAATCCGTCGGGTAGCTATTGCCCAATCTGTATGCCGATGATGGACTTTGACGCAGAATCTGCACAACAGATCGACAGGTGCGGCTGGACTTTGCCGCACCGAACGGTTCGGCCTCAGGAAGTCCTGCCAAACATCACAACCACATCGTCGGCCCCACGATCTGGGGTACAGGCGGTGCGGTGATCGATGTCAACTATTGAAGGCAGGACCGGCCGTGAACAGCCCCAGCATCAACCAGAACGCTCCCGAATCACTTGCGGAGATCGAGAAGCGCGTTCTGTGGTTGTCGACCGCGATGATCCATCACGCCAACCGGGTTCGGCCGAATCCCAGCGGGCTCAAGGTCGGCGGTCATCAGGCCTCGTGCGCGTCGATGGTCTCGATCATGACGTCCCTGTGGTTCGGCCAACTTCGTTCCGGCGACCGGGTTTCCGTCAAGCCGCACGCGGCTCCGGTGCTCCACGGCATCAACTATCTGCTCGGTGAACTCGACGAGTCCTACCTGACAACGCTGCGCGAGTTCGGGGGCCTGCAGAGCTACCCGAGTCGATCAAAAGATCCTGATCCGGTGGACTATTCGACCGGTTCGGTGGGTATCGGCGCGACGGCTCCCATCTGGGGCGCCATCGCACGCCGATACGTCGACGCCTCCCTCGGCGGCGCCGGAACCGGACGTCAGTACTCCCTCGTCGGTGACGCCGAACTCGACGAGGGCGCTGTGTGGGAAGCAGTTCTCGATCATTCGGTTGCCGAACTGGGTGAGATCGTGTGGATCGTCGACCTCAACCGCCAATCACTGGACCGGGTGGTCCCGAACATCGCGGCAACCCGCCTGGAGCGCATGTTCTCGGGCGCCGGCTGGCAGGTCGTCACCGTCAAGTTCGGCGCACTGCTGGAATCACTGTTCACCCGGCCAGGCGGCAGCGCGTTGCGCGAACGAATCCTGGACATGCCCAATCCGGAGTACCAGCGTCTGCTGCGATGCACGGCAGACGAGGTACGTCTGAGACTGCCCGGCGACGCGGCGGACGCCGACGCGATCACGTCGCTGATCAACGACCTCGACGACGCGACGGTGCTCGCGGCCATCCGCAATCTCGGTGGCCACGACCTCGACGCCCTGCGAGAGGCGTACGCGCAGATCGACGACACCCGTCCCACCGTGATCATCGCGTACACGATCAAGGGCCGGGGCCTGCCGACGCAGGGTCATCCACAGAATCACTCGTCGCTGCTCACCATCGAGCAGTACGAGCACCTGGCGGCGGAACTCGGCATGAATCCGTCGAAGCCCTGGGAACGGTTCGAGGCCGACAGCCCGTCGGGCCGCATCTGCGCCGAAACCGCTGGGCGCCTGGCTCGCCCCAAGGTGGAGCACCTGGTGCCTCCGGCAGTTCCGAAAGATATCGGCCGCACTCCCTCCGGCACGTCCACCACTCAGGCAGCTCTCGGTCGGGTGCTGCTCGACCTCAGCCGCGAAGCGCCGGACGCCGCGAAACGTGTTGTCACACTGAGTCCGGACGTCAGTTCCACCACGAACCTGGCAGGCTGGCTGAACAAGGTCGGGGTGTGGTCCCCCAACGAGCGGCACAACTGGTTTGCCGACGACGCCGAAACGATCATGCACTGGCGTGAGAAGCCCACCGGGCAGCACATGGAACTCGGTATCGCCGAGACCAACCTGGTCGGACTGATGGGCGAACTCGGTGCAACCTGGAGTCGCTGGGGCCAGCCGCTCTTCCCCATCGGCGTGATGTACGACCCGTTCATCGAGCGGGCTCTCGAACCGTGGTCGTACGGCATCTACGCCGGTGGACAGTCGATCATGGTCGGCACTCCGTCAGGCGTGACCCTGGCTGCCGAAGGTGGTGCGCACCAGTCGATCAAGACCCCCTCCATCGGACTGGAACAGCCGGGTTGCGTCAGTTTCGAACCGGCGTTCGCCGTCGACGTGGAGTGGACGCTCCTCGACAGCATCGGACGCCTCGGCCGCCCCGACGGCAGCTCGTCGTATCTGCGTCTGTCGACCCGTCCGGTCGATCAGGCCCTGGCCGCGGTACCGACCGATCCGGCTGCGCGAGAACGCCGTCGACGTCAGGTGGTCGCCGGGGCATACATACTGCGACACAACCCTGATCCTGCCGTCACTCTGGTCGGCATGGGTGCCACTGTCACCGAAACGCTGGTTGCAGCCGAAAGACTCGGCGAGCAGGGCATTTCCGCCGACGTGGTGTGCGTGACCAGCCCGGGCTTGCTCTTCGAAGCACTCCAGTCTCGGCGCGGCCTCGCGGACGGTCCATCGTGGATCCTGGATCAGGTCTTTCCGAGTAGCCGGTCCGCGCCGATGGTGACCGTTCTCGACGGACACCCGCACACCCTCGCGTTCCTGACGGGAATCAACAACGTTCCGGGTGCTGCGCTCGGAGTGAGCCGGTTCGGTCAGGTCGGTTCACTCGAGGACGTCTACCGGTACCACGGCCTCGACTCCGACAGCATCGTCCGCGCTGCCCTCGATCTCACTTCTTGACCAATCACACTCTCCGATGCCGAGAAGCGTCCCCGCAGGGACGCTTCTCGGGTCTGGTCAGTTCTTCAGGTTTCTAGTTCTTCCAGGCCTTGTCGAAGAACATGATTCCGTCGAGGCTCTGCTGAATGCCGTGGACGTTCTGTCCCCACACACCGAGCCACGGAGTGTTGCCGTAAACCTGCCACGGCACAACCTCATTGGCGCGCTCCTGAATCTTGGCGAGCACCTCGATCTTCGCGTCGTTCGACGTCGCTACACCCAGCTGGTCGAGCAGCGTATCCATCTCGGGGTCGGAGAAACTCGCGGCGTTGTTTCGCCCACCGGTCTTGAGGTTCGAGTACAGACGCTCGAACGGATCAGCTTCCGCGAGGTTGGCGGAACCTGTTGCCATGTCGAAGTCGCGGTCGGCGTACAAACGCTTGACGACGTCGGCAACCGAGTTGACGTACTCGATCTGGAAGTCGAAACCGACGGCGTTGGCCATCGACTGCAGAGCCAGAGCCATCGCCTGCGCCGAATTCTCCTGCAGCGTCAGGTAAGTGATCTTGCCGTCGAAACCGTCGGCCTTGGCCTCGTCGAGAAGCTGCTTCGCCTTGGCGGTGTCGACTCCCATCGGAGCGACGTCGTTGTGCCAGCGAGAGGTGTCCTGGAAGATGACCTGCCCAGGCAGACCCTTACCTTCGTTGAGTCGGTTGTCGAGCGCGACGGGATCGGTTGCGAGGGCCAAGGCCTGGCGTACTCGCACGTCGGCACCGGGACGACCGGGAGCCGTGTTGACCAGCGAGAGGTACGACAGCGACGGGATGTCGACGAAGCCCGGGTAGCCGGAATCGATCAGATCCAGCACGTTCGGTAGCGACCGCATGTACGCGACGTCCGTGCCGCCGCTCTTGAGCGATTCGGTGGTGGACTGCGAACCGACGATGCTGATCAACCGCAGCTTGTCCACGTTCGGGGCGCCGTCGAAGTAGTCCTCCCGAGCGTCGAGGATCAATTCCTCGTTGGGAGCGAACTTCTCGAGAGTAAACGCACCGGCACCGATCGGGGTGAACTGATCGCCCTGCTGGGCGCTCGGCGCGACGATCATGCCGGGACCGGTGGAGAGCAGTGACTCGATACCGGTCCAGGGGTCGACGAGATTGAAGACGACCTTCGACGGTTCCGGAGTGTCTACCGACGCGACCTTCGACGCGTACAGACTCGACTGCGGTCCCTTGTTGGTGACGTAACGATTGAGGCTCGCCGAGACGGCCGCCGAATCCACCGGGGTGCCGTCGCTGAACTTCACGCCGTCGCGCAGTTCGAGGGTCCATGTCTTGAAGTCCGAACTCGGCTCCATCGATTCGGCGAGCTTCGGAACGAATTCCTTGGACGCCGGGTCGTACCGCAGGAGCGTGTCGTAGATCGCGCCCAACTCCGAACCGGCGACCGAACCGGCGATCTGAGTCTTCGCGGGGTCGAGATTCGTGACGGCGGAGTACCCGCTGAACGTGAGCGTGCCACCCTTGACCGGGTCACCCTCGCCGGATTGCTCGTTGACCGGGCCGATGGACAATCCTGAACCGGAGTCCGGTGCGTCGCCGCTCCCACCCCCGTTCCCGCTGTCAGCGCACGACGAGACGAACAGGCCGGCGGAGACTGCCAGCGCGACGGCGGCAACCTTGCGGTGACCGCGCCGAGAACTGCGACTCATTCAAAACCTCCAGGTCAGAAACTGTGATGTGAAGCATTGTCGAGACAGTTTGTGACTTAAGGCACAGGTATTAGTCGCAGGTCCCGCTCAGTGGAATGAAGCGCGACAATTGGTCAGTTTTCGAGCGACATTCGCAGGTCAGACCCTTAGCGAAGGTCAGGAATTCATTCTGATTCAGGCGCCTTTCAACGGATGAATCGCCGGAGCGCCGTCGAGGAGCGGACCAGCAGCGGCAAGCGCTGCCTGCAAATGCGGGGACTGCATATGGGCATCCAACTCCTCTTGCCCGCGCCAAGTTTCGATCGTGACGAAGGTGCCGGGCGCA
Organism: Rhodococcus sp. IC4_135; assembly: GCF_011602025.1. NCBI lineage: Bacteria > Bacillati > Actinomycetota > Actinomycetes > Mycobacteriales > Nocardiaceae > Rhodococcus > Rhodococcus sp. IC4_135. Next base: position 147,304 of record NZ_JAAOLG010000005.1, read on the forward strand.
GCCGCTGACTCGAACAGTTCGTACGACACACAGCCGTCCTCGGACCGACTCGCCTCCGCGAGAGTTGTCAGAGCCGATCGGACGTCGTCCTCGGAACCGGACTTGGCCGGGATGGTTGCAACTACACGAAGCTCGCTCATCGGATACCTTTCGCAGAGAGGAAGTCAGCTAGAGACGCACGCCACAAACGTACACACGAAAAGGGCAACCAATGGGGCTACTGAAGGACGTCACCGGCTGGCGACGCGGATCGAAGTTGCAGCGTCGACTGCGCGATCTCACCGGCACGCTGGTGGTGATCACCGGTGCGGGCAGCGGCATCGGGCGTGAAACGGCCCTCGCCTTCGCGGCCCAGGGAGCTATCGTCGTCGTCTCCGACATCAACCTCGAAAGCGCGCAGGACACTGCGGCGCTCATCAACACACCCACTCAGGCCAGCGGGGCCGAAGCGGTGTTCGGTGGCGGTTCGCACGCCTACCAGGTGGACGTGTCCGACGAACAGGCCGTGATCCGGTTCGCGGAGACCGTCGCGGCGCATCACGGCGTGCCGGACATCGTCGTCAACAATGCCGGGATCGGGTTCTCAGGGACGTTCGCCGACACCGAGCAACGCCAGTTCGAGCGCGTCATGGACATCAATTTCTGGGGAGTTGTCTACGGCTGCCGGGCATTCACCCCGATGATGATCGACCGGGGAACCGGCGGACACGTCGTCAACCTGTCCTCGGCTGCCGCGTACACACCCCAGAAGGCCCTCACCGCATATTCGACAAGCAAGGCAGCAGTATTCATGCTCTCGGATTGCCTACGGGCAGAGCTGCTTCCACACGGCATCGGCGTCAGCACCATCTGCCCCGGCCTCGTGCACACGAACATTCTCAAGACCACCGAGTTCGCCGGGACCACCGCCGAAGAACAACTCGAGAATCAGACCAAGGTCGACAACTTCTACCGCAAACGCAACTTCACCCCCGACCGGGTGGCCAGTGCGATCGTGAAAGCAGTTCGCACGAACAAGGCTGTGGTGCCCGTGACCGTCGAAGCCAAGCTCGGACGCACGATCAGCCGGTTGTCTCCCGGGTCGATGCGCGTCGGAGCTCGGTTCGAGATCTAGATCAGCTTCCGAAACTCAGGCTGCCCGTGAAACCCTGCTGCACATCGGCTTCCGAACGGGGAAGAACCTCGTAGGTGCTGGCGTACTGGCCGCTGAAACCGGTGACGGTGATCGGGCGTCCGACCGCAATGGCGTCGACGTCGATGCCGGTCTGGGTGTTGACGAAGATGACGGTGTTTCCTTCGACGCCGGACACCAGGATCTTGTGGCCGTACGGCAGATCGTCGACGACGGGTCCGCTCACGATCCCGGACACCGTCACGAGACGACCTTCGCTGCCCTCACCGATTGCATTGAGGGGCACTCGCGCCGGGCTGATCTGGGTGGTCGTGCCGATTACCTCGACGGCAGTCGGGCGGACGACGAGCAGGCCTTCCTGATCCGCGAGGACTCCGGTGACCTGAACCTGATCGCCGAGAGCAATCCCGGAGTTGTTCGGATCGCTGATGTAAATGCCCGAATTGCCGCTCTGGAGACCAAAGCCCTTGTCGTAGAAGCTGGATTCGAATACTCCGGACGGCGTAGTCGCGGTTCCCACGACGGTGACCGTCGTTCCGATGGCCTGCGCACGGGCTGCCGCGATGGAGTCCGCGGACACCTCACCGACAACTGCTGCCGGCTCCGCCGTTGCTGCGGTGCCGACAAACATGGTGGCCGCGGCTGCAACTGCCAGCGCCGTCACACCTCGACGCAGGACCGGACCGGCAAGAACGCTGTCTCGAAACATGTTTGAGGACTCCCCTGTGATTTCGTGGCCGCGCAGGTCCTCCTGATGGAGTGCCGCCTTCGCCCACCCTGAGGCACAGGTTATTACAGGTCGGACGCCGCAGCGGTGGTGACATTCCGCCACCACCGCTGCTTCAAGGCATCCGATTTTTCAGGAACCGGAGCTTCCGGACGAACCGCTCGAGCCACTGGAACCGCTGGATCCTGTTCCGCCACCGAGATCGTCGAGAGGATCGCTACCGGTGAGGCCGCCCGGGTACAGGTAGGCGTCGGAGATCGTGCTGAGCGAGGTTCCGGACGTGGCCGGTACCTTTGCTCGCCAGTTGACGATCGGGTTCAGCACTCCGAACGGTCCGCAACCACTGGCGGCGGGCAGCGCGAAGCCGGTTGCCTGGTTCCCGACCGGGCTCACCTTCAGCGCATTGTCCGGGAGCACCGTGTAGGTCGGCACCACCGACGGGTCAGGCGCGAGACGAAGATTCACCGGCGCAGCCGCGGAGCCCAGGTAGCAGTTGTCACCGAGGAACGCGTTGTTGATCTTCATCCGCACCGGGATGCTCAGATCCATGTCGGTGATGATGCCGTTGAGGGTCGGCGCAGCCGTCGCCTCCACCTCGGCGGTGACTGCGGCGAGGCCGAACAGATTGCCGAACGGCAGGTCGATTCCGAGGACTCCACCCGGAACGGTCAACGGCTTGGAGTAGACACCGTGGTGTCCGTCGTCGCGCGGGAGAAGAACGGTGGACTCACCTTCACCGGAGCCGGCCTCGGCGGCGATGATCATGTCGCCTTTTCCGATCGGGAGGTTGAAGCCGTTGTTGTCGAAGGTTCCACTCTGAACCACTACCGACACACAGGATTCGGCCGTGGGCGGGCACACCGCGGCACCGGGTATCGAATTGTCGACCGGATCCTGAGCCGAGGCCATCGGCGCCGCGAACGCGAGGACCGCACCTGCGGTACCTGCAATGACGGCCACGCGCGTGCCGAGACGTCTGTTGCCGTTCTTGTGAGATTTCTGCACTGATTTCTCCCTGCCGTTTATGTGATGGGGGACGAAACTCGCAGTCATTGCTTGTGTTTCGACCGCCGCCGACAAGGTCTTTGCGGTGTGCTTCTACTCACAAGTAACAACTGAACAGATGTATATCACAGGACTTCGACTTAAAAACAGGGCAAAAGGGAGTTTCCTTAAAACGGACAAACTAAGCGGTACGGTGTGTAACACTCACGGGTGATGAACACGAACAGACTGGTCCTCTGCGTCGCGGCAGCGGGCCTACTCCTCAGCGGCTGCAGCAGCCAATCCGACAGCGACGCATCGGAATCCACTTCTGCGGCCACCAGCACGTCGGTTGCGGCGACGTCGAGTTCGACTGCCCCCAGTACGCTTTCCGAGCTGCCGACCAGCCCGCTCGCCGCACCTGCGGAAGCAGCGCCGAGCGTCGTCGAATCGACTCCGCCGGCGGTGTCACTACCGGTAGCGCCTCCGGCGAACGCACCGATCGACGCACGCTCACCGGAAGAGATCGTCGCGAACGCGGGCGAGAAGGGACAGCGGTACATCGCCGCTCTGCGTCTGGCCGGGATCCCGCCCGCCGGAATGGATTCCGCAGAGATCCTCTACGCCGACGGCACCTGCAAGGCTCTTGCCGACGGCATGGCGCGGTCCGACGTACTCGCGGAATTCAACTCCGTCGGCGAGGTGTACTCACAGATCACGCCGATGTCCTCGCAGCGCATCGCCGAGATCTACGTCGACACCGCGGAGCAGACGTACTGCTGATCAGGCTTTGCCGGCCAACCAGTTGTGCAGCCAGGACGTCGCCGAATTGCCCGCGCCGTCAACGACGTAACGCGTGTAGTCGGTGTGGACCTGTGAGCCGTAGAAGTCGACCAACTGATCGATGCGCCGCGAGTTCGCGCCCGGATCGAGCTGGGCCATCAGAGCGGGGAGTCCGCCTGCGGTGATCAGATCGTTGACGATCACGGCGGCTTCGTCGCGCAGCGCGAGCGCACTGGCCGGAGTGGGATCGGACGCCTGAGCCATGAATCCGGCCAGACGCATCACGAAGTCATCCTTGGGCGTCGAGCAGTACAGGTCACCGACCGCGCACAGCGTCACCGTTTTGCCTGACAGCCAACCGAATCCACCGATGCGCGGGCCACTGGCACCGTTACCGCCGACAGCGGGGCCGATCAGGACGTCGGACTCGGAACGACGGGGATCGGACAGCAAGCCGACGCCCTCCACGCGAGTCGGGGGAACAACGCCGATGCCGGTTCCGATCTCGGCGGCGAGATCGCCTGCCGCGTCGGCACCCTGGCTGTATCCGACGATCGCGAAGCGAGTGTCTCCGCACGAGGCAGCCATGGCACCGATCATGCCGCGGGCATTGTCGACTGCCTGCTGCTTCGACTTGGCGTAGACGTTGGACTCCCACGGGAAGGCCGTGGCCGAGTAGGTGACGTAATCGGTCCGCACGGAGCCCGGAAGCCCGTTGGTCACCGGGGCGAGCATGCCGGCGCCGGGCCTGGTGCCCGAGGGCTCCCACGTTCCCGGGATGGCCACGACGTACAGGCTGGGGCAGGGATCAGCCGACGCCACGGGAGAACTGACAACCGGTACCACTACTGCTGCAGCTAGTGCCGACAACACCGCAACGAGACGCCTCGCACGCATGAAACTCCCCTGATTTACCTTCAGCAACCCATACACCACTATCGGTGCTCCGGAATCATACTGTCTGGGCGTTGTGTCTGTCCGATGCACGATTGATGAAGGTTTGTTACAGATCGTGCGAATTGCTTGCAGAAACAAAGCCGCACCCCACCGAATGCGGTGGGGTGCGGCTTTGTGAGAGCCTCTAGCGCTGCGGAGCCGCTGTCGGGTGGATCGGTGACGGAAGGGCCGTGACGCCCTCGAGGTAGGTGTCCACAGCGGCTGCTGCGGAACGTCCCTCGGCGATGGCCCAGACGATCAGGGACTGTCCGCGGCCCATGTCGCCGGCCACGAACACACCGTCGACGTTGGTGTTCCACTGGGACGTGCGGGCGACGTTGCCACGCTCGTTCAAGTCGACACCGAGATCGGTGAGCAGACCCGGCTTCTCGGGACCGACGAAGCCCATGGCCAGGAGCACGAGATCGGCTTCGAGCTCGAAGTCCGAGCCCTCGACCTTCTCGAAGCGACCCGACTTCATCTCGACCTCGTGAGCCTTGAGACCGGTGACCTTGCCGTTTTCACCGACGAAGTTCTCGGTGTTGACGGAGAACAGACGCTCGCCGCCTTCCTCGTGAGCGGAAGCCACGCGGAACATGAGCGGGTACGTCGGCCACGGAGTCTGCTCGGCGCGAGTCTCCGGCGGACGCGGCATGATCTCGAACTGGTGGACGCTGGTCGCGCCCTGACGGTGCGAGGTGCCGAGGCAGTCGGCTCCGGTGTCGCCGCCGCCGATGATGACAACCTTCTTGCCCTCAGCGGTGATGGTGGGAGCGTCGAGGTCACCCAACTGCACGCGGTTGGCGATCGGCAGGAACTCCATCGCCTGGTGGATGCCGTCCAGTTCGCGGCCCGGGATCGGCAGATCGCGAGCTGCGGTGGCGCCGCCGGCCAGAACCACTGCGTCGAACTGCTCGCGCAGCTCGTCCGCGGTGATGTCCACGCCGACATTGACGTTGGTCTTGAAGACGGTGCCTTCGGCTTCCATCTGCTCGAGACGGCGGTCGATGTGCCGCTTCTCCATCTTGAACTCGGGGATGCCGTAGCGCAGCAGGCCGCCGATGCGGTCTGCCCGCTCGAAGACCGTCACTGCGTGACCGGCGCGGGTCAGCTGCTGCGCTGCAGCCAGACCGGCCGGACCACTGCCGACAACTGCGACCTTCTTGTTGGTGGCGTGCGCGGCGCGAACCGGCTTGACCCACCCTTCGTCGAAGGCCTTGTCGATGATCTCGACCTCGACCTGCTTGATGGTGACCGGATCCTGGTTGATGCCCAGGACACAGGACGCCTCACAGGGTGCGGGGCACAGACGACCGGTGAACTCCGGGAAGTTGTTGGTCGCGTGCAGACGCTCGATGGCGTCGTGCCAGTGGTCCTTGTAGACCAGGTCGTTCCACTCGGGAATCAAGTTTCCGAGAGGGCAACCGTTGTGGCAGAAAGGAATTCCGCAGTCCATGCAACGGCTGGCCTGGGTCTTGAGGGTTTCCTTCGGGAACTCCTCGTAGACCTCTTTCCAGTCGAGCAGGCGCAACGGCACCGGCCGGCGAACCGGAAGTTCGCGCGACGTGTGCTTCAGGAAGCCGCTTGGATCACCCACGAGCTGCCTCCATAACTGCCTCGTCCACGTTCTTGCCATCCTTCTCTGCGGCCGCGATGGCCAAAAGAACCTTCTTGTAGTCGCGGGGCATCACCTTTGCGAAGTGACCCACCTGCTGCGACCAGTCAGCGAGGATGCGCGTGGCAACCTCGGAGCCGGTTTCGTCGCGATGACGTTCGATGGCGCCCTTCAACCAGGTGAAGTCGTCGCCCGAAAGATCCTCGAGGTCCACCAGTTCGGTGTTGAGGTTCTTCTCGAAAGCCTTGTCGGGGTTGTAGATGTACGCGACGCCACCGGACATGCCGGCGCCGAAGTTACGTCCGGTGGCTCCGAGGATGACCACCTTTCCACCCGTCATGTACTCGCAACCATGATCGCCCACACCCTCGACGACGGCAGTGGCGCCGGAGTTACGGACTGCGAAGCGTTCGCCGACGACACCGCGAAGCAGAGCCTCGCCACTGGTGGCGCCGAACAGGATGACGTTGCCACCGATGATGTTGTCCTCGGCGACAAAGCCTTCCGCTGCATCGAGCGGCGGGCGTACGACGATGCGTCCACCCGAAAGGCCCTTGCCGACGAAGTCGTTGGCGTCGCCGTGCAGGCGCAGGGTCATACCGCTGGGCACGAAAGCACCGAAGCTGTTACCGGCGGAACCGGTGAACGTGATGTCGATGGTGCCCTCGGGCAAGCCCTCTCCACCGAACGCCTTGGTGACCTCGTGGCCGAGCATGGTGCCGACCGTGCGGTTGACGTTGGTGATCGCGGACTCGAAGGAGACCGCCTCACCCTTGTCGAGTGCGTTGCGGGCCGAAACGATCAACTGCTGATCGAGTGCCTTGTCGAGACCGTGATCCTGCGTGCCGGTGCAGTGGACGTCCTGGTCCATGAACGCGGACTCGACCTGGGTGAGGATCGGCGACAGATCGAGATTGCCTGCCTTGCTTCCCTTCCAGTGATCGAGAGCGCGTGTGGTGTCCAGCATGTCGACCTGGCCGACGGCTTCGAGCAGCGTGCGGAACCCGAGTTCCGCGAGAAGCTCGCGAACCTCTTCGGCGATGAACATGAAGAAGTTCTCGACGAATTCCGGCTTGCCGCTGAAACGCTGACGCAGCAACGGGTTCTGCGTCGCGACACCGACGGGGCAGGTGTCGAGGTGGCAGACGCGCATCATGATGCAGCCCGAGACCACCAGCGGTGCGGTGGCGAAACCGAACTCCTCGCCGCCGAGCAGGGCAGCGACGACGACGTCGCGACCCGTCTTGAGCTGGCCGTCGACCTGCACGACGATGCGGTCACGGAGACCGTTGAGCAGCAACGTCTGCTGGGTCTCGGCGAGGCCGAGTTCCCACGGTGCGCCCGCGTGCTTGACGGAGGTCAGCGGGGTGGCGCCGGTGCCACCGTCGTGACCGGAGATCAGAACGACGTCGGCATGCGCCTTGGAGACACCGGCCGCGACGGTTCCGACGCCGACCTCGGAGACCAGCTTCACGTGGATGCGGGCCTGCGGGTTGGCGTTCTTCAGGTCGTGGATCAGCTGAGCGAGATCCTCGATCGAATAGATGTCGTGGTGCGGCGGCGGCGAAATCAGCCCGACGCCAGGCGTGGAGTGCCGAACCTCGGCCACCCACGGGTACACCTTGTGAGCCGGAAGCTGGCCGCCCTCACCGGGCTTGGCTCCCTGCGCCATCTTGATCTGGATGTCGGTGCAGTTGCTCAGGTAGTGCGAGGTGACACCGAAGCGTCCCGACGCGACCTGCTTGATGGCACTGCGTCGCAGATCGCCGTTCTCGTCCGGCGTGAAGCGCGACGGATGTTCGCCGCCCTCACCGGAATTGGAGCGGGCGCCCAGACGGTTCATCGCGATGGCGAGAGTCTCGTGAGCCTCGGCGGAGATGGAGCCGTAGCTCATCGCACCCGTCGAGAATCGCTTGACGATCTCGCTGGCCGGCTCGACCTCGTCGATCGAGATCGACGGCCGCTTGCCGATGTTGAAGTCGAACAGACCACGCAGAGCGGCAAGGCGCTCCGACTGGTCGTTGACCATGGTCGTGTACTCCTTGAACACCTCGTACTGACCTGTGCGAGTTGCGTGCTGGAGCTTGAAGACCGTGTCCGGGTTGAACAGGTGGTACTCGCCTTCACGACGCCACTGGTACTCGCCGCCGACCTCGAGCTCGCGGTGAGCGCGCTCTTCGGGGCGATCGAGGTACGCGATGCGGTGACGTGCTTCGACGTCGGCTGCGATCTGGTCGAGGCCGATGCCACCGAGCTGCGACTGCAGACCGGTGAAGTACTCGTCCGTCAGCTCCTGCGAGAGGCCGATGACCTGGAACAGCTGAGCACCGGTGTACGACGCGAGCGTCGAGATGCCCATCTTGGACATCACCTTCAGGACACCCTTGCCGGCTGCCTTGATGTAGTTCGCGATGCCCTTCTCGAGGGTCAGACCCTCGAGCTCGCCGTTCTGCAGGAACTCGTCGATGGTCTCGAAAGCCATGTACGGGTTGACCGCTGCGGCACCGAAGCCGATGAGGAGCGCCATGTGGTGCACCTCGCGGGCGTCGCCGGCCTCGACGATGAGTCCGACCTTGGTGCGCGACTTCTCGCGAACCAGGTGGTGGTGCACGGCCGAGGTGAGGAGCAGCGACGGGATCGGCGCGTAGTCCTCGGTGGACTCCCGGTCCGAGAGCACGACGATGCGTGCGCCACCCTCGATTGCCTGCGAGACCTGGTACTTGATGCCCTCGAGCGCACGACGGATACCGTCGCCGCCTTCCTTGACGGGGTACAGGCCGCGGATCACGACGCTGCGGAAGCCCGGGAATTCGCCGTCGTCGTTGACGTGAACGAGCTTCGACAGGTCGTCGTTGTGCAGGATCGGCTGCGGGAGCGCAATCTGCTTGCAGGAGTCCGCATTCGGGTGCAGCAGGTCGCCCTCGGGGCCGATGGTCGCGCCGAGGCTGGTGACAACCTCTTCACGAATCGCGTCGAGAGGCGGGTTGGTGACCTGAGCGAAGAGCTGCGAGAAGTAGTCGAACAGCATCCGGGGACGTGACGAGAGCACGGCGATCGGAGTGTCGGTACCCATCGAGCCCAGTGCCTCGGCACCGGAAAGTGCCATCGGCTTGACCAGCAGGTTGACCTCTTCGTTGGTGAAACCGAAGAGCTGCTGACGCAGCACGACGCGCTCGTGCGACATGTACGTGTACGGACGGTCCGGCAGGTCGTCCATGTGGATCAGACCTTCGTCGATCCACTGCTGGTACGGGTGCTCGGCAGCGAGTTCGTTCTTCAGTTCCTCGTCGCTGATGACCCGGCCCTGCGCAGTGTCCACGAGGAACATGCGGCCCGGCTGGAGGCGGACCTTGCGGACCACGGTGGACGGATCGATCGGCAGAACGCCGACCTCCGACGCCATGACGACGAGGCCGTCTTCGGTGATCCACAGACGCGACGGACGCAGACCGTTGCGGTCCAGCACGGCGCCGATGACGGTGCCGTCGGTGAAGCACACCGACGCCGGTCCGTCCCAGGGCTCCATGAGTGCCGAGTGGTACTCGTAGAACGCCCGACGAGCGGGGTCCATGCTCTCGTGCTTCTCCCAGGCTTCCGGGATCATCATGAGAACTGCGTGCGGCAAGCTGCGGCCGGCGAGGTGCAGCATCTCGAGCACCTCGTCGAAACGAGCGGTGTCACTGGCGCCCTGGGTGCAGATCGGGAAGATCTTGTCCAGGTTCTCGCGGCCACCGAAGACGTCGCTGTCGATGAGGGACTCGCGAGCGCGCATCCAGTTCTCGTTGCCGGTGACGGTGTTGATCTCACCGTTGTGAGCGACCCGGCGGAACGGGTGCGCCAGCGGCCACGACGGGAACGTGTTGGTGGAGAAGCGCGAGTGGACCAGGCCCAGTGCGCTCTCGACACGATCGTCCTGCAGGTCGAGGTAGAAACCCTTGAGCTGCGGGGTGGTGAGCATGCCCTTGTAGACGAACGTCTGGCCGGACAGGCTGGGGAAGTACACGGTCTCGCTACCCGGGCCACCCTTGCCGGCGCCTTCGGAGCCGAGTTCGTGCTCGGTGCGCTTACGCACCACGTATGCACGACGCTCGAGATCCATGCCGGTGTACTTGTCACCCTCGGAGCCGATGAAGATCTGACGGAACGTCGGCATCGCGTCGCGCGCCAGTGCGCCCAGCGATGAGTCGTCGGTTCCGACCTCGCGCCAGCCGAGAACCTTCAGGCCCTCTTCGACGACGATCTTCTCGACTGCAGCAGCAGCCTCGTGTGCATCGGCGTCGCCCTGCGGGAGGAATGCGATACCGGTTGCGTACGCGCCTTCGGCGGGCAGCGCGAAGTCCACGACAGCTCGGAAGAACTTGTCGGGAACCTGCAGCAGAATGCCCGCACCGTCACCCGTGTTGGGTTCTGATCCGGCAGCGCCGCGATGCTCGAGGTTGACCAGAGCGGTGATCGCCTTTTCGACGATGTCCCTGCTGCGGCGACCATGCATGTCGACAACAAATGCGACTCCACAGGAGTCGTGCTCATTGGACGGGTGATAGAGGCCCTGGGGGCCTGGAAGTTGCTTCATACCCAGCCTTCGTATGCCATAAAGATGCACCGACGACCAGCAGCGCTGATGGCCATCAACTTGCAATGCAAGTCCTTCAAAGCACCGACACGACGATGTGTTCGGTACCACCGAAGTAGCCGCCCTGCGCAGACGCGATGGTGTGCGTTCTGGCACCCGGCGACGTGAGTCTTCGGTCGGTTGAAACTTTTGTGAGTCAACCGTGTAACGAAAACGATAATTCAGAACCCCGGCACGGGCGCAACTAAGGTAGCCCTATAATTGCTCTGAACTGCGGCGATGCAGGGAGCCAGAAGGCCCCTCGACAGATTTCGGAGCTGCGTCTGTGCAGAGAAGTTCCGATTCACAGGATACCGAATCCGCAGGAAACAGGCGCGATGGGCGATGAATGCAACAACTGGCCGCAGCGATAAGAATCAGCTGCGGCCAGTGCGCCTCGAACTGTAACAAAAGTTGATCGATCAACCAAGGTCTAGGCCTGAATTGTTTGCTCGCAGAATGCCATCGCTGTAATTTCCGTAGGCTCACCCTTGAGAAGACGGGTGGCTAAGAGCAAATGACAACAGCAGTAGTGGTGGGCAGTGGCCCCAACGGTCTCGCGGCGGCGATCGAACTCGCCCGCGCCGGAATCGACGTCCATGTCATCGAGGGTGCGGACAAGATCGGCGGCGGTACCCGCAGTAGCGAATACATAGTCGACGGACTCGTCCACGACGATTGCTCCGCCTTCCATCCCACCGCTTTGGCTTCTCCCTACTTCAAGGCCCTCGACCGCGAATTCGGGCTCGCCAAGCATGGCCTGACGTGGCTGTGGCCCGAGATCGATCTGGTCCATCCACTCGACGACGGCACCGCCGGGGTTCTGTGGCGTGACATCAACCGGACCGCTGAAGGACTGGGTGTCGACGGTAAGCGCTGGCTCGACGTCTTCGGATACCTATCCGAGAACTTCGACGAGTTGGTGCAGGACGTCTTCCAACCCATCGTCCACGTCCCGAAGCACCCGCTGATGCTCGCGCGTTTCGGGACGGGCGCTCTGCTTCCCGCGACGGGTTTCGCTCGGATGTTCAAGACCCCACAGGCCCGGGCGCTGTTCGGTGGCGTCGCGGCGCACATGTTCGGGACGCTCACCCTTCCTCTCTCCAGTGCTGTCGGCTCGATGCTCACTGCGGCCGCTCATGCTCACGGTTGGCCTGTGGCGCAGGGTGGTTCAGGATCAATTGCTGCGGCGCTCGCGTCGATTCTGCGCAGCCTCGGTGGCACCATCGAAACCGGGAACTGGGTGACCAACTACTCCCAGATCGCCGGTTACGACATCGTCATGCTCGACATCGCCCCCGACGCTGCCGGTCGTCTGCTCGACGGCCGGCAGCCCGACCGCATTGCCCGGGCCTACCGCAAATTCCGCTACGGCACCGCCGCCTACAAGGTCGACTACGCCGTGCGTGGTGATTCCGACGGAAGCGTCGTGCCGTGGACGAATCCGCATGCCCGCAAGGCCGGCACCCTGCATCTGTCCGGCACGATTTCGGAAACTGCTGCTGTCGAACGCCAGACCGTACGGGGTCAGATGCCGGACAAGCCCTTCATTCTGTTGGGCCAGCAGTTCTTGGCCGACCCCTCCAGATCTGTAGGAGACATCCACCCAGTGTGGGCGTATGCGCATGTGCCGCATGACTATCCGGGTGACGCCACCGATGCGATCACGCGTCAGATCGAGCGGTTCGCGCCGGGGTTCCGGGACCGGATCGTGGGCGTTCACGTGCGCAATGTGCCGCAGATGCAGGCGTACAACCCCAACTACGTGGGTGGCGACATCTCTGCCGGGGCGAACACTGCGCGGCAGATCATCGCGCGCCCCCGGTTCGGGCTGGACCCCTATGCCACCGGCGCCCCGGGCGTGTACCTCTGCTCGTCCGCAACTCCCCCGGGCGGCGGGGTTCACGGGATGGGTGGGTTCAATGCCGCGCGGGCGGCGCTGAAAGCGCGGGGTTGAGGCGTCCCCGATGGGGACGACATTTCGGACAAACGCCTTCGGAGGAGTCCCTAACCCAGCCGGCCAACACGGACGAGGCGGAGATGCCCGGCCCAGTGGCCGAAGCGAACCCGCGACAGAGCAACTATTGGCATGAGACGCAGAACATGCATTGCTGGTCAGGCGCCTCGCCGGTGGTGTCGAACCACTCCGCTCCGATTTCGATTCCGCGACAAGAGTGCGGATGCTGCGGGACGAGGTGTGAGGTCAGTCCCGCAGGAGCCGCGCATAGTGTGGCCAATCGAGGGACGCCCCCATCCCAGGAACCAGCACGGTGGCGGCTTTAGGGCCGCGCAACCTGCCTAGGATTGTCTGACGTCGCCCGTACGGTGAGCGGCATCAAGATGGGAAAGAAGGACAGCATGGCGCCGATGACTACGTCCCTTCGTGGCCGAGTCAAGAACACCGGTCTGCCAAAGAGCCACGCGCTGCTCCCGCTACTGGAAGCTGCCGTCAATGGCATACAGGCCATCGACGCGAGATTCGAGGACGACAGCTCTCAAGGGCGTCTCGACGTGAAAATCGTGCGTAGCACGGAAACCGGGCTCGACCTCGAATTCACCGGCCCCGGGCGGGCTCCGCTGGAGCCCATCGTCGGATTCGTAGTCACCGACAACGGGGTGGGGTTCACCGCGGAGAACATGAAGTCGTTCGAGACGCTGGACAGCGACTACAAGTCGGCCGCCGGATGCCGAGGTGTGGGTCGGCTGTTGTGGCTGAAGGCGTTCAGCAAGGTGATGGTGAAGAGCACCTACCAGGTCGCACCGGACATCCTCCATGGTCGGGAGTTCAGGTTCTCGGTCGAGCGAGAGGTGGAGCCCATCGAACCGGCCGAGACGCTCGGCGATACCGGGACAATCGTCGAGTTGGACGGCTTCGGTGCCGCTTATCAAAAAAGTGCGCCCAAGACTGCAGCGGCAATAGCGAGAGAGGTATTCGAGCACTGCATCTGGTACTTTTTGCGGCCCGGTGGCGCGCCTGAGATACGGGTGATCGACGACGGCGAAGTGGTCCTGCTCAGAGAGCTGATGGACGAGTTCATGTTCTCGGAAATGCCGAGAAAGACGATCGAGGTCGAGGGCCAAAAGTTCGACATGGTCAACCTCTGCCTGAAGTCGTCGACTCGTAACCAGACCCCGAGACTCTTCTGGTGCGCGGCTAGCCGCGTAGTGACCGAGGAGAACATCACCGGGAAGATTTCCGGACTCTACGGTCGACTCAAAGACGAGAACGGCGCGGACTTCACCTACGTCTGCTATCTCTCCTCGGAATACCTCGACGCTAACGTCCGCGCTGACAGAACGGCGTTCGACATCGACGAGACCATCGAGGGCGACACGCTCGAGGGCGAGATCACACTCGACAACGTGCGGAAAGCGGTGCTCGCCGAGATGGAAGTACTGCTCGCAGACGCGCTGGCGGCTGCACGGGACGAAGGCAAATTGCGGGTCAATGACTACGTCAGCAATCGTGCGCCGCGGTACCGGCCGCTGCTCAAGCGAATGGAATCGTTAGGGCTGACAGTTGACCCGTCAATGAAGGACACGGAGCTGGAAGTGCTCCTTCACCGCGAACTTCAGAAGCTCGAAGCCGAGACCCTGGCGGAGACCCAGCATATCTTCGCAGAAGACGGCGCCGAGCGGCCCGCGGACTACCAGGCGCGGCTCGACGACTACCTCGCAAAGATCACTGACATCAACCAGTCGGACTTGGCGGCGTACGTGGCCCGGCGCCGGGTGATCCTTGAGGTTCTGGCAAAGCTCATCCGCGCGAACGACGAGGGCAAGTACTGCCGCGAGGATGAGATCCACAACCTGCTGATCCCGATGCGTAAGGACTCGAATGAGATCGGCACCGACGCATCGAACCTGTGGATCATCGACGAGAGACTGGCCTTCCACGACTACCTCGCGTCGGACAAGACGTTCAACAGCATGCCCATCACCGACTCGAAGTCGACGAAGGAGCCGGACATCATCGCCACGCGGCTCGCCGGCCGCGCCGTGCTCGCAGCTGAGCGCCAGACGGTCCCGCTCAGTTCGATCGTCGTAGTCGAGATCAAGCGCCCGATGCGGACTGATGCCTCCGAAGACAACAACCCGATCGACCAGTGTCTCGGCTACGTGAAGAAGATCCGCGAAGGCAGCGCCAAGACGAGCGATGGCCGGCTGATCCCGAGATCGGAAGAGGCGCCAGCATTCTGCTACATAATTGCTGACCTGACTCCCAAAATGATCGACCGCTGCGAACTCGCGAGTTTGCGTCCGACCCAGGACGGTCTCTCCTATTTCGGGTTTAACGATGCGCGACGCGTGTACATCGAGGTCATGAGTTTCGATGGTCTCGTTAACGGAGCCTCACAACGGAATCGTGCGTTCTTCGACAAGCTGGGACTGCCTGCGAGCAGATAGTCCTTGGGCCCCGGACAGATCTGGAATCGCGGGCAGGAGTGGACGCGCACTGATTGGATCGCGCAGCGAGTGCCGTCGATCCGCAAAGGACGAGCGTCCTACAGGTAGCGGAGTCTTTCTGCCGATTTTCGCATCCTGCTCGCCTCCCTTTCAGCTGCCCGCTCCGCCGCCGCTTGCTCACGATCATATGGAACTAGAAAGGTCCGCGTCTCCGGGTCGAAAGGCTGATAAGTCCCGCGCTCCCCGTCATATGCAAAACACGTTCGCTTGGAATCGTATTTGAACGGCATACCGTTGAAATGAGTTAAATAAATCGGGTTCAGCGGCGTCTCGACACTACAATTTATTCTCTGCTCCGGAGATATAGGTTGATAAACGGATCCGACATACTTCCCGAAGGGATTATCGCGCGAACTCCGTGGCACGATGGCCTTATATTTTTCACTCGAGTACGAGGGACCAGTCCCCGACACAGCCGTGGGTGTTTTCACAGTCCAATCGTAAGGATCTTCCGGGCGTCCATACTTCGCAATTCGACGCATCTCTTCGAATTTTTCTGCCAAAGCACGGTTGTTGAATTTTTCTCTCAAATTCTCAGTGATTACGATTGCAGACCTATAGGATCTGCACACTTCGATCAATTGTTCATTATTCAATGAATTGAATTTCTCTATGGAAAGTTCGCTTATTATCGCCACTATCTCTGCGGCAGATTCCTCGGCGGTCGGCGCCACCGGCGGGACCGACTTCTCGGCATCGGCTGGCTCAGTCGTATCACCAGCGATTAGGTAGGTCTGCACAATTTTGTGAGCCAGGCGATTCTGTGCGGTCGGCGTTCCGGATGGGTCGTAGACGAACAGTGCGATTTCTAGATCATCGGCATAGTCAACGGCCGCCTGACTGAAGCCGGATGCAGCGAAGAAGAACAATGCCAAATGGTTTTTCCGTCCCCGAGCGCCGACCAAGCGTTGGAGGTCGGGGCGTCCCACGACGGCGCCTTTCCATTTCACCTGGGCAACTGCTGAGGCCGATACGATATCGATGCCCGCGTCAGGGCCCACGTCCGTAACACGAGCATCCCGGAATCCAAGCACTCGCATGGTTTCCGCTGCGCTCTCTTCAGCCTCTCTAGCTGTAGTGATGAACTTCATCGAACCAGTCCTTCTTTCAAGCAAGACTTCCGGAGAACGCTGACCGAGCAATATTTACATGATCAGTCCGACAAATAGAGGTACTACGGGACACCTCGTAGCACTCGATTACCACCTACCGCCGACGATGACCGCCACGGTGGTGTGCATGGAGCCGTCCCAAGCCGTTCAGGGCCGAAGGGCGGACGATCGGGGCTCGGCGAATGCGAGCTGTCCGGTCGTGATTCTCTCGGCGCCGGCGGGAGTGCCGACCGGCGCTCTGCAGCCATTGACGGATCTATGGCCTAAGCAGTGAGAATGGTTCAAATTTCCAAGGACAGGAGTAGTAGTGGGGCGAGCGACGAATCATCTCACCGTGACCCAGTTCGACCTGTTGAAATGGGTCGCCGACGGATGCAAAGAAGGCGTCTACGAAGGTCCATCGCATCGTGTGTCAGCTCGTTCGCTCCACAACCGCGGGTTCCTTCGTGTCTCCGGTAGCGGGAAGACTTGGGCCGCGCGGATCACTCCGGACGGCACCCGCCGTCTCGAGGAGGAAGCCCACCGCATCGAAGCAGAACGCAGGCGCACTCTTCGGGAGAAACAGGATCGGCTGAAGCGAGAACACGAGCAACAGCAACTCCGCGAGAAGGCTGCGGCGTTGCTGCGCGATGTCGTCGCAGCCGGGGGACGTCTCGATCTGGGGCCCGATGTCGACTCCCAGGATGTCCAGCGCCTACAGAACTCTCTCGCGTCACAATCGCGTCTGCTGCCCGACGGGCAGCGTATGGCCCAGGAACCAACGCGCATGGACCCTGTCCTGGGCGTGACCGTCTACCTGGAGCCAGATTTCGAGGTGTTGACTGCCGTGCGCGAGTTCTCCGTGCCCCGTCAGCTTCGAAACCCCCACCCCACCGTTGCTGCATTTCAGGACAAGAAGGCATTGGTCTCCAAAGCACAGATCGCTCGCGCTGCGCGTTTCCTGCAGGCCCTCGTGACAGCGGCAACTGAGCTCGGTTGGACGGTTCCGACGAAGGTGCCACACCGGGGGCGGGGTGAGTCCGGCCCCGATCTGACACTCCGGTTTCCGTCGAGGGAACTTGTCGTCACGATCCGCGAACTCGACCAACGCGGAGGACGACGCCACGTGCAGGCGTATACGACCGAGACTGACTACTACACCCGAGCTGAGAGAACGACGGCGAACAAGTATTTCCAAGCATCCGGAAAGCTGGAAGTGACGCTCACCAAAACCTGGGAAGACCAGGTCATCGCTTCGCTCCAAGATACCGACACCGCCACGATCGAAGAACAATTACCGACCCTTGTCCGCAAACTCGAGATCGCTGAAGCCGAAGCCGACTGGTCACGTCAGGAGGAAGTACGACGCTCCGAGATCCGCGAAACGCGATGGGAGGAAGTCAAGCAGGAGGCGTTCACGAAACTCAGCTACGAACGCAACGCCGACCGGCTCCGCGACGAACTGGACCGCCGGCAGTCCGCCGCAGCGATGCGTACCTACGCCGAGGAAGTGGCAGAACGGGCCGAACAACTCGACGACGAGAACGGTGAGGAGGCACGAAAATGGGCCGCCTGGATTCAGGAACATGCCGAGCGCATCGACCCCATATACGGACCTCTACGCCTCCTCCGCACCACATCCTGCAGTCATGACGAACTACAACCCCATATGCCTGGGTGGAGCACCCACGGCCCCTATCGCCGGTAGTGGCTCAGCGCCGGAGCTGTTATCAGCCGATTGCGGCGTGGACCTCTCCGTGGTGACCCGCCCGACTGGTCGTCAGTACCAGCCAGGCGGGTCGAGTACACCCAACCTGGGAGGGTCGGGCGCACGATCAGGGAGCAGCTCGACGGAAAGTGTGTGACGACATCCCGGCGAACCCCTATCCGTCACCGTCTCGGAACTAGAGACGACGCGGAAAAGGGATGTAGCGCACCCGGTTCCGCTGATCCGCCACCGGCCTGCGACTTACAGCGGCCACGTCCCTCCCACAGTTCGGCCGATCTAAGCTCACCTGAACAACCAAAGCCACACACAGGAGCAGCGATGAGTCCTCGGCCCACCTGGCTCCACGCCCGATCTACCGAATTCCGGGCCGCCCTGCTCGATCTCGGGCTCACGATCACCGACGCCGAAGCCCGGAATATCCTCGACGACAAAGTCTCCGAGTACGCGGCGCTCATGAGAGTCACCCGCCAGACCGCACAGCGAGACTTCACCGACGAACGTCTCCTCGCGTTCGCGCAGTCCCTCGCTGTGTCCCTCTCCGACGAGGCCCCCGGCGTAGATCTGATCGAATTCGAGCGCGCCGTCTCCATGCCCGTTGCCGCCGTCGGGTTGACCACCGCGGCGCTGGCCGAAGCTTTGAAAGTTGCGCACATCAACCTCGACGACAAAGAAGCCGTCGCCGGCCTGTCTCTGCTGTCGACTCTCGGCATGATCACCGCCGACGCGGGTGCTTTCCTCGTCCCCACCCCACGCCCACTGCTCCTGCGCATCGCCCGCTACCTCGACGGGGCCGCAACATCCATCACCAAAGGTGCGAACCTGCCCGACGGACTCGACGACACCCACAGACAGCACTTCGCGGACATCCTCGCCCAGGATGCCGACGGAATCCGGGCCCTCGCCAACATCGCGAAGACGGCGACACCCCGCGCCTGTGGCGCATCCCCAACCCACGATGACCGCCGGCGCAGCGAAAAACGCAGTCTTCGCGCCGAAACCTGCGGGACGGCTCGCCCGCCGATAGACCAGGGGTGGCTACCGGCGGAGCGTTCGCCATACCCGTTGGGGACCGGGTGATGCCGCCTCCGAAAATTTACGTGTCACCCACCCTGGTTACCAGTCTTCGCACAGTTACAGCTACTCGAGAATTGAACTACCGAAGGGAGTGTCTCGCCGCCTACAGGTGAACCGGTACCGAGTTAGTTGATCGCCACCCCTGGGTGCGCCGTCACTTACCTCCCGCGTACCGACCGGCCAGCAATGACGCAGTAACATCACACACCGTGGTGCGCTGCTTTCCGCCTCGGTTCCAGCGCACCACCCCGTTACCGCCGCGCAGGCAGTCGCCGCTTTCGTTCGGCCTGCATAATCCACCCGTGCAGGAGCTACTCATGGCCTCCCCCGACGAGCGTCTAACCGCCAAACTCGAGCAACTCCCCATCAGCGACGACGCCCCCATGTGTTCACTCCTGCGCACGACGCTGCTCAAACACGCGCAACAAGGCAGCGACATCACCGAACCGACCGTGCTCGGACTGCTCGCTATCACCGGTGTTCTCGAAGAACGACTCACCAGGCTCGAAGCCATGATCCAACCCGCCACCACCACATGACCCCAGCATCGCCTCGCACCCACCGACCAAAGCTGCACGAACGACTCGGCACATCAGTCGAAACTTCCTTCATTCTCGACTGCGCCCTCACCGCCATCGTCATCGCCTGGTGAGGCAGCCTGAAAAACGCGTGTCGAAAAGGTAAGGCCAACGGTTTATTCGCCATAGATTTCCGACACGAGTTCTCGACACCTCACCCTCAGTACGAGCTGGGGGTATACGTGCTTCACGGAAGCGTCGAATACCGATCGATTTTCGACAGGCATTATGAAAATTCAGTGTTTCTGGGTTCACGTTTCGATACCCACCTGTTTCGTACGGCCAAATTTTGCTGACCTGCACCGGCGGCCGGACAGAAAACACTCACCGACAATCCGCTCGCTTAGGGGAAATTCGTGTCGGTGCCTTCCTGCAGGATTGGTGCATGGAAGACGCGCAGCAACTCGCAGAAGCCGTTTTCGAGTCATTACGCCGACACGTGATGATGGCTCGGCTGGCGCCGTCAGGTGGAGCAGTCATGGCCCTTCTAAAAGTTCGTCAGTCCTACTCGGTGAGTCGCCATCGGCCAATCTACTTGGATTTTGCCCACAGAGACGGTGTCCAACTGGTTGTCGAACCGACGCTGACGACTGAACAGATCGACAACCAGCTCACGACCTTTGGGCCTGGAACCGAGATCTTTCGCTGGTTCAACCGTGCGTGGATACCGTCGTTCTACGAAGAGTGGGACGGGGATTACCGACATCGGTTGGCGGTACTGTTGGAGAAGAAGGCAGACCAGGTAAAGGTCGGCTATTTCGGAGATCTTCGGCTGATTCGGAACGACATAATTCACCACAAAGCCCAGGTCACTGAGGCAGATCGCAGCAAGTGCAGCGTACTGCAGTGGTTCGATCGTGGGAATGAAATTGAGCTCAATAACAGTCACTACACCGAACTGTTCGACAAATTTCCGTGGAATAAGTTCGGTGCGACGACCCCCGAACCAGCGTCACCGACGCCAGTCAATACGACGATCCCGGCCTCTCCACTTGCAGCACTGCAGTGGCTTCAACGAAATGGTGGCTTCGTTCGATGAATAAATAGTTGTGCTGAATCTTTTGGCGAGCTCCCCCCGAGTATTAGCCACCTGGGTTATCGACCGGCGGAGCGGAGAATAAGCGTTCACGCTCAGCCGCGATGACATCACGCGCAAGCTCGGCTTCGGAGATGTCGTACGCTTCGGGCGCGCTTTGAGCGGTATCGCTGACGCGGGCGAATTCGTCGAACACTTCACGCTTTTTGGCCAGGATTTCGGTGATGCGCGGGTCAACCCCTTCTTCGGTGAGAAGCCGGTGAACTTGAACAGATTCCAGCTGTCCCATGCGACGTGCTCGCGCGATGGCCTGCCATTCGGTGGTCGGTTTGAGTTGCGGCTCGCAGATCACCACCACCGATGCTGCTTGAATGTTCAGGCCTACACCGCCGGCCACGATCTGTGACACCAGCGCGGCGCCGTGACCAGCGGCGGAGAACTGATCGACCATTGTCTGCCGCGTCGCTGCGGGGACGGACCCGGTCAACGGCCCGAATACCTTGCCCGGCAACGCGCGAACAATTTGTTCGAGCACTCCGCGGAAGTGGGAGAAGACGATCACTCGGCGGCCGTTTTCCTCGGCTTCCGCGACGATCTCGAGGAGCCGTTCCATCTTTTGCGATCGCTTGCCCTGGGACATGGCGGCTTGGCGCATTGCCATGAAGTTTCCTGCCGCCACGGCGTCCCGGTAGGCACTGGCATCAGCGGTCGAGAATGGTAGCCATTCCTCGACTTCGACCAGGTCCGGCAGCTCGGTGAGCACGTCCTCCTGATTCCGGCGGAGGTAGGCCGGGGCGACTTGCTTCCGGAACAGGCGGGGAGACAGTTCAGTGGCATCGACCACGAGGTCTGGCCGGAGGTAGCCGACAAGGTTGCGGAACTCGTCGATGCGGTTCTCCAGCGGTGTGCCGGTCAAAAGGATCGCCCGCTCTACCGAGTCGAGTAGTCGGGTGGTGCGTTGGGTGCGCTGCGCGTCGGGGTTCTTGATGTAGTGCGCCTCGTCTACCACGACGCAACCCACCTCGGAGACTGTGCTGGTCTGGTTTTCGAACCATGCAAGAGTCTCGAATGTTGTCACGGCGACACCGCCGTTGCGACGCCAGTTCTGAGCGGCGCTCTCTCGCCCGGGGCCGTGGACACGGTGGGGACGCAGGCCGGACTTGGACGAGACTTCTCGGATCCAGTTGGTCACGACTGCGGCGGGGCAGATCACCAGGGTGTGGTGAGAGCCTTTCGCTCGCAGGTGGGCGAGTACGGCGAGAGCTTCGACGGTTTTTCCGAGGCCCATCTCGTCTCCGATGATGACTTTCCGTTGGACGAGGGCGAACCGTGCCCCGAAACTCTGGTAGCCGCGCAGGGAAGCGGCAAGGTGCTCCGTGTCCAGTTCCAGGGCCCGGACTGCCTCGATGATGTCGCCGGAGAGGTCGCCGTGAGCCTTTTCCTCATCTTCGGTGATGAAGCCGAGTTCGGCGAGTAAGGCAAAGTAGTCGGCCGGCCTCGTGAGGAAGTCGTCCCACGGGTCGACTGCCCCTGTCCCTTTAGGACTGCTTGTCTCGGAAATGATGTGGGCGCGTCGAATTACCGTTGCGACGTCGTCGTACAGCCCGGACAAAGGCTCGGTTTTATTGCGGAAGACAGCGACGTGGGTGACCTTCCAGTCCAAGGCTCGGGCGAGGGGGGTGAGTTCTTCCACGCGAGCGAGGTCGGCCGTGGCCCCTTTTGTCTTTCTGACGGCGTCCCACGCGGACAGACAGCGTAGGAGCTCGGTGGTGTGACTTGTTCGGTTCTTGATGTCGATCCGCGTTGGCATCTCGTCGTACGTTGTCTGCCAGAGCGTCTGAGCGGCACCGCGTATGCGGGTGGCGGTCGTTGCTCCAATCCCGGGCACCTGTTGAAGGCGGTCTCCCAGTTCCAACACCGACTGGACTGTCGTGATGCCTGCGTCGGTGAGTGGCCCGAAGCGAAGCCTGTCGCGGGTGGCCTCTTTGAGTCGTTCGACCGACATTTCCGTGAGGAGGGCGCGGGTTTCGGCGCGTCGGACTTCGTTTCCGGCGTTCACGGCATTGCTGCGGGACTGAGCCTCGTCCTTGAGTGCTCGCTCGATGGTCGTGATGGCCTTGGGGAGACCGACGAAGCCGGTAACCGGTACGACTTCGGCTTTCGAGCCGAAGTCTTTGAGGTGTGAACGCAATCCGACCCGCTCGGCCAAGGCATCGGAAAGGTCGATCTGGTCCACCACGACCGACTGGCTGTCGAGTCGATCAAGAAGAGTATGTAGCCCTGCGCTGGTCGATTTCTCGTGGAACTCCACCAGGAAATCGGCAGCGGCACGGCCGGTGTCGCGCTTCTTACCGCCGCGGAAGAACCGGCGCATCCCGAAGGTGAGATGGACGTCCTGCGTCGCGGTAGCGGCTTCACCTTGGAGTCGCTTGAGAGCTAACTTGTCGGCGGACGTTAATGGAATCAATCGCGACTGCCGCGCTATCTCTCCGAGCAAGGCACTATCCGTCTGCCGTAGCGGGATCATCCGCCAAATCGCGCTTCCGTTCCGCCGGATGTCCACGACGGAACGGCGCAGCGTAGCGATGGCGTCGGTAGCGGCTTGCTCGATTTTCGCGCGTCGCTCCGTGACGGAGTTCGCCTGGTTGACCCAGCCGGTTACCTCGTCGGTGATTACGCGTACTCGTTGTTGGTCGTGTTGTTCCATCTGCCTGATCACTGGGTGGTGGTTGCTGAGAAGATTAGCCCGGCCGCGGAGATCACGGCCGCGGACATGCTGTGTCGGATCCCTCCGCTAGCGTTGGCCGACTGTCGACCAGGAGGTTCAACGTGCAGCTCGAGGAACTGAAGCCGGGATTACGCATCAACGGGCTCATCCCCGCCGAGGTAGTCACCGTCATCGCCGTGCAGTGGCATGGCAGCGACGCTCTCGAGCTGACCTACAAGACGACCGTCGGGGGGCTCGGTCAACAAGTCATTTTCCGGAAGAACGAAGCTCAGCTCGACATCGCGCAGACCGGCAGCCGCCCTTTCGATGCGCCGGCCTCGGACTTCAAGCTCGTCGCCGAAGCGCAGCGCATCGGCCTCGCCGGCTTGTTCGACCCGATGCTCGCCGTCGCGACCAGCGACGTCCAACCGCTTCCTCACCAGATCAGAGCGGTCTACGGGGAGCTACTTCCGCGCACTCCGCTACGGTTTCTCCTCGCCGACGATCCGGGTGCCGGCAAGACGATCATGGCCGGGCTCTACATCAAGGAGCTGATCCTGCGTGATGACGTTCGCAAATGTCTGATCGTCGCTCCGGGCGGCCTCGTCGAGCAGTGGCAGGACGAATTGTTCTTCAAGTTCGGGCTCCGGTTCGACCTACTGACGAACCAGTTGATCGACGCCAACATCAATCTCAACGTCTTCGACTCCAACCCGCTGTTGATCGCTCGCATGGACCAACTTTCCCGCAACGAGCAGCTGCAGAATCAGCTCGGGGAAACCGAATGGGACCTGGTGATCGTCGACGAGGCGCACCGCATGGGCGCCCACTATTTCGGCGGGAAGTTGAACAAAACCAAAAGGTTCCTGCTGGGTGAAGCACTCGGCGAGATAACCCGTCACTTGCTGTTGATGACGGCGACCCCGCACTCGGGGAAGGAAGAGGACTTTCAACTGTTCCTCACCCTGCTCGACAAAGACCGGTTCGAGGGCAAGTACAAAGTCACCGCCGACACCAGCGGCATCATGCGCCGCATGGTCAAAGAAGACCTACTCACCTTCGAAGGCAAGAAACTCTTTCCCGAGCGCATCGCCGAGACCGTCCCGTACGAGCTGACCGCGCTCGAGTACGACCTCTACGAACAAGTCACCTCCTATGTCCGCGAAGGGATGAACCGCGCCGAACGCGTCGGCGGAAAGCGAAAGAACACCGTCGGGTTCGCCCTCACCGTCCTCCAACGCCGGCTCGCCTCCAGCCCCGAAGCGATCTACAAAAGCCTCGTTCGCCGCACCGAACGACTCGAACGTAAGAAACAGGACATCCTCAACGGCACCTACACCGAGACGGAACCGAGCCTCGATCTGGCCGACCTCGACACCGACGACTACAACGCCGCCGAGATCGAAGAATTCGAAGAAGAACTCCTCGACGCCGCGACAGCCGCGCAGACCGTGGAGGAACTCAACACCGAACTCCTCGAACTCGCTGACCTGACACGGCTCGCCAAACAAGTTCGCGACGCCGGCACCGACCGCAAGTGGACCGAACTGTCCACGATCTTGCAGGACCATGCTCTCACCACCGACCGCAACGGGTGGCCCCGCAAGTTCATCATTTTCACCGAACACCGCGACACCCTCGACTACCTCCGAGCTCGGATCGGTTCCCTCCTCGGCCGCCCCGACACGGTCAAAGCCATCCATGGCGGCGTGCGCCGCGGTGAACGCCGCCAGATCACCGAAGAATTCACCAAGAACCACGCCTGCCAGATCCTGCTCGCCACGGATGCGGCGGGGGAAGGTCTCAACCTGCAGGCGGCGCACCTGATGGTCAACTACGACCTGCCGTGGAATCCGAACCGCATCGAGCAGCGCTTCGGCCGCATCCATCGCATCGGGCAAGAAGAGGTCTGCCGGCTGTGGAACCTCGTCGCAGCTAACACCCGCGAAGGTGAAGTCTTTACCAGGCTGCTCGGCAAGATCGAGGAGCAGCGAAAAGCTTATGGCGGCAAGGTCTTCGATGTGCTGGGTGAGGCGTTCGCGGATACTCCCCTGCGCGATCTTTTGATGAATGCCATCCAGTACGGCGAGTTGCCGGAGGTGAAAGCCAAGATGCACGAGGTCATCGACCGCTCGGTCGGCGACGGGCTCAAGGAGCTGCTCGACGAACGCGCCCTCGCTTCCGAGCATCTCGCCGACTCCGACCTCGCCGCGCTCCGAGCTGCGATGGACGATGCCCGCGCCCGTCGCCTGCAGCCGCATTACATCGAGCTGGCGTTCAAGGCCGCCTTCACCCGGCTCGGTGGCCGCATCGCGAAACGGGAAAAGGGCCGCTACGAGATCCCCAACGTGCCCGCCCACCTTCGCGCCAGCAAGCACGGACCCATCGCAACCCGCTATGACCGGGTGGCTTTCGATCTGCCCCACGTCCAACACGATGACCTCGCCCGCGCCGATCTGCTCGCCCCCGGCCATCCGCTGCACGACGCCGTGATGGACGAAGCACTGCGACAGTTCGGGGGCACTCTCACCGCCGGCACCGTTCTGGTGTCCTCCACGCTGGAGGAACCGCAACTGCTCGTCGGAGTGACCGAGGAAGTCGCCGACGCGACCGGGGCCTCGGTGGCCCGCCGCTTCGGCTACGCCTTTGTCGATCACTACGGCGCCGTCACCCCTGCCGGACCGGCACCGTATCTGGATTGTGTGGCGGCCCCTGACGTGCCGGCTGTCACCGCGGCCCGCTCGCTCCCGTGGCTGGCCGACGCGGAAGACAAAGCGGCGAGCTGGATCATCTCCCATCAGCTCCCCGAGTATCTCGCCGAGGTCCAACCCCAGCGGGCAGCTGAACTGCACAAGACCCGCGAACTCGTCACCACACGCCTCCAAAGCGAGACCGAAAGACTCCTCCTCGATGCCGCCGTCGCAGCAGAGAAGGAACAAGCCGGCGACAAGGCCAAGGAGTCGTCAGAAAGCCTGAACCGCAAGGCCGTCGAGCTCGACCACCGCCTCCGCCTACGCCTGGAACTGCTCGACCAACAAGCCCTCATGTCCACCAAACCGCCGCTCATCCTGACCGCAGCCCTCGTACTGCCTATCGGGATGATCGACGACGCGGACCTGCCCGCTACCGCACCGATCCACGCCAAGGAAACCAAAGAAGTCGAACGCCGCGGCGTCGACCTCGTCCTGGCATGCGAGCAGAAGGTCGGCCGACAGCCAGTCGAGCAGGCCTTCAACAACAAAGGCTTCGACATTCTCTCCACCGCCCCCAACGGCGACACCTACCGCATCGAGGTCAAGGCACGGCTCGACGGCGCCAAGGACTTCTTCGTCACCCACAACGAGGTCATGACCGGCAAAAACGCTGTCCCGCGCTACAGGCTCACTCTCGTCCGCGTCGACCCCCGCGGCGCACAGTTCGACGAGGTTCGCTACCTCGACGACCCCTTCGCTTCCACCGACCTCGGCGATTTCGACGCCACAGGGATTCGGGGTAGCTGGGACAAGATGTGGGCTAAAGGCAAGAGGCCATTCTGATGCGTTGCAGAGGGCACAGGCCGCTTCGCTGAGGAGCACCACTAGGTTAGAAAGAAAAGTTGGTGCCACATCCGTGGCACTTTGCCCAACCGAAAGGTCGGGCTGCGAGAGGTCGAGGAAACAAGTGACGAAGCGCAAATTAATCGAGGTAGCGCTACCTCTAGCGGCGATCAATCGGGAGTCTGCCCGCGAAAAGTCGATCCGTCACGGCCACCCATCGACACTGCACCTGTGGTGGGCACGTCGACCCTTGGCTGCTGCGCGTGCAATCCTATTCGCCCAACTTGTCGATGACCCCTCCTCACTGCCAGAGGAATTCCCGACCGAGGAGCTACAGCGAAAAGAGCGAGAGCGACTTCACAAGTTGATTGAGCGGCTCGTCGTTTGGGAGAACATCCGCGATGAAGGATTGTTTGAGGAGGCTCGCGCCGAAATAATAAAGTCGGCAGGCAGTACGCTTCCACCGGTACTTGATCCTTTCGCTGGCGGCGGGACAATCCCATTGGAAGCACAGCGACTTGGACTTGAGGCATTGGCCTCTGACCTTAACCCGGTTCCTGTTCTCATCAACAAGGCTCTGATCGAGTTCCCTGCTGTCTTCTCAGGCAGACCACCAGTGTTTCCGGGGCTGGCGGAGTCTCAGATCAGAAATTGGCGTGGTGCAGAAGGACTTGCGGCGGACGTTCGCGCCTACGGCCTATGGATGCGCAACGAGGCTCAGCGACGACTGGCTTTGCACTACCCGTCGGCTAAGGGCAAGACTCCGATTGCATGGATATGGGCGCGAGCTGTCACGTGCCCAAACCCCGCCTGCGGTATCGAGACACCGCTCGTGAACTCTTTCACCGTTTGCACGCGCAAAGACAAAGAGGCGCAAATCGTGCCCTCCGTCGTCGATGGTGTGGTTCGCTACTCAGTGTCCAGACAGCTTGCATCGATACCCGGAACTGTTGGCCGAACCGGTGCACGTTGCCTCGCTTGCGATTCCCTCATCCCGCTTGACTATGTGCGGTCTGAGGGGAAGGCGAAGCGCCTCGGACGTCATCTGCTGTGCACTGTCGCCGAAGGCCATCGCAGCCGGAGCTACGAGGAACCTGATCACGTGGCTGTCGAGGCGGCCGATGTCTTCCCGCCTGATGACTTCCCTGAGGTCCCACTACCGACGAAGGCACTCGGCTTTCGCATCCAAGCTTACGGCCTGACCTCGCAAAGTGACTTCTACACTGCACGCCAACAATCGTTACTCATGGAACTCGTCCGACTAGCACGCGAGGCGCGGGAACTCGTTCTCCAGGAATCGGGAGATACGGCCTACGCAAATGCACTTGCAGCCTACTTAGCACTCTTCGTGGGACGAGTGGCCAACCGCGCTTCCAGCCAGAGTTTTTGGCATCCTGGTCGAGAGACTGTCGAGCAAGTCTTCGCACGCAATGCCATGCCGATGATCTGGGTGTATGCCGAGTCGAATCCCTTTTCAGCGTCTTCAGGCAACATTGAGGGCCAACTCGACTACCTCGTTAAGGCGCTTGAGCGAGTTCCAGCAAAAGGTAAAGGATCTGCGACTCAGAGAAACGCAGTCGATATCCCCGCTGGACCCCTGGTGATCAGCACTGATCCTCCTTACTACGACAACGTCCCCTATGCAGATCTATCCGATTTCTTCTATCTATGGCATAGACAGGTTCTTCGCGACTACATACCGGACCTTTATGGGACTCGAGTAACTCCGAAAGCCGAGGAACTCATTGCGGAGCCAGCCCGCCATGAGAATGCAGCCGCAGCAGCGCAGTTTTTCGAGCAAGGCCTGCGCGAAGTTTTCGATTCAGCCCTCGCCGCACAACATAGTGCGTTTCCGATGTCTATCTACTATGCCTTCAAACAGTCAGAGACTGATGATCTCGGAACCGCCTCTACCGGCTGGGAGACAATGCTTCAAGCGTTGATCGACGCTGGAGGTCAAGTAACCGCAACCTGGCCGGTCCGTACCGAACTTAGTGGGGGGCTTCGAGAGCTTGGTAGGAACGCACTCGCCTCGTCCGTCGTTCTGGCTGTTCGACGCCGCGAGGCGACAGATGCTGTGACAGACCGTCGAGGATTCATCGCCGCGCTTGAGCAGGAACTACCCGACGCCTTGCGCAAACTCCAGCAAGGCGATGTCGCTCCGGTCGATCTACCTCAGGCTGCGATCGGGCCCGGAATGGCGGTATTCAGCAGATATGGCTCCGTACTAGAGAGCGATGGCACTCGAATGAAGGTTCGATCGGCCCTTGGGAGGATAAACGAGGTTCTCGACGCAGTATTGAACGAACAGGAGGGGAACTTTGACTCCACGTCAAGATTCGCCGTTGCTTGGTATCGCCATACCGGCTATGGAGTTGGCAAGTTTGGCGATGCCGACAGCTTGGCTCGTGCACGAAACACGAGTGTTGATGTAGTAGCCAGAGACGGAATTCTGTCTTCTCGAGCAGGCAATGTCCGGCTTGTCAAACCAAGTGACCTGTCGTCGGAGTACGACGTACTGAAGGATTCCCACATCAGCAACTGGGAAGCACTTCACCATCTGATCAAGGTGCTAGAGCGCGACGGTATCGAACCGGCTGGCGGATTCCTACAGAAAGCCCTGGTCCGCCCCGACGGTGCGATTGACGCCGACCTCGTGAAGGAATTGGCTCATCTATTATTCCGCATCGCGGAGGGCAATGGCTGGACGAAAGACGCTCTGAGCTTCAATACCCTGGTGACGAGCTGGTCCGAAATTCTTGAAGTCGCCCGCACTCCTAAGAAGGTGCCTGCCACGCAGGGTGCCTTCGACTTCGAGCGGGAGCTGAACTGACATGGCAGTGAGTAACCGTGACCGGATCGATCAAATGTTCCAGGTGCTGGCGCCCGCTCTCGACGACTTCATATCCTTGGTAGTCGGGCAGGTCGATCCGGCGCTGGGCGCGGATTGGGTCAAGCTGGTGCGAGGCAAGGACTTGAAGAATGGGGCACCGGCAGGCAAGTCGTACGACCCCCTCGACCCCCAAGTTCAATTCCGAATGCTGACCGAGAGCAACATCACCGCCAACTACCAACCTCGTTGGTATCCGTTCAGCCAAGCGATCGGCCGGGCAGGAGAGACCTTCGCCAACGAGTTACGCGAAGTGCGCAACACATGGGCGCACAATGGCTCCTTCAGCGACGACGACGCTTACCGTGCACTGGATACCGGTGAACGCCTGCTCAAACTGATCGGCGCGGCCGCTGAGGCCGAGCAGGTCACGAGCATCCGACTGAACCTACGCCGTGTCACCTCTGACAAGGCCGACAAGAAGGTACTCAAGTCGGCCGTCGACAACCCCGAAGCCACGGGGCTCAAGCCGTGGCGCGAGGTCCTGCCTCCCCACGAGGACGTGGCTACGGGCAACTTCCACGCCTCCGAGTTCGCCGCTGACCTCTTCAAGGTCGCCAACGGCGGCGAGGTAGACGCCGACTATGCCGACCCGGTGGAGTTCTTCAAACGAACCTTTCTCACCGAGGGACTGCGCGATCTGATCGGGCGGGCGGTGCGTCGCATTTCGGGCGACGGTAATGCCTCACCGGTCATCAACCTGCAGACCAACTTCGGTGGCGGCAAGACCCATTCAATGTTGTCGCTCTGGCACATTGCGGCGGGACTGCCGGTGGGCCAGTTCCCGCAGGAGACCCAAGAGCTAATGAACAGCAGCGGTTACACCGGCGACAAGATTAACCGGGTCGCTATCGTCGGTAACCACCTGAGCCCTTCCGGTGCCGCAAAGCTAGACGGCACCCAGGTGAACACGGTGTGGGGTGAGCTGGCGTGGCAACTCGGCGGCACGGAAGGCTATGCGCTGGTAGCGAAAGCAGACGCCGACCGAACACCGCCGGGACAAGCCCTGCACGACCTATTGGCGGCATACTCGCCAGCGGTGATCCTGATCGACGAGTGGGTGGCCTATGCCCGCTCCCTCGTGGGGCGAGACGATCTGGCGGGCGGCACGTTCGACGACCAGTTCACCTTCGCTCAATCTTTGACGGAGGCTGTAAAAGGAACC
This sequence comes from Rhodococcus sp. IC4_135, assembly GCF_011602025.1. Classification (NCBI taxonomy): domain Bacteria; kingdom Bacillati; phylum Actinomycetota; class Actinomycetes; order Mycobacteriales; family Nocardiaceae; genus Rhodococcus; species Rhodococcus sp. IC4_135. The sequence goes on from NZ_JAAOLG010000005.1 coordinate 178,366, forward strand.
CCGGGTGTGCTGCTGGCGATCTCCATCCCTGCCTCAGAAACGGGCGACGACGCGAACAACACCGTCGCTGGTAACGCCGAGGAAGTCGGTGGTGCCCACGGCCTGGAGGCACTCAAGCGACTCCAAAATGTCGTGCGGCGGATAGCCGATCAGTGGCGCCCGGCCTCCTCGGACGAGGCTTATCACATCGTCAAACAGCGCCTGTTCACCCAGCCGGACGCCGCAGCACTGGCCGCGATCGGTGCGTCAGCGCGGGCGTATGTCGAGATGTACCGCAAGTACACCGACGACTTCCCTCGCGAAGCCCGGGACTCGGCGTACGAAGACCGAATCAAGCAGACTTACCCGATTCATCCAGAACTGTTCGACACGCTTTACGAGGAGTGGTCGTCGCTAGAGCGGTTCCAGCGCACCCGCGGCGTACTGCGCTTGATGTCGACGGTGATTCACGCACTGTGGACCGGTGAGGATGCCTCGCCGCTCATCATGCCCGGTTCGATCCCACTGGCGACCGCGAATGTGAACTCCGAGCTGACGCAGTACCTTCAGGATTCCTGGAAGGCAATCATCGACGCCGATGTCGATGGAACTAACTCCGAACCGGCACGAATAGACAAGGAGAAGCCCCTATTCGGGCAGCGGTCGCTGACCAAGCGTCTCGCCCGCACCGTGTTCTTCGGTGCGGCGCCGACTGTCGCGCCCGGCGCGGCCAGCAAGGGCATCGGCACCCAGCGGGTATTCCTCGGTACCGCCGTCCCCGGCGATGTGCCAGGGAACTTCCACGCGGCCCTGACTCAACTCGGCGACCGGGCGACGTACTTCTACTCGGGCTCCGGGAAATATTGGTACGACTTGCAGGCGAATATCAGCCGGACTGCGAAGGATCAGGCCGAGCGGCTTCACAAGGAAGATGTGTGGGCCGAGATCGCCCGCAGGTTGCAGGGGCAAAGCCGCACCAGGGCGGACTTCGCCGGCGTGCACGTCAGCCCCGAATCCAACGCGGACATCCCCGATGTCGATGAAGCCCGGTTGGTCATCTTGCACCCCAAGGTGTCCCACAAACGCGGCACCGAGTCCGCTGCCAAGGAGTTCGCCCGTAAGGCCACCGAGCAGCGCGGCAGCGCAAACCGGACCCACCGCAACATGCTCATCTTCCTGGCTGCCGACGAAGCTCGACTCGAGGAACTCGACCACGCCACCCGCGACTACCTCGGCTGGAGCCATGTCCTCAGTGATGGGGCCGACCTGGACCTGACCCAGAACCAGAAGAACCAGGCTGCACAGAAGCAAGCCCAGGCCGATCAGACCGTTACATCGCGGCTGTTGCAGACCTTCACCTGGGCACTTGTCCCCGCCCAACCTGATCCCGGCGCTCCGTTCCTGATTCGCGAGGTCAAGGTCGAGGGTCAGTCCACCTCGCTGGCCGAGCGGGCCTCACGCCGACTCTGCAACGACGGCGACCTCTCCACCCGACAAGCCGCCGCCACCATTCGCCTAGCCATCAGCAAAGTCCCCCAGATCTGGAAAGACGGTCACGTCTCCCTCGGTACCCTTTGGAGCCTCTACAGCCAATACCCCTACATGCCTCGACTCCGCGACCGAGGCGTATTAGACGAAGGCATCATCGACCTGCCAATGATCTGGCAAACCGACGCCTTCGCCCTGGCTACCGGCTACGACGAGACCAACGCCCGCTACATCGGACTGTGGATTCCCGACGACAAAGGCGCCGCCCCCGCAGCTACCGACTCCCTGCTACTCGTTCGCCCCGACATTGCTACCAAACAACACGACGCCGAGTCTTCGGCTCCGGTGGAGCAGGACGGCGAAGAATCAAAGCAGACGGAAGAAGGCTCGTCGTCGACCAAGAAACCACCGCGGCTCGACATCGTCTTCCCCGATGCCAAAACCAAGACACGTTTCTACGGTGTCAAAACCCTCAATGCCGACAAGATCGCACTCGACTTCAAGAATATTGCTGACGAAGTGCTAGCCCACCTGCGTGCTGATCCGAACACCGCCCTCACCGTGCGAATCGAAATCGAAGCCAGTAACAATCCCGGTTTCGACGAGAGCAGGATCCGCACTGTTTCCGAAAATGCACGCACGCTTAAATTCGACCAGTCTGGCTTCGAAGAGAATTGAACTAAGAGCGAATCGCCGGGTTCAAAACATCTCATCGCAAGCTATCTACCCGATAGGACTGCGAAAGGTTGCACCACTTAGTGGTGCAACCTTTCGTATAACACTCAATTTCTTGAGTGCGTACTCACCGATCCGGCTCGAACACCGCCCAGACCATCTCGGACGTGATCGCGGGCTCCGCACTCGATCACGCCGAATTTTCGGCGTCTGTCAGTTTCAGAAGACCACTGCACGCTAGCGATTCCGCCAATTTTCCGTGTCCCGAAAATGACCTAGACTCGCTGGGTCCGAACGGGTTGGCGTTCGTCGTGAGGGCAGCCAAGCCAAGGTGATAGTTCGCCGTCCGCGAGTCGCAATTGTACGTCGCACCGATCGCCGAAAACCCCCACAGGGCTGACGGATTCGATGGTCACCCATTCGTAAGTTTCGGCACTCTCAAACTGGCCGAGGTAGCGAGGTACTTCGTCGCCCGGCCGTAAGTTGCTTACGATCTTGCTCGGCCACCACCGTCGAGCTCCGTCGATCATGCATTCCGCGTCTTCGGCGCGCTCACGCAAGTCCGGTACGGATCCCTCTTGGACACCCATCACGATCATTCGAGAAAGGTCCAGGTTATCGATCCCAGGAAACCTGCGGACGGCATCTCGAATCTGCGTGTCGATCGGAATCTGCGCGCGGAGCAACCCGTCAAGAAGTTCATCGCGTTCAAACTCGTCGATGAATCCCGCCTCGTATTGCGCCTCAGGCGATGCCGCCTGGTGCCGGCCGACCTTGATCCATACTGAGTCGAGGTACTTCCGTTTGAGGTCTGCGACCTGACCGCTTACTGCGGGCGCAGCATTGTGCCCTTTCCGTAGCGTGCGGGCCAAGGTGCTACGGGGAATGCCGAGTTCTTTCGAAGTCTCTCGAAGCGACATACCGAGCATGTCCAGGCACGAACTTGTAGCTGAGTCCGCGATGTGATCGCGGACTGCTGTCCATGCTTCCGCCTCACGTCGAGCAATCGCATGTGCCGCAAGATTTGCTTGTGCGATTTGTTGCTGCTCATCAGGGTTCACCTGTCTCACGATAGACCAAAAGTCAAGATATGCCCCAAGTGGGACACTTTATGACTTTTGGCGCTCGCTGGGACGTCCATACCGCTCTCGACCTATTGAGCCCAAGACTGCTTTCGGAACACTGCCGGGTGCGCCGGCAACGGTCAGGGGACTGCCGGGCGATACCCCGGTGTGACACGAGCGCGGGTACTGATTGTCGTCGCCACGGTAGGCCTGGCACTGTTCCTTAGCAGCGGGATCGCGGCCGCCTCTCCTGGTAGACCGGACCCGTACTGGTGGATGGGCCCGCAGATCCGGCCGTGGCTCGAGCCGATTTTCGTCAGCCTGGCAAACTGGTTCTTCAACCTGCCGCTGGTGCCGTACCTGTCTTAGCCGTGCCGCGGACACAAATCACGTGCTGGTACGTCGCGATGAGGAGTCATAGTGGACGAAATGGCGCGCTGCCATCCTTCCCAGCATGACCATGAACTGACGCTACCGTGCGGCGTAATACCAACGCAGTTAGATCAGTGCATCCTACGAGTTCTCCACTCGTAGGATGCACTGTGCGTCTGACCATTCCGACCCACAATCCTCTTCGCCGCAGCGGAATCGGTTGACTACATCATCAACGCAGCGAGAACACGTGCTGCTGACTGGATCTCAAATGTCTAGAGGGTGATCACAGCCGCCGAACCACCTGCAATGACCAAGCCGACAAGGAACACGACGGACCAAAATTTCACGTTAGCGACTTTCTGCACCTGCTTCTTCGCGTAGCTTTCCTCCGACTCGAAAAATCCTTGCCCCGGAAAATTGGCAATCGTTTGAATGACACCTGTGATTCCAGTTAGAACCACGACCACACCGATAAAAGCGGTGATCACAAAAAACCACGTCATTGTGGAGCTTTACCACGACGCCCTGTCAGCAACATCCATCCCTGCAGGTCCGTGACGATTTCGCACTCAGGTCGACACCTTGGTTGGTAGTTTCAAGCCTCGTTTGCGGCGTGATTGATTGTCTCAAATTCGAAACAGGCAAACGCCCATGGCGATATCGACGGTGAGCCTGTCGGATTCTCTGCCAGAATCAGGCCTATGTCCGATTCTGACGCTCAACGCACTGCACCCATTGCTGTCGGGTCCCGAGCCACGGTAATCCCGACCTCCAGATCACAGGCCGGCGATACCAAACCCCAGGTCGGTACCGTGGTCGAAGACTACGGCGATACCGTCATCGGCAACTCTGACCTGGGGCGGACTGGGCGCCAGTGCAGCGGTGGGCGATCGCCCTCGACGACGGCCGTTTGGTCTTCGCCGCCGAAGGCGGTCTCGAACTCGCCTGAACCTTTCCCTCTTTCACCGAGACCGAGAAAAATCACGGGATAGAAGTACGACACTCGTTGATGTCAGTGAGAAAAGATGCTGTTCACAAGCCTCAATGCGCGGCGTCAAAAGCCTCGATGACGTCGGCCTTGATCCTTCCGCGCGGGGAAACGACGAATCCGTTCTTGGCGGCCCAGTCCCGGATCGCTTTCAGTTGCTCGGCGGATCGACCAGACCCCGACATCTTGATCGCAGTCGAAGTATTCGCACGCGCCTTGCCGGCAGAGGAGACCTTCTCGGCCACCTTTATATACGGCGCGAACACCGCCTCGATCTTGTCGGCATTCGCGGGTCGCAAATCAATCCGATAATCGGCACCCTGATACGAAAAGGCGACTTCGTGCCCCAATCCGGCGTCGATGGGCTTTCGGTCGAGATCGTCGATAAGTTGGCGAATAAATACTTCGGCCACAGGGAATCCTCTTCGTTACATTCTGGATGAATATCGCGTTCATGTTATCCGAAGTATCAAATAATCGTGGCCATCCTGCTGTCGCCCGCGGATCATCACCTCGCACGCGAGCTCGAGCGTCCCCAGGCGGTCTCGGCAGTCGATCGGTCCCGATTTTCGGCGTTACCGAACCGTGTTTCATAAACGCTCGTATTTGAAACGTCGAAGACAATTTTCTGTGAGCTGGTCGAAGATCTGTTCCGAAACTCGTGTCCAAAACCGATGGTTCAATATGTAGCCTGTCGGTGAGTTCTGGAACACTGCTGCCTCATGGGTGAACTTTTGGGTTGTCAGTTTCAGAAGACGACTGCACTGTGTCAGAAGTGGACTGCACTGGACGGTCGACTAAGTCGCCATAGCTTAGAGAGTGATGTCCACAATTTCGCTGACGAAGCCAGCAGCCGTCTCACCGACAAACGGAATCAGAGTGAGCGGCGTGAGCGAGTGCTACGGAATCCTCCGATAAGAGGGCGCGTCACCCCCGGGGCGCGGTTCGGGTTCGTTCGATCTTTCGAATAACTGAGCACGGGTTTCATACACCGTCACTATGGCTGGATGTGGATCGCACATAGCGTCGCTTGACGTCCGAATCCACCGAACCGGCCATGCCGTTCGGATAGGTGACGGGCCGCGGAGCAGAGGCAGCTGCGGTCGTTGTGGTCGCGCCCTTCCGCTCAATCTGACGTGGGGTCGCCGCGGATGAAGGTCTCTTCGTGTTCGCGGGACAGCCGAGCGGCCCTTTCTGCATCGCCCGCACCGAGCGCTTCGAGTATTACTTGGTGCTGTTCCGTGCTGGCACCCATGTCGAATCCTGGTGCCAATACGAGTTGAGCGGTTCGACCTTCGATCGACAGATGCTCCCACGTCGACAGCAGTGTGCTGTTGCCGGAGGCCGCGACGATGAGCCGATGGAATGCCATAGCGTGCGCGACCCATGCTCGACCGTTCGCGGCGACGGCGGCGGAGCGCATACCGTCGACTTCATCGGCAATGCGGTCCACCGCCATGCCGCGACCGGCTGCAAGTCGTGCTGCTGTCTCTTCCAGTGCTGCGCGCACCACTGACACCTCATCGAGCTCGTCCTGGTCGACCCGTCTGACTCGGCACCCGCGGTGGGCTTCGAAGACCACCAGGCCCATTCCGGCCAACTGCCGAAGAGCTTCACGGACGGGACCTTGGCTCACGCCAAGCTCACGAGCGATCCGCGTCTCGATCAACCGATCTCCTGGCGAGTACGTGCCATCGGCTATTCGTTCCCACAGCAGATCTTTGATCTGTTCGGGCAGACCGGTCACCGTGACGCCCTGCCCTGTCTTTGACCGAGCATCCGTCGACTTCGAGGGGACTTTCACATGTACGATCATAAATGATCGATCATTTTTGATCTACCGATAATTGAAAGGACGCACCGATGAGTATTCGATTGGGCGATACAGCTCCGGATTTCACCGCCGCCACCACCACAGGAACGATCTCCTTCCACGAATGGCTGGGAGACTCGTGGGGAATGCTGTTCTCCCACCCCGGTGACTTCACGCCCGTATGCACAACCGAACTCGGTGCGGCAGCGCGGCTGAAACCTGAGTTCGACCGACGTGGAGTCAAGCTACTCGGCCTCTCTGTGGACTCGGTGGATTCGCATCTGGCATGGGAAGGCGATGTCGGTCAAACGCAAGGCACAGCAGTGAATTTCCCGATGATCGCAGACACCGATCGCGCAGTCTCCGAGCTCTACGACATGATTCACCCGAGCGCCAGTGCGGCGGCCACCGTACGTTCGGTGTTCGTCATCGCACCGGACAAGTCGATACAGCTGATCCTCACTTACCCGATGTCCACCGGCCGCAACTTCACGGAAATTCTGCGCGCGATCGACAGCTTGCAACTGACCTACGGTCAGCCAGTGGCTACGCCCGCCGACTGGCAGCCGGGTCAAGACGTGATCATCGGACTGGGCGTTTCCGACGACGAGGCAACAACACGGTTCCCCGGATATCGAACCTTGAAGCCTTATCTGCGGTTGACCGCGCAGCCCTGACCAGGGCACCCGTTCACACTGTTACCCCCCGGGGTACAGTGAAGTGAGTCACAGCTTCGTCGCAGCGTCGGGTTGCCCGACCCTGCGGTGGTCAGCGGTGGTCAACAGTGGAAAGGCGTGAATCAGTGAATTCGTCGGACTGGGATGCTCGGTACAGCAGCGTCGAGCATCCGTGGGGGTCGGCCCCGGCGGCTGCCCTCTCTGCGCGGTTTGCGGAGCTGACCCCTGGCCGGGCGGTCGATCTGGGGTGCGGGGACGGGCGCCACGCTCGATGGTTGGGCGACGCGGGGTGGACGGTGAATGCTGTCGATTTTTCTTCTGTGGCAATCGAACTCGCACGCAGCGGCGGGGAGGACCGGTCGATCGACTACACCGTCGCCGACGTCCGGGCCTGGGAGCCGCCCGGCCCGGTGGATCTGGTGGCCATCGGCTTCCTGCATCTACCGGTCGACGAGTTGGTTGCCGTCCTTGCCGGTGCAGGAAGTTGGCTCGCACCGGGTGGACGGCTGTTGTATCTCGGTCATGCGCTCGAGAACTTCACTCACGGAGTCGGAGGCCCGCCGGATCCGTCGATCCTGCCCGCCATCGACGACCTCGCCCGCGCCGCGAGCGGATTGCAGGTCCACGAGCTGGAACATCTGGTCCGCCCTGTCGGTGAGGGTCGGGCCATCGATGTTCTTCTCCATGCACAGCCGTGGGGCACCGCAGCTCACCGTGATCTGAAGAACGGAACTTTCACGTGACCGATCATCTGACTCCCCTGCGTGTGGTGTTCGCCGTGAACACCACACCCACCGTGGTGGTGCGGGCGATCCACAATCTTCTCGATGCTGCGACCGAGCCGGTGACGATCGAAGTCGTGTGTTTCGGACCGGGTCTCGATGCGGCCTTGCGGTGTTCGGATATTTCCCTGGAGATGCGGGCGTTGATCGATTCGGCCTCCATCACGGTGAAAGCATGCCGCAACAGTCTGGAGGGCAGAGGGCTCGGTGACGACGATCTGCTGATGGGTGTCGAAGTGGTTCCCGCTGCAGTGCTCCATCTCGCTCGACGTCAGCGAGATGGGTGGTCACAGCTCTACACCTGACATCACATCCCCGCTCCAGTGTCGTAGGCACACCGTCTCAGAGAGTTCGGTCCTCGCGTTCACCGAGCTCGGAGGACTCGGCTGCGGTGTCGCGGTCTCGACCACGGACGATGCGCACCGTCAGGACTGCGATGATCACCAGCACTGCGATCAGGAGCACTGCGGTGTTCGGTACCGCGTCGGCCACGTCGCTGATCCAGACCTGCAGCGAGTACTGACTGTCGACCCCCATGACGCCGCCGAGGTTCGCTGTGCCCTCCGTGAGCAGGAACAGCACTCCGATACCGATGAAAAGCACCCCCGATATCAGAGACGTCGTGTGCGTTTTCAGCGGTCCTATGCTGATTTCCTTGCCGCGCAGCCACGTTCGTGATCCGAGCGAGAATCGGTCCCAGACCAGCGCGAGGACGAACAGGGGTACCACCATCCCCGCTGCGTAGAGTGCCATGAGCACTCCGCCGTATACGGCCTGACCGCCGGCGACGGCAACGGTCAGGACCGCGCCGAGCAGGGGTCCCGAGCAGAACCCTGCGAGCCCGTAGACCGCGCCGAGGGCGAACACCGATCCGGTGGAGGAGACGTCGATGCGCGCGGCTGCTCTCTGAGCGGACCCCAGCGCAAAGCCGCGACCGACGATGATCATCACTCCGAGAACGATGATGACCACACCGCCGATCATCGTGGTGACCTCGCGATACCGGGTGATCGCCGAGCCGATGGCACCGACTCCGGCACCGAGAGGAACCAAGACCGCTGCCAGCCCGAGGTAGAAGATCCCGGTGCGGCCGGCGAGCTTGCCGGCCCCGTCGAAGGCGTACGCGAAGAAAGAAGGCAGCAGCAAGGCCGAGCATGGACTGAGAAGTGCCAGCAGCCCGCCGAGAAATGCTCCGAGAAGTCCGATCTGCGACATCGTGGGCCGCCCTACGCGCCGGCTGCGGTGTCGATCAGATCGACGAATTCCGAGAACGGTTGCGCGCCCAGAACCGGATCACCGTTGACCGAGAACGCCGGAGTGGCCGGGATACCCAGCGACTGCGCTTCGGTGGAGTCGGCGGTGATCGCGGCATCGAATGCGGTGCCGGTGGCGTCGGCGGTGAACCGAGCCAGATCCGGTACCCCGGCCTGTTGCGCGTAGCTTTGCAGCGACTCCAGTGTCAGGTCCGCGTGACCGGTCTCGGGTGCATCGGCGTAGACGGCGCGGGTGAACTCCCAGAACTTGCCCTGGGCGGCGGCAGCGCGTCCGGCCCGGGCAGCATCGAATGATTGTTGCCCGAAAATGGGTAGATCTCGCCATTCGATGCGCAGGGTGCCGGTATCGACGTATCGATCGATGAGCTGCGGCTCGGTTTCCCGGCTGAACTGGGCGCAGAACGGACACCGAAAGTCCGAGAAGGCGATCATCACCACCGGGGCGTCGACGTCGCCGAGGGCCATCGGATCATCGGGCTCGCGGTGCGCCAGATCGCCGAGCGGTCCCATCACCGGCGGGCCGCTCGCGCTGCTCGACCCGGCGTCCGGTGCCGCCTCCGACTGCTCGCCGTCACCTGTCGTTCCGAGCACGAGAGCTCCCACGAGCACGGCCGCCACCACCACGGCGATGGCCAGGAGCACGATGTCTCGTCGGCGAGTGGAGCGAGATGTCGAAGTCATGCAATACCTTTCGGCAGTCGGCAATACTGGCAGCGATACCCATCTGGGTATAGCCTCACAGTGTCACCCTACTCACACAACTACAACCCGTAGGAGATCCTCGCTGATGACCGAGCCCGCCACGTCCGATCGCCTCGACGTCGAAACCGCAGGCCGTTCCGACGACGAGGTGATCGCTCAGCCCGCTCGGCACGGGCGTTGGGGGATGCGGGCGGCACGCGGCACCGTCGCCGGTGTGATCACGGTGTTGGTAGTGGGCATTCCCACCGACATCATCGACACGCCGGTGTTCGGCCGTGAGGTGCCGGTGCGGGCGTGGGAGCTTCCGGTTCTGCTGGCCACGGCCCTGTTGACCGCACTGTGGTTCGGGATCGATAAACCCGCGCGGGTCGAGCGGACCGGCACACCCGCCGCTCTCGGTGTCGTACTGACCTTCTTCGCCGTCGGATGTCCGGTGTGCAACAAGCTGGTACTTCTTGCACTCGGCACCTCGGGCGCACTGGGTTTGTGGGCACCGATACAACCCATCCTCGCCGGGGTGTCCCTGGCGATGCTGACGGCAGCGGTGATCGTCCGATGGCGCAAACGCGACTGCACCTCCGCGTCCTGCGCAGCATGACCGGGCGACGCCTGCTCAGCCGCGCACCGACCATCGAGTGACCGACACCCGAACCGATCGAAAGGAACCGAACGAACTATGACCGAACTGGCCATCGGCACCCGCGTGGACATGCCGTTCGAGGAAACCGTGGACGCAACCCGTGAGGCGCTCGCCGAACAGGGATTCGGAGTGCTCACCGAGATCGACATGCAGTCGACGTTGAAGAGCAAGATCGACGCCGACATCGAACGCTACGTCATCCTCGGAGCATGCAATCCGCAGCTGGCGAAGGCTGCGATCGACACCGATCGGCAGGTGGGGTTGCTGCTGCCGTGCAACGTGGTGGTGCGAGCCGACGGCAGCAGCACCATCGTCGAAGCAATGAACCCCCAAGTGATGGTGGGGCTCTCGGATGCAGCGGGCCTGGCCGAGGTCGCCGACCGGGCCACTGCACTGCTGCAGAGCGCAATCATGGCACTCGGCGGAGACAGCACCACCACCTAGATGGGTTCGCACCGTATCGGCAGAGCGGCGGTGATCGGGACCGTTGCACTGTGCTCAGTCGCGCTGGCGTCGGGGTGCAGTTCCTCGCCTACTCGAGACGCCACGGGCACCGATCCGGCGGCGCACCCGTCGTCGCCGTCCGCGCCGCCGGCGGGCTTCGGAGACACGGCACTGTGGTCGATCCCGTTCCTGTCGCAGCCTCACATCGTCGAGGACGGGTTCGTCGGAGTCGTCGACTCCTCGGACGCATCCGGTTCGCACCGGGTGCAGGTACTCGACGACACCGGCACACCACGATTCGGCGTGGACGTACCCGCCGATCGCGACGAGTTCGCGGTCACCAGCACACACAACCGTGAGCTGTTGATCACCGAGGACATCGATGATCCCGGTTCGCGTGCACCGGCCACGATGACCGCCCGCGATACCCGCACCGGCGACCTCGTATGGGGTCCGGTCTCCGCTGCAGGCTGCCTGACCGGGTCCGGACTGCTGATCGACGCCGACTGCTCGCAGACAGCAAAGCCCGCGGCCGTGGCCGCCATCTCGGCAACCGACGGACACCGCACCGACCTGACGGGTGCGATCTCCGAATCCGGTGGATACGCGGTCACCGTCGACGGCGACACAGCGCGCATCGTGACCGCCGACACCGGCAACACCGCCTGGTCCACCGACACCCTCACCCCGCCCCCCGCAGCGATCCCCGGGACCGCACGATTCGTCGCCACCGCCGGCAATGCAGTGGTCGTGGCCTGGACGATCCCGACCCGTCCCGAACCGATCCAGGCGGTCTATCGACTCTCCGATGCCGAGATCCGATGGATCAGCGGTAGCCGCAGTCCGATGGTAGTGACCGCCGACAGCAGTAGCGGGGCGACGATGATCACCACCGCAGACCTCACCGACGACGGCATCGCTGTCCTGTTCGAGCAGTACGGCACCCGAGGTTTCACCGCCGATCAATTTCCCGCCGCCGACCGCTTCGCTCTGGTCGGCGGCATCGTCTACGGCACGTCGGACTCGGGGGTGACTGCCATCGATGCGACCTCCGGCCGCGTCACCGGCACATCACCGAGTGCCGCACCGACAGCAGTGACCTCGAACGGTGTCGCATTGGCCCAGAACAGCGACGGCTACACCGCATTCAAGGTGATCCCCCATTTCTGAGCTGCCCGCCCGCGCACCCCGTTCAGGACGTCTTGGGCCGACCTCGAAGATCGACGGAGAACAACGGGCCGAGCAGACACACGTTGATCACCCCGGTCAGCACGAAGACACCGCCGATCACTCCCACCACGATGCCCCCGACACCGCCGAGCACGACGGCGACCACGATCAGAGCGATTCCCACCACGATGCGCAGTGCGCGTCCGGCAGTACTGCGCATGAATTCGACGAACGACATGATGATTCCAGTTCTGTAGAGGGACTTTCACTGTTGGACGGGCGAGAACGCCGAAGTGGACCAATCCACGGCTCCTCGCGCGAACAGCCCAGCCCCGACCTCGACCTCGCGGCATACGACGAGCGCTTCGCGCGCGATCTGATCGACCAGGGCACGACTCTTCGTCGCTTCGCAGCCGCGATGACACGATCACCGGCCGATACCGACGATCTGGTGCAGGACGTCCTCGAACGCGCATGGCGCAACCGGAGAACGTTTCGATCCGAATCGGCGCTGACGACGTGGCTCTACCGGATCACGATCAACCGTGCCCGCGATGTGGCCGCACGCGCGGAGAATCAGCGCACCGAACCATCGGGCACGGGCGACATCGATGTACCGATCAGCGACCTCGAGCACCCCGAGACGGTCGCGCAGGCGCTCAGCGATCGGTCCACGGTGCGAGCAGCGCTGGCGACGTTGACCGTCGAGGATCGAATGGTCCTGGCACTGCACGACGGCGAGGGCTGGACGGCGACACAGATCGGTGCGGTCGGCGCGCTCACCACCGCAGCGGTGTACAAGCGCATCCACCGCGCACGGGTGAAACTGCTACACGCCCTCGACAACGGTCCCGCACACCCCCGAAACGACTCCCAGGCATGCCGGAGCACACTCGCCGCGGCATCGGACTACCTGGACGGGCGTCTCGATGTCGACGCGTCGGCCCGCATCGATACGCACCTGCGCCAGTGTCGCCGGTGCCCACCCATCGCACAGGCCCTGATCGGCATCAAGACCGCACTCGGCCTGCGTCCATGGACCAGCGCGGTGCCCGAACAGTTCGTCTACGACGTCGCCCACCTGGGAGGACCCTGCCCGCCGCGATGACCGATCATCCCCGACACCCAAAATCAGATACCCCATAGGGTATATTGAAAGTGAATTGTCGACCAAGGGAGAGACTCATGTGCAGGGCTGTCACGTGCAAGAAGTGCGGAAAAACGACGTGGGCGGGATGTGGTCAACACGTCGATCAGGTGATGCGGGGCGTTCCGGCGTCCAATCGCTGCAAGGGGCACGACTCCGATCCGAAGTCACCGGGATTGTTCTCCCGCATGTTCTCCAAGAAGTAGATCGCGGTCCGCAGCCCTGGTCCTGCCAGGGCTGCGATCCGAGTCGTCTTTCTTCGTGGTCTCGCCCGTCGCGGCGTCGACCGGCCAGACCGTGCATGCGCAGGTCCGCATCGTAGTGAACGAACAGCCCCCACCCGATCAGGTGCAACACCACGACCACACTCGCCATCGCCGGCAAGCGGGGGCTCCGTCGCGGGAAAATCGATGTCGCGCAGGCGCACTCACGTCGGCCACCGGCGCAGCCAGCCGTCCGGAGGGCAGTCGAGGGTAGTTGCGAGCGACGTCTGCGACCCCGGAGTGGCTTTCGCCGCCGCGGGGTGCGGGCGGGGTTGCTCGATCAGCAATGCCCGTTCCCGGAGGTATCGTCGCCGATGCTCGGACCGACCCCGACCAAGGTCAACGACCGACGATGATGAGGATCGACCCAGACCGAAATGGTGGCACCGGTCACCAGTGCGCGGACGGTCGACCGTTCTGCTTGCACATCGCACCGGTACGTTCCGGACCCGGGCACCGTCACTTCCAGTTCCACCCGTCGTGAATCGATATCGATGCTCAGGACCACCGCCCACCCTTCGACGATGTCGTCCTCTCGCTCCGCCGCCGTGTCGCGGACCGGAGACACCGCTGCGGGATGCAGCGGTGTGCGGGCTGCGAACATCATCGCCGTCATCAGCAGCACCGCGAAGCCGGCCACCACGGCAGCGGTGACAGCGGTCGCTGACCCGGGTGAGAGTCGAGGGACGAGGAAGGTGAACACCAGGATCAGCGCGAGCACGTAGAACCCCATGGCGACCGCGATCGCGTACGACACTCGCCCCGGTACCAGGACAGCGGCACCTGTCGAGCGCAGTCTCCGCGTGCTCGTCACCGTCTGTCCTCTGGGGTCCCGCTGGCGGTGCCCTCTTCGACGCCGTCGGCGATGATTTCGGAGGGTGCCCGCACGTCGGCGGTGTGGCCCGTCAGCCCGACGTGGGCTTCGGTGCGCATGCGTTCGACCATGTGAGGGTAGTGCAGCTCGAACGCCGGCCGCTCGGAGCGGATCCGGGGTATTTCGGTGAAATTGTGGCGGGGCGGTGGGCAGGTGGTGGCCCATTCGAGAGAGTTGCCGTAGCCCCAGGGATCGTCGACGGTGGCGACCTCGCCGTATCGGTAGGACTTGAACACGTTCCACACGAACGGCAGCGTGGACAGCCCGAGGATGAACGCTCCGATCGAGGAGATCAGGTTCAAGGTGGTGAATCCGTCGGAGGGCAGGTAGTCGGCGTAGCGGCGCGGCATCCCTTCGTTGCCGAGCCAGTGCTGGACCAGGAACGTCATGTGGAAGCCGACGAACGTCGTCCAGAAGTGCCACTTGCCGAGGCGTTCGTCGAGCATGCGTCCGGTGATCTTGGGAAACCAGAAGTACACCCCGGCGTAGGTGGCGAAGACGATGGTCCCGAACAGCACGTAGTGGAAGTGCGCCACCACGAAGTAGGTGTCGGTGACGTGGAAATCGATCGGGGGGCTGGCCAGCAGCACACCGGTCAGTCCGCCGAACAGGAACGTGATCAGAAATCCGATGCTGAACAGCATTGGGGTTTCCAGGGTGACCTGTCCTCGCCACATGGTGCCGATCCAGTTGAACAACTTCACCCCGGTCGGCACGGCGATGAGGAAGGACATGAACGAAAAGAACGGCAGCAGAACAGCTCCGGTGGCGTACATGTGGTGCGCCCACACCGTGATCGAGAGCGCTGCGATGCCGAGGGTGGCGAAGATCAGACCCTTGTAGCCGAAGATGGGTTTGCGGCTGAAGACCGGGAAGATTTCGGAGACGATGCCGAAGAACGGGAGCGCGACGATGTAGACCTCGGGATGGCCGAAGAACCAGAACAGGTGCTGCCAGAGCACCGCTCCCCCGGTCGCCGGGTCGAACACGTGACCACCGAAGTGTCGATCGAATGCCAGCCCGGCCAACGCGGCCGCGAAGGTCGGGAACGCCAGCAGTACCAGCACCGAGGTCACGAGCATGTTCCAGGTGAAGACCGGCATCCGGAACATCGTCATGCCGGGTGCGCGCAGGCACACCACGGTGGTGATGAAGTTGACCGCACCCAAGATCGTGCCCAAGCCGGACAGGATCAGGCCCAGTACCCACAGGTCGGCACCGACGCCGGGGGAATGCAGTGCGCTCGTCAGCGGCGTATAGGCGGTCCACCCGAAGTCCGCGGCACCTCCCGGTGTGATGAACCCGGCGAGCACGATCAGCGATCCGAAGACATACAGCCAGTACGCGAACGCGTTGAGTCGCGGGAACGCGACGTCGGGTGCCCCGATCTGCAGCGGCAGAATGTAATTGGCGAATCCGTATGCGACAGGGACGGCGTAGAGCAGCAGCATGATCGTGCCGTGCATGGTGAACAGCTGGTTGTACTGTTCGTTGGACAGGAACTGCAACCCCGGTACGGCGAGTTCGGTGCGCATGAGCAGCGCCATCAACCCGCCGATGAGGAACAATCCGAACGAGGTGACCAGATACATCTTGCCGATCGTCTTGTGATCGGTGGTGGTCACCAATTGGAACAGCGTCGAGCCCTTCGGCTCGTGACGCATCGGATACGGCCGGCCGCCTCAGGGCGGGGAATCAGTGCGGTCATCGACGATCTCCTCGATCCAGGTGTGCGATGCGCCGCATTTGCGTGCGCAGAAATAGGCTGTGATGCACAACGATGTGCGTTACAGGGCCATGGAGGCCTGGACGGTGACGTAGACGGCCACGGCGAGCAACAGGGCGGCGAAGCTACGGGTGAGTGTGGTGGCAGAGACTCTGTCACTGATGGCTTTTCCTGCGAACGAGCCTGCAATTGCCGCGAGGGTGAACGGTACGACGATCTCCCACGGGATGGTGGCACCCGTGCCGAGGCGTTCGGTGAAGGCCCCCGCGCTGGTGATCGAGATGATCACCAGTGACGTTCCGACCGCGACGGGCATCGAATAGCCCAGTGCCAGAACCAGAGCGGGGACGATGAGGAAGCCGCCGCCCACTCCCAGAAAACCGGTGAGGAAGCCGACGACGAGCGCGGAGGCGACCAGCTTGACTACCTGCGACGTGGTGATCTTCACTTTCGCGGGCTTGGTGGCGACCGCGACGGCGCTCGGGCGTGTTCCCGGGGTCTCGGCCGGGTTCGGTGTCGGTAGGTCGGTATCGTGTCCGCGCCGGGTGCGGCGCAGCATCGCGCCGGCGGCGACGATCATCAGTGCCGCGAACGCGAGCAGCAAGATCTGCGGGTCGACCGATCGGTTGAGGATCGATCCACCGAAGGCGGTGACCGAGCCCAGGATTCCGAATACTGCCGCTGCCCGCCACCGAACGTGCCGTGCTCGCGCATGGCTGATGGCCGCGATGATCGAGGTGATTCCGACGATGATCAGCGAGGCGCTCGTTGCCGATTGCGGTTCGACCGCCAGGAGATACACCAGGGCAGGAACAGTCAGTATCGATCCCCCACCACCGAGTGCGCCGAGGGAGAGCCCGATGAGAATCCCTGCGGCGACTGCGATCGCGAGGGTGGCGATCATGTCAGATCACTGCGCCGGGGGTGCCGTCATCGCGGACCACAGCGCGGCCGTCTTCGTGCCACGCTTTCATTCCGCCCGACAGATTGTGCGCTGTGCGACCGGCATCGGTGAGGGCCGCAACAGCTGTGCTCGACCGAGCGCCCGAGCGGCACACCACGACCAATTTCTGATCAGGAGGGTAGGCAGCAGGATCGAGATCGCCGAGGCGTACATGGACGGCGTCCGGGGCGTGGCCAGCTGCCCATTCGTCGTCCTCGCGGACATCGATCAGGATGGCTCCTGATTCGGCGATCAGTGCGTGTGCGGCGGCCGGATCGGCTTCCGGTGGTGCTTCAGTCATGAATAACGCTCCTTGGATCAGTGGGTGCTTACAGGGCGTGCAGCGGCGTGGCCGGCACGAAGCGATAGCCCTCGCTCGGTGAGAACGTGGCCGAGACGGTGAACCGATCTCCTCGAATCACTGTGTGCCGCAACTCCACCGGCCGGGAATTCATGCAACCCAAGCGGCGGATCGACAGCGCGGCGGTCTTCGAATCGAGTTCGAGTGCTGCCGCATCCTCCGGATCCGGGACGACGGCAGTGACGTCCTCGCGGCCACCGGTCAGGCGGATGCCGCAGCGTTTCTCGAGCTCGATGTAGAGAGCCGTGTGAGTGAAGTCCGCATCCAGGAGGTCGCGTGCCAGATCCCCCGGCAACCAGGCATAGTCGAGCGCCAACGGCATGGTCCCTGCCATACGGATGCGCTCCAGGTAGAGCAGCGGAGCCTTGGGACCGACCTGCAAGGTAGCGGCCACCGCGGGGTCGGTCCGCAGTTCGAGTGCACGCACCACGCTGTGCTGAGCAACACCCGTAGCTTCCACGGCAGCGAAGAGACTGTAGAGCGCACCGAGTGGCTGCTCGATCACCGGCGGAGCCGCCAACCGAGAAGGCCGGCCACGCTCTGCAATCAAGATTCCTTCGTTCCGCAGGTGCCGCAGGGCCTCGCGGGTGGTGTGACGGCTCACCCCGTAGCTCGTCGTCAACGCATGCTCGCCCGGGAACTCGGAGCCGGCGAATTCGTCGTCACCGATTCGGCGGACCAGATCGGCATGCAGTTGCGCCCACAGCGGCATCGCACTGGAGCGGTCGAGCGCGGCACTGCGATCGGGTTCAACCATCAGAGGCCCTCCTGTCGATCTGTGTCGGAATCCGAATTCGAGCCGCCTGCTACTGGCCCTCGGGGCTACTGTACAACAAATGTACGTACATCCGTACGGACGGCAGTGATACTCTCCACGCGTCGAAGCGATGTCGACCGAGGATCTCCGGTGACCGCAGCTCCCCCGTCCCCCGACGAACCATCCGTCGGCATCGTCGACACGCAACGAGACGACCCTCGCATCGAGAAAAGTTCTCGCCGAGCACGAACGAGCTCCTGGTGGAGATCTCACCTGGGGAATCCGTCCGCGTAGCGAGCGGCATCACGTCGCTTCCCAGTCGGTGCCGGAGCAGGAGTGTCGCCCGGGGTCTGTTCTACCGTCGGTGGCGCGGCGAGCCGACAGGGCGAGCACCAGACCGAACCGGGGGCGGACTGCACAACCGCCTCCGATTCGGGCGGGTTCGATCAGACTGTTTCGAGGTTGTGCGCGGCCCAGGCGGCGTAGCTGCCCTCGAGTTCGACAACTCGGTAGCCGGCGCGGCGCAGGGCGCTGGCTGCGACCGCGTTACGGACGCCGCTCTGGCAATAGGTCACGATCGGACCGCCCGTGGGCAGTCCGTCGAGATTCCACAGCAATCGGCCACCGCTGAGCTGTTCGGAGCCAGGTATGTGGCCGTCGGCGTGTTCGGTCTTGTTGCGCACGTCCAGGACCATTGCCGGGTCGAACGAATCCAGCTCGTCCGCGCCGATCGTCTCGGGCGTCGTCATGGGGAGGCCTCGTAGACTTGTGACGTACCCGGTCACCGTATCGATGCCGATCCGCAGCAGGTGATCACGGAGCTCGTCGGCGACGGCGCGGTCCTCGGCGAGCACCACCAGTGGAGTGTCCTCTCGCTCGGGGTCGTAGACCCAGGCACCGAACGAGGCTGCCTTGCCGATGCCGGGGATGTTGAGCGCTCCGGGGACAGCGCCGGCGTGCACCTCATCGTGGCTGCGGGTGTCGAGGAGGACGACCTCGTCGGAGTCGAGGGCACGTGCCAATTCGGTGGAGTCGTACTCGTGCAGCGGAGAGAGTGGCCCGAGAACGACCGGGCCCTGCTTGTTCTGACGCTTCATCCGGCCGAAGTAGGCGTGTGCATCCGGTTGGCCGTCGAGCATCTCATCGACGAAGCCCTGCTCGTCGTCGCGCTCGACATACCCGGCCCACCAAGCGAAACGGCGTTCGTAGCCGACGCTGGTCGACGGGAGCGCGCCGAGAGCTTTTCCGCAGGCGCTGCCCGAACCGTGACCCGGAAAGACCTGAATATGATCCGGCTGCGTGACGAACGATCGCTTCAGGCTGCGGAAGATCTGTTTGGCACCCTCGAACCGGGTGTCGACACCGTCTGCAGCTTCGTCGAGTAGGTCCGGCCGGCCGAGATCGCCGGCAAAGACGAAGTCGCCCGTCAACATGTATCCCGGAGCATCGGCGAAGGCACCGTCGGTCACCAGGAACGAGAGGTGCTCCGGGGTATGACCGGGCGTGTGAACGGCTTGCACGGTGATGTTACCCAGAGCCAGCGTGTCACCATCGTGGAGGCGTTCGGCCTCGAAGCCGTACTGCCAGTCGTCGCCGCCCTCTCCTGAGACGTAGGTGACCGCCCCGGTGGCCTTGGCAAGCTCGCGAGTGCCGGACAGGTAGTCGGCATGGATGTGGGTCTCGGTCACGGCGGTGATGGTCATGCCATGCCGAGCGGCCAGGTCCAGATACACACCGATGTCGCGGCGGGCGTCGACCACCACTGCCTCCCCCTTGGCCTGACAGCCGATGAAGTATCCGGCTTGGGCGAGGTCCTCGTCGTAGATGCGTTCGAGAAGCATCGAAATCTCCTTGTCGATCGTGGGGGCGTTCGTACAGGTGTCAAGATTCATGGTACCCCGTGGGGTATTTTCAAGAGGTCCTGTGCGGCGAGGCGCACGCTCCCGATCTCACGGGGTGGAGGTGGATTGGGTCGGCATACCAACGGACACCCAGGGGCGTGGGAACCGGCCGATCCAGCGAGCCGCGACGACTTACAGCGACACCGCAGCGGTTGCCGACCATCACGTCCTCCTCAGCCGTCCGGCACTCGCCGACTCGGGATGGACGAGGAAACTTCATTCGTCCCGAGTGTGGCGTTTGCCGGAATCGGCGACTAGCCTCATCCATAATGTACGTACATCCGTACGATCAATCAAGGAGAGGGCGACGTACACCTCGGCACGTGTCCTTGCACCACCTGCTCGAACGCCGGAATGACCTTCCAGCACGACTGCTGTGGATGCAGTGCACCTGGCCTCAATGACCACCAATGTCGTGACCACTCAGCTCGCGCCCACACCGACGTCGAGCTGAACTACCCCGGCACCAACCGAAATCGAGACAGCTCACCGAGCTCGTGTCTCGAACAGGAGGACCACATGTCCGCGCACACCATCGACCACAAAGTCGCGATCATCGGCGGAGGTAACGCCGGTATTTCGCTCGCGGCACGTCTGCGGCGAGCAGGAATGACCGACATCGGCATCATCGAGCCGGCAGAGACCCACTATTACCAACCTTTGTGGACGCTCGTCGGTGGAGGCCGCGCCCCGGCCGCGGAAAGTGCGCGTAGCGAGGCGTCGGTGATGCCCCAGGGCGTCGGCTGGATCAAGGATCGCGCCGAGGGGGTCGACCCGGATGCCCAGACGGTCAGCACCTCCTCGGGAACTACGATCCATTACGACCACCTGGTGGTGTGCCCCGGCATCCAGCTCGACTGGGACTCCGTGCCCGGTATGGCCGAATCGATCGACACCCCGCAGGTCTCGAGCAACTACCGCTACGATCTCGCACCCAAGACGTGGCAGATGATTCAGAAGATGCGGTCGGGCACCGCCGTGTTCACGATGCCGTCCGGCCCCATCAAATGCGCGGGTGCTCCGCAGAAGATCGCGTACCTTGCGGCCGACTACTGGCGAGAGCAGGGCGTGCTCGACGCCATCCGAGTTGTCCTCGTCCTACCCACACCCGGAATGTTCGGGGTACCGGTGTTCGCCGAGGAGCTCGAACGAGTCGTGGCGCGCTACGGCATCGAGGTGCGCAAGAACAGCGAAGTCACCGCTGTCGACCCGGACGGCCGATCGGTGACGATCACTGATAACAGTGCAGGTACCACTGACGAGCTACCCTACGACCTGCTCCACGTCGTACCGCGCCAATCCGCACCGGACTGGATCAAGGCCAGCCCCATAGCGGACCCCGAGAATCCAGCCGGATACGTCCAGATCGACAAGAACACACTGCGGCACAGTCGATTCGACAACGTCTTCGCCCTCGGTGACGCCGGATCGTCACCGAACTCCAAGACCGGTGCCGCCATCCGCAAGCAAGCACCCGTGGTCGCCGAGAACCTGCAGGCGAGCATCGCCTGCCGTCCACTGACCGCACAGTACGGCGGGTACGCCTCCTGCCCCTTGACCACCTCTCGCAAGACGATGCTTCTGGCCGAGTTCGACTACACGATGCAGCTGGCTCCCTCGATACCGCTGATCGACACCACCCGCGAACGCCGCGACATGTGGTTCCTCAAGAGACGCGGACTGCCGGCGTTGTACTGGAATGCCATTCTCACCGGCCGAGCGTGAACGGTCGACCGCCGCACAGCTACGACCGCGAGGGCGACCTGAGCCACTACCGGTCGGTGTTCGAGGCCATCGAACGGCGCGTGATACCGGAGGTCGTGGTCACCCGGCTCACCCCGTATCTGCTCGTTCTGGTGTCGGCGGCCGTGCTCGGAGTGGTGCTTCCGCACACCGGCGGCGCACACGGGTACGACGTTCTTCTGCGCACCGAAAGCGCCGACGCGGAATCAGCGGGCGTGTTGGCGACACTGTTCACCGCATTCACTCTCACGTTCACCGTCGTAGCGGCCTCGATCGCGCGTCTGGTTCGGCGTTTTCGGTGGGCCGCTCTGGCATTGGCGGGCAACGGTGTCACCACGGTGTTCGGTGTGCTCGCGATCTGGGCGCGGCAGTCACTGGCACCGACCGCGACGGTGGCGGGTCCATCGATCGGCCTGTATCTGGGCGCGGTGGCAGCCCTGCTGTCCACCGTCCTCTGGGCACGTGTGGTGTTCACCCGCCCACCCGAGCAGCCCGGTCCAGCGCACAGGGGCTGACACGTCGCGGGCCCGATCACCCCACCTCGAACCGGCTGTCCTGCCTCGCTCCGATCACCCCCGTGCATCGATGCGGGGGTGATCGGACCGTTGTCAGGCGAGGGCGAGAAAGAGCTTCTCGAGCTCCGCTTCGCTCATCTTCTCCCCTGTTTCCGCCCCGGTGATGCACTCACGCAGTCCGGTGGCGACGATCTTGAAG
This sequence comes from Rhodococcus sp. IC4_135, assembly GCF_011602025.1. Lineage (NCBI taxonomy): Bacteria > Bacillati > Actinomycetota > Actinomycetes > Mycobacteriales > Nocardiaceae > Rhodococcus > Rhodococcus sp. IC4_135. The sequence continues at coordinate 200,866 of NZ_JAAOLG010000005.1, forward strand.
CCTGCCCGGTCGAGAGCCTTCGACACCGCGGCCAGCTGGGTGACGACATCCTTGCAGTCACGGCCGCTCTCGATCATCGAGATCACTCCTGCGAGCTGACCCTGCGCACGCCGCAGACGGTTCAGTACCAACGAGATGCTTTCGGTGTCACCGGTCATGTCGTTCAATCCTTCGTTCGATGAAGCTCCAGGTTACCCCTAGGGGTAACAGTGGTCGTGGTGGCCGACGCCGGACGGTATCGGCCACCACTGTGTTGTTCGAGATCGGTGACACTCAGCTGTGCGAGAAGCCGATCTTGGGTAGTACTGCTCGTAGCCACGTGGGTGACCACCATGCGGCGTGGCCGGTCAGGCGCAGCAACACCGGCAGCAGAACCAAGCGGATGAGAATGGCGTCCAGCAGTACGGCGACGCCGAGGATGATGCCCATCTCCTTGGGTGGCAGTGGTTCGGCGAGCGCGAACGAGAAGAACACTGCGATCATCACCGCGGCCGCCGCGAAGATCACTCGTCCCGAGTGCGCCATTCCGTCGACCTGAGAACCGTGTGGATCACCGGTGTTCTCGTAGTGTTCCTTGACGCTCGACAGCAGAAACACCGTGTAGTCCATCGCGATTGCGAAGATCATCGCGAAGAAGAACACCGGTCCCCAGCCGTTCAGGAATCCCTGCGGCGTGAATCCGAGCAACGACGCCCCGTGACCGTCCTGGAAGATCAGCTTCGCCACACCGAATGCCGCTCCGGTGGACAGCAGGCTGACCACGGTCCCCAGCAGGGCGATCAGCGGTGCCTGTAGCGCGATCAGCAACAGCAGGAACCCGAGCACGAGGATCACCGACACCACGATCGGCAGATACTCGTTCAACGCGGTCTGCAGGTCCAGGTTCTCCGCGGGTGCACCGCCGACGATCGCTCCCTCGGGCAGCTCGGCACGCAAGGCGTCGAGTGTGGTCTCGAGTGCGGGGTCCGACGGGTCCACGTTCGGGATGGCCTGCAGCATGACGAAGTCGGATCCGTCCATGGCGGGCATGGGCGGCGTCACCATCGACACACCGTCCACGCCTGCCGCAATTTGCGCGGTCTGCTCCGCCTCCGCCGTGGGAGCGATGATCTGCAGCATGCCTGGTGCACCTTCACCCATCTGAGCCTGCACCAATTCGTAGCCTTGGCGGACCGGAGCGTCCTCGGGCACAACCGAAATGGACGGCATGGCGACCTTGAGACCCAGCGCCGGAATCGACAGCGCCACCAGAATCAACAACGAGCCGATGGCGAACGGCCACGGATGCTTGTGCAGCAACTGACCCCAGGACGCGAATTTCGGCGAGCGGTGCACCTGTCGCTTCGCGTACGGGAGGGAGCCGGCATTGACCTTCGGTCCGAGCTTGCCCAGCACTGCGGGGAGCAGTGTGAGGGTGGCAGCGAGAACGAACACCACCGCGAGCATGATGCCCACGGCCATCGTGCGAACCGCAGGTGCAGGTACCAGAAGTACAGCGGACAGGCTGATCAGCACGGTCAGGCCGGACAGCAGGACTGCTTTGCCTGCCGTGTCCATCGTTTCTGCCACTGCACGCTGCGGGTCGATCCGTCCGGCGTCGATGGTCTTGCGGAGCGCATCCCGGAAACGAACGACGAGGAAGAGCGCGTAGTCGATACCGAGCGCCAGCGCGAACATCATCGCAAAGTTCATGGCCCACACCGAGATCGGCGTGATCTCGTTCAGCAGAACCAAGCCACCCGCAGATGCGACCAGACCGGCCAGCGTCAACAGCAGGGGCAGACCTGCCGCGACGAGCGATCCGAACGCGAGCACCATGATCGCCAATGTGACGGGCCAGGAGATGATTTCGGCCTTGATCATCGCGTCGTGGTTGGCCTTGTTGAAGTCACTCCACAGTGCCGATGCTCCGGTCGGGTAGACCTCGATCGAGTCCGTGGAGGCTGCGGTCAAGTCGCCCTTGAGATCGTCGACGGCCTTCACCATCTCGTCGGTCGTCCCGTTCGCTCCACCGATGAGGATTCCGGTGTGCCCGTCGGGGCTGATCGACATCCCCGGTTGCGGGGGGATCACCTCGGAAATCCGCGAGTCAGCGGCCAGAATGTCGGTGACCTCGGAAATGACCGCCGCGACAGCGGGATCCGTCACCTGCTCGGTGTCCGAGTGCACGACCACCTGTATCGCGGCAGAAGAGTTGCCGCCGAAGTGCTCCTGTGCGAGTTCGCGAACCTGGACCGACTCCGATCCGTTGGATTGCCAACCGGCACCGGCGAGAGAGCCGAACACCGACGGGGCAAACGCTCCCAATCCGATGATGACCACGAGCCACGCGGTGACCACCCATTTGAAGTTGCCTGCCATGCGCGCACCGAATCGCGCCAGCGGCCCGCCGGTGATCCCTGGCGGCGAGCTGTCTGCAGAACTCTCGTCGGTTCGAACGTCCGTAGAACTCACATCGTGTCCTTACTGGTCGGGATGATGAAGGAACCGTAACACAGTACCCCCAGGGGTATGCTGGTATCATCGCATCTACCCCCTAGGGTATGCACGGACGACCGCACCACACGCAGAGAAGCGAGGATCTACCGCATGTCATGCACCGACACTCCCACCGGTCCCGGCGGACCGAGTATCGAACGCACAGTCCCCGCGCTGGCGGGCACCATGGTCCTCGCCAGCCTCGCCGCCGGATCCCTTCACGACCGCCGCTGGCATGCCCTGACAGCATTCGTCGGCGGGAATCTGCTGCTGTACTCGGCAGTCGGATGGTGCCCGGCCAGCTTGGCAATGCGGCGGCTGGGGATGCGCCAGAGCACAATGACGCCGACCCGGTGAACCGCGACAGGACCCGCCCTACGCCGTGGCAGTGGGTCAGCTACGCCTTCGGCCGCACTCTGCCCTCGACCATGACGGACTGGGTGGCCCACGATCTGACGGGCGATCACGCCGTGGTTCGGCACCTGATTCGCGGCCAGGTTCCGTTTCTTCCCATCTATGCCGTGTTCATGTTCTTTCCGGGTGAACTGTGGCTGCGTGGTGCCATGGTGCTCCTGGCGGTCCTGCTCTCGGTGTTCTTCACCGCCTCGTATATGGAAGAGAATCGGCAACGACGCCTCGTGCGACACATGCTGCCCCGCGATCTCACGAACCCCCGCAAAGCGCAGGAATCGGAACTGGTCAAGAAGCGTTATCTCGCGGCGCACCCCGAGTCCGAGGCCTCACGCACCGCCGCGGCACCCATCGCTCGCGGCCGGGAGTACTGAGCGATGGTCGGCGATTCGACGCACCGCCTCGCCCGATGGCAGCGATTCTGGGACAAGCAAGCGGCCGGTTACGACAAGCACATGACCTTCCTCGACCGAGTCCTCTTCCGCGACACCAGGTCCTGGATCTGTGGTCGCGCGCGGGGCCAGGTTCTCGAGGTCGCAGTGGGAACGGGGCTCAATCTCGAGCACTACCCGGCAGGGACATCATTGACCGGAATCGAGCTGAGCCCGGACATGCTCGCACAGGCGCACACTCGCGCCGCCGACGTCAGACCGGATGCGCACCTGACGCTCGGGGACGCTCACGCTCTGGACTTCCCCGATGCATCCTTCGACACGGTGGTGTGCACATTCTCGCTCTGCGCCATCCCCGCCACGGACATCGCGCTCGCGGAAATGTCGCGAGTGCTGCGTCCGGGTGGAACGTTGCTCCTCGCCGATCACGTCGCCTCGTCGATCAGGCCGGTTCGATGGATCCAACGCGCCCTGGAACTGGTGAGCATCCCGATCGGTGGCGAGCACTTTCTGCGCCGGCCCTCGATCGCGATCACCGGTGACGAGAGCTTCTCTATCGAGGACATCGACCGGTTCACTCTCGGTCTCGTCGAGCGTCTTCACGCCCGAAAGGTGTCCTGAACGGGCAAGGACGATGGCCGCGGCACGAGCGGCCGACCATATTTCGGCACTTCTGCCTCGACGAACTCGAGAAGCCGCTTCAGCAGTGCATCCGCACGGTCTTCGACGTCGTCGAGCGTTGAATCGACGCCACCGAGTAGCTCGTGTGCGTCCCGGCGTGCCCGGGTCCCGTGTTCGTAGTATCCGGGGTCGAGTACCGAAGCCGAGGCGGGCTGCGGGACGAGATGTGCGCTCGGTTGCCGTGCCTGCACCGAGTGGAGTCGGTGCACAGGTGCTCGCCCGTCCAGGTGGGCACGAACGATGTCGGCGACCGCACGGAACGTCAGTGGGGTCGCAGTCAACGGGGTGTGGCCCCACCGGTCGATGGCAGTCGACAGCGGCTGTCGATCGGCCGGATCGACGTACCGGTCGAATCCGCTGAGCCCGGTACCGCCCACGCCATCGAGAGCGTCGGCGAGCATTCGGGTGCTCGGATACCGCGTGTGATGGCCCAGCACCTCCAACCAGCGCTGATACACCATCCGCGGCGAGATACCCGCCCCCGTCAGCGCGGGGGAAGTGACAGTGTGGACGCCGCGGCCTGTGTCGATACGAAGGGCGTCGATCCTCGGATCGGCGGTGACGTCGCAGTGCCGCAGGGCCGCGATCTGGGTGTACGGCAGACCGGTCGAAGCGAGGATCAGGACGAGGGCGTCTCGCCGCGCGAACAGTTCTGACGGCCAACCGGATTCGGGGAGGCGGGCGACGATACCGCCGATCACGGCTGCCAGCTCGTGCAGGCGCGCCGTACGCGCCACGTCCAGCGCAGCCCGAACTATCTCCGCACGCCCCGGAGGAGGTAACAGCTGCCGAGAATGGGCGGCGTCGATCACCGCGATCCGGCGGCGTTGGGTCGTCGACGCGGCGGGGTGCGCGTGGAGGAACCGAGCAAGCGAATCCGAAGAGGCCGTCAGTGGTGGTTCGTCATGGGCGGTGCACCAGTCCTCGAACAGAGACCACGTGTGCCGATCACGCTTCGGCACCGCCACGTTCGCGATATCCGCTGGTCGTATCGAACCGGCGCGGTCGTCGTGGCCAGCATCTGCCCCGGTCGACCCGCCGCCGCTCACGGATGCAGTCACGCGCCCGGTCATAGACCGAGTTCGGTGACCGCGTTGCCGACCAGAGGGGCGTGCTCGCGGGCATATGTTTCGACCATTGCGGGTGTGGTGTGCCCGGTCTGGCGCATGATCGCATGTGCATCGGCACCGTTGCGAAACGCTTGCGTGACGAATCCTGCACGCAGCGAGTGCCCGCCGAGTTGGGCGACGGTGTCGGGATCGTATCCAGCTCGAGTAGCTCGTCGACGGATCGCCGCATGCACCGCAGCTCCGGACAGGGCTGAGTCGGAAAGGTTGCCGTTCTTGCGAACAGATCGAAACAGTGACGATCGTCTGTCGGCCGTAGGTAGAGTTTCCCGGCAGACATGAGAGTCGAAGTCTGTTGCGCGAGAGAGCAGTCGGATGACGGCGACTCTGCCGCCGGTGTCGAACGCAGCGACGACCTGCAGCCAACGTACCCACGCGCAGACCGGGCAGGATTCGTGGCGGCCGGTGAACGGTAGGGCTTTGACTGCCCCGACGCCGTCCTGATCGGTCTTCGACGCCCGAATCCGTACGTGCGCGCCATCGAGACGGTCGCGGCGGACATCGCGGCATTCGAGCGCCACGAGTTCACTGCGACGAAACGCGCCGGTGAAACCCATCAACAGCAGCGCAGTGTCGCGGCGCTCGAGCACCTCAGACGCCCACCCGACAGCACTGCGGCGCGCGTGGTCGACGATCGTGGTGATGTCGGAGGTCAGCAGCGGCGCCCGCGGGTTGCGGGGCCGCTCCCCCGCCGACGCATAGTCCCGACGAACACCTGCCAGAGTCGCTTTCACCATTTCGTGTCCGCACGGGTTGTCGCAGCCAGCGCTGCGGTGGCGGTCGGCGATCGCTGCAATCCATTTGCCGAATGTCGACGGCGCATACGCCCGCGTGCCGTCGACGGTGAGTGTGTCGGCCGCGGCGACGAGGTATGACGCCACCGTCGCGGGGTGCGCCGGTAGCGGGATCTGTCCGGTGGTGGTGCACCAGGTTTCGAAGCGTCGCCACGCCGAGCTGTAAGCCCGGCGAGTACCCACCGAGCGCGACGCGGCCATCGACCGCTCGATCCGAGCCGCAACGTCGGGCGAGAGGTCAGGAAACACTGCGGCACCACCCGGAGGGGTGGGCGAAACAGTGATCGAGGCACCTGCGAGCTGCCGTTCTGTCATGGGAGGACTGTATCGGGCATCTCCGACACATTTCTGGATCCGAGACCACGCTCACCTGGCGATTTACGAAAGATGGTGCGGGAAGGAAAATTCTCGTCGGTCACCGCACAAATAACGTGGGTGACTACAGGCAGCGATCGATTTCCGCGTAGAAACCAAGGTAGAGATGCGTGTGGTGATCACGCGCGCTTCAGTCCCAGTCCAGTCGAATACCGAGCTCGACGAAGGCATAGGCCAGCTCATCGACGTCACCTTCGGTCCGGCACCCCGTTCGAGCGAATCCGAACAAAGATCGGGCGGCATCGCTGTCGACGCGGGCGGCGACGACCGCCGCATCGATCGCCGCCACCACACCGTCCCAGGCGCTGCGGACCGGTACCGCACTACGAGACCTCGTCGGAGCGGTCCCCGGATCGACCGGCTCGTACCGTCGCGGCCGCAGCAGGCAGGCATCAGCTCCGCTCGCGGCTATCTCATCGTTCTCGACCGCGATGATCGCGGTCGCCGCTGCGAGAAGGACTTTTGCTTGCTCGTCCCACCTCAGGTCCTCGAACGGAACCCACGATGTCCGCAGCGGGCGAGGATGCCCTGTCGATTTCCAGATCGCGCTCAGTGGCTTCGCCCACCATCCGGTGCGGACCAGCGGTGTAGACACTTCGTCGACGACGGTGCGCAGCAGCCTGAACCACACCGCTGCATGAACACGGCCTCCGCCGAGCTCGACCGACCCGCTCGTCAACGCGGCAATGGAGCGTCTGTCGATTTCCGCGACGGCCGCCGCGACCGGTATCGGTGCTGCGTGTTCGTCCGAACCTGCTGGTGTCCTGTCCCAGAAGACCAGGCTGCCGGGTACGACAGCGCAGAATTCGAGCCCACAGTGATGCTTCGTGCAGCTGGACAGCATCGGGTATTGCTGAGCCATCATGACCGCGATATCGGCGTCTGTGTCGAGGTCGTCGATACAGAGAGGGCATGCCCGCGTCGTCAACGTGCTCACCCAGGGAAGCCATGTGCCGGCGGGCGGTGCGCGTCGACGTCGATCGGCCATTGCCAGACCCGGTGGCAATAGAACCGAGAACTGGTGGACGTAGGTGTCGAAGTCGCATTCGGCGGGGTCGGTGCTGTCGAGCAGCCAGGGCGTGCAGCCCGCCAACGTCATCTCCCGCAGCCGTTCCGCCGTACAGGAGCTTCTCTGGGCAAGCGCGGATAGCACCGGCTCAGGTGTGTGCCGGTCCAGGTCCACGCCCGAGGTGTCGACGCTGAGCCCGTCGAGAAGGTCCGCTGTATTGAACAACGAATACAGTTCGCTGGTCCGGGCCAGCCACGACATCAGAGTCTCACCAGGTAGTGGTTTCGGGTGCAGTGGCCACCGCGGATGCGCACTGTGGCCGAGCGCTGTGCGTGCTGCGGGGGCATCGGCTGGTGTCATGCCAGGTGCCGTTCGAATTGGCGGCGGCGTTCGGTGGGCCCGGAGTAGGCGGTCTGCGTCAACACCTGTGAGGTGATCGATTCCTCTCCGGCTTCGAGTGCGGTCACTGCGGCCGCGGTCAACAGCATGGCCAGTTCGCCGATAGTTCCTTCGCAACGGGTGAGGAGGTAATCGGTCATCTCCGCCGATGTCAGGTGCGAGGGCACACGCAACGGAAAGCTGGCGGTGAAGCTCGCCAGCAGGGAGCGGGTGTCGGTGTCGTTGGTCCAGATCGGCAGCGTCATGGGGTGAAAACGGTTCTCCAACTGTGCATCACTGCGGATCGCGAGGTACGCCTCTCGGGTACCGACTCCGACGAGAGGGATCCGCAGTTCGTTGCCCATAAACCGCAACAGGTTCAGGAATTCTCGGCGCACGTTGTCGCGGCCGGCGAGGACGTTGTGGAGCTCGTCGATGATCAGCATCCGAACCCCGGTCGCTCGCAGCAGCGTGATCGCTTGCTGTTCGAGTTCGTGGACTCGGCTCCGTGGCCGGATCGGCGTTCCAAGGGCAGCAAGCATCGCCAGGTAGAACCGTGCGGGTGCCGGGTCCGGAGGCATCTGCATACACAACACCGGTATCTGCTCGCGATCGGACAAGCTGACAGTGGGGTGTGCACGGCGGAACTTCTCAACGATCATCGACTTGCCGTTGTTCGTCGGTCCGATCAGAAGCATGTTCGGCATTCGTTGTCGATCCGGCCACCCCAGCAGCGTCTCGAGGTGCTCGATGACCGACTGTGCACGCGGATACCCGATCCACCGTTCGGCCCGAATGTGTTTGATGCGTTGTGCAGCAGGCAGAATCGCGATCGATCTGACCGAAATTCGCAGGTGGGTGAGGTCCGCGCGATCGACGTCGATGTCGTCGTCGCTACGGTCGTCATCGTCGCCTTCGGGAGCGCTGCGGGCGTCGCTGTTCATCGATTCACCATTCTTCGATGTCGTCGAAGATCGGAACCGACACGTCGTCGGTGCCTGGATCATGCTCGGGCGGGCTCTGCGTGTTCGGTGGTGTGGCGATGCTGCTCAGGTGGGCACGGCGAGTGCGATTACGTCGGGCTCGTTTGGTGTCCCTCTGCGCGGACGTGGCTATCTGACGCATCTGCTCGATCATCGCGAACAGAGCGTGTTCGTCGATGCTCGCTCGGCCGTGTTCTCGAAGGCGCGTGACCGCTGCGCGGTGTTCCCACGATGTCACCGCCGGATGCGACATAGTCCGGTACGGCACCTCGACATACCCGCCGCCGCTGTCGGGGTCCAGGACCCACACCCTGCTCAGATCTCGTGGATCACGCCGGATCACGAACTGCCCCAACTTCTCTCGCCTGGCGATCCACGGTTTCAAAGCATTGGAGAAGTACTGGATGTGGTCGATGACGAACCCTGTCCGGGTCAGGCGGCGCCGCATGACCGGAAGGAAGTCCACCAGGAATGCGGTCTCGTCCACCACTGTCGACGTCGGCAGAGCAGGGTCGGCGTCGATGCTGCTGGCCCACTGCGCAGCCGGGCTCCGGCTCAGGCCGGCGTGCACGTCCGCGTGATACGCCGCGATCGCCAGGATCAGCCAGCGTTCCAATTCTTGTAAGGCCAGTGCTGCTGTGCCCTCCGAGTCGTAGCTGCCCCGCTGCGTTGGGTTCGAGAACGTGGTGCCGGGGAGTTCGTGGACCTGGGTCATGACGGTGCCGATGATGCGTTCGACGATCCCGCCGTAATGCGGCCGGCCGGGTGGTCGGTAGCCGAGGTCGATGCCGTGCTGCTCGCAACCACGCTGGAGCGCTTCGCTTTTGAACTCGGCGGCGTTGTCGACGTACAAGCGGTGCGGCTTTCCGCCCATCGGCCACCGCACATCCGCGCCAAGGCCCAAAGCGTCGATCCGTACGCTCTTGTCCGAGCACACCCTGCCCAGACACAACCCGACCGACACTGCGGACGGCGGATCGAGTGTGACGACGAACCCTGGCACACAGCGGCTGAAGACATCGATGGCAATCGTGAGATACGGACGTCCGATCGGTGCCCGGTCGTATTCGTCGACGATCATCAGATCGACCACGGTGTGATCGATCTGGACTTGTTGCAGAACGGCCGTCACCGGCGGCGGGACGTCGCCAGCGGATTGCCGCGATCGGGCCGCGTCCGGTCCGCCACGTGAGCGTGCGACGCGGCCCGGGTGCATTGCTGCGATCCGCGCGTTGACTGTGTTGCGGGCTGGGATCGGGAGTCCGGCGCGGCGGCAGGCGAGCGCGATACGACGATGCAGCGCAGCGACACTGAGCTTCTGGCGAGCCAGAAAGTCACGGTTGATGTGCTCGGCGATTACCACTTCCACCTCGGTCGGCACGCGGGAGCGTCCGCGCCCGCCTGACGGTGCGGAGACCAACAGATCGGTGACCGCCCCTCCCCCATTCCGGAGCCTGGACAGCAGCACGTACACACGCCGCGGCGAGACCCCCAACTGCTGCGCTGCATCCTCGACCACTGCGGTACCAATCGAGGATCGATCCGCTAGTTCGCTGAGCACTGCAAACCGCGTCCGTGCCTGCTCCCACTGCTCGGCCGACGCGGTCAGCACACCGGTCTCGGCGACGTCGAACTTGTCCGCGTCCATCGCAGCCTCCGAACGCCCAGCCTGGGTGACCGATTGTGCAGTGCACTTCTGCACTCAGAATGTCAGAAGACGACTGCAATCGGAGGTGAAACCCCAGGAAAGCATGACGCGCACTCCTGAAACTGACATGGGTTATGCGAGGGTCTCGACTACCGCTCAGAGCGTCAATCCGCAGAGCGACGCTCTGAGCGCTGCCGGCTGTTTCAAGGTCTGGACCGAGACCGCGTCGGGTGCAACCACCACCCGGCCGCAACTGACGGACCTCCTGTCGCATCTTCGCGACGGAGACCCCCTGGTCGTCTGGCGCCTCGACAGGTTGGGGGGCTCACTCCCCCACCTGCTGCAAACCGTCGAAGATCTCGCTGCCCGCGGAGTCGGCTTCAAATCATTGACCGAAGCGATCGACACCACCACCTCCGGCGGCAAACTAATCTTCTCCATCTTCGGCGCACTCGCAGAATTCGAACGCAACCTGATCCGAGAACGCACCCAAGTCAGCCTCGCCGCCGCACGAGCCCGCGGCCGCACCGGCGGCCGGCCCCCGAAGATGACATCGACGAAACTCGCACAGGCACAACGGATGCGGGAGAACGGAATGCATCTCACCGACATCGCCGAAATCATCGGCGTCGGACGAACCACTCTGTACCGACACCTCAAGTAGATACGCGCACTTTCAGCCGGACGGTTCGACGGACTGAAACATCAAAGGCTTTGTCCCCCAGCGGCGTTGGGAACCTGGTCCTCGCCCTCGCGGGGGCATGATTGCGATTTTTTCGTTCGTTGTCGTAGCTGGCGGGTCGGTGCGGCCCTTAGCAGTGAAATGACCACATCAGGTCGGGCATTCAATGCCTCCGCAGCGTTTGTGATCGCTGCTCTTCTCTGCCTTCTGGCGTACAAAATGATTAGGCGTGGTCACCGTTGAGGAATACTGGCCGGCCCTCGGCACCCAGCAGGCTCCATGGAATACATCGATTTTGGAGCGGTGGCACAGTTAGCTCGATTGCTCGGTGGCGAACTTGGGTTGTTGTCGCTCAGATGTCGGAGTCGCGGTGTATAAGTGGATTTCACTTATCAGGAGGCGCTTGTCGTGACTTCGCTCTCTCATCAACAAGCTGAATTGGCGATGGCTTCGGCCATGCGAAAGATGGGGTTCAATGACGCACGAGCACATCCCGGAGGACCGGATGGTGGTATCGACGTGCTGTCGTCACGAGCGATAGCTCAAGTGAAGATGCACAGGTCCCAGGTTGGCCGGCCAGACCTTCAGCGTCTATATGGTGCACGAGGCCGTGACCTGCGAAGGTCGATGCTTTTCTTCTCTTTGAGTGGGTACTCGTCCCATGCTGTGAAATATGCAGCGGACGTCGAGATTGCGCTTTTCACCTTTGATTCGAAAGGCGCTGTTCAGCCGTACAATTCGGCGGCCCGGTCGATATCGAAAGGGGCTAAAGGTCTCGGTTCGCCCAGCCTTATTGTCGACGAGCACCTTGCATGGTTCCTCAAGGGCATCGTGCTCATAACCCCGACTTCACTCTTCCTGTTGTTCGATCTTTCTGTGCCGGTGCTGGATACCATTTTCGCTTTGGCAGGGGCTCTCGGGGTCCTGTTCATCGTGGCCGCTATCGGCGGGTTCATGAAGAAATGAAGCTAGTGGTTAGCGCTGGCCCTGACTTGCAAGGCCGAGAACTCTGACACTGGAGAAGACGACTGCACGATCAGCGGCAATAACTGGGTCCCGTGGGATGCCGCTAATCGGTAGTTCGGCCTAGAGAGGCTCGCCACAGCTCCCGCAGGTGTCCTCGCCAGCTTCGTATATGGCCCCGCAGCAGTATGTGGAACTTGCGCCCACCTCGGAGCACCCCGGGCACAACTCACACTCCTCGTCCCAGTCCGCCTCGTCCTCGACAACCTGCTCACACGACGTACATACGAGCTCCACCAGAACCTCCTAGAGTCGGAACGCGGAAACTTTACCGAGAGGTCACCCGTCAAAAGAGCTGGCTATGTCGGGGGCGCGGCCAAGATGATGCCGGAGAAAAATCGCCACATCTCGTTACCGAATCGTATCCTGTCTCAGAAACCTGTCTCACCTTCTGTAGTGCCCGCTGGAGCACGGGAGATTCTGAGACAGTCATCCGTGATCACGACTTTCAGGTCCTCGATTTGCAGAGGTACGCTCATAGCGGCCATTCGATGCGAGCGGCGTGGGAAGAAGTTGCGAGTGGCGCCAAGAATGATCGCCCGTTTGATACTCGATCTACTGCCGCATTTCGTCCTCATACTCGCACCAATGGTCGCCATCGTGTCCGGTATCCAGACGGCAAAATACCCCTCCCATCTTTTTCCGGCCGTACGGGAAGTACAGAGCGTTGCACCACTTATCCGAATCGGCCATGAGTTTCCCTCGTTTCCGAACCTGTGCCGGTAAGCACCGTCAGCGTCCCAAAGCCTAGCCTTGGGCTTTCGCTATGAGTGGGCGTGCCAAATCGTTTCGTGAAATCCTATGGAGCAATGGCCTGCTTGACTCATCGTTGTGATGGAAACGCAGATCCCTGAGGATCCAACAGACCTCGATGCGGCGTTGAAGCTCGTCAGTCAGGCTGTACCCGAACCGATCCGAGAACACTGGGCCGACATCGACGGCGTTCGTTATCCCCCGAATCAGACATATCAGCTGATCAGCAACCTCCCACGATCGAGCTTCACCTCTCATACCGCCCCGGCGCGTCTCCGTAAAATCGGTTTCACCACTAGTATCTACAAGGCCAAGAACGGTGTGCAGCGGCTCGAAACAGGCGGTAACCTCACCGTCGCACTGTGTGACTACACGCATCTGTCGGCATCATTCGCTACTCTGCTGGAGTTCCTCACTACGAACGAGCTCACCAAGCACCTGTCCTCCGCTGAGTCGGTGTTCGATGGTTCGGACATGACCGGGTTTGCTGACGCCGTCGAACATTTTCACTTCAGCGAGGATCTTCTCGACGCAGCCCTGGCCATTCGTCAGCATGTAGGTCGGCTCAACGACGTCATTCATGCCACAGTCATTGCGCGGCGCCTTCCCCTGATCCTCGAACCTGGTGAGACCGTCACTGTCAGGCCATCACTCGGCGCCGGCAACGACCCCAGCAGGCCGTTTGATGTCGAGACCGATCGGCGTATCGCCGAGTTCAAGGTTTCGCAGTGCAAGAGTGCCGACACCATGCGCAAGCGAGGCGTCTTTGCTGATCTGGTTCATCTGGCGCTGGACCCTACGAAGCGGCGTGCGCAGCTGTTCGTCGTCGGGGCGCTTCGAAGAAATTCTTGGTGGCCTCACGATCAACCGCCGAGTGGGCCTTGGGCCGCACCTCTCCCCATACTCGACGCCGGTTCGAAGAGAAGTTCGGACCTGCCGGACAGTTCACCGTCGCCGACTTCACCACCGGACCGGCTGCACATATCGAGATCATCGACATCGCGACCTTGGTGCCGTCTCTTGGCCTGGCAGATGAACTGCTCTAGGCCAGGTCGGTCCACTTCCTGATAGCTTGCGGCCGGGACCACAGGATGCCGTTGCCACGATCGTCGAAGAGGTCTGTTCCTTACGGTGCAGCACGAGGTTGATGCACCGGTAACGGCCTGGGCCTGAGAACTGATCGGGTCGCCACGTGTGACCGATCTGCACGGTTCGCTGCAGGTCAGGACTTCGGCTTTCGCTTCGGTCTGGTCAGTGTGGCGACCTGATGCTCGTCGCGGTGTTGATGGTAGGTCGGAGTCTGACAAATTGCGCAGTGCTTGTGGTGGTCGAATCTCTCCAGGCCGCAGTAACGCCGACAACACGCACGTTCAGAAATCTGGACGAACCGGTCCGCAAGATAAAAGATCGAACAAAGTTCGATACTTCGTCGATACTTCTTATATAGCTTGATACTGTTGCGTCATGCCCAGCACAGAGAACACAGTCACCGTATTCACCGGCAAGAGCTTCGATACGATCATCCGAGAAGGCGGATCTCAGTCGTGGAAACTCGACGCCGCCCGCGCAAAGAAGTGCGAGTATTTGGTGTGCACTCAAAACGCTCATAATCCAGAGCCCTACGCAGATGGCGCCGAACCGCACGGCAGCGCATTTCTAGTTGGCCGAATCTCCCGCATCAGTCCAGCCACTGGCGCTGAAGACGGGCGATGGAAGATCGAGTTCAGTGAGTATGCCCGCATCAGTCAGCCAGCCGTATGGACCGGTGACCGAAATCCGGTCCGCTACACCACTCTCGATGATCTCGAAATCAATCTGGACGCCGCGAACTTCGTGAAATTTGAAGACAGCACTGCGACACCGCCGCTTAATGCCGGCGGTCTCACGATCCGGCAGGCGAAGGCTGGACTCGCACAAACCTATGACGTCGATGTCGATTCCATCGAGATCGTAATCCGCGGATAGTTAGCGGCAGAGTGATTCTGTGGGTTTCAGCGTGCGTTTTGTCCATCACCGGACCGGATGACTCTCCCAGGATATCGAAAAGCTTTGCAAGAAAACGGGTTTGAAGCATTCTGCGTTGTACGCGAACATCGAACTTGCTCGGACGGAACGGGAGTCGAAGACCTGAACGACGAGAATGCTGATCACGACAACGCTGACGGCGAGTGCGATGTAGAAGCCTCTGTCGCGTTTGTTCATGTTGAGCTTGCTGATGATGACGATGGCGATCGTGGCGCCGAGGATGGCGCTGTCGACAATCGCCGGGAAGATCCAGGTCAGATGTTCGGGGATCAGTGCTTGCCGTGCGAGGTCGCGTTATACGGCGAAGGAAAGTACGAATGCGCCGGTGGTGATGCCGAGTGCAATGACGATCGCGAATGCGAGTGCCAGTGCCGCGAGCAAAGCGCCTAGCTGAATACGAGCTGCCCGGAGGCTAAAAGTCGGTCATGATCAGGTTTTTCCTTCCAGAGGTCCCGGTCTGGAGCCTCGCCGGGTTGCCTCCCGGTGGGGCTCCATTAGCTTTCGCGTATGTCCGCATCTACGGATATACGTAAATACGAAGGGTCAGCGTCGAGCGAGAACGTCACGTTTCACCCGGTTACTGAGAGTTTCGTCGGCCAACCGACGTTCAACCAAGACGACAAGAATCTCCTGGGCAGTCACCCGGGCAACTCCCAAGTCTCTGGCTGTTGGGAACGACGAAGCACTTCGTGCCGAACCACCCCGCAATGGCGGGAATGTCCGTTATCTTCCTCGATAGTGGTTGCAATCTCCTGGCTGCTTGGCATCCCGCGCACGGATGCTGTCACCACGAAAGGGAGCACATCTGTGAATGGACTCGAAACGCCCACTCGTTTGTCCCGGACCACCGCCGCCCTCGGTGTTGGCGCGCTCGCTGCCGCGATCACCTTCGGCAGTGCAGTTGGTACTGCATCGGCCGACACTCCGGTCGCCGACTTCGGCAGTCTCTCGTTCTCGGTGACCAACGGTCCCGACAACACCATCTACGACATCAACGCCGTCATCAATCTCCCACCCGGGACACTGCCGCCAGGGATGATGAACCCTCAGATCACTGCGCCCGCCGCGGCCCCTCAAACAGTCAACGACTCGTTTGCAGGCACCGCATTGGACTTCGTTCTGAGCTTCATTCAGGCTGCGGCCAGATAGCCGACAACAAAAAACGAGGCCACCAACTCTTATGAGTTCGTGGCCTCGTCTTGTGGTGGGCGAAGGGGGACTTGAACCCCCACGTCCCGAAGGACACTGGCACCTGAAGCCAGCGCGTCTGCCATTCCGCCACTCGCCCGAGCAACGCCGAAACATTATCACGACAAACTTTGAAAGTTCTATTCGTGCAGTTCAGGGCACGAATCGATGAACACCGAGCACCCGAAAGCCCAGAACCGATACCATGCTGAAACAGCGGCCAGGTACTGCCGAAGCGACATTTGACAGTACCGTGGAACCTGTACAGCAGTTTGGACGACACGCGACAAGGCGGTGCCGGCGCTACTTGCCGAGCATTTTGCCGTCGTAGATGCGAGGCGAGAGGAGGGCCCGATGGGCATCGTGCAGCGTTTCGAACGAAAGCTCCAAGGAGCTGTCGGCGACGCATTCGCGCGGGTCTTCGGTGGTGGTGTTGTGCCGCAGGAAGTAGAGGCGGCGCTCCAGCAGGAGGCACGTGACCGCGTCGAGCACCTCGGCGGCGGAATCCTTCTCGCCCCCAACAACTACGTGATCACCATCAACAACTCCGATCACGAAGAGTTGGCAGCTGATCGCGAACTCACGACCAAAGCTTTCAGCCGACACCTGCAGGATTTCATCCGCGATCAGGGTTGGCAGACGTACGGCGACATCTCGGTCACTTTCGAGCCTTCGCCTACGCTCCACACCGGTCAGTTCCGCACCCGCGGGACCGTCGACCCGGATGGTGACGCCGAGCAGGCATCGCCGCCGTCGCATGTTCCGCAGGTTTCGTCGCGGCCTCCACAACGGCCGCCTCAGCGACCCGCACCGATTGTTCCCCCTGTTTCCAATCCAGTCCCGTCACAACCAGGAGCCGGCCCCATGACGCAGAACTCAGGCTACGAACCAAGCCGCGAACCGGCGGGTCGCCAGCCCGAACCGCAGCAGCCGGCACGGAACGGGTACTCCCACGACGACGGCGGTTACGCCGCTCCGCAGGGCCAGGAAGCCCCGTACCAGAACGGTTACGACCGCGGCGACGGTTACCGCACAGGCGACGACCAGCAGGGCTACAACCAGCAGCAGGGCGGCTACGACCAGCAGGCGTACCCCAACCAGCAGCAGCCGTACGAGCAGGCCGGTTACGACCAGCAGGGTTATGACCAGCAGGGCGGCGGCTACGACCAGCAGGGCTACCAGCAGCAGCCGTACGACCAGCAGGGCTACGGCCAGCAGGCGTACCAGGGTGGGTACGACCAGCAGGGCTACCAGCAGGGCGGCTACGACCAGCAGGGTTACCAGCAGCCGTACAACGGCCAGTCCTACGATCAGCCGGGCTACGACCAGCAGAGCTACCAGCAGGGCGGCTACGACCAGCAGGCGTACACACAGCAGCCGTACGAGCAGGCCGGCTACGAGCAGGGTGGCAACTTCGAGCAGACGCAGGCCTACCCGCAGCAGGGCTATGCCCAGCCGCAGGGCGGTTACGCACCGACGGCCCAGAGCCTGACGGCAACCCTGCAGCTCGAGGACGGCAGCGGACGCCACTTCCAGCTTCGCGACGGCAGCAATGTCATCGGCCGCGGCCAGGAAGCTCAGTTCCGCCTCCCGGACACGGGCGTCTCACGTCGCCACATCGACATCCGTTGGGACGGCCGCACCGCGATGCTGTCCGATTTGGGATCCACGAACGGCACCACCGTCAACGGAGCACCGGTCCAGGACTGGCAGCTGGCAGACGGTGACATCATTCGTGCAGGTCACTCGGAGATTCTGGTTCGCATTCTCTGAGCTGAGAAACGGACGCCAGGATTTTTCCGATAACAATCGAACATTCGGCGGTCCGTCGGCGCGCCGCCGTCACGCGGCTGTCAGTATCGTGATCTTCGGGGCCCAGAGCCCCCTATGATGCTGCCAGTCGACAATGCTCGAACCCCGCTGCGGCGGGGCTCGAGCCATAGAAGGAGGTGGACAGCCGTGCAGGGCCTGATTCTGCAACTCACACGGGCGGGCTTCCTGCTCCTACTGTGGCTGTTCGTCTGGGCAGTCCTCCGCACTCTCCGCTCCGACATCTATGCCGGCTCCGGGGTCAGGGTTCCGCCGCGGTACACCCGCGCCGGAAAGGTCCTGCCCTCGCTGGGCAAGGCGAAGGTGCCTCGGTACCTGGTGGTCACGCAGGGCGCCCTCGCCGGCACCCGCATCACCCTGGGTTCTCAGCCGGTCATGATCGGCCGCGCCGACGATTCGACGCTCGTTCTCACCGACGATTACGCGTCGACGCGCCATGCGCGGCTCTCGCAGCGCGGAGCTGACTGGTACGTCGAGGATCTCGGTTCGACCAATGGCACCTATCTGGACCGCGCCAAGGTCACGACTGCAGTACGCGTCCCGCTGGGCACTCCGGTTCGCGTCGGCAAGACGGTAATCGAGCTACGCCCGTGACCCTTGTTCTCCGCTACGCGGCGCGCAGCGACCGCGGTCTCGTGCGCTCCAACAACGAAGATTCCGTGTACGCCGGTGCACGCCTGCTGGCCTTGGCCGACGGTATGGGCGGGCACGCGGCCGGTGAGGTCGCGTCGCAGTTGATGATTGCCGCTCTGGCGCATCTCGACGACGACGAGCCCGGCGAGGATCTGCTCGGAAAGCTCGAGGCAGCCACCCGCGAGGGCAACGATTCCATCGCCGATCACGTCGAGGAAGAACCCGAACTCGACGGCATGGGCACCACGCTCACCGCGATCCTCTTCTCCGGCAGCAAGCTCGGTCTCGTGCACATCGGCGACTCGCGCGCCTACCTGCTGCGCGACGACCACCTGACGCAGATCACCCGCGACGACACGTTCGTGCAGTCGTTGGTCGACGAGGGCCGGATCACCGCCGAACAGGCACACACGCACCCGCAGCGATCCCTGATCATGCGGGCGTTGACCGGCAACGAGATCGAGCCGACGCTCACCGTGCGCGAAGCCCGCGCCGGTGATCGCTACTTGCTGTGCTCCGACGGCCTCTCCGACGTGGTCAGCGACGAGACCATCGAGAACACGATGCGCGAGGGCTCGCAGGAGCAGTGCGCCGACCGTCTCATCGAATTGGCTCTGCGCAGCGGCGGTCCCGACAACGTCACCGTCGTCGTCGCCGATGTCATCGACCTCGACTACGGCCAGTCGCATCCCATCGTCGCGGGCGCCGCGTCGACGGAAGAGGAAGAGGACTCCCCTCCCCCCAACACCGCAGCCGGCCGCGCCGCTGCCATGCGTCCGCCGCGCGCGACGCCCAAGCGAGTTGTCTCACAACCCGAACCGGAACCGAAGAAGAAGCGGAACCGGTTATGGTGGGTGGTCCTCGCCGTGGTGCTGATCGCACTGGTCGGCGTCGGCGCCGTGATCGGCCGCGCCGTCATCCGCAACAACTACTACGTCGGCGAAGACAACGGCCGCGTGACGGTGCTGCGCGGAATCCCCGGTTCGGTGCTCGGCTACTCGCTGCAAGACGCGGATCTGGTGGGTTGCGTCGGCGACGACGACGTCCTGACCCTCGTCTCCCCCGACGCGATTCCCAGCAACTGCAACATCCTCGAAGTGACGGATCTGCAGCCGTCGGCGCAGGAACAGGTGCGCGCCGGGCTGCCGTCCGGCAAGCGTGAAGATGCGCAGAGCCAGATGATCCGTCTCATCGGCGGCGATCTGCTGCCTCGTTGTGAGCCGGTTCCGACGACGACGGCCACGCCCACTCCCCCGCCGGCACCGGAGACCACGCCGCCCCCCGCACCGCCCGGGGAGCCTGCTGCGCCGACGACGGCGGCACCCACGACTACGCCTACGCCGACCGAAGTTCCCGGTCAGACTTGCAGGACGGTCAACTGATGTCGTCCAACGCAGCTGCGGGGACGGCTTTTCCGAGTCCGCCCGGAGGTTTTGCCCCGGCGCCGGTCCAGTCGACCCGTCGAAACATGGAGCTACTGCTCCTGGGCTTTGCCGTCATCATCACGACGGTCTCGCTTCTGCTCGTCGAGGCGAGCCAGGAACAGAAGATCACTCTCGATCTGGCCAAGTACGCGCTCGCGTACACGGGCTTGTTCCTGATCGCGCACTTGGCAATTCGGCGGTATGCGCCGTACGCCGATCCGCTGCTGCTGCCGATCGTCGCCCTGCTCAACGGCCTGGGGTTGGTGCTCATCCACCGACTCGACCTCGCCGACGAACAGACAGCGCTCTACAACGGCGTCGAGGCACCGTCTCCGGATGCTAACCAGCAGGTCATGTGGACTGCACTGGCGATCACCGGTTTCGTGCTGCTGCTCGTGTTCTTGAAGGACTACCGCCTGATGGCGCGGTTCAGCTACACGCTCGGCCTCGCAGGTCTGGTGTTCTTGGCGATTCCTGCGATCCTGCCGGCGAAGTTCTCGAGCGTGAACGGCGCGAAGATCTGGATTCGCCTGCCCGGATTCAGCATTCAGCCAGGTGAGTTCGCGAAGATCCTGCTCATCATCTTCTTCGCGTCGGTACTCGTCGCCAAGCGCGACCTGTTCACCTCGGCCGGCAAACACTTCCTGGGCATGGACTTTCCGCGTGCCCGCGACCTGGGCCCGATCCTGCTCGCCTGGATCGTCTCGGTGGGTGTGCTCGTCTTCGAAACCGACCTCGGCACGTCGTTGCTGCTCTTCAGCACCGTGCTGGTGATGCTCTACATCGCGACCGAACGTGTGGGCTGGCTGGTGATCGGCGGCGGACTGCTCGCCATCGGATTCTTCTTCGCCTACAAGATGTTCGGCCACGTACGCGTGCGCGTCGACACCTGGCTGGACCCGCTCGGCGACTACGCCAACACCGGTTATCAGATCTCGCAATCGCTGTTCGGCCTGGCCACCGGCGGTATCGCCGGAACAGGTCTGGGCAGCGGCCGCCCCAACCAGGTGCCGTTCGCGAAGACGGACTTCATCATCGCGACCATCGGCGAAGAGCTCGGCCTGATCGGCCTGGCCGCTGTGCTGATGCTGTTCCTGCTTCTCATCGTGCGCGGCCTGCGTACGGCGTTGGCGGTGCGCGACAGCTTCGGCAAACTGCTCGCCGCCGGTCTGTCGTTCACCATTGCGATCCAGATCTTTGTCGTCGTCGGCGGCGTCACCAAGCTGATCCCGCTGACGGGTCTGACAACACCGTTCATGTCGTACGGCGGCTCGTCGCTGCTCGCGAATTATCTACTGCTGGCCATCCTCGTCCGGATCTCGGACGCGGCTCGTGCGCCGGTAGTGACGAAGAAGAAAGGTCCGCCCCCAATCGCTGACGCCAACACCGAGATGATGCCGCGCGTATGAACACTCCACTGCGCCGCGTCGCGATGGCCGTCATGGTGATGGTCGTCGCGCTCCTCGCCAACGCCACGTACGTACAGGTCATCAAGGCTGACGACCTGCGAGCCGACCCGCGCAACTCGCGGGTGCTGCTCGACGAGTACTCACGCCAGCGAGGTCAGATCTCGGCTTCCGGTCAGGTGCTTGCCGCCTCCCGCGCCACCGACGACCGGTACAAGTATCTGCGCGAGTATCCGAATCCGTACCCGTACGCACCGGTCACGGGCTTCTACTCGATGCAGTACGGCAGCGCCGGCCTCGAGCGCACCGAGGATCCGATTCTGAACGGCTCGGACAACCGGTTGTTCAGTCAGCGCTTCTTCGACCTGGTGTCCGGACGCGATCCGCGCGGCGGCAACGTCGTCACGACGCTCAATCCGGCGATGCAGCAGGTGGCGTACGACCAGCTGACCAGCAAGGGTTACACCGGCTCCGTCGTCGCGATCGAGCCGAGCACCGGACGCATCCTGACGATGGTCAGCACCCCGAGCTACGACCCGAACCTGCTTGCCAGCCACGACGGCGCCGAAACCACCAAGGCGTGGGACGAGCTCAATGCCGATCCCAACGATCCGTTGGTCAACCGCGCGATCTCGCAGACCTACCCGCCCGGCTCGACGTTCAAGGTGCTCACCACTGCCGCAGCTCTTGGCAACGGTGCGACCCCGGACGACCAGCTGACCGCGGCTCCGCAGATCACGCTGCCCGGCACCAGCACGACCCTCGAGAATTACAACGGCAGCACCTGCGGCCCCAACCCGACGGCGTCGTTGCGCGACGCGTTTGCGCGCTCGTGCAACACGGCTTTCGTCGAACTGGGCATCAAGGACGGCGCCGACGCCATCAAGGACGAAGCCAGCGCCTTCGGCATCGGACCCAACACTCCCGCGATCCCGCTGCCCGTTGCGGACAGCACCGTCGGCGACATCTCCGACGACGCGGCTCTCGGTCAGACCAGCATCGGCCAGCGCGACGTCGCAGTGACCCCGCTGGAGAATGCAGTGATCGCCGCGACCGTCGCCAACGGCGGTGTGCGCATGCAGCCCAACCTGATCTCCCAGCTGCAGGCACCGGATCTGACCGATCTCAGTACGCCGTCACCGGTGTCGATGGGTCAGGCCATCTCGCCGGCAGTGGCCGCAACGCTGACCGATCTGATGATCGGCTCGGAGAACTTCACCGGCGGCGACGGCAAGATCCCCGGGGTTCAGATCGCGTCCAAGACCGGTACCGCCGAGCACGGCGTGAACCCGCGGGAAACCCCGCCGCACGCCTGGTACATCGCTTTTGCACCGGCGCAGAATCCGACGGTCGCCGTGGCCGTCATCGTCGAGAACGGTGGTGACCGCGGACTTGCCGCTACCGGTGGCTCGGTTGCTGCGCCGATCGGTCGTGCAGTCATCGCAGCCGGAATCCAAGGGGGCTGAACCGTGGCGTTGAACAACGGCGCTTTGATCGCCGATCGTT
Source organism: Rhodococcus sp. IC4_135 (assembly GCF_011602025.1). Lineage (NCBI taxonomy): Bacteria > Bacillati > Actinomycetota > Actinomycetes > Mycobacteriales > Nocardiaceae > Rhodococcus > Rhodococcus sp. IC4_135. Next base: position 223,612 of record NZ_JAAOLG010000005.1, read on the forward strand.
ACCGATTGATCCGTCTCATCGCCACCGGTGGGATGGGTCAGGTGTGGGAAGCCACCGACTCCCGCCTCAACCGTCGCGTCGCCGTCAAGGTACTCAAGTCCGAGTTCTCTTCCGATCCGGAGTTCTTGGAGCGCTTCCGCTTCGAGGCCCGCACCACCGCGCAGCTCAACCACCCCGGTATCGCCGGAATCTACGACTACGGCGAGACCCGCGACAGCTCGGGCGATTCCACGGCGTACCTGGTGATGGAACTCGTCAATGGTGAACCGCTCAACGCCGTCCTGGCACGCGTCGGCCGCCTGGCGGTTCCGCATGCCCTCGACATGCTCGAGCAGACCGGCCGCGCTCTGAAGGTCGCACACGACGCCGGTGTCGTGCACCGCGACGTGAAGCCGGGCAACATCCTCATCACGCCGACGGGCCAGGTGAAGATCACGGACTTCGGCATCGCCAAGGCCGTCGAGAACTCGCCCGTCACGCGTACGGGAATGGTGATGGGCACCGCCCAGTACATCGCGCCCGAGCAGGCCCTCGGTCAGGACGCGACCGCGGCGAGTGACGTGTACTCGCTGGGAATCGTCGGATACGAAGCACTTTCGGGTCGACGCCCGTTCACCGGTGACGGAGCGCTGACCGTCGCGATGAAGCACGTGCAGGAAACCCCGGCACCGATGCCGGCCGACCTGCCGCCGAACATCCGCGAGCTCATCGACATCACGTTGACCAAGGATCCGGCCGGCCGCTACGCCAGTGGCGGTGAGTTCGCCGACGCCGTTGCAGCCGTTCGGGCAGGCAGGCGTCCACCGCCTCCTGGCGTACTCGCCACCGGTGCCGCGAGCGCGATGCCGGCCACGGGTGCCACGCAGGTCATGCCGCCGACGTACGCGGGCCCGGTGACGGGCGCAACTGCAGCGGACGACGCGGCAGCCGGCGGAATGACCAGTGGGCAGAAGGCCGTGGCATGGGCCGGCGGCGGATTGATCTTGTTGGCGTTGATCATCGGCGGAGTCTGGATCGCGACCGACGGTCCGAGCGACCCGACGCCGCCCGTCGTCACGTCCACGACGTTGCCGACCACCACGACGACCAAGCCCACCACGACGACAACTCGGCCGACGACGACGACCACCGAGCCGACAACAACGACGACTCGGCCGACGACAACCACGACCGAGCCGACAACCACCACGACAACGCCGACCACGACAACAACAACTCCGACGACCACAACCACCACCACGACGACAACGACGACCACAACGACCACTGAGCCGTTGGCGGATCCCGGAGACGCTGAAGAACCGCTAGGACAAGACCAATGACGACACCCCGCAATCTCTCCTCCCGCTACGAGCTGGGTGAGATTCTCGGCTTCGGCGGAATGTCCGAGGTTCACCTGGCGCGCGACCTCCGACTCAGCCGCGACGTCGCGATCAAGGTGCTGCGTGCAGACCTCGCGCGCGACCCCACGTTCTACTTGCGGTTCCGTCGTGAGGCGCAGAACGCTGCCGCGCTGAACCATCCGGCGATCGTGGCCGTCTACGACACCGGTGAAGCCGAGACCGACGCCGGGCCGCTGCCGTACATCGTCATGGAGTACGTCGACGGCGACACGTTGCGTGACATCGTGCGCAGCACCGGGCCGATGGCTCCGCGCAAGGCGATGGAAGTGATCGCGGACGTCTGTGCCGCTTTGGACTTCAGCCACCGCAACGGCATCGTGCACCGCGACGTCAAGCCCGCCAACATCATGATCAACCGTGCCGGCGCCGTGAAGGTGATGGACTTCGGTATCGCCCGTGCCATTTCCGACGCGTCGAGCCCGATGACGCAGACGGCCGCCGTGATCGGCACCGCTCAGTACCTGTCGCCGGAGCAGGCGCGAGGTGAGCAGGTGGACGCGCGTTCGGACGTGTACTCGCTCGGTTGTGTGCTGTTCGAGATTCTGACGGGCGAGCCGCCCTTCAAGGGTGATTCACCGGTCGCCGTGGCGTACCAGCACGTTCGTGAAGATCCGCAGACGCCGTCGGAGATCAATCCCGATATTCCGCGCGAGCTGGATTCGATCATTCTCAAGGCGATGAGCAAGAACCCGGCCAACCGCTACCAGAGCGCCGGCGACATGCGCAGCGACTTGGTACGCGTTCTGGGCGGTCAGCGTCCGAGTGCGCCGATGGTGATGAACGACGAGGATCGCACCACCATCCTCGGCGCCGTCGGCTCCGACACCGGGAACTACCGCACTGCGCCTGATCCGGTCGAGCCGGTTCCTGCGCGGACTACTCGCGCCGCCGAGCCGCCTGCCAAGAAGAAGGGCGGACGCTACGCCCTGATGGGCATCGCGGCGCTTCTGGTGATCGGTCTGGTGACGTTCTTCCTCATTCGGGTGAACTCGCCGAAGGTCGAGATGGTGACCGTTCCGGGTGACCTGACCAACCAGCCCGCCGACGTCGCCGAGGCGACGCTGACCAACGCCGGATTCCAGGTGGAGCGTCAGCAGAAGACGGACAAGGTGATCGCTGCCGGAAACGTCATCACGACGCGTCCGGTTGCCGGGGTGCGCATCGAGAAGGGCAGCACCGTCACCATCGACGTGTCCACCGGACCCGAGCAGGTCGCGATCCCGCGCCTGACCGGGCTGAGCCAGGACGACGCCGAGAAGAAGCTCAACTCCGTCGGTCTCCGACTTGATCCGACCATCGGCAAGGCGGCATCGACCGTCGCCGAGGTCGACAAGATCGTCAATCAGGATCCTGCCGTCGGCGTATCGGTGGTTCTCGATTCCGCGGTCTCGATCACCGTCGGCACCGGACCGGAGCAGGTTCGTGTCCCGGATGTCACCGGTCAGCGTGAAGAGGTGGCGAGGCCCAACATCGAAGGTGCCGGGTTCGTCGTCCAGATCACGGAGATCGATTCGGGACTGCCGAAGGGACAGGTCGTTTCGACCGACCCGACCGGTGGCACGTCGGCCACCAAGGGTTCGACCGTGACGCTGCGAGTATCCAACGGCAACCAGGTCGCGATGCCTGATCTGACCAACAAGACGGTGTCCGAGGCGTTGACCACGCTTCGCGCAGCCGGTTGGGCGGGAACTGCATCGCAGCTGGTGCAGAACCAGAGCACGACGCTCACCCCGGAGATGGTGGGCAAGATCGTCTCGCAGACGCAGCCTCCGGGATCGGAGATCTCCAAGGACGCGGTGATCACCGTCAGCGTCGGAGCGCTCGGAATCCCCGGCCGCTAGCAAACTGAAAAAGTGCCTCCCGGAGATTTCCGGGAGGCACTTTTTTGTGGACAGATGTCAGAGAATTGCGGGCAATGCGCCGCCGAGCGCCGACGCGACCTCGGCCTCGAGGGCTGCGACGAGTCCTTCTGGAGGCGCCTCACCGCAGACTGCGAGCCAGTTCGCGAGCATCCGGTGCCCACCCTGGGTGAGTACGGACTCGGGGTGGAATTGGACGCCGTGAATCGGCAGTTCGCGGTGACGCATCGCCATCACGACGCCGCTCTCGGTGTGTGCAGTCACCTCGAGTTCCTCGGGAATGGTGTCCTCGAGAACCGTCAGCGAGTGGTATCGGGTAGCGGTGAACGGATCGGGTAGCCCGGCCAGGACGCCGACGTCCTTGTGGTGAACCAGACTCGTCTTGCCGTGGAGCAGTTCGGGAGCGCGGTCGACGGTTCCGCCGAAAGCCGCACCGATCGCCTGGTGTCCGAGGCAGACGCCGAGCAGCGGGGTCTTGGTGTCGGCGCAGACCTTCACCAGATCCATCGTCGCTCCCGCACGCTGCGGGGTTCCGGGGCCAGGGCTCAAGAGAATGCCGTCGAACTGAGCTACTGCACCCTCGAGGTCGGCCGTCAGTTGTGGATCGTCGTTGCGCCAGACCACGGCTTCGGTTCCGAGCTGGCCGAGGTACTGCACCAGGTTGAACACAAAGCTGTCGTAGTTGTCGACGACGAGAATCCTCATGAGAGCAGGGTAAACGCCCGTGCTATCCGCCGGTATAGGCGGGGACCGTGATCTGCGACGGCGTCGCCTGCGTGTACCCGAGGCCGAAGCGGGTCGCGTACTGCTTGTAGATCCGAATGCCCGGTTCGGCAGCGAGTGCCGCCTCGAGGCGCGCAACATCGCCGATCGCGCTCATCACGTACGGCGGACTGTAGGTACGGCCGTGAAGAAGGAGGGTGTTTCCGATGCACCGTGGCGCCGACGTACTGATGATCCGTTGGTCCTGCATGCCCACCGCTTCGGCCCCACCGGCCCACAGTGCGTTCAGGACGCTCTGGACGTCCTGCTGATGCACGACGAGGTCGTCCGGGGTGGCGTCGACCGGATACTTGCCGTCGGCGTTGCGCGGGGCGTCCGTCATGGTGACCACGACACCGGGGCCGGTCATCTCCGTCAGTCCTGCGTCGGCAGAGATGTTCTTGATGTCACCGAGAGCCGCTGCCACGCCGGCGTCGGACCGAGCGGCGTCTTCCTGCAGCGAATCGAGCTGAGCGGCAAGTTCGTCCCGGTCGGCCGAAACTTTCTCGGCATTGGCCTGGGCGCTGCGGACCAGATCGGAGAGCCTGGTGCTTTCGGTGACCTGGAGCTGATTTTCCTCGGCGGATCTCTGCGCCGTGGCGACCATCAGACCGGCTACCAGGCAGACGGCAAGTACACCGATGTGCCAGACGGTTCGTGAAGATTCACCCGAAGACACGTGGCTCCTCCCGGATTGTGCAGGTCGGCCGGTGACCAACTGGACACAGCTACGTTAGCGTGTAGGTAACACATGCAGGTCACACCGTAGAGCGAGGACGTCATGCCCAAGTCGAAGGTCCGTAAGAAGAACGACTACACAGTCAACCCGGCAAACCGCACTCCGGTGAAGGTGAAGATGGGTCCGTCGAGCACGTTGTACGTCTCGGTGATGCTCGGATTCATGCTTGTCGGCCTGGCGTGGCTGATTGTGTACTACTTGGCCGCGGATTCGATCACGTGGATGAACGACTTGGGAAACTATAACTTCCTCGTCGGCTTCGGCTTCATGGTTGTGGGCCTTGTGATGACCATGAGATGGCGCTGACCAGCGAGTATCTGATTCGACCCGGATCGTGACCGTCATTCAATTACATGGGTGTCATTCATCCCCATTGTGGATAACTCCTGTGGACAACCTAGGAAGTTATCCACATGCTCGAGGATGAATTTCATCCACAGCCTCGTGACAACGCCACGGAGGTCGTCTCGTGGGCCACTCCGATGGGTGTTGTCTACGCGATGTTCGGCGGCGGAATTGCCCTCGCGATCGCCTCGATAATCGCGCCCACCGAGCCTGCCGGACGCTTCCTGCTCGCCCTCGCGGTGATCGGGCTGTTCGTGATGGGCGGACTCGCCCTGCGTCAGCGTCCCCGCCTGGCAGTGATCGAAGACGCGGGAATCAAGTCGATCGCGGTGCAGCGATTGCGCGCCCGCCACGAGTTCACCCGCGAACAGATCGACCGCGTGCGGCTTGTCCGCTACCCGCGTCTGGGCCGACGCGTCCCGATGCTCGAGATCGACATCGTCGACCGGCCCACCGACACGGAGAAGCTGTTGATCTTCGGACGCTGGGATCTCGGCACGTCGCCGGAGGATGTCTTGGACGTGCTCGCCGTCCAAGGTTTGGTGCCGCCGGAGAAGTAGGCGCGGGCTACATGGCCAGTGCCGCGAGGTCCGGCTGCACGATGTCGAGCGCTTGCTGCGGCACCGCGACGGCGTCGCTCGACCATCCCCAGATCGAGTACAGCTCGCGGCCGGGGTCGGTATACCCATCGCGGCCGTGCAGCACCCGGTAATTGTCGATGCAGATCATCTCGCCGGCTTCGGCACGGAACATCGGCCCGCTGTCTCGCACGTGAATCACGGCCTCACTCCACTGCTTCACCAGCGGCCACTGCGCTTCCTCCGATTCACCGGCGATCGGCGCGAGGTACGGGTGGTACCGAACTTGGTTGCGTCCACTCGGCACAGTCCGGGCAATCGGCGCGAAGGTGTTCTGTGGGAAGTTCGGTTCCGAATGGTCGATGTCTGTGCTCCAACAGAATTCGGCCAGTTCCGCCGTTGCGGGATCGAAGGCGAGCAATCGCGTCAGCTTGACCGCATCGATGAGAAACGAGTCGCCGCCACTCGGGTACGCCGGACGCTTGCACCACAGAAATAGATAGTCGGGCGCGTAATCACCGAAAGCAAACCCGTCGTTGTGGGCGGTCATCCGCTCGCCGGAGATACCGAACGAGCGCTTGCGGCCGCGTTCGTCCACCGGTTGCGTGTCGACGACAGCGGCTTCGGCGTCCTGACTTTTGGCGCTAGCCTCGAACTGGCGGCCGACGCGAATGCACTTCTCACCGAGCAACTTCGACGCGAATGCAACGGCATCTTCCTCGGTGTGCAGCCCACCGAAGACCGCGGCGCCGTCGAGAGCGATTGCCGCCCGGACGGCCTCGACCGTGTCCACGCGTCGCGGAACAACACTTGCCAGCGTCAAATCGGAAGAGAACATTCATGACTCCATACGTCGAGTTGGCCAAACGGTTCAACTCGAGCGTAGGAACTCGTCATTTCGACGGCGTAACTCCGGAAACCGATTCGGTTACGGAGCCAGCCTTCCTTCAGATCACCTTGCCGGGGTTCATGATTCCGTGCGGGTCGAGTGCGCCCTTGATTGCATGATGCATCGCGACGACGGCCGGTGACAATTCTTGCGCGAGGCCGCCCATCTTCAGCAGGCCGACGCCGTGTTCACCGGTGACGGTTCCGCCCAACTCGAGGGCGTTGTCGATGATCTCGGCAAAAGCGGCCTGAGCGCGCCTCCGCGCCGCTTCGTCGTCGTGTGGCGTGATCAGCAGCGGATGCAGGTTGCCGTCACCCGCATGCGCGATGTTCGCGATGTGCGTGTCGTGCCTGGCCGAGATGGCCTCGATGCGCGCCAACATCTCCGGAACCGCCCCCTTGGGAACACAGATGTCCTCGGTGAGCACCGGGCCGAGCCGCTCGAGGGCGGGGTACGCCAGACGCCGGGCGGAGAACAGGGCGTCGGCTTCCTCCTGATCGGTGGACCTGGCGCTCCAGGTTGCCCCGGAACGGTTGAAACAGGCCAACATTCGCTCGGCTTCGGCGTCACCGATCTCGCCCGGTGTGTCGATGCGGCCGAGCAGGACAACCTCGGCATCGGCCGAGAGGCCCATGTTCTTCCAGGCGTCGACGGCAAGCAGGCACTGTCGATCGATCAACTCGAGGGCAGACGGCGTGAGACCGTCCGCAGCTACGGCTTCGACGGCCTTGCCCGCAGCGACGATGGAGTCGAAGTATCCGACGATGGTGCGTTCGGGATCGCGCTGAGGACGAAGCTTGACGGTCACCTCGGTGATCACGCCGAGAGTGCCTTCGGAGCCGACCATGAGCGCCGAGAGATCAAATCCTGCCACTCCCTTGGCAGTTCGACGCCCGAGCCGAACCAGCTCACCGGTTCCGGTGACCACCTGCATGCCCAGCACATAATCCTTGGTGACGCCGTACTTGACGCAGCACAGGCCACCGGCATTGGTCGCGACGTTGCCTCCGATCGTCGACCAGGGCGCGCTGGCTGGATCGGGCGGATACCAGAGGCCGTGCTCGGCGCAGGCGTCGCGGAGGTGATCATTGACCACTCCGGGTTCGACCACGGCCAAACGCTCGAGGGTGTTGATCTCCTTGATGGCGTTCATCGCGTCGAAGGCGATCACGACGCCGCCGGCGACCGCGTTGGCTCCGCCCGACAGACCGGTGCCGGCGCCGCGCGTGACGACGGGCGCACCGTGGGCGATGCACGCCTGCACAACTGTCTGTACCTGCTCGGCTGTGCGCGGACGGACCACCGCTACGGGCATCTCGTAGGGAGCCCACTCGGCGTCGTCGTGGATGTAGCTCGCCATGATGTCGGGGTCGGTGATCAGTCGATCCGCATCGATCTGCGAGCCGAGCGCCTCGAGGAGTGTCATGCCTCCACGATAGTGACGGCGGCTACACCACCCCATGTAGATTTACTCCGAGAAACCGGAAACCGTATGGGCATTCTCTCCATACTCGCCGTTCGTCTGACAAGGGAGTGCCGATGCACGAGAACTGGCTGCAGCTTCTCCTGGCCGAGGCATCCACCGAGGAACTGATCGAGCATCGCGATCAGTTGGCCGCCGGGTCAGCCCCGGAGGCCGCTGCCGAGATCGAGCGAGAAGCCCGATCGGCGCTTCAACTACGAAGTCTCCTGGCTCAGCGCCGACAGCGCGCCACCGAACTGGGGGCGCTCAACGACATCGCGTCGCTGCTCACCACGATGCACGATCACCACGCCCTCCTGCAGGAGATCGTGGATCAGGCCAAACGACTACTCGGCGTCGACCTTTCGTACCTTGCTCTCATTCATGACGACATCTTGATCATCGAAGTGACGAGCGGGGCTTATACGTCGCAGTTGCTCGGCCTCACGGTTCCGTTCCGCGAAGGTCTGATCGGTCGAGTGGTCGAGAACTCTTCTCCCGCTTGGTCTTCGGACTATCGCAACGATCCGTCGTTTGCGCACATCGGGCCGGCCGACGACGCAGCGCGGGCCGAGAACATGCGCGGCCTGCTGGCCGTGCCACTGACGTTGAACGGCAAGATTCTGGGTGCTCTGTGCGCGTGCAAACGTCAGGAGCGCCGATTCGGCAACGAGGAAGTTGCGTTGCTGTCCGCCCTCGCAGCTCATGCCTCGGTGGCGATCGAGAATGCCCGCTCTCTCGAACGCTATCGCGCGACGGTTGCAGAAGTGAATGCAGCGAACACCGAACTTGCCGAGCGCACAGCACTTCTCGAACAGACACTGACCTGGGACCGATCGCTCACACAAGTTGTCCTGCGCGGCGGTGGAGTCCGTGAACTCGTGGAAGAAACCTCGGCGTCGACGGGTTCGCCGGTGTTCTTCGTGACCGGAACATCCGAGATTCCACCGGGATTGCAACGGGTGAGCGAGAGTGTTCGTCGAGTTTTCGACATCTTCGCTGCAGACCGACGCGAGCAGGAAGTGACGCTCATCGTCGGTGAGCAGTTCCTGTTCGCCACCGAAGTGCGCAGTGCCGGTGACCAACTCGGGGTTCTGTTCCTGCTCTCGCGCCGAGAACCCACCGCCGCCATGAGATTGGCACTCGAAAGGTCGGCCCCGGCCATTGCGCTGGCGCTGGTCGGTGAACGGGCGGCCCGGGAAGCCACCCGTCGAGCACGCGACGCATTTCTGGTCGATCTGATCACCAGGCCAGCGCCGACGCCGGCCGAGGTCACCGGCCAGTTCCGCCTGGCCGGGCTCAACCCCGACCGCTCGTACACTGTCGTGGTGGCCCGCCCGGCAGACGCCGTCGACCGTACTCGTCGCAGTATCGAGGAAATTGCATTTCCCTCGGGAACTGTTGTTGCCGAGCATGGTTCACGGGTCATCGCATTGATTCCCGGAATGTCACCGGCAGAGGTTGCGGCGGCATGGGTGCAGCCGGCGGAGAACCCGACCGTCGGAATCGCCGATCCCGCAGTGGGAGCGGAAGGTCTGGCGCGAGCCTATGTCGAGGCGCAGCACACTGTCGACGTCCTCGAGACGCTCGGGCGGGCCTCACACGTGGAACCGGCAAGTTCACTCGGCATCTACCGAATTCTGCTCAGCCGCACCGGCCGCGAAGAACTGGAAGCACTGACGCAGCGGTCCCTCGGCCCACTCCTCGAGGAGGAGCAGCGACGCGGCGTTCCGCTATTGGACACCCTCGCGTCGTACCTGTCGCACAATTGCAAGCACTCCGCGACCGCCGCAGCGCTCGCGATTCACGCCAACACTCTGTACCAACGCCTCGAATCGATCGACCGGTTGATCGGCACACAGTGGCGTCAGCCGGACCAGGCGCTCGATCTTGCGCTCCTGATCCGGCTGCGTGCCAGTGCGGGGAAACTCGGTCAGATCTGAGCGGGCTTGCTCGATCGCTTTGCCAGAACCACTACAAGGATTGCGGCGCAGAGCATCACGGCGCCCACCACCCACAAACCTGCCTTGGCATTTCCGGTCACATCGGTGAGCCAGCCGGTGATGTACGGAGCGCCGAAGCCCGACGCATTGCCGATCGAGTTGATCATCGCGATACCCGCAGCCGCGCTGGCGCCCGTCAGGAACGTGGTGGGCAGGTACCAGAAGACGGGGAGCGCACACAGGACGCCGACGGCCGTGAGCGAGACCGCAATCATGACGGTGAACGGTGAATCCAGATACAGCGCAATCGGAATGGATACCGCACCCAGGAGCGTCGGTGCTGCAACGTGCCACATTCGTTCACCCGTCTTGTCGGAATGGCGGCTCCACAGCACCATCGCGACAGCGCCGATCGCGTAGGGGACGGCCACGATCAGACCCGTCTCGACGAGCGAGAAATCAGTATTGAACGTCTGCTTGAATCCCGCGACGATGCTCGGCAGGAAGAAGCTCAAAGCGTAGAGGCCGTAGGTGATTCCGAAGTAGACCAGACCGAACCCGATGACGCGGGGATCACGCAGGGTCTTGCCGGCAGACTGGTGACCGGCGTCGCCGAGTTCCTTTTCCTCGTCGGCCATGGACTTCATCAGCCACGTGCGCTCCTCGAGGGTCAACCACTTGGCGTCGGCGGGACGATCGGTGAGGTAGAACCAGACGACAAATGCCAAGATCACGGCGGGCAGGCCCTCGATCAGGTACATCACGCGCCATCCGGCCAGGCCGAACAGACCGTCGCCGTACTGGATGATGGCGGCCGAGAGCGGGGCGCCGAGCGCCGACGAGAGCGGAAGCGTCAGCAGGAACAAGCCCATCAGGCGTACGCGGTACTTCTTCGGAAACCAGAAGGTCAGGTAGAGAAGAACTCCGGGGAAGAAGCCGGCTTCGGCGATTCCCAGCAGGATGCGCAGGAAGTAGAGGCTGCCCACGTTGGGCACGAATGCCAGCGCAGCGGCGAGGATGCCCCAGGTGAGCATGATGCGCGCGATCCACAGCCGGGCGCCGAAGCGGTGCAGGGCCAGGTTGCTCGGCACCTCGAACAGTAGATAGCCGACGAAGAAGAGTCCGGAGGCGAGGCCGAACATGGTCTCGGTCATCCCGAGGTCGGCGCTCATGGTGAGCTTGGCGAAGGCGATGTTCGTACGATCCAGATAGTTCACGAAATAGAGCAGGATCAGAAAGGGGATCAGCCGTCGCGCTACCTTCTTCACCACGCGAGATTCGATCTCGCTCGGTGCAACCCCACCGTCAGTGGTGGTGCTATCGGTGGAGGTCATGGCAGGGGTACTCCTCGGAAAAGGTCAGCGGTGCTATCGACGAAGTGACTCAAGCCACAGTAGAAGCACCACTGAGCTCAACCTATGTGGACAATCTCTACAGAAGCCGTCCCCGCATGTGCGATTACTCCCGACGATCCGGCAAATGATTCCCGGCAGCCCGACGAACGTCCTTGAACAGTCGAACGCGACAAAACCGTCTGAGCTGCGGGTTTAGAGCTACTGGAATCGAGTCAGTGGCTAGTGTTGTCGGCGAAATAGCCGGAGCAAGTGCGTACGCACCGCATGACTTGAAGGACAGAACATGACGAAGTTGGTTCGGACCACGATGACCCGCCGGTCCTCCACCGCAGTCGCTGCCACCATCGCGGCGGTCGCTTTTTTCACCGCCGCCTGCGGCAGCGACTCCGACAAGACTGACTCGGAAAAGACCGCTACCGGCGCTTCGTCCGCTACGTCCTCGGTCAGCGTCGGTGGGAAGGCACTTGACGCCAAATTCGAGACGAAGTGCGCAAAGGACGGCGGCACGACAGTGATGACACTGCTCGACGCGGAAAATGCGACCTACGGCGTATTGACCGTCTCGGCCATCATCGATGAATCCGGCACGGTTCAGACTGCTGGAATCGCCGGAAGCGAGGGTGGATCGAACGGTTTGCCGTACACCGCCGGATTCGCACCGGGTCTGCCCGGCGGGTCCGCCAGTGCCAAGCAGGACGGCAATACCTTCGTGGTGACGGGCGAGGGAATCGGCGCCCGGGACGGGAGCAACCCGACGGAGACGTCGAGCTTCGAGATCACGTTCGCCTGCGAGTCCGTCATCGGCGGCTGAACGATAGAAGCAGGAGAATCGTGCACCTGTACTCAGGTGCACGATTCTTGCTAGCTGATCCCCAACTGTTCGCGCAGTTGGACGACGCGGAGCACGATGACTCCGATTGTCACCACGGTGACGGCACCAAAAGCGATCCAGCCGATCCGCACTGCTTTCACTCGGTTCTCGCCGGCGCCCAACCACTGCGGGACGTACAGGAAGGCAGCTGCCGTTGCGGCACCGGCCACCAGGCCTCCCGCGTGACCCCAGAACGAGATCCCGGGCAGCGAGATGCTGATGATCACGTTGATCGCGATCACCGAGATGATCGGGACCGGGCTTCGACGCAAACGCAGGAGAAGAACTGCCTGTGCGCCCATGATGCCGAAGATCGCACCCGACGCCCCAGCAGTCCAGGACAGGGCCGTGAGCGAGGAGAACACCGGCTGGAACGCCATCACCGAGGCGGAACCGCCGAGGAGCGAAACCAGGTAGATGCCGATGTACCGGGAGCGGCCCATCACGATTTCGGTGTCGCGCCCCAGGATGTAGAGCGCGTACATGTTGACCGCGAGGTGCAAGATGCCGAAGTGCAGGAACCCGGAGCCGATGAGCCGGAACCAGTCACCGCTGGCGACCAGACCCGGATTGAGTGCCCAGTTCGCGAAGATCGACGAGCCGACCTGATTGTTCATGATGCTTCGCGACTGCGCGAAGGTCGCGAGGAACGCCAGGACGTTGAGCCCCATCAAGGTGTACGTCACGACCGGGACCGCTCGGGTGGGGCTCACGGTGTTTCCGGCGACGCCCCGAACGGGACGGACATCGCGTTGACCGGCAGCTACACAGTCGACACATTGGTATCCCACCGCCGCCTCGCGAAGGCAGTCCGGGCACGCCGGGCGTCCACAACGATTGCAGGAAAGTGCGGTAGGTCGATCTGGATGGCGGACGCACCGCGGTTGGGGCGGGATGCCCTCACTCGCACCGCCGCCCCAACCGGGGTTCGTCATCTGCTTGTTTTACCTGTTCAGGAGATGGTGATGCTGTTGATCACGACGGGCTCGACCGGACGATCGCCACGATCGACGGCGGTCGAGGAGATAGCGTCGACAACCTTCTTGGAATCGTCGTCGAGAACCTCACCGAAGATGGTGTGGCGACGGTTCAGGTGCGGCGTCGGGCCGGTGGTGATGAAGAACTGCGAGCCGTTGGTTCCCGGGCCTGCGTTGGCCATGGCCAGCAGGTAGGAGCGGTCGAACTGCAGTTCCGGGTGGAACTCGTCACCGAACTTGTAGCCCGGGCCGCCGGTGCCGGTGCCGGTGGGGTCGCCACCCTGGATCATGAAGCCGTCGATGACGCGGTGGAAGATGGCACCGTCGTAGAACGGGCCGGTCTTGGTGCCGGCGGCGTTTGCGGTGGTGTACTCCTTCGAGCCGTCGGCGAGGCCGACGAAGTTCTCGACGGTCTTCGGCGCATGGTTGCCGAACAGAGCGATCTTGATGTCGCCGCGGTTCGTGTGCAGCGTTGCGGTTGCGGTCTGATGAGTTGAAGTCACACCACCATCGTGCCATTGCCGACGTTCTCGCGGATGTGAGCCCGCCAATTCCGCTCGACGGAGCATGCGTCACTGCAATTCGATGTCGGCGGCGACGACCGGATTGGAAATGTCGATACCGTCCGCAGCGGCGCGTTGGTACAGCCGGTACAGAGCATGATCGAACTCGTCGCGCGTTCGCCCCGCCGACCAGTACGGCAATGCGATCATCCGGGACGGCGGTAGGCCGTTTTCGATCGCTTGGTTGCGCAAGCGGGCGACACGACTTTTCTCGCCGCCGATCCACAACATCGTCGATTCCGTCCGCACCTTGGTCCGATCCAGTATGTCCACCCATTCGATATCAGGGAATCCGTGCTCGCCTGACGGACCCGTGAAGCTGTGTATTCGGACTTGTTCGGCGAAATTCGTCAGGGATCCGACAGCCGGGCGCGCAGATCTGTCGCCCACTGCAACGACGTCAGTGACGCCCGGAACAAGGACGAGTTCGTGTTTGAATCCGATCACCCCAACGCGACTGCCTACGCCCGTCCGGTTGAGCCACCAATCCGGCTTCCCGAGATCTATGACATCGAACGTGATCCTTCGATCGCCAGGATTGAAATCGATTGCTGTGTAGGAACGCCCGATCGGACGCCGGGGGTCGGCCTCCCAACTGGGAACCGCGAGTTTGTCCGACCCCAAGGTGGGGAGCATCATCTCGTCCGCCGGCTCCCGAGGCACGAACAACTTGAACACCGGCGCCGCCCCACGAACGCTCAGGTTTCCGAACTCGCTCGACTGCAACACAACTCGAACGGTGTCGTCCGTTCGCTGTTCAACCTCGGCAATCGAGGCAACGGTCATGACCATGCCCGCAGGTAACCGGGATTCTCTCGCCCTGTCCACGCTCGACTAACCCAACTGTCCCAACGCGGTACCCAGGTTTCCCGGCAGCCACGTCTTTCCAAGTACACTCGCATTGTTGATCGCCTCACCCTGCGCATCACTGAGCCATACGACGCGGGATTTCAGATTCGACTCCCAGAAAGGCGATTGTTCGAGGTTCGCGATGGAATCCCGTGGTGACGGCATCAGAAGTACCGCTTCACCGTCGACGTCGCCGGCGGTCTCACCCGAATACGTCACCGGAGTTCCCGTCGATTCCACCGTCGCCTGGTCCTCAGCCGGTCTCATTCCGAAGAGGCGCAGAATGTTTCCCCCCGAACCCAGCGAAATCTGCTCCTTGTAGTAGAGCCCGAATGAGTACGGCCGCTTCGCAAGTCCCGGGTTCGCCGCTGCCACACCGGTGAACTCGTCGACTGCCGCGGAGATCAGCGCCTGGCCTTGCTCGGATTTGCCCAACGCATCCGCGACCTGCTGAACGCCGACTCTCCAATCGTTGTCTGCGTCCTGCATGTCGAATATCAAAGTGGGAGCGATCGTTCGGAGCCGCTCCAACGTAGCGGGCTCGGTGAAAACCGGCCAAGCAGGAGCGATGATGAGATCCGGTTCGACCGCAAGCATCCGCTCGAAATTCACTTGCCCTGCATAGATGTCAGCCAAGGACTCGTCGAGCGCCTCGTTTCCCACGTAGTCCGCCAGATAGGGAAGCTTGTCGATGTTGGTCACGCTCGCGGCCACGGGGTGCGATCCCAGCGCCACGACGTTCTCGAACGCCGGGTTTCCCAGAGTGACGATCCGTTCAGGTGCCGACTCGATGATCACGTCTCCGGATTCCGTACTGATGGTCACCGGATAACTTCCGCTCGCTGCCGAACTTCCGTCGTCGTCCACACCCGTGTCCGATGAACATCCAGCGAGCGCGAGCACTAACGCAGCCCCGGCTGCAACCAGAAATCTTGGCCTCCACCTGTGTCTATTCATAATTGCCACAGTAGCAATAATTGATGTGGGTTGCCTTACCTTCCTACGAAGGGATGACATCTAGTGATCTGAAATGTGAGTCCAAGAAGCATCAGGAGTTGGAACGACCGTGGGAATGAGACCGGAATCGATCATCTTCTCGGCACCGACCAGGAAGGCGTCGAGCGTCCAGGAAACAACAGCCGAGAGGGTGTCAGGCTTCGGATACCGCGAATCCGGGTAACGATTGCGCGCCGGTGTATGCAGTGCCGCCGAAATGATCAATGTCCGAGAACCGAGTAAATGTGCTGTTGCACGGTCGAATTCGGGATTCCGTAGAAGTACCTCATTCATGATTCGCTCGAACTGCTCCAGAGTGCCCTCTTCGTAAGGCCCTCGAAGCACATAGTCCTCGAGCCCAGGCGTAGCAGTCACGAGTTCAGCGAACCGCTGACCTAGCGTCCGAAGGTAGTCCTGCCAGGACTTCGAATCCGAATCCAACTGCAGACGTCCGAAAGCTCTCGCGCATGCCAACGAGTACAGACGATCGGTCGAGTCGACGTGATGGCGAATCGTCGCGGCAGAAACGCCCAGGACCTGTGCGACCTCCGCCCTCGTCAAGCGGTCCAAACCCACCCGCTCCGCTGCATCGAGAATCTCCTCTGTCGACGTAATCGCAGGTCGGCCCGGACTTCGACGGGACCGTGCAGGGGAGGTCGACATTCACCCATCGTAAGTCCGATCTGCGACCGACCGACCCCGGTACAGCCGTTGTGGCAAAGTGAAGTCATGACACGAGTGACCGAGTCCCTCAGCACGCAGTTGCCCGACACCTTCGATCACGCGCGCGCCCGCGTCGAGGACACCTTCGACGAGACTGCCGCCTACCTCGAAGAGACAGCGGCTCGTATCAAAGAGTCCGAGGCAGCCGACAACGCTCGCCGCATCGCCGCGGTGGTCGCCACTTCGGTTGCTCGCGGCGCCGGGCAGGTCGGGTTGTTCCTGGGTCGCCAGGGCAAAGTCCTCGCCAAGAAGGGCGTCGAGCGCGCCAAGGCCATCCCCGCCAAGTCCGCGGAACGCACCGAGAAGCCTCGCGGCCGCAAGCGCGTCACGGTGTTCGTCATCGCCGGTGTCGCGGTGATCGGCGGCGCGGTGTTCTTCAAGAGCCGCCGACGCGAACATCCGCCGGTCGCTTCCGCACCCCCTCGCCTCGAGGAGAACTCGGCCGAAAAGACCGCTTAGTCGACATGAGAAAAGCCCCGGAACATATTGCGTTCCGGGGCTTTTCGATGTTCACGTTCAGCAGTTGGACGGTGCCGGGACGTTGTTGAAGCGATCGATCATGTATCCGACGGATTCGGGGGTGCCCACCAGGTACGGCGTCGCGTGATTGATTGCCAAGCCCGGAATGATCGGGGGCAGTTCGTTGACGGAGAACTGCACCGTTGCGCCCTTACCGCACCAGTCTCGCGCCAGTTGCTGTCCCTGGCCGAACGGAACGATGTCATCGGAGCGGCCATGCTGAATGAGCACGGGCGACTCCGGCGTCAGCTTGCCGATCTTCTGCTCGTCGAGGATCGCCTGCGCCATGGGCAGACGGGCCAGAACCGCGGACAGTGATTCACCGGAATTGGTGAAGCTCGACGACTGCTGGAAGCCGAACTGCAATCCACTTTCGGCGACGCACTGGTTCTTGGTGGCGGCCAACATCTGTCGGCCACGATCGTTGATCTCGGCGTCGAGCAGCGGCTGAACCTCGGGGTACTGCGCAAGGATCCCGTTGAGCGCGTAGCCGATCACTCCGGTGAGGAACGTGCCGTCGACCTGCTGCAGCGTCGCCGCCAGATCGGCGGGCGGTGCACCTGCGTAGGTGCCCTTGAGATCAAGCTCGGGAGCGTACGACGGCTTCAATTCCGTTGCGGCAGCGGCAGCTCCACCACCTTGCGAGTAACCCCACAGTCCGACGGGGCCGTCGGCGGGAATGTTCGTGTTCGGGAGCTGCTGCGCGGCGCGCACCGAGTCCAGAACCGCGTGTGCTTCGGCTTCACGGTTGACGTAGGTGTGATCGCCCGGAGTCCCGAGGCCCTCGTAATCGGTGACTACGACGGCAATGCCGTTGAGCAGCAACGTGTTCACCCAGATGGACTCGTAGCCGACCATGACGTCCGTCGGGAACTGGTACTCGATACCGGTGTTGAACAGCTTGGACGGTGCGCACTGATCGCCCTGTCCGTGCGTTCCCACCGCCGCGGCAACCAGTGGACGCGCCCCCTGCCCGGTCCACGGATTCGACGGTTCGAGATAGGTGCCCGTCACGGCAACGGGGGCACCCTTGGCGTCCTCGCTTCGGTACATGATCTTGGTGGCGGTTGCCGGCCATGCACCATTCGATCCGGGCACGCTCAGCAGCAGTGGTGACGGCTCACTCTTGATGAGATCTCCGTTGGCACCGTCCGGGAGCTCGGACGGCGGCGTGTAGAAATCCGCCGGTTCAGCCATTGCGGCGGGGGCCGTCACAGCACCCATGACCAGTGCTGCGACGGAGACCCCGGCCGCCCACCATGCTCTGCTCTTCACGTTTCGATCTCCCCACGTTCGCCTGCGCTGTGGCTTGGCACACAGCGAACGCAGAGTAACACATACCTCACGTAACACTTTTTCGTGAGGTTTTCGCCTTAACAGGCTGTATTACAACCGTTTACGACTACTTCGTGGGCTCCAGATTGGTGGTCAGCAGCGCACGAAGCTTGTCGGTATCAGCCGAGGTCCAGGCCTCGGGATGCAGGATCTTGGCCCACATGTCCGCTGCATCCTCGCCGTAATTGTGACCATGCCCGGACGGGACGTCCGCCGAGAAGACCATGTCGAGGGTGACCTGCCAGAAGGTCACGAGAGGCACCCACGTCATTCCCGGATCCACGTCGCGGCCCAGCGGTTCCTTGAGCCAATCCGGCTTGTTGAGCAGCAGGTCGAAGGACCACCACGTGATCGGGTCGCTGGCGTGCTGCCAGTACACGATGCGATCGTCGTCCCAATCCGACTTCAGCTCCAGATCCTCCGGATCACCGGCAAACCGAATGGCGCGTCCACCGTCGATCACCGGCAGAATTTCCTTCGACCCCGAGTCGCGACTGTCCGTGATTTCCTGCCATTGGGCAGTGAAGTTGGGGGTTCCGACCCACAGTGCGCCGTCGACGCGCGTCATCATGTCCTGGGCGCCGGCAAATGCGGCCTGGCCACCGTAGGAGCCGAGGCTCTCACCGAAGACAACCAGCTCCGGCCGCGTCTCCACGGGCAGGTCGATCCACTTGGCGTAGACCGCGTTGAAGAGTGCCCGCCCGGCGATCATCGGCGTCTCGCGGTCTGCGATGAAGGCCAACGGACTCGGAAGGAACGAGTACTGCATCGACGCGATCGCCGTGTCGCCGCCCTCGACGTACTCGAACGCCGACGCGACGTCCTCGTTCACCCAACCACGACCGGTGGTCGTCACGACTGCGAGAGTTCCGCGGTCGAAGCCGCCGGTGCGCTCCAACTCGTCGACGACGCGCTCTGCAACACCGTTGATCGAGTCCGAGGATTCACGTCCGGCGTACACGCGGATGGGTTGTTTCGCTTCACGTCCGGTCAGCGCAGATATCTCGGCTGCGGTGGGACCGCTGCCCATGAAGGTGCGCCCCTCCTGGCCCAGGGAATCCCAGGCTTCCGCCGACATCGGCGAACCACTGCGCTCGGCGATCATGGGTTGCTCGATGCCGTCCGGTGTTTCGTGATCAGCACCGGAGAAACTCCAGTTCGCGAACGCGATCAACCCGTTGTACAGCGCACCGTTCACGATGAAGATGCCGAGCGCGAAGATGACGATCAAACTGCCGACCTTCGCCGCCTCGAGGGGAACGAACCGAAGTGCGACTGCGGTGAGCTTGTTGGTGGTGAAACGAAGACCGCGACCGGCCTCGAGCAGGATGAACCAGATTCCGAGCGAAATCATCAGCACCAGAAGGTAATTCGCCTGATTGGTGCGGGGAGCTTCGACAAGATCCCGGACGATCTGCTGCCACCACGAACCGAGGACCAAGAACGTCGGAACAAGAATGATGGCCGCGGCCGACAGGACTCGCCAGCCGATCTTCTTGGTGCGATCCGACCACTGCGGTTCGACGCCGCACTTGCGGATCATCCAGGCAACCGTCACGCCGACGCCGTACCCCATCGCGAGCGATATGCCTGTCGCAACGCCCTGCAGGTACCACGCGCGCGGCAACAGGGAGGGACTCATCGACCAGGTGAAGAAGACCAGAGCAAAGGCAAGCCCGACCGGATGCAGCGTCTTGCAATAGAGGCGCAGCCGTTCCCACACACGTTTCATGCCGGAATCGTATGCGCCCCGTGCCCGAATAAGGTCACGAGGCGCACACGCGTCCAGTCTGTTTACGGGGCGAAGCGCAAAATCGCGGCAACTGCGCCGCCGCCCGGAATGTCCTCTGCGCGTACAGCGAGTACCCGAGCACCCGTCAGGAGCGCACGACGAGCGATCTCGTCGACGACCCCGTAGGTGCTTCCGTTGGTCGACTCGCCGGTCGTGAGAGCGCCCGTCTGGGGATCGAGACTTCCGGGTACGACGGAATCGATGTCGATGAAGACGGTGTCGACCTGGCCGTAGGTCGCGGCGGTGGCCACGTCGGCGACGTCGGTTTGAGTGCGTCCCTGTTCGGTGCGCACGTTGAAGGTGTCACGCACCGCCGCGAGCTGCTCGGCGTGGAAATCGTCGAGCGCAGGACGCGACCCGTCCGCCACTTCCTGCGTCGACAAGGCTTCCGGGTTTCCCTCGACGGTTTTGTCGACCAGGTGGCGGTACGAGTTCACGGAGCGGTACACCGACGCGATGGGTTCCGCAGCGGCCAGGATCAAGGGGACGTCACGGCCGGCGAGCACACCGCGAACCTCGTGATCGACTGCACGGGCGTACTGATTGACGCGCAACTTTCGGCTGTCCGACCCCGACAGTCGACCCGCTTCGGTGCGACTGTTGATCGAGGACTTGCCCGCGTGATCCGCAGCGTTCTTCGGCATTCCCTGGACACGAACCTCGTCGGCGGGCTGATCGGCAGCGATCTCGATCAGTCGCACCGACCCCTCTGCCAGAGCGAGAACGAACGCCGTCTGGGGGAAGGTCACAGAACGAAGCAGCGGCTTGAGATGGAACCGATCGCTGACCGTTTCGAGCGCTTGCAGACGGTTGGGGAGGCGGAAGGTCACCAGACGCTCCGGCGTCGCGTACGTGACCAATGAGCGCGACTGGAAGCGCCAGAAATCGTCGTCGTCGTCGAGCTCTGCGTATTCGGCCTCGAACAGTTTGCGCTCGGCCGGATCCTCCACCGACGCGAGTGCCGAGCGGACCTGGTCCTTGAAGGCGATGCGCGCTTTGTCATGATCCTGCGGCGCATCTTCAGTCGGAGTCACGATGGTGATGCAGGTGGGCCCTTCAACCTCCGCGAGTGCGGCAATTTCACCGTGGCTGGGAATGTCGTTGTGAAGCACTACGAACCTCCTGAAATTGGGTTCTCCTCACGCTACGCCCGGCTGGTTATGACCACTAGACTTTCCGGAGAATTCGGGACGAACGGTCCATAGGGGGCGCGGTTCTAGCCACCCCACTCCGAGCGAACGGCATGTTCATCGCCTCCAGTGCGCCGAAAGTGCCGTTCGCTCAAAAAGGGGAGGGCCACGAGACCGTCGGTGGGTCGACAAACAGAGGGTCGACAAACGGTGGGTGGAGATACAAAAACACCCTCCCGGATCCCGGGAGGGTGTTTTCTTACTGTGGAGCCTAGGAGATTCGAACTCCTGACATCTGCCTTGCAAAGGCAGCGCTCTACCAACTGAGCTAAGGCCCCGTTCGGTTTTCTGACCGGAGTCAGAGTACCTAGGTTCTATCCTGTTTCCAAATCGTGCCAAACCTTGTCTCCGCGCTGACTTTTGATCAGCTTGGTGACCCCGAGAGCTACCAGAATTCCGGCCCCGACAAGCAGAAAAACCTTCATTCCAGCAACCCTTCTTCGGCACATGGGAGTGGGCCTAGGAGGACTTGAACCTCCGACCTCTTCATTATCAGTAAAGCGCTCTAACCACCTGAGCTATAGGCCCCTGAACCGATTCCAAAGATTACCCCACCGGGCCGCTGACACCAAAACGGGCCCGGCGGAGCAATGTTTTCGCAGGTCAGTCGCGGTCGGCGAGAGTTACCTCGACGCCGCCAACCAGGTCGCTGCAGAGGTTGTAGATGAACGATCCGATCGTGACGAGCGCCGTGAAAAGCACCATGTTCGCGATACCGATCAGCGCGGCGTAGCCGAACACCTGGCCGGCCGTCACCAGACCGTCCGAGCCGCCGTCGGCAACGATGTCGGTGAACGCGTTGTTCAGGCGATCCCAGACGCCCATACCGTCGAGGACGACGTAGAGCAATCCGACGGCCACCATCCACACGAAGAACAGCGACACCGAGATCACGGAGGTGATCTTGAGCGTGGACCACGGGTCGATCCGGCGGATCTGGACCGTTGCGCGCAGCGGCGCACCGTCGACGACCGAAGCCGGTCCGGCGTGAGTTTTCTCACCCTTCACCGCGGCAGGCAACGGATGCTTGGCCTCGGAGAGGTCAGGCATGTCCTTCGGCAGATCCTTGCGATCGATGTGCCGGGTGGGCCCGTCGATCGCGGCGGCTTTTGCTTTCGGATTTGCAGCCCTCGGATCTGCGCCCGCGGGTGCAACTGCCTTGGCTGCGACGGTCGGTGCGTTGCTCTTGGCTGCTGCCGCACCGGCGATACCACCGGTAGCTGCAGCCGCTGCCGTTCCTGTCACGACGGGACGTGCCGGCTGTGCACCGGCGGGTCGGCCCGATTGCGGCTGTCCCTTGGGTGCGGGAGATTTAGCCGGGCCACCCTGCGCCGGACCGGCCGCGGTAGGACGCTGCGGACCCGCAGGCGGCTTACCCCCGGCCGGAGCTGCCGGTCGACCCGCAGGGGCACCCGCGCCGGCAGGGCGCGTGATGTTGGTCTGCGGCTGACTTTGCGGAACCTGGTTCTGCGGTGCCGGAGCCTTGACTGGGTTCTGAACAGCCGGGTTCTGAGCACTCGGGTTCTGAGCAGGAGCCTTCGGCGCCTGAGACGGCTGACCCTGGGGCTGGCCTGACGGCTGGGGTCCGCGCTGCCACGGCGGTGCCTGGCTGCCACGAGCCTGATTGGCAACCGGTTGCGGCGGAGCCTGACCATCACCCTTCGCCGGAGTTACCGGCGCACCCGGAGCCACAGAAGGAGCAGAAGGAGCCTGTCCCTTGGCCGCACCCGCACCCGCAGCCGCCGGCTTCTGAGCCGAATCCGACGGGCCGCGAGGCGGCTCCGGTGCCTTGGGCGCCGGAGCTGCCTCGGAAGCTTTGGGTCCGCCGTCCGCTGGAGCTGCAGGTTTCGAGGTCTGCGGCCCCGCCGGAGCAGTTGCCTGCTCCGGCTTCGGTGGCACCTGACCTGAAGGGCTTTCGCTCTTCCGGTCACTGCCCGGCTGGTTGGGAGTGCTCACTAGGACTCCTTAGCTCCATCGGCATTGTCTGCGTTGTCGGTGGTCTCTGCAGCGAGCTCTTCGGGCTCGTCGGCGTTGCGCGCAATCGCGAGCAGTGTGTCGCCTTCGCCGAGGTTCATCAGACGCACGCCCTTGGTCTGGCGTCCCGCCTTACGAACCTGCTTGGCAGCCGTCCTGATGACGCCGCCCCCCGAGGTGATCGCGTACAGCTCGTCGTCGTCGTCGACAATGAGCGCACCGACCAGAGTGCCACGTTTCTTGTCGTACTGAATCGTGAGTACGCCCTTGCCGCCGCGACCCTGCACCGGGTAATCCTCCATGCCGGTTCGCTTGGAGTAACCGCCCGAGGTGGCGACCAGGAGGAACGTTCCTTCACGAACGACGTTGAGCGAGAGCAGCTCGTCGTCACCGTTGAAACGCATGCCCTGGACACCGGACGTGGCGCGGCCCATCGGACGCAGTGCCTCGTCGGTGGCAGAGAAGCGGATCGACTGGCCCTGTGCCGAGACCAGGAGCAGGTCGTCGTCGGCGGAGCAGAGAACAGCGCCGACCAGTTCGTCCTCACCACGCAGGTTGATGGCGACGATGCCACCGCTGCGGTTGGAGTCGAAGTCGGTGAGCTTGGACTTCTTGACCAGACCGTTGCGTGTGGCGAGCACCAGGTAAGGCGCGTCTTCGTACGTCTTGATCTGGATGACGGACTGGATGCGCTCGTCCGGCTGGAAGGCCAGCAGGTTGGCAACGTGCTGACCGCGAGCGGTACGGCTCGCCTCGGGCAGCTCGTAAGCCTTCGCGCGGTAGACGCGGCCCTTCGTGGTGAAGAACAGCAGCCAGTCGTGCGTCGAGGTGACGAAGAAGTGCGAGACGATGTCGTCCTGCTTGAGGCCGGCACCCTGAACACCCTTGCCGCCGCGCTTCTGCGAGCGGTAGAGATCGGTCTTGGTGCGCTTGGCGTAGCCGGTCTCGGTGATCGTGACGACAACGTCTTCGCGGGCGATCAGATCCTCGTCGTTGACGTCTCCGTCGGCGGCGATGATGCGAGTACGACGGTCGTCGCCGTACTTGTCGACGATTTCCTTGAGCTCGTCACGAACGATCGCGCGCTGACGCTCCGGGCGAGCCAGAATGTCTTCGAGGTCCGCGATTTCGAGTTCGATCTCGGCCAACTCGTCGACGATCTTCTGACGCTCGAGGGCGGCCAGACGACGCAACTGCATTCCGAGGATGGCGTCGGCCTGGATCTCGTCGACGTCGAGGAGTTCCATCAATCCGGCGCGAGCGATGTCGACGGTCTGCGACGCACGGATCAAGGCGATGACCTCGTCCAGAGCGTCGAGGGCCTTGACCAGACCGCGCAGGATGTGGGCGCGCTCCTGTGCCTTGCGAAGCAGGTACCTGGTACGCCGGACGATGACCTCGAGCTGATGCGCCGTGTACAGACGGATCATCTGGTCGAGGCGCAGCGTGCGCGGCACTCCGTCGACGATGGAGAGCATGTTGCAGCCGAAGCTGGTCTGCAGCTGGGTGTGCTTGTAAAGGTTGTTCAGCACGACCTTGGCAACGGCGTCACGCTTGACGGTGACGACGATGCGCATGCCGACGCGGTCCGAGGACTCGTCGTGGATGTCGGAGATGCCACCGATCTTGGCGTCACGAACCTGCTCCGCGATGGAGGTGATCAGGTTGTCCGGGTTGACCTGGTAGGGCAGCTCGGTGATGACGATCGTGGTGCGGCCCTTGGCATCTTCTTCGATCTCGACGACGCCGCGCATACGAACGGAGCCACGGCCGGTGGTGTAGGCGTCCTGGATGCCCTGTCCACCGACGATGAGCCCGTGCGTCGGGAAGTCGGGTCCCTTGATGCGCTCCATGACGGCCGCGAGGGTGGCTTCCTCGTCCGCTTCGAAGTTGTCGAGCGCCCAGTAGATGGCCTCGGCAACTTCACGCAGGTTGTGCGGCGGAATGTTGGTGGCCATACCGACGGCGATGCCGTTGGAACCGTTGATCAGAAGGTTCGGGATACGGCTGGGCAGAACCGTCGGTTCCTGCGTCTTGCCGTCGTAGTTCGGAGTGAAATCGACTGTCTCGTGGTCGATTTCGCGCAGCATTTCCATCGCGAGCGGCGTGAGCCTGCACTCGGTGTAACGCATGGCGGCTGCGCCGTCGTTGCCGCGGGAGCCGAAGTTCCCCTGACCGTCGACGAGCGGGTAACGCAGCGACCACGGCTGGGCCATACGGACCAACGTGTCGTAGATCGAGGAGTCGCCGTGGGGGTGGTAGTTACCCATGGTCTCGGCGACCGGTCGGGCAGACTTCACGTATCCGCGGTCCGGACGATATCCGTTGTCGTACATCGCGTAGAGCACGCGGCGGTGCACCGGCTTCAGTCCGTCGCGGACATCCGGCAGAGCGCGACCGACGATGACGCTCATGGCGTAGTCGATGTAGCTGTTCTGCATTTCCTGCTGGATGTCGACCGGTTCGATCCGGTCGTGTTGCGGACCGTCCGGTGGCAACGTGGTGTCGGTCATGAGCTCACTTTCTTAAAAGAGGGGGCAAGCCCCTGTGCGCGGAAAGGGAGTCCAGGGACTCCTCAACCGCGCACAGGGCCGCAGGCCCTACACGTCGAGGAAACGAACGTCCCGGGCATTGCGGGTGATGAAGCTGCGTCGTGCTTCGACGTCTTCGCCCATCAGCACGCTGAACAGCTCGTCGGCAGCAGCCGCGTCGTCGAGCGTGACGAGACGCAGAACGCGCACCGTCGGGTCCATCGTGGTTTCCCACAGCTCCTTGGCGTTCATCTCGCCGAGGCCTTTGTAGCGCTGGATGCCGTCGTCCTTGTTGATCTTCTTGCCGGACTCGAGGCCGGCCTTGACCATCGCGTCGCGCTCGCGGTCGGAGTACGCGAATTCCGGCTGCGCACCCTTCTGCCACTTGAGCTTGTACAGCGGCGGCTGCGCGAGGTAGACCTTGCCGTGCTCGACGAGCGGCCGCATGAAGCGGAACAGCAGCGTGAGCAGCAGCGTTGCGATGTGCTGACCGTCGACGTCGGCGTCGGCCATGAGCACGATCTTGTGATAGCGCAGCTTGGCGATGTCGAACTCGTCGTGGATGCCCGTGCCGAACGCGGTGATGATCGACTGGACTTCGGTGTTCTTGAGGACGCGATCGATACGCGCCTTCTCGACGTTGATGATCTTTCCGCGAAGCGGGAGGATCGCCTGGTACATCGAGTCTCGGCCGGACTTGGCCGAGCCACCTGCGGAGTCGCCCTCCACGATGTAGATCTCGGACTTCTCCGGATCGTTGGAGCGGCAATCGGCGAGCTTGCCCGGCAGGCCACCGAGGTCGGTCGCGCTCTTACGACGGACCAGCTCACGCGCCTTACGTGCGGCGACGCGGGCCTGCGCCGACGAAACAGCCTTGTTCACAATGGTTTTCGCGTCGGCGGGGTTCGCCTCGAACCAGTGCGCGAGGTGCTCGTTGCACGCCTTCTGCACGAAGGACTTGACCTCGGTGTTGCCGAGCTTGGTCTTGGTCTGACCCTCGAACTGGGGTTCACCGACCTTCACCGAGATGATGGCCGCGAGTCCCTCACGGATGTCGTCACCGGTGAGCTTGGGATCCTTGTCCTTGAGCAGCTTCTTCTCGAGCGCGTACTTGTTGACCGTTGCGGTCAGTGCGGCTCGGAAGCCCTCTTCGTGGGTACCACCCTCGTGGGTGTTGATCGTGTTGGCGAAGGTGTGCACGGACTCCGAGTAGCCGGAGTTCCACTGCATCGCGACCTCGAGCTCGTGGCCGGTGCCCTTGGCGGTGAATCCCACGACCGAGTTGTGGATCGGGGTCTTGCTCTTGTTGATGTGCCGGACGTAGTCCTCGAGTCCACCGGGGTAGTGGTAGATGCGAGTCTTGGACTTACGCGGCGCTGCCTGAGCAGCTTCTTCGGCTTCTTCGGCAGCAGACTTGGGAGCCTCGGCCACCTCGGCAGCTTCGTCGTCGATGACCTCGGCGCGCTCGTCGGTCAGCGTGATGGTCAGGCCCTTGTTGAGGAAGGCCATTTCCTGCAGACGACGCGCAACGGTCTCGAAGTTGTAGCGGGTGGTCTCGAAGATCTCGGGATCGGCCCAGAAACTGACGGTGGTGCCGGTCTCCTTCGTCGGGTCGCCCTGTACGAGCTCTCCCGGCTTGGAATCGGTGTACGTCTGCTGCCACCGGTAGCCGTCGACCTTGATGTCGACGTCGAGTCGGGTGGAGAGCGCGTTGACCACCGAGATACCGACGCCGTGCAGACCACCGGAGACGGCGTAGGAGTCGGAGTCGAACTTGCCGCCGGCGTGCAGTTGGGTCAGCACGACCTCGACGGTGGGTACTCCGGAGGCGTGCATGCCGACCGGGATGCCACGGCCGTCGTCGATGACGCGGATTCCGCCGTCTTCGAGGAGGGTGACCTCGACCTTGGTGGCGTGTCCGGCCATCGCCTCGTCGACCGAGTTGTCGACGACCTCCCAAATGAGGTGGTGCAGGCCGCGTTCACCGGTGGAACCGATGTACATGCCTGGACGCTTACGTACCGCCTCGAGTCCCTCGAGGACGGTGATGGACGACGCGTTGTAGTCCTTGCTGGAAGTGCTTGTATCTGACTTCTGGGCAGCCACGGGTGGGTAGCTCTCCTTCTCCGTCAATACTCGAGCGCAGCCGTCAGCAAGCCCTTGCGGGTGTCGTCGGAGCGGGTTCGAGAATGTTGCCGCTAGTTACCGTTGACCATCTTACTGGTAAGCACCGACTAGAAGCGGCCAATGACACCCCTGGCTGCGCCGCAGACGAATTTTTACGATCCCCTGAAGGTGAAACGCTAGGAACTTTGCTTCTCCGAGCGACGCTCTCTCAGGCTCGCGATAAATGCCCGCGCATGTTCGGCAACCTCGCCCGGATGTGAAAACGGCGACCAGTGTCCCGCGGCAATTTCACGTCGCTGCAGGTCGGAGACCCATTTTTCGGTGTCTTCGTATCCCACCGGACGAACGGCTTTGTCGTACTTGTTCAAAATGAGCTGAACAGGCACGTCCGTGTACCGATCCCGCGGCTTGCCGAGAGACGGCCGGATATTCGCGCGATAGAGCTTGAGTCCGTTCACCATGTCGTCCGCGATGGTGGGCGCGGTGTTGACCACACGGGGGTCCAGACCGTCGAAGAAGCCCAGAAATGCCGGCCAGTGCTTGGAGAACCACAGACGCAACGGAAGCGTGCAGAGGCCCGGAATCTGGAACAGAACGGTGTAGGCCGACGCGATTCCCTGCGCCGCCGGACCGAGGAAACGACGCTTGGACGCGCTCGCCCGGATCCACTTGCCGAGATGATCGAGATTCGGGCCCGAGATGGACGAGAACGACGCGATCTTCTCCTCGGCACCCGGCTCGCAGACCGCTTCCCAGGTTTCGACTGACCCCCAGTCATGCGCCAGAACGTGCACCGGCCTGCCGGGGCTGACCGCGTCGATGACGGCAAACAGATCGCCGGCCAGTGCGCTCAGTTGGTAGTCCTGCACCCTCGAGGGGATCGTGCTCTCGCCGGCCCCGCGGCTGTCGTAGCTGACGACGCGGAAATCGTCCGCCAGCAACGGCACGATGCGGTTCCACAATTCATGGGTGTCGGGCCAACCATGCACCAGGACGATGGTCTCGCCGTCCGCTTTGCCCTGCTCGAACACGGCCAGGCTGACGGAACCGTTGGTCACACGACGCGCGGTCACGGCATGGACAGGAGAGTGCTTCGACATTGTCGAACCCTTCGGAGTCGGGAATATCTAGAGATCGAGAACGAGACGTCCACCGTCGGAACGGGATACGCAGATGAGCATTTCCGTTTCCTGTTCGGTGTCGGTCAGACGCCTTTCGCGGTGATCGGGTTTACCCGCGAGCACCTTCACACGACAGGTTCCGCAGAAACCCTGCTGACACGAATACCCGACACCGGGCAACGTCTTCTTGATGACGTCGAGCGCGGACTCGTCGGCGGGCACGGTGAGCACCTGTCCCGAATTGACCAGCTGCACTTCGAATTCTTTGCCGTCGATCACCGGCGGAGCCCCGAACCGCTCGAAATGCAAAGCAGTGGAGGGTGTATCGCGGAAACCGCGGCGGACGGCGTCGAGCATGGGCGTCGGGCCACAGCAGTACACGGCGCCGCCGACCGGTGCTCGCCCGAGAAGGTCTGCGGTGGTGGGCAATCCGAACTCGTCGTCCGGACGCACGAAGACACGCTCGGGATCCCAGGTTGCGATCTCGTCGAGGAACGGCATGGATTCACGGGAGCGGCCCGAGTGCACGAAGTACCAGTCCATTCCCAATTCTCTTGCCGCACGGACCATTGCGATGATCGGCGTGATACCGATGCCGCCGGCAACGAACAGAGCGCTACCTTCTCCGACGAACGGAAATCCGTTACGAGGGCCGCGAACAGTGACGTGCTCGCCGGGCTGCAGGGCGTGCATCTCGATGGAACCACCACCGCCGTCGGGGATTCGGCGCACCGCGACGCTGTATCCCGTGCGATCGGCAGGGTCGCCGCACAGCGAGTACTGCCGCCGCAGACCCGAAGGTAGATGGAAGTCCAAGTGCGAACCCGGATGCCACTGCGGGATCGCTGAACCGTCGGCAGATTCGAAACGCAGGCGAACGACGTTCTCGTCGGTGGCCACCACCTCACGCGTGGTGACCACCATGGTCATGGCCGTGTCGGGGTTGTGGCCCGCGATCTCGGGGTTGTAGTCGTAGGCCGTCAACACCCGAAGGTACTTGTCCGCCAACAATTCCGTGATGCGCATGGCACGGTCGGGACGGCTCTTGCCGGACAGATCGGGTGGCGCTGGAAAACGCGGCAACCCGTCGTGACCGGAGATGACGTCCTTGACCCTCGAGAGTGAAATCACCGTGCAGCCGCCTGCGCTGCGGGTGACGACGCCAGATATTGCACCGCCTGGGCGGTCGAGCCCTCTTTGCTGGGGTGGTACGACTTGCTGAAGTACGTCGACATCCGCTTGGCCAGCTCGAACGACGTGGGAACCGTGCCTCGTTTACCCGCCGCGATGAAATCGGACAGGTGAGGGCGTCGACGGCTGGGAGCCTGAGCGGCCAGTTCGGGATCGTTGCGCATGAGGAACCTGGTGCCGCGAATCCACAGCCACACCAGTACCGGCGTGACGACGATCTGCGTTCGGATGCGGCGTGTCTCGCGCTTGTCGAAGTAACGCATCACGTCGTACGCGACGGAGCGGTGTTCGACCTCTTCGGCGCCGTGCCAGCGGAGCAGATCGAGCATGGTCGGGTGCATACCGGCTTTGTCGAGCCCTTTGGCGTTGAGCACCCAGTCACCGAGGAAAGCCGTGATGTGTTCGATGGCCGCGATGATCGCCAAGCGCTCCACCAGGTGATTCTCGGCACGCAGTCCTGTCATCGGACGCGGTCCGAGCAGTTTCGAGAAGGTCCACTCCATCTGCTGCGTGTACGGCGTCGGATCGAGCCCGTTTTCCTTGAGATGGACCAGGACGCCCGAGTGCGCGTTGGAGTGCATCGCCTCTTGACCGATGAATCCGACGACGTCTTCACGGAGTTTCTCGTCCTCGATGAGAGGAAGAGCTTCCTTGAAGGTCTCGACAAACCATTCCTCACCGGCAGGGAGAAGAAGATGGAGCACGTTGAGAACGTGTGTGCTGAACGGATCGCCCGGAATCCAGTGCATGGGCAGATCGGACCAGTCGAACTCGACATTGCGAGCCTGCAACAGGATGTGATCCGGCTCGGCGAACGACGAAGCGGGTGTCGATATCTTCTGCGACATCTAGCTACTCCTTCATGCCTGCCGATCGGTAGGGAACGACAGCCTTGTGACACAGTTCACTCACTAGCGAGTTTTAACTGTAACACGAAGTAATAGGTAGAACCAGGGCCTGGTTGAGTTTTCCTCAGCCGTACGTATCGCGAGGTCCGCGGCCTTTCACATGCCTTTCACCCTTGCGCCAGCTAGGCGCGCTCGGACCGGTGATGCGCAGCGTCTTCACGACACCGTCACCGACGGCAGCAGCGATTTTGGCCAGGATCTGGGACTGCATCATGCGCAACTGGGTAGCCCACGCCGTCGACTCGGCGGAGATGCTGAGAACACCTTCTTTCAGGGAAATCGGCTCGGCGTGCGCGGAGATGTCTTCACCGACGACCTGCGGCCACCGACCGAGCACTGTGCCCTCGGACACCTTGGGGGACCACCCACGCGACTTGGAGATAGCGCTGGTGAGAGCACCGAACGGCTGAGGGTCCCGCGCATCCGGGCCGGGGCCGGACCAACCGCTGCGCCGACGCGGGCGGCCGCTTCCGTATTTGGGCGAAGAACGCCCCTGCCCGACGGCCTTGCCGTTGGCCTTGGCTGTCGCGCGCGCCTCCTCGAGGGCACGGCGCGCCAGATCGATCCCCTTGAGCTCGGGCTCCGGAGCCGCGCTGCTGTCTTCAGTCATCGATCTCGACCTCCTGATCCGTCGAGCCTACGGGCACTATCCGCGATATCCGACCGTCTCCGGTATCGGAAGCTTCGACGCCGAACTTGGTCGCCTCGAGTTCGTCCGGCACGTCCTCGGGAACAGCGGCCGTGATCAGCACCTGTTCTGCGGTAGCCGCAACGGTGGCGAGCGCACGACGCCGACGACGGTCCAATTCCGCGAACACGTCGTCGAGCATCAATACCGGGTCGCTGCCGTCGGCGCGTAGCAGGGCGAAACCTGCCAGCCGCAGCGAAAGCGCGAAGGACCACGATTCACCATGACTGGCAAAGCCTTTCGCCGGACTGTCGCCGAGAATCAGCTCCAGCTCGTCCCGATGCGGACCGACCAGACACACTCCGCGATCAATTTCCTTCGAACGCATCTGCGCCAACTCGAGATGGAATCGCTCCGCGAGGTACGCAACGTCGTCGATACCGGAAATCCTTGCAGGGTCGGTGAATTCGGGATCCAACGACGCACCCAGGCTGCTCTTGTATCGAATCGAGGCCGGCCGGGATTCGGGTGCGATGGAACGATACGACTCCGCCAGGTGCGGCGCCAGATCGTGGACCAACTCGAGGCGCCCGGCCAACAATTGTGCGCCGTGAGCGGCCAGATGCCCGTCCCACACCTCGAGGGTGGAGAGGACGTTGTCGGACTCGCCACCACGAGAACCGCGGCGCAAAGCCGCACCGGCAGTTTTGAGCAGCGCCGAACGCTGGCGTAAAACTTTGTCGTAATCCGCACGGACAGCAGCCATTCGGGGAATCCGCGACGTCAACAGCTCGTCGAGATAGCGTCGACGATCACCAGGATCACCACGTACCAACGACAGATCTTCCGGCGCGAACATCACCGACTGCAAAATCCCCAGCACTTCGCGTGGGCGACGCGTCGGAGACTGATTTATCCTGGCGCGGTTGGACTTTCCCTCGATCAGTTCGACGTCGATGGTCAGTTCGCGCCCGTTGTTGACCACTGTTGCACCGGCAAAAGCACTAGCGGAACCGCTGCGGATCATCGGTGCATCCGTGGACACTCGATGAGACGACAGCGTCGACAGATACCCGAGTGACTCGAGGACGTTCGTTTTACCGTGCCCGTTCGAACCGAGGAAAACGGTTGTTCCCGGTGTGATGTCAAGCGTCAGCGAATCCCAGGATCGGAAGTCCCGCAGCGAAAATCTACGAACGAACACTTAGCTTCCAGAAGCCGAATTCTTGGGCGAAGCGCTCTTGACCGCGTGACCACCGAACTGATTGCGCAAGGCTGACACAGCCTTCATGGCCGGTGAATCATCCTGTCGTGAAGCAAATCTCGCGAACAGAGCAGCGGAGATGACGGGAGCGGGCACAGCGTGCTTGATGGCTTCCTCGACGGTCCAGCGGCCCTCGCCGGAATCCTCGGTATAGCCCGTGATCTGCGCAAGCTCCGGATCCTCCTCGAGGGCGTCGACAAGCAGATCGAGCAACCAAGAACGTACGACGGTTCCCTTCGACCAGGCTCGGAGCACACCGGGAACGTCCGCGATCAGGCTTTCCGCCTCGAGGAGCTCGTATCCTTCGGCATATGCCTGCATCAGGCCGTATTCGATGCCGTTGTGCACCATCTTTGCGTAATGACCAGCACCGACCGGGCCTGCATGGACAAAACCGTCGGCCGCGTCGCCGTCGGGGCGAAGAGCGTCGAAGATCGGCATTGCCTTCGCCACGTCGGGCTCGGATCCGCCCACCATCAGGCCGTAGCCGTTCTCACGGCCCCAGATGCCACCGGAGACACCGCAGTCGAGGAAACCGATCCCACGGGCGCCCAACAGCTCGGCATGAACGGCGTCGTCGGTGAAGCGAGAGTTTCCACCGTCGATGACCAGATCGCCGCCCTCGAGGGCATCCGCCAGTTCGGCAATGGTGCCCTGAGTGATTTCGCCGGCAGGAACCATCACCCACACGACTCGAGGTCCCTCGAGGGAAGCAGCGAGTTCGGCAAGAGACCCGACGTCGGTGACTTCAGGTCGAGGGTCGTATCCGATCACCTCGAGGCCATGCGCGCGCAAGCGCTCACGCATGTTGAAGCCCATCTTGCCGAGACCTACGAGTCCGATCTTCATACTGTTCTCCCTGGTCAGGCGCGAACTGAAGTGCGGGGTACCACTCAGCCCGGAAGGCGAACCGGCATCAGCAGGTACGTGTATTCGCTCGAGGGCGCAGCGAAGTTACCGGACTCGTCTGCCGTGGGCTCTTCCTCGGCCGCGGGGCGAAGAACAGCCGGGCGGCTGGGAGTGGTGAAGCCGAACAGAACGTTTTCGCTGTGAAGCGAGTTCAACCCGTCGATCAGGTAACCGGGGTTGAACGCAATGGTGAGTGCTTCGCCCTGGAACGACGCGTTGAGCGTCTCTTCCGCGCGGCCGGCGTCGTCGCCACCAGCGGAGAGGAGTAGGCCGTCAGCGGAGAACTGCATGCGAACCTGTGCGCCACGCTCGGCGACGAGTGCCACACGCTTGATGGCCTCGATGAGAGGCGTGACCTCGACGGTTGCCATCGCGGTGTGCTGAGCGGGCAGCAGCTGACGGAACTTCGGGAACTCGGCGTCGAGGAGACGCGTCGTGGTGCGGCGTCCGTCGTTGACGATGCCGAGAAGTCCGTCGTTTCCGATGGTCGTACCGGAACCGAGAGCCAACTCGACCGGCGAATTTGCATTGCCGGCAAGCGTTTTCGCGGACTCCGACAGAGTCTTGGCCGGGATGAGAACAGCAGCCTGGACGTCGGGATTTGCCGGAGTCCACTCGAGTTCACGCACGGCGAGACGGAAACGGTCGGTAGCGGCGAGGACGATCGAATTCTGTTCGATCTCGACACGGATACCCGTGAGCATCGGAAGGGTGTCGTCCTTGCCGGCTGCAACGGCTACCTGGCTGATGGCTTCGGAGAACAGGTCGACGGGAATGGACCCGGACTGCTGGGGAAGCGTCGGAAGCTGGGGGTAGTCCTCGACCGGCATCGTGGGCAGGGAGAACTTGGCGCTTCCGCACGAGATGAGCACGCGAGTGCCCTCGAGGGTCACATCCACTGGCTTGTTGGGAAGTGACTTGGTGATATCGGCAAGGAGGCGACCGGAGACGAGTGCCTGACCTGCAGTTGTGACATCTGCCGAGACGCGGACCTGCGCAGATACCTCGTAGTCGAACCCGGAAACGGTGAGGCCGGCTTCGGTTGCGTCGAGAAGAACTCCGCCGAGAACCGGCACAGGCGGCCTCGAGGGCAGGCTACGAGCAACCCACGCTACTGAATCAGCGAACTCTTCC
This sequence comes from Rhodococcus sp. IC4_135, assembly GCF_011602025.1. Taxonomy (NCBI): domain Bacteria; kingdom Bacillati; phylum Actinomycetota; class Actinomycetes; order Mycobacteriales; family Nocardiaceae; genus Rhodococcus; species Rhodococcus sp. IC4_135. Next base: position 258,549 of record NZ_JAAOLG010000005.1, read on the forward strand.
CGGGAAACGCGAAACTTCAGGCTTCCAAGCTCCATCGCCGGGTTATTCCTCTCGGTAGGCATGTTCGTCTGCTGCGGATCTGCATCAGCTCACTTGAAGTCTGACACAGACCAAGCGATGCCCACCGTATGCCCTCGAGGGCGCAAGTGGAAAGCCGAAGCCGGGACGAGCGCAGCCTGAGGCGAGGTTCTCAACAGGAGTTGTCCCCAGAACTATTTTCAAAGAGCTTTTCCTAGGAAATTCTCAGTAGTAGTAATAAGTCCTGTGCAATCTGTGGAGCAACGGTTGTCGACGCTGGTAGGTCCCCTCGAGGGCCTGTGCACTTCTCGAGGACAGACTCGAGGACCAATCGACCCCCTCTGTGCACTCTCTGAAAGTTTTCGGATTCCTCCTCGAGAACTCCACAGACTTTGAGAGTTATCAACACAGTTATCCACAGATGTGAATACTTTTCACAAGAAACGAAGAGTTTGTTCTCATCGGCGTGTCCGACTCCGGCGTGTCGTCCCTCGAGGTGGACAACCGCCCTCGAGGGACCGCATGTGGAACCCTTCGAATACACCGATGCCGCTCGAGGGAAACCTTTGCCTCGAGCGGCATCGATCCAAATAAGTGCAGGTCAACGCTTGGAGCGCTGCTTGATCCTTGCGGTCAACTCCTGAACCTGGTCGTACACCTTGCGGCGTTCCGTCATTTCCTTACGGATCTTCTTGTCGGCGTACATGACCGTCGTGTGGTCACGGCCGAACGTCTGACCGATCTTCGGCAATGACAAATCGGTGAGCTCACGGCACAGATACATCGAGATCTGGCGGGCCTGAGCGAGCGGCCTGGCCTTACCCGGCCCACACAGGTCGTCGATCGACATGTTGAAGTATTCGGCCGTCACCGCCATGATCGTCGCCGCGTTGATCTCGAGGCTCGACGAATCGGGCATCAGATCTCGCAGGACCACCTCGGCCAACGTGAGATCCAACGGCTGACGGTTGAGCGAGGCAAAAGCCGTCACGCGGATCAACGCGCCCTCGAGTTCACGAATGTTGCGCTCGATACGGCTGGCGATCAGCTCGAGGACGTCGTGCGGGACCTCGAGGCGATCCATCCTCGCCTTCTTGCTCAGAATCGCGATGCGCGTCTCGAGCTCAGGCGGCTGAACGTCGGTGATCAGGCCCCACTCGAAGCGCGTCCGCAGACGCTCCTCGAGGGTTGCCAACTGCTTTGGCGGACGGTCCGAGGAGACGACGATCTGCTTGTTCGCGTTGTGCAAGGTGTTGAAGGTATGGAAGAACTCCTCCTGGATACCTTCCTTGCCCTCGATGAACTGGATGTCGTCGACCAGCAGGACATCCGTTTCCCGGTATCGACGCTTGAACGCGACCTTGCGGTCGTCACGAAGACTGTTGATGAAGTCGTTGGTGAATTCTTCGGTCGAGACGTACTTGACCCGCATGCCGGGGAACAGTCGCTGTGCGTAGTGGCCGGCGGCGTGAAGAAGGTGCGTCTTGCCCAGGCCCGAAGCTCCCCAGATGAACAAGGGGTTGTACGCACGCGCCGGCGCCTCCGCGATCGCGACGGCAGCGGCATGCGCGAATCGGTTGGACGATCCGATCACGAAAGTGTCGAAGGTGTACTTCGCGTTGAGACTGTTCGCGCCGGACCCCGAAGCAGAAGGAGTAGCAGGCGGCTTCGTGAAGTACGACGGCCACGATTCGTGAACGCTTGCCAGTGCTTCGCGGTCGTCGTCGACTTCTTCGGACTCGGCAGTCTCGGAGTCCGAAGGTTCGCCGTCGCCTTCGGTGAACCGTCGACGACGGTATGCGCCGGAGGAGTTGACCGACTCGAACTGACGGCTGCCCGTGCGCTCCTCGACCGGTTCGGCGGGTGCGTCGGCATCGTCTTCGAGTGCGATGCGGACACCGAGTCCCTCGACCTGGCCGCCGAGGTGGCGGCCGAGTGCCTGCAGGATCGGCTCGCGGAGATCGCGCTCGATCGTTTCTTGAGCAAATGGCGATGGAACCGAGAGGAGTGCAAAACCCTGAGCAAGTGTGAGAGGCCTCACCAGACGGACGAATGCCTTCTGCTTGCTGCTCAAAGCCGGAAGATTACTTCCGGGGTCATCACTCGTGAGTTCTGCAACCACGTCGACCCAGACCCGTGCGAGCGCGTTGGGATCGTCGTTCACGTGGTTCCTTCCCGTGTTTCGCCGACAGTGGGTGTGCTGCAGCTGCCGAGCGTATGGCTGCGGCGTCGAATGATTCGGTGGATTACCACCCGGGGTGAGAACCCCGTAACAGGCTACGAATATGCCACCTGGGCTGTGTTTCCACACAATTATCCACAGATGTGGACAAACCTGCACTGAGTCGGTTTTTTCGTCAACCAAATTCGTCAAAGTGATCGAGAAATTGATCTACCTGCAACTTTGCTGGAACTCGAGGCGTTCGCCACTTGGTGTCGGGGATGCGTCAACACTCACAGCCCTGTGGATGAATGTGGAAACTCGGGATTCGGGGTCACGTCCGGCGCTCATCCCCGTATGTGCTGATGAGGCCTTGTCGAGAGCACGCGCAGGTGGAACTGTCCGGGTTGCCCGCAGGCCACCTGCGGTCCGTAGCGGAACTGTTGCCAAGGTCACACTTGCCGCCTCGCTCGAGGTCACGGCCGTATGCACACCGAGAATGGAATCTGCGGAATAATGGAAGTGTCGGCGTGTCGCCGCAGTTGCCGCGGAAGGGCTCCGAATCGGGCTGGTTTGACCTTGGCAACGGTGGTAAGTAACCTCGAACGGTCACCCGCTGGTGGTGATCGCTTCGTGCTGGCTACATATGTCAGGTCGGATCGGTCTTCCAAGCCACAACGAGTGAAGTTGATTGTTCTGTACCTGTTGGATCCAAAGACGCCGTAAGGCGTCGATCACTGAATGACGCCGGGAGGCGTCAATGAACTTCGAGGAGTGTTGACCGTGGCCAAGGGCAAGCGGACGTTCCAGCCGAATAATCGCCGCCGCGCGCGTGTTCACGGCTTCCGTCTTCGTATGCGTACCCGTGCGGGTCGTGCAATCGTTTCGGCGCGTCGCCGTAAGGGCCGCGATTCCCTCACCGCCTGATCTGATTTCGAGTTCAGGAGCTCGGGGTGTTGCCTGAGCCGTTCCGGTTGCGTCGCCACGCGGATTTCTCCGTGGCGGTGCGACGTGGGCGTCGTATGGGAAGACGCGACCTTGTCGTGCACGCGTTCGATCGCGAGCAAGTAGAGGCGCTGGTAGTAACAAATCACGGTCCCCGTTTCGGGCTGATCGTGAGCAAGGCTGTCGGGCCGGCGGTGATTCGACATCGAGTCGCACGCCGGCTTCGTCATATCTGTGCAGATTTCGTCGGACAGGTTTCACCGGAGACGGACGTGGTAATCCGCGCACTTCCGGGCGCAGCTACCGCCAGTTCAGCTGAACTGGCCAAGCAGTTGCGTGGGGGCCTGACCAAAATGAACCTATTGGTGTCGGTAAGTGAAGAGCCATGAGTACTCCGCTCTCTGAGCAGATCGAGACTCCCAGAGCCTCCCGTGTCATCACGGTGTTGAAGGCTGTGCGTCGCGCTCCCGCCACTGTTCTCATCTTCTGTATCGAGTTGTACCGGACGTATGTGTCGCCCTTGAGGATGCCGACCTGCCGGTTCACCCCCACCTGCAGTGAATACGCAGTCGAAGCGCTGCGCACTCACGGGGCGATCAAAGGCCTTTTCTTGACTGTGGTGCGGTTGGCGAAGTGTGCCCCCTGGCATTCTGGAGGGTGGGACCCTGTCCCTGCCCGTCGTGACCGTGATGCGGGTAGCCGCCATAGCTGTCCGGAAGCACGCGCAGCGTGTCACAGTCCGACGGACGAACAGAGGAGTACTTAGAGCCGTGCTCAATTTCATCTACTATCCGGTATCCGCGATTCTGTGGGTCTGGCACAAGGTCTTCGGGTTCATTCTCGGCCCGGACAACGGAATAGCCTGGGCGCTTTCCGTGGTGTTCCTGGTGTTCACCTTGCGTGCGGTTCTGTACAAGCCGTTCGTGAAGCAGGTCCGCACGACCCGCCAGATGCAGGAACTGCAGCCGCAGATCAAGGCATTGCAGAAGAAGTATTCGGGCGACCGTCAGCGCCAGGCCGTCGAGATGCAGAAGCTCCAGAAGGAGCACGGATTCAACCCGATCATGGGCTGTCTCCCGGTCCTGGCTCAGGCACCGGTGTTCATCGGTCTGTTCCACGTCCTGCGCTCGTTCAACCGCACCGGCACCGGCATGGGCCAGCTGGGCATGAGCGCCGAGGACAACCTCAACACCCCGAACTACGTCTTCTCGGCCACTGACGTCCAGTCGTTCCTGGATGCCCGTCTGTTCGGCGCACCCATCTCGGCGGCAATCACGACGCCGGTTGCGCAGCTCCAGGCTTACGTCACCGAGAACGTTCCCGAGCTTCCGTCACGCCTGAACATCATTCTCGTGGCAGCTCCGCTGATGATCATCGCCAGCATCGCGACGCACTTCAACTCCCGCGCTTCGGTTGCACGTCAGAGCGAAGCAGCTGCCGCGAACCCGCAGTCCGCGATCATGAACAAGCTCGCGCTGTACGTCTTCCCGCTCGGCGTTCTGGTCGGTGGACCGTTCCTTCCGATCGCGATCCTCCTGTACTGGGTGTCGAACAACATCTGGACCTACGGTCAGCAGCACCTCGTCTTCCGCAAGATCGACGCCGAAGAAGAAGCCAAGAAGCAGGAAGCGATCACCCGCCGCAACGACAATGCGCCCAAGCCCGGTGCCCGTCCCGATCCCAGTAAGAAGAAGGGATCCCCGGCTGCGCTGAAGACCGCGGATTCATCCGACGACGACGGCGATGCCCCGGAAGTTTCGCTCAAGAAGCCACAGCCGAAGCCCTCGGGTTCCAGTGGTGGTTCCACGTCGAAACCGAAACAGAACCGGCCACAGAGCAACCGCGGCAACTCCCCCAAGCGCAATAAACGGCGCTGATCCAGGAAAGAGAACGACCAATGTCCAGTGAAGCTGACATCGTTGTGGATGGAGAGAACGCAGACGTGAGCACCGAGACCACTGCGCCGGTTACCGATGTGGATGTAGACATCGACGATTCCGATGACGATTTGATCGAAGAGGGCGAGATCGCCGGCGACTACCTCGAGCAGTTGCTCGACGTTCTCGATTTCGACGGAGACATCGACCTTGACGTCGAGGGCGATCGGGCGATCGTCAGCATCGACGGCGGCGACGACCTGACCAAGCTCGTGGGACGCAAGGGTGAGGTTCTGGATGCTCTTCAGGAGCTGACTCGTCTGGCTGTTCAGCAGTCGACCGGAGAACGTAGCCGCTTGATGCTCGACATCGCCGGCTGGCGTGCGGGCCGCCGCGAGGCACTCAGTGCTCTCGGTGCGGAAGCTGCACAGCGTGTTCTCGAGACCGGCGAGCGCGAAGAGCTCGCTCCGATGACGCCGTTCGAACGCAAGATCGTGCACGACGCCGTCGCCAAGGTCGCCGGTGTTTCGAGCGAGAGCGAAGGCGCTGAGCCGTCTCGCCGAGTGGTTGTCCTCAAGGACTGACACTCCCCCTTGATCGAATGCGGGCCCCGGATTTTCCGGGGCCCGCTTTTGTGTCCGAGAGGTGTTTCACGTGAAACCGAATCTTTCGGCACGTTGAAGGTTGGGTGCCTATCGTTGTCGACATGTCCCATCTCTATTTCGGAACCAGCCGTCAATGAAGCGTCATGAAGGGAAGCAATGGTGCTGATTCGACCCGCGACACGGGCCGAGCTGGAAGAGCCCGTGTTCGCGGTGAACGATCCGGTCGGGTTCATCGACCCCGACTCGCTCCGGGAAGAGGTGGCGGCCGGACGGCTTCGTCCGGAATGGAGCTGGTTTGCCGTTGACGGCTCCAGGATCGTAGCGCGTGCTTTGTGGTGGGGGCGTGAGGACAGCGAGCATCCGCTCGCCCTTGATTTCCTACACGTGCTGGCTGACGTGCCGGATCGTGCCGCGCTTGCCGCCGAACTCATGTCGCGGGCGCACAGCGAGTTCCATGCGAAGCCTGAGTATGTACTGGTCGTGCCGACCGCCGGGCGGGACGCGGATTCCGCCGTCGCAGACGCCGTGTGCTGGCGTCGGGAGGCGGCCCAGGCGGCCGGACTGACCGAGATCATCGAGCGGCTGCGTTTCGAGTGGACGCCTGCGGCTGGTGTGCCCGCCCCCTCCGAACGTCTGATTTTCCGTCCAGCCTCCGATGAGGAGTTCCTCGCGGTGTTCCAGCGGGTCGCTATCGGCAGCCTGGACATCGCCACGCAACGAGGTATCGCGGCCACGGACATCGTCAGCCAGGCCCGGGACGATCTCGAGTTCTACCGGTCGTGCCCCGGCGAACGGTCGTGGTGGCGGCTGGCGGAGACCAGGGACAGGACGCTGGTCGGTTTCGCAATCCCGTCCGCGACGCCCTACCACCGCAACGTCGGATACCTCGGAGTAGTGCCCGAGCTGCGCGGGTGCCGCTACGTGGACGACATCCTCTGCGAGATCACCCGCGTTCACGCAGCCGATGGCGCCAATTGCATCACCGCGACCACTGACGTGCCCAACACGCCCATGGCTGCGGCGTTCAAGCGGGCGAACTACCAGGTGACCGAGGTCAGGATGGTGTTCGAGGCCCCGGCGGGCTGAGTCGGGCGTCAACCGGAGGTTCTGCCGTCGCCGGGTCGCGCCGGTACGGGCCTTTCTGTCCACCTGGTCGGACGGTGTAGCGGTGACGCGGAGATCGCCGACTACCAGGAGATATGGGTGGCTACGTTCCAACTCGGGTCACATACCCTGTTGCAACGGCGTCGTACGAAATGGAGGTCTCGAGATCCGTTCACCCTGTCGCGGAAGTGCAACCATTGGATGCTCGTGTGCGGCCCGAGCTATTGGCCCGTGGTCTTCGAACTGCAGCAGAGAATGGAAATCCACTCTTGCCCGCCGGATGGTGTGGAGTATCGGCTCTGCTGGTTGTTGTCGCTGGGAGTAGTCGACGTCAAATTAATTCCGCTTGCACTGGCATGGGGATCCGGGAGAGCAGTCATGCTCAGCTTCACCATTGCCTTCCTGGCTGTCGGCTGCGCACTGTGCATGTTCGGATTTTCGATCGACAACATGCCGTACTACACGTGAGCCACTCCCCTCCCCCAGCCGGAATAGTCGGCCCTTCGTTTCACGTGAAACCGGATCGATGGTTGTTGCCCCGAGCCCTCGACCTCTCATCCCCCGGTTAGCAATGGATACCTATTGGATGGCGATCACGAGTGCAACGGCTTCGGGTGTGCCGGATTCGACGATGGTTTCGGAGATGCCAACTGGCGGATCTCGTGTTGGAGTTCAACCCAGTGTCGAACCGGCGTGGAACGACGGTGCACGGTGTAGTCGAGTTCAAGTGAGTCGATCAACGCGGACCCTTGCGCCGCGTCGGCGTCTCGTCGCGGGCGTTCGTCGGCGACATATGCTCGGTGCTTCGATGAAGGAATTTTTGTAGAGCGGGTTGCTCGATGCTCTACGACGGTGTCGAGGGCGAGGCCGTCGTTGCGGGTGCTTTCACTGTCACTCCAGAGGCAAGGGTGAACTCTCCGATGCGCAATATGTGTTGCGGAGCTCTGTGGATTGATTCGCGGTTTGTGATGCCAATTCTCCGGTCCCCCGCAACGGGAGAGTCATGCCGACGCGATGAGATATCGGAACTGTCCGAGACTTGGTATCGAAGACCATCCGCGTCAAAAAATGGACTGCGTCAGACTGACCGAGTCGGCTCGGCAGCCCGACGTCCGCGATTTTGTGCAACCGCTTTTTCGTTGAAAATTGCCCATTTTGGGTCAGAATTCCATCCATGTAACTACCCATGGGAGTTTCGTCACTGTGATGATACTAAGAATCGCGCTGCTATCCGCATTCGATCGCCCGGGTATGTTTCACGTGAAACTCGTCAGATTGCAAGATTTCTCAGCGCGATGTTTCACGTGGAACGTGAACCCCTCCCCTCCCCCGCTTGAATTTTGGTCTGAATACTTCCCAAAGAATGAACGAGTCGGCAGACTCACAGCGAGTCGGTGTGCAGAAGCGAACACATGTCGGCTTCAGAGCGGATAATGATTTCGGTCTTGATTGTTGATTTCGCGGTTTACGCGGGAGGATGTTTCACGTGGAACAGAATGGTGCGGCGTCGGTTGACTGGGACGAACAAGAGACTGCGCGCGCAGTGTTCGGTGACAGATACGAGATCGCGGAACGGTACTACCAATCCCTTGCGACGGATGGTGTCGAGCGCGGGCTCATTGGTCCCCGTGAGGTTCCTCGACTGTGGGAGCGCCACCTTCTCAATTGCGCAGTGATCGGTGAACTGATCGCCGAAGGTGAGTCGGTTGTGGACGTAGGAAGCGGCGCCGGCCTACCCGGAATCCCTCTCGCGATCGCCCGCCCGGACTTGAAGGTGACTCTCGTCGAACCGTTGCTTCGACGTTCGGTGTACCTCGCGGAGTTCATCGAGTCGAACGGATTGGACGTACTGGTTGTCCGCGGGCGAGCCGAGGAATCGGGTGTCGTGAAGGAAGCAGGCGGTGCGGACGTGGTCACCTCGCGGGCCGTGGCGCCTCTGGAGAAGCTCGCACGTTGGTCCCTTCCGCTCATCCACGAGCACGGTCGGATGCTGGCACTCAAGGGCTCGAGCGCCGCCGAGGAGATCGAGCGGGACCGAACGGCGCTCACCAAATTGGGCGCAGGTAAGTTGGAAATACTCGAATGTGGAGCCAAGATTCTCCGCACCCCCACCGTGGTGGTGAAGGCCGAACGTCTCCCGAAGCGTCGCCAGCGTTGATGATTTACACGCATGCAATCGAGAGCAATGTACAGATGATGAGAGCACCTAGTGATCGATTCCCAATCGAAGGAGCAGTCAATGTCGGGTCGATCTGAATCCGCCGTTTCACGTGAAACACCGAAGCAGCACACGAGCGCGGGTGCGGATCAGATTGTCAACGACGACGACAATTTCACCGCCCCCTACGCGGCGATCTCGTCGGAGGAGACTCCCATCGGGGCGGCAGCGCATCGAGCGAGCCAGGTGCTTCATCCCCACTCGGTGACACTGCCGAAACCGGCGTTCCGTCGCGTGATCACCATCGCGAACCAGAAGGGTGGCGTCGGCAAGACGACGACCACGGTGAACCTTGCGTCGGCGCTCGCTCTTCAAGGTCTCACGGTCCTGGTAGTCGATTTGGACCCTCAGGGCAACGCCAGCACGGCGCTGGGCGTCGTCCATACCTCGGGCACCCCGTCGAGCTACGAGTTGCTCATAGGCGAAGTGAAGGCCCCAGAGGCGATCCAGACCAGCCCGCACAGTGAGCGGCTTCTCTGCATTCCCGCGACGATCGATCTGGCAGGCGCCGAGATCGAATTGGTCTCCATGGTTGCCCGCGAGAATCGACTCAAAGGCGCGCTCAACGACAAGGTGCTCGCAGAGCTCGACGTCGACTTCGTCCTCATCGACTGCCCACCCTCGCTGGGACTGCTGACCGTCAACGCGATGGTCGCTGCCAAGGAAGTTCTGATCCCGATCCAGTGCGAGTACTACGCCCTCGAGGGGGTCGGTCAGCTGCTCCGCAACATCGAACTCGTCCAGGCTCATCTGAACCCGGATCTGCATGTCTCCACCGTCCTACTGACGATGTACGACGGGCGTACCAAGCTGGCCGATCAGGTCGCCGAAGAAGTACGCAAACACTTCGGTGAGGCCGTCCTGCGCGCAGTGATTCCGCGCAGCGTGAAGGTTTCCGAAGCTCCCGGATACGGAATGACAGTTCTCGATTACGACCCAGGTTCACGTGGCGCCATGAGTTACCTCGACGCCGGACGCGAACTTGCCGCCCGCTCTGCCACCACGACGACCCAGGAGCAGTGAGATGAGTCAAGCACGCAAAGGTGGATTGGGCCGCGGCTTGGCTGCTCTCATTCCCACTGGGCCGGCGACGGCGCCGGGTCTGGGATCGGCTGCAGCGGACGTCGTAATCGGCGTCGACAAGCGCAACCCCTCCCCTCCCCCACCGACGAAGGCCGCCCCGAAAACGCCGAAAGCCACCAAGGCGACGGCTGCCAAGGCCGCCGTCGAAGCGGAGCCGGAGACAGAACTCGAGCCGACCGGCGCGGTCTATCTCGAGATCGAACCGAGCCTGATCGAGACGAACCCGAAGCAGCCTCGCAGCGTTTTCGACGAGGAAGCACTCGCGGAGTTGGTTCACTCGATCCGCGAGTTCGGCTTGATGCAGCCGATCGTGGTCCGTCGACACGGTGACAAGTACCAACTTGTCATGGGTGAGCGTCGCTGGCGTGCGAGCCAGGAAGCCGGACTGGAGAAGATTCCGGCGATCATTCGCGAAACCGATGACGACTCGATGTTGCGCGACGCGCTCCTCGAGAACATCCATCGAGTGCAGTTGAACCCCCTCGAGGAGGCAGCGGCGTATCAGCAGTTGCTCGAGGAGTTCGAAGTAACGCACGAAGAATTGGCCAATCGGATCGGGCGCTCGCGTCCCGTCGTGACCAACATGATTCGTCTGCTGAAGCTGCCGGTGGCGGTTCAGCGCCGTGTGGCGGCCGGCGTACTTTCGGCCGGCCATGCTCGCGCACTACTGTCCCTCGAGGCGGGTGCCGACGCGCAGGAAGTCATGGCGGCGCGCATCGTCGCGGAAGGAATGTCGGTTCGGGCGACGGAGGAAGCCGTCACTCTTGCCAACCGGGCGGACAATGAGATCGCTCCCCCGCAGAAGCGCAAGCCCATCGTGATGCCGGGTCTGCAGGATGTGGCCGAACGTTTGTCGGACTCGTTCGACACCCGGGTGACTGTCAGCCTGGGCAAGCGGAAGGGCAAGATTGTGGTCGAATTCGGCTCGGTCGACGACCTACAACGCATCGTCGGAATGATGGAAGCGCAGAAATCGACGTAATGAATTCGGATGCCCGTTTGGTGACGTAATGACGATGACCGGGCACACCACCTACTTTCGTCACTGTGACGAATTTAGGTGGTCCGAGCTTCTCGAAATCTTGAACCGGGACGAAAGATGTTGAACAGCAATACATTAGAGCGATCAACTCTCGCGCCACTGCCGACTCGGTACAGCTGGCCTATCCTGGAGAAGAAAAAAGCGGCGCGCGAGCATCGAAACCGCTTCGGGGACCTACGGAGAGTGAGTTAGTCAGTGTCGACTCACGTCATCACCTCTCTCACGCTCGACAGCCTCGATCAGCTTTCCGCCCATGCGCGTCGATGCGTGTTCTGGGAGATGGACCCGGGCGCGCTTCACGACGCCCGAGGATTCTGCGATCAGGAATTCGAGAAAGAAGCCTGGCTGTCGATGGTCATGCTCGAGTGGGGTTCGTGCGGCCAGGTCGCCGTCCGCGACGGAAAGCCGCTCGGCAGCGCGTTGTACGCCCCTCCCCGCATGATCCCGCGTGCGCAACTGTTTCCCACCAGCCCGGTCAGCTCGGACGCAGTGCTTCTCACAAGCCTTCGCCTCGAGCCCTCGGGCATTGAGGAAGAGCTAGGACCAAGCCTGCTGGCCGCTGTCGTGACAGATCTGGTTCGACGCGGAGTTCGTGCGCTCGAAGCATTCGGTATCCGTAGCGACGACCTGGGACCTGCTTCCGACGTGGCCAGTGCAACGGCAGCTCTGGAATGTTCACCCGCAGAATGCATGATCAGTGCCGAGTTCCTCGAGGATTACGGTTTCGAGGTTGTGGCACCGCACCATCGTTACCCGCGCCTTCGCCTCGAGCTCAATCGAGACCACGAATGGAAAGTCGACGTCGAAGAAGCCCTCGACCGTTTACTGAAGGCCGCAGCTCTCGAGATGGTGGAGATCAGCGAACTCGCCAGAGTGTGAACAGGTGCCGACCGCAGGACCTACGAAATGCGGTCGGCTACCGAAAGTTCTTCTGCGAGAAGCTCGGCGAAGGTGAAGGTGCCGGTCGGCTGATCGTCTTGACCCAACAGGTACAGCCGCTTGACCGAGATCAAGATGGCTTCGGCGATGGTGTCACGCATCCGCGGATTCGTCAGTACCGCAACGTCGGACGCGTTTGACAGGTAGCCGAGATCGATCTGCACCGTCGGCATGTTGGTGAGGCGCAACAACTCCCACGTCCGACCGTGAGTTCTGCAGTCCCGCAACGGGGTTCGCGCAACAATCTCGCGCTGAACGAAACCGGTCAACACCTGCCCGATCATCGAGACCGAACCGTGCGAATTGCCGAAGTGGAAGCTCGCGACGCCGTTCGCCGATGGGCTCGAGTTGCTGTCGCAGCGCAGCGAGATCATCAGATCGGCGTCGAATGCGTTGGACGTCAGTGCGCGTTCGGCCTCGGTCGGATCGGCGTTGTGCGGTCGGGAGAGGAAGGTTTCCATCCCGGTTGCAGCCATCCGCCCCTCGAGGCGCATGGCCAGATCCCAGAGGATGTCGGCTTCGGAGATGCCGTTGACGATGGTGCCGGTGGACGGCCCACCGAGGCCGGGATCGATGACGATGCGCTTTCCACCCAGCTGCGGGCCCTTGCGCCTGACCAATTCCTCTTCGCTGATCGCATGTGGGGAACCACCGGTGACGCGGGTTCCCAGCAGTTCCAGTGAGCGCAGTGTCTGCGGTCCGCAGATACCGTCGGCCGCAATCCCGATTTCACGCTGGAAAGACGAGAGAGATTCGTGGGTCTGCGGGCCGAAGAAACCGTCGACCCGGCCTGCGTAGAAGCCGAGGTCCTGCAGTTTGGCCTGCAGAGCTGCGACGTCGTCGCCGTAGAGCGGCGCTGACAACTGGTAAATCAACGTACGGGCACCCAAGCGGTACGAGGCCTCACGAAGTGACCGATAGGTTGCCGGACCCACAATGCCGTCGACAAGGAGCCCACGCTGCTGCTGGAAGGCACGAACGGCACTGTCGAGTTGATGATCGAAGATGGCGTCGGGTGCAACCCAGTGGGCACCGTCGGCGCTTTCACGTCGAATGCCGGAAGTTCCGTGATGGAGGTATCCCAGCTTCGTCAATGTGCCCCGAATCTCGGCGACGGCCGGGCCGTGATCGCCGTGTCGGAGTCTGTGCATGCGTGAAAGCCTCTCGGATCGGTTAACGAATTCGATCGATGTGCCTGGTCGTAGACCCGATCAGGCACATCGATCGATTATCTCAGAAATTCTGTGGATTGCGAGAATCCACGATGTTCACTCGCCCGTCAGAGAACGTCTGCGAGGTCCTTGAGCAGCGCGGCCTTGCCCTTGGCGCCGACGATCGTCTTGATCGGCTTGCCGTCCTTGAACAGGATCATCGTCGGGATCGACATGACCTGGAAATCGCGCGCGGCTGCCGGGTTGGCATCGATGTCGAGCTTCGCGACGGTCAGCTTCTCGCTGTTCTCGCCGGCGATCTCCTCGAGGACCGGGGCGACCATCTTGCACGGGCCGCACCAGGTTGCCCAGAAATCGACCAGAACGGGCTTGTCGCTGCCCAGGACGTCCTGCTTGAAGGAATCGTCGGTGATGGTGACGGTATTCGACACTGTTACTCCTCGAGGGTTGGGTACGACAGCTTTGTGAATCAGGGAGCGCCGACGACGTCGACCGTGTGGCCGGCTGCGTCGAGCGTGTTGGCGGTGATGTCGCCGCGGTCGGCCAGCCAGCGTTCGGCGTCGATAGCTGCGGAGCATCCGGTGCCGGCAGCGGTGATCGCCTGACGGTACGTGTGATCGACCAGGTCACCGGCAGCGAAGACGCCGTCGACGGAGGTCGCGGTGGAACCGGGGGCGACGCGGACGTATCCGGCGTCGTCGAGGTCTACCTGGCCCTTGACGAGCTCACTGCGCGGGTCGTGGCCGATGGCGACGAACATGCCGGTGATCTCGAGTGTGGAGGTCTCGCCGGTGACAGTGTCGCGCACGACGAGGCCGGTGACGCTGTTCTCGCCGAGCACCTCGACGGGCTCTGCATTGGTCAGGAAGCGGATCTTCTCGTTGGCCTTGGCGCGCTCGAGCATGATCCGTGAGGCGCGGAACTCCTCGCGGCGGTGCACCAGGGTGACCGAGCGAGCGAAGCGGGTGAGGAAGGTTGCTTCTTCCATCGCGGAGTCGCCGCCGCCGACCACGACGATGTCCTGGTCACGGAAGAAGAAGCCGTCGCAGGTGGCGCAGGCGCTGACGCCGCGGCCGAGGAGGCGTTCTTCACCGGGAATGCCGAGGTAACGGGCAGCCGCACCCATGGCGAGGATGATCGCGTGCGCGGCGTATGTTTCGCCGTTCGCGACAACCGTCTTGATCGGGCCGCTGAGATCGATCTCCTCGACGTCCTCGGTGCGGATGTCGGTGTCGAAGCGAAGTGCCTGCTCACGCATCTGTTCCATCAGGTCGGGGCCCATGATTCCTTCGCGGAATCCGGGGAAGTTCTCGACCTCGGTGGTGGTCATGAGGGCGCCACCGAACTGGGTTCCCTCGAAGAGCAGGGGCTGGAGCTCAGCGCGCGCGGTGTAGACACCAGCGGTGTAGCCGGCCGGTCCGGAACCGACAATGATGACGTCATGGACCGCGGGCGTGTTTTCCAGCTGGGTGGTCATGCGAGCCTTCCAATAGTGAGTGCAGACCCTCCGCTTCTTGGAGAGCCGTACCGATCAACACCAGGATAAGGGGTGTTGTTCCCGCACTCGGCTGGAAAGTGGCTCACAGTCCGCAGCTCACAGCGCGGGGCTCACTGGGCGGGGCGCAGTGCCTCCCGAACCACCAGCGCGTCCCGAACCACACAGCGCGTGCCGGTGTAGATGGTGGGCATGCACTTGTTGCAGTGGATGCACAGTCCCTCGTCGGCGCTCTCGGCCTGGAATTTGTTGACCAGTTGCGGGTCCCTGAGGAGCGCACGCGCCATGGCGACGAATTCGAATCCTTCATCCAGTGCGTGGTTGATGGTGTCGACGCGGTTGATGCCGCCGAGCAGGATCAGCGGCATCCTCAGTGCCTGCCGGAACTGACGGGCGAAGGGCAGGAAGAAGCCCTCCTCGAACGGGTACGTCGGAAAGAGTTTGGGACCGTAGAACTTCAACCCGTACCCGACGAGTTTCGGTTGGGAGGCGACGAATTCTGCCAGTGGGACCTCGCCACGGAAGAAGTACATTCCGTTGAGAAGTGAACTGCCACCGGTCAATTGCATCGCGTCCAGGTGGCCGTCGCCTTCGAGGATCTGTGCGATCGGCAGACTCTGGTCGAGCCACAGACCTTTCGGCACCCCGTCGGACATGTTGAATTTCGCGGTGACCGCCACGTTGGATCCTGCGGCCCGTCGCACCGCTTCGATGACTCGACGCGGATACTCGGCGCGATTGGCGACGCTGCCACCGTATCGATCGTGGCGCTTGTTCAGATTGGGGCTCATGAAGGAACTGAGGAGATAGTTGTGACCGAGATGGACCTCGATGGCGTCGAATCCTGCGTCCACTGCGACGCGGGCGGTCCGTTCGAAGTCGGAGACGACACCGTCGAGTTCGGCAAGTGTCGCGCCTTTGACGAGGCCCATCGCGGGCGGACTCAGCCGGGTCGACGGCGCCAGAGTCTTCGTCTTGTTGGAAAGTGTGTTGGCGACCAGTCCCGCGTGGCCGATCTGCGCCGCGGCAAGTGCGCCTTCGGCGTGGACGGCGTCGGTCAGCCTGCGCAGTCCCGGCAGCGCGCGCTCGTCCATGACAAGGGTGTCGCGGTGGACGCGTCCACCTGGTGAGACGGCGCAGTAGGCGACAGTGGTCATCGCGGCTCCGCCCCGAGCCACTTCGGCGTGGAAGTTGATCAGATCGTCCGAGACCGCTCCCCTGGGCATGACGCCCTCGAACGTCGCAGCCTTGACGATGCGGTTACGCAAGGTCAGGGGGCCGAGACGTGCGGGTTCGAATATCGACGGTGTGGGCGCTGTGGTCATTTTCAACTTCCTGCGGCGGCCTGATCTTTATGATGCCAGTGGACTCGTAACTACGACGATATAGCGCCTACTCCCAATCTGTCCGACAATTCGACACGATGAACGCCACAGGATCAGGTCGCCCACGAGACCCACGCATCGATGACACAGTCCTCGAGGTCACCCGAGCGATGCTCCTCGAGGTCGGATGGGAGCAACTCAGTCTCCGGGCGATCGCGGCACGGGCAGGGGTCAGCCGAGCTTCGATGTCACGGCGATGGCCGTCGAAGGCGCATCTTGTTCTCGGGTCCATTCTGGGCGCGACACCAGACCTGACACCGTTCGAGGGCACCGACCGTGACGGCTGGATCCGTTGGGTGGTGGAGGGAAGTGCTCAGCTGTTCTCGCGGCCCGAGGTTCGCGCCGCGTCGCCGGGACTGCTGGCTGCGCTGCGCGACCATGACGACTTACGCAACGAATTGTGGCGCGGTTTCAGTGGGCCGAGCACGCAACTGTTCCTTCAGAATGCCGAAGATCCCGAATCGGCACTGCTCGATGCCAAGGCCGTGCTGGTATTGGCGGCCGGAGCAGCGATGTTTTCGAGTCTGATAGCGGTCGAGGACGATACGGATGCATTGCGCGGGAGAATCCTCGAGCTCCTGCTTCCCGCGGCAACGCCGCGCTGACACCGTCAACCGATGTTCTTGATTGACAACGTATTCGGATTCTCGTCGCTGCAGTTGATGCCAACAGTCAGTGCGGTGATCTGACGCGGCTGCGATCCCGCGAAGAGGATGACTATCGCAGGTGCACCGTCGATGCGAACCTCACCGGAGCCGAGGACAGGCCTGCCCTCGTCGATGCCATTGGCGCTGAGGCAGCCGGCAAGCTTGGACGGATCTTCCAGTGGTCCAAGGTTTTCCGAGCCGATGAGTGAGAGAAGGGACGCCGAATCCGGATCGTCGACAGCGGACGTCGCCGGTGTGCTTGGTTGAGCGACAACGCTTTCGGCAGGCTCGGAATCTCGGGTTCCGACCACTACGATCACGAAGGCCACCAACACGGCTGCTGCGGCACCGAGCACCCACGCTTGTGGGCGTCGCCGGAACGGCACGACGGTTGTCTCTGCTGGCGGCTCGACCTGGCTGGACTGTTTATCCAGTGCCGAATTGATTCGCTCGGCAAGCGAATTCGGAATCCGTTCGTGAGTGGCCTCGCGCGAGTTCAGTGTCGCGAGTGATGCTGTGACGCTGTCGAGAGTAATGACAAATGCATGGGCGTCGGGGTCTGCGTGCACCCGCGGCCACAGGGCCGCACTGGTTTCGGGATCGAGAACCCCGGCGTGAAGATCCGCTAGTAGGTCTTCCGAATACGGAGGCGACGGAACACGAACAGACGGATCTGTCATGAACCCTCCCTCGGCAGTCGGTGTGGACGCTTACAAGATAGGACGCGTCCGGTTCACGAATGGTTCCCGCCTTCGCGAAAGTCTTCCAACTGGGTGGCGAGGCGCTTACGCGCGCGGGCGCAGCGACTCTTCACGGTCCCTACGGGCACTCCCAATCTCTCGGCGGCCTCGGCCACCGGATACCCCTCGACATCGACGGCGACGACGGCAGCACGCTGCTCAGGGGGCAGCGATGCCAGTGCCTGTTCGACGGTCAGGCTCATGTCCACTCCTGCCGCGTAATCGCGGTGATCGCGGGGTTCCTCCGCATTCTCGGAAGACAGAGAGAATGCGGCCCGCGATTTGTTGCGTCGGATCCGGTCGAGGCAGGCATTGACCACGATGGTGTGGAGCCAGCTACGCACCGCCGCGTCACCGCGAAACTTCGCCGCCTTGCGGTGCGCGGACAGCAGACCCTCCTGGAGAGCGTCTGCCGCGTCCTCGTCCGAGTAGCTCGTTCGCCGGGCAACGTGCCACAGATGATCCTGATGCCGGAGCAGTAGTTCACGGAACGCGTGTCGATCGCCCGCGACATGAGCGGTCAACAATTCGAAATCCGTCGCCTCGAGATTTTTGTTCTCGAGACTTCTGGATTCGAAATTTCCGGCTCCGCCCCCGGTGCCCCCCCGATAACTGTGCACGGGCGGATATTAGCCCAGTCGGTAGGTTTCGGAAGGGCCAAGGGCGATCACTTTGCAGCAGTGAAAGCAATCTCCGAGATGGATGTCTGGTTTTGTCCGGATTCGGTGCTGAGCTGCGTAATCCAAACCAGGACATACTGACCCGAGCCATCCGAAGTGACTGGAATGTCGGTCACACCGTTCTTCAGGACACCCGATCCGATTTCCTTGGTCTGATCCAGTGAAGTATTCGCAGAAGGGGCAGAACGGATTTCAACGACGGTTCCCGGCGAATCAGACGTGATTGCAACGTTCTTCAGGTTGGCTGCATCGGCAAGACTCACCATCAGGCCGACACCGTTCTTCAGTGACGGGAACGGCTGGAAGTACGAGTCCGACGACCACGCAGTGGCCGGATTGCCGTCGATGGCGTTCTTGGCCGTTGCCGGTTGATCCGGCGTGCCCTGGGGTGAGAACACCGTTACGGCCGAGGCAGCTACCGGCACGGTTGCCGCCGCCGGTGCGGGCGCGGGTGAATTGTTCTCGGGCGCAGTGGCTTCGGTGGTCAATCCGAAACTCTGCTCGCTGAGAGGGGTGTCGTTACTACCACCCGAGAGGAAGCTCGCCACCCACACCACAAGGAGAATCAGGACGATCACGGTGAAGACACCGAGCGCCGTCAGTGCCGCGAGCATCCGCGTCGACTTCTTCTTCTCGGCCTCGATGGCTTCGGGGTCGTTCAGTGCATGACCGGACGCTCCCTGTTCGCGGTGGCCGAGACGAAGTGCCGGAATCATTTCCGTCTTGTCGTTGACGACGGATGCCTGATCGAGGATGTGCTGCACGGTGGCAGCAGTGCGGATTCCGCTCTCCGACTGCAACGCTCGAACTGCCACGGCCGAGATGTCGAACGGAACCTCCGGACGGACGACTCGAGGCTCGACGATGTTGCCGTCGGCGCCGCGGCCGGCGGGAAGCAAACCACCGACGGGACCGGCGGACGGTTCGGCCAGCGGCCAGCGCGCCGTGATGAGCGAGTACAGCATGGCGCCGAGACCGCGGACGTCGCTGGTGGAATCGGCGTCGGCAAGCGTCGCCGGGAACGCCAGTACGGCGTCACCGTTGATGCTGATGCGAACGCGGTCCGGGTGATCGATGGACAGCGCGCCGCCGGTGCGGTGAGCGGCTTCGGCAGCGGCCGCGAGGGCGCGAATGGCGCGGGCAGCACCGATCGGTGACGGCGTGGTCTCGGCCATCTCACGCAGCGAGCGACCGGGAGTCCATTCGGCGACGACGATGCCGCCCGAGCTTCCGCGGACGACGTCGAGGACGCGAGCCAGACCGGGCGAGTTGATCCGTCCCAGGCGCAGCGTGCGCGAGAGAACCGCCTGTGGTCCGGACTGGCTGTCGTCGTCGCCGCGCTGATCGGCGTCGACGAACGTCAGGGCTACTTCACGGTCGAGCTTGACGTCGAGAGCTTCCCAGAACTGCAGTCCGCGGGTTCCGCCGTGCGGCGCGAGCAGACGGTAGCGTCCGCCGGCGACAGAGGCGCCCGGGATGAGCTTGGGTCCACGGGGCATCGGTCGCTGGGCCGGTCGTGATGCGGATCCGGCGGCAGGTGTGCGAGGCGCAGCGGTCGGCGGTGCCTGAGCGGCAGCCGTCTTCTGAGGTTCGGGTGCCTTCTTGTCCGGAGCAGGTGCCTTCGACACGGGTGCCGAAGGTGTCTTCGACACGGGTGCTGAAGGTGTCTTCGACACACTGACCGGAGGCACCGGCGGAGCGGCCTTCTGC
Organism: Rhodococcus sp. IC4_135; assembly: GCF_011602025.1. Lineage (NCBI taxonomy): Bacteria > Bacillati > Actinomycetota > Actinomycetes > Mycobacteriales > Nocardiaceae > Rhodococcus > Rhodococcus sp. IC4_135. Next base: position 278,370 of record NZ_JAAOLG010000005.1, read on the forward strand.
ACCGGCTGCTGTGGCTTCTGACCCTGCGGGCTTTGGCCCTGCTGCGGTCGCTGCACAGGCTTCTGACCCTGCTGCGGCTTCTGGCCGGCAGAGGCGGAGGAACTCGTGGATGCAGGTGTGCCCGACGATGCCGTTGACTTCTGTTCGGACGCTTTCACGGCAGAAGTCCCGGCACTCTTGTTGCCGGAAACGTTGTCGTCGCTCACCCTCGCTCCTTCTCCATCGATAGCCCGTCCCCGAATACGCGCGGGTTGCGATCCTGTACGCCCATGACCAGGGTACGGGAGCGCACCCGGTCGTTCTTGCTCGTTTGATTCCGTTTTGATTGCAGGAATCAGCTCGGTGACGTCGTCGTCGGTGTTGTTACGTGTGTCCGGTTCGGCGCGACCTGTCAGTGAACGAATCTTGCGGGAGACCGCAACCGTTACCGACAGAACTTCCGGAACCTTCTTGAAGTACAGAATCGTGAAGGTGATCGCGAGCATCAGGATGCCGCCGACGGCGACGCGAACCATCGAGCCAGGTCCGCCGAAACGCTCGGTGAGTTGATCGAATCCGAGGACTCGGTCGACCGCGAGCATCGTCAGCGAACCGGCCAGCGAGGCGAGTACGACGGACCAGACCGTCTTGCCCACGTTGGCCATCTGCAGGTTTCCGAGGCTGCGGTGCAGGAGGTATCCGCCGATGACGGCGCCAGTGATGTAGCCGAGACCGTTGGCCGCACCGAGCAGGATCACGACCTGATCGCTGTTGGAGGCGAAGACCGGAGCCAGCGCCGAGAAAGCGATCTTCACTGCAGTGATGCCGAGAACGATCCACGTCGGCGTCCAGGCCTGTTCGCGGGCGTAGAACACTCGAAGTTGGATCAGGACCAGCGCGTACGGAATCAACGTGAATGCCGACCAACTCACGGCGGTACCGAGTCGTTCGGCCTGTTCGGGCCCGAAGCGTCCGTAACCGTAGAGCGCTTCACCGACCTGCGGACCCATGAAGGTCAGGAACATGATGATCGGAACCAGCGTGATCATGGTCAGACGCGTCGCGACCGACAGATCGTCCACGACAGCCGGGGTGTCGTCGGCAGCTGCGTTGCGGCTCAGGCGCGGCATGATCGCCGTCAGTACCGTCACTCCGAGCACGCCGTACGGGAGCTGCAGGAGTAGCCAGGCCTGGCTGTAGATGGCAGGGCCGGCTTCGTCGGCGTGGGAGGAGATCTTGGTCGCGAAGATCATGCCCATCTGGCTGATCAGGACGTACAAGACGATGGCGACGGCCATGCCGCCGAACTGGCGCAGGCGATCGTCGAGACCCCACAGCGGCTTGAGCGAGATCTTCTCGCGGCGAAGCGCGGGGATCAGGCTGGCCGCCTGCACGATGACGCCGATGGTGATGCCGATGCCGAGGGTGAGCAGCTTTGCATCGCCCATCGAGACCGGATCAAGCGAGATCTCGCCCGGAGTCAGGCGGTAGACCACGAGCACCACGAGGACGACGACATTGTTGAGTACGGGAGCCCAGGCTCCGGGCTTGAAGATCTGTCTGGTGTTCAGAAACGCTGTGAACAGCGCCGACAGCCCGTAGAACAGGATCGCCGGCAGAAGCAGATACGACAGCGCGGTGGTCAGGTCGGTGCTGACCTTGCCGTCTTCGGACAGGAAGACGTATTTGGTGAGTACGGGTGCTGCCAGGGTCGCGAGCAACGCGGCCATGCCGAGTAGAACTAACGACGCCGTGAAGAGGCGTCGGACGAACGCTTCGCCGTGATCGGCGTCCTCCCGCTCGGCGCGAACCAGCACGGGGACGACGATGGCGGTGAGCACGGCGCCCAGAACCAGTTCCGCGATCATGTTCGGGATCTGGCTGGCGACGGTGAACGAGCTGGCGATGGCCGGACCGAGGACCATCAGGATCATCAACTGCTTGGCGAATCCAGTGATGCGACTCGTCAGCGTCGCGATCGCGATGGAACCCGTTGCCGCGAGGAGTCGAGAGTTCGTCTCCTTGCGTTCCCCGACCTGGACATGGGCGTCGGTGTCGAACTCGTCCGACTTGGTCGTCTGCCGGTCCGCGAACTCCATCTCGGCTTCGCGGTACCTGGGGTAGTCGCGGATCACCGGGATGGTCATGGTGGGTGCGTCGTCGAAACGTGCGTCCGGGTTGACCGGCTGAATCGGGTAACCGCGCTCCCACGGTGGCATCCGAGGATGCGAGCGGGTCGTGGCACTCTTGCGGGTGATCGCCGAGCGGCGACCCTCCTCGGGTGGATTCCCGGTCATGAGCGTTCGTACCCTTCATCTGCTGGGTCCGGCTGACCCTTGAATCGATGCCACAGCCGTCGCCCTGCCAGGAACAGCAGCAACCCTCCCGCTGTCGCCGTCACGGCGGCCAGGGGACGACCGTACGCATTCGACCGTACGGTCACGCTGGTCGGCGTACCCAATTGGCGGCCATCTGTCGTGGTCAGCGAGAAGTTGACTTCCAGCTTGCGAGAATCGTTCATTTCCGCGGGCACAGTCAACTGTCGGCTACCTCGCGGCGGCAGCTGTTTGGGACCGATGTCACTGATCTGCATCTCGGGTGGGGCTTCCACACGCAGGTCGACGTTGATGGCGATGGGCAGCTCGTTGCGCGCCACCAGCAGGAGCGGACTCTGCCCCGACGCGAGGGTGTAGACGCCGCCCGGCGACACGACACTGACGGCCCGGTACATCCCGTCTACGGCTTCGGTGACGTTGTCGGCGCGGATGGTCGCGGCGCGCTCCGCCCGATTGACCGAGGCGGAGTCGACGTTGCGGCGATCGGCCAAAGTCATCGAGCGGAGTAGATCTTCGCGGAGCGGCGCCGTGAATCCCCGGGGGGTGAGCAACACCGCCGGATCGTCCACGAGCGAAGCTTCGAGCCCGTCGATACGCGGAAGTTGGGTGGTTGCGGTCTCGACGACGGACGTCTGCGGGCCGTCCTGGGTAGCTCGGTCCGGGTAGTCGAGCGTGGCTGCGTCCGTGGCGCCCGGTTGTCTGCCGAGTAGTGCGGGCAGGGCCTGAGGTGAGGCGAGACCGGAGCGGATGAGGGTCGCGAGCATCGAGAGCACCGCGGTGGCGTCGTTGCTGTCTGCGGTCCACAGTTGCGGCGGCGCGAAAATCTGATTGCGCGGCAATGACGTCGGCGTCAGCGCCGCCCAGGCCATCGCCCCCAACGCGTCCTGACGCCGGGCGCTGCGCGATTCGATGTCGATGGTCGGCGCGGTGTCGTCGGGGATGTACGACGGGACCTGCGGTTCCGAGCCGGTGGCTGCCAATGCTGCGGCTGCCGAGGTGTCGAAGGCAAGCGCGTCGAGTGAGCCGGTTATCCGCGACGACAGTTGCGGGGCCGCCGAGTCGACGGAGGTGTCAGCCACCATCGCTGTGGTGGGATTCACGCTCAGCACCTCTGCGGTGGCCGAGTCGAGGACACCCGAATCGGGCCAGACGAAATCTCGCAGTGAAGTCACGCCGAGGATGTTGTCGACGATGTCTGCCGGGCGTGCGAGCGCGGTAGCCGTCAGTTCCGGATTGGCCACCGAGGTGACCGCGGCGAGATCGGCCTGCGCGAACGGAACCGCCGTCGTGCACATCGAGGACGCGAGAGTCTTCACTCGGCCGAGCCATTGGTTGGCGGCGTCGCTGCCACGGCCTTCGTGCGACGGCCCGGTGGGATCGGACGAGTTGTCGGCCACGAGGTATCCGCGAGTCATGTTCTCGACGGTGATCAGAAGATCCGGGTCGATTGCCAGGCAGAGCGCGTCGGTGACGCGGCGATCGGTATCGCTCTCGGGCTTGGTGGCGCTCTCCACCGCGTCGACCAACGCGTCCAGGCGGCCGCCGTCGGAAAGTTCGGTGGCAAGTTCGTCGTCGATCAGGCGGACGGGCTCGTTGACCGAGCCGGGGATTCCGCCGACGAGTCGGGGAGAGTCGGCCAGCGGCCACATGAGCGTGACACCGATCGGGGCGGACGTGTCGGGGGGAACGACGGCCGTCGCCGACGAACTGGGTGTTCCGGATGTGGCGTTCGATTCGGCTGCGGCCGGCACACCGAGGACGGGGAGCAGGAAGCGTGCGTCGTCGAGCCGGGCGGCACCGCCGTACTCCGGGGTGCCGTTGACGTTGACGAGCATCGGGTACACGCCGGGTTCGGTGATGTCGAGAGACAGGCCGGTGGTGCTTCGGAGCGGCAGGGTGAGTGTGAACTGCTTGGACTGGCCGGTGTCGAGGGTGGTGGCAACGGTGTCGAATTCGCCGACCGTGTCGAAAACAGCCTGGTCGAAATCGAGTGCTGCGCGCACGTCCGAACTGGAGTCGATCGCGGGTGCGCGTTGCAGCCTCACTCCGACGTCCTCGACGGGACGGTCACCGACATTCTTCACCGTGCCTTTGACCACGACGTTGCGGTCACTGGTGGTCGTCACCGTGGTCGGTGCGGTGGAGTCGATGGTCAGCTGCAGAAATTTGGCATCGTTGGTGTTTCGCGCCGGGGCGCGCTCACTGGGCTGGCTGGGCGGAGCGGCCCAGGAGACGGCAGTCGTTGCAGGCCCGAAACCGACAGCGGCCATCACCAGAGCGGCCACACCGGCCCGCCGCAGAGCCATTCTCATCCGGCGTCCGGTTCCTTCGGGTGCTGTTCTTGTCGTATTTCCGTTCGCGGCATTTCGGCGATCATCTGCGATGCGAGTTCGGCCAGCTTGCGCTCGTCGGCGTACGCGAGTCTCGAGTGCAGTTCCGTCAGCGGCACCCAGGCGACTTCGGTGACCTCGATGTCCTCGTCGGAGAGTTCACCGCCGAGAAAGCGGAGGAGATAGTGGTGCACGGTCTTGTGGACGCGTCGACCTTCGGTCACGAACCAGTAGTCGATGCTGCCCAGCGGTGCCAGGACAGTTCCCTGAATGCCGGTTTCTTCTTCGACCTCACGCATCGCGGTCTGCTCGGCGGTCTCACCCTGCTCGATATGGCCCTTGGGTAGCGACCAGAGCAGGCGTCCACGGCGGTCGGTACGGCCGATCAGTGCAGCGCAGAGGCGTTCCGGGGGTCCTCCCCAGCCATCGACGACCAAGCCGCCCGCAGAAGTTTCACGGACGGTTCGCATCAAAGGTTTATCGGGGTTGCCGACGGCAGGTCGACGCCGCGGGTTGCGGCGACTCCTGTTTGTTCGTTCGGCACCAGACACCTCATCGATACTAGTTGGCCTTGCTGCGTTGCCCGGTAACCCGCGCAAAGCGGTCTATCGCGTTCGTATGCGCGTTCTGCTATTTGCGCACCTTAAGTAAGCTCCTTTCACGTGACTGTCCCTACCTCCGACGCTGATCGCCGCCTACGACTGCTTGCCGACGCCACTGCAACGCTCGGCACGTTGTCCGACGTGTTGAACCCGCTCGGTGAGCGTTTTGCTGCGGCCGGTCACGAGCTGTTCCTGGTGGGGGGCAGTGTTCGCGACGCGATCCTCGGCCGCTTCAGTGGCGATCTGGACTTCACGACGGACGCCAGGCCGGAGAAGGTTCAGGCTCTGCTCAAGGGCTGGGTGGACAAGCAGTGGGACACGGGCATCGAGTTCGGGACCATCAGCGCCATCAAGCACGGCCAGGAGATCGAGATCACGACCTTCCGGGCCGACGCTTACGACCGCGTCTCCCGCAATCCGATAGTCGAGTACGGCACGACGTTGGCCGACGATCTGGTGCGCCGCGATTTCACCGTCAACGCGATGGCGATGAAGATCGGCGCGGACGGTTCCTATACTTTTGTCGATCCGCTGAACGGCATGGACGCCCTGCTGGCCGGAGAGCTCGATACGCCGTCGGCGCCGGAGAACTCGTTCAACGACGATCCGTTGCGGATGCTGCGCGCAGCCCGGTTCGTCTCGCAGCTTGGTTTCACGTTGAACAATCGTGTTTTCGAGGCCATCAAGGAGATGGCGTCGCAGATCGAGCGGATCACCGCCGAGCGCGTGCAGGTGGAGCTGAACAAACTGATGCTGGGCATGTACCCGGTGGACGGCATCAACATGATGGTCGACTCCGGGCTGGCCGCGTACGTGCTGCCCGAGGTTCCGCAGATGAAGCTCGAGATCGACGAGCATCACCAGCACAAGGACGTCTACCAGCACTCTCTCACCGTGCTCCAGCAGGCGATCGACCTCGAAGAAGGCGATCCCGACCTCGTATTGCGTTGGGCTGCACTGCTCCACGACATCGGAAAGCCGGACACCAAGCGCAACGAGCCGGGCGGCGGCGTCAGCTTCCACCACCACGAGGTGGTCGGTGCCAAGCTGGTGCGCAAGCGCATGCGGGCCTTGAAGTTCTCGAAGCAGATGGTCGACGACGTTTCGCAGCTCGTGTTCCTGCACTTGCGTTTTCACGGTTACGGCAAGGGGCAGTGGACCGATTCGGCGGTGCGGCGGTACGTCACCGACGCGGGCGAGTTGCTCCCCCGACTGCACAAGCTCGTCCGGGCCGACTGCACCACGCGCAACAAGCGCCGCGCCGCGCAGTTGCAGGCCACGTACGACGACATCGAAGAGCGGATCGCGCGCATCGCGGAGCAGGAAGACCTCGCTCGAGTGCGTCCGGATCTCGATGGCAACGCCATCATGGAACTGCTCGGCATCCCGGCCGGCCCGCAGGTGGGCAAGGCATGGACGTTCCTCAAGGAACTACGTCTGGATCGCGGGCCGCTCGAACGGGACGAGGCCGAAGCCGAACTGCTGAAGTGGTGGGCTACCCAGTAGGGCTGGTTTCTCGTTTCTTGCGGTTGATCAGTACCGCTGACAACCCCGCGGCGTAGACGCCCGCGCCGGCAAGGGCAAGGCCGACGCTCTTGCCGTCGGGCGCGATCACCGTCGACGCCGCCGCGATCGCACCGATGAACGCGACGTTGAACACGGTGTCCTGCAAGGCGAATACCTGGCCACGACGGTCGTCGTCGATGTCGATCTGCATGGCCGCGTCGCCGCTGAGTTTCACGGACTGACCGGCGATGCCGAGCAGGAATGCGGCGATCAGCAGCGAGCCTTGCGTCAGGGCGGTCACGAAGACGAGCTGGACGAGAACCGCGCACACCAGGGCGTACGTGATAGTCCGCGAGCGCCCGATCCGCGGGATGAGAAACGGTGTGATCAAGGCCGCAATCAGCATTCCGATGGCCGTTGCACCGACGGCGACGCCGAATCCGGCCATCCCTCCAGGTAATTGGGAGCCGTTCGAGGTGTCGCGTAGGACCAGCACCATGATGAGGGTGTTGATGCCGAAGCAGATGCGGTGTGCGCCGATTCCGATCATTGCCGTGGTGACGCCGGGCGCCTCCCAGGCAGCGGTTGCACCGGTGCGCAGTCCGGCTGTTACCGAACGGACGGCGCTGGCGCGGACCACCTCGTCGGCCACCGGACCAAGCGAGCGGGCCGTGAACCTGGCCGCGGCGAGGGCAGCAATCACCGACCCCAGCGCTGCGATCGCCACGGCTGCGCCCGACGCTCGATCCCCGGCGCCGATCACACCGATGATCGCCACCGCAGCCGAAGCGCCCAGAGCAGCGACCACCGAACCAGCCGTTGTGAGAACGGAATTGGTTGCCACCAGCCACGATTGTCGGACGACCTTCGGCAGGGCTGCGGATACCCCTGCCCCGACGAAGCGGCTGACTCCGATGGCAGCAAGCGCACACGTCAACAGCAGAGTGTCACCGCCGCCGGCCACCAACAACACCGCGGTGGTCAGAATGAAGAGCCCGCGGAGCACGCTCGCCCACAGGAGCACCAGGCGGCGGTCCCAACGATCCAGCAGAGCCCCGGCAAAGGGGCCGATCACCGAATAGGGAAGGAGCAGTACGGCAAAGCCGGCCGCTATCGCCACCGGATCGGTTTCGCGTTCCGGATTGAAGAGGATTGCGCCGCCGAGCGCGGCCTGGAACATTCCGTCGCCGAACTGGCTGGAAAAGCGGACGAGCGCCAGCCTTCCGAGGCCGGGTGATTCACGCAGGGTGTGCAGTACGCGCTGCCAGGCCTCGCGGCGGTTCGAGGCTCGGTTCATAAGCGGAAACTGTAGTGGGTGGGTCAGGCGCCGATCTTGACGGTCGCCCGCTCGAGGATCGGCGCGATGTCGATTCCCCTCGGCAGCGTTCCGAACACGCTCCCCCAGTCGCTTCCGAGTCGACTCGCACAGAACGCGTCGGCCACCGCGGGGTGCCCGTAGCGGAGCAGCAGCGAGGCTTGCAGTGCGAGTGCCATGTCACCGACGATCTTTCGCGCCCGGTATTCGATGTCCCCGAAATCGCCGAATGTCGCCTCGAGATCCCGCACGGCCTGATCGAAGTGGGCATCCACGCCACTCGCTTCTTTCAGTTCCTCGAAGAACACCTGCAGCGTTTCGGGTTGCTTCGCCATCGCCCGGAGTGTGTCGAGCGCCGCGACGTTGCCCGACCCCTCCCACACCGAGAGCAGCGGAGCCTCGCGATAGAGGCGCGGCATCCGGGATTCCTCCACGTATCCGTTTCCGCCCAGACATTCGAGTGCCTCGGCAGCGTGGATCGGTCCGCGCTTGCAGACGAAGTACTTGCTCACGGCCAACGAAATGCGTCGTAGTGCGGTGGCGTGGGTATCGCCTGCGGTTGCGCGGTCGGTCAGAGCGGCCAGCCACATCGCGACGGTAGTCGACGCCTCCGATTCCACCGCCAGATCAGCTAGAACATTGCGCATCAAAGGTTGGTCTATCAGGTTGGCGCCGAACGCACTTCGGTGAGTTGCGTGGTGAACTGCCTGCAGAGTGCCGACGCGCATGCCGGTGGCCGTGCCGATCGTGCAGTCCAGCCTGGTCATGTTGACCATCTCGATGATGGTGCGCACGCCCCGGCCTTCCTCGCCGACCATCCACGCGAAAGCGTCGCGGTACTCGACCTCGCTGCTCGCGTTGGAATGATTCCCCAACTTGTCCTTCAGGCGCTGTAGGTACATGTTGTTGAGCGAGCCGTCCGGCAGGATCCGCGGAAGGAAGAAGCACGACAGGCCACCCGGTGCCTGGGCGAGGACGAGGAATACGTCCGACATCGGCGCGGAGGTGAACCACTTGTGACCGGTCAGCAGGTAGCTGCCGTCGGATTGTGGTACCGCTCTTGTGGTTCCGGCACGAACGTCCGAACCGCCCTGCTTTTCCGTCATCGACATACCGGCGATCAATCCGGGCTTGGTGAGGGGAGCTTTCAGATCTGGATCGTAGTGCCGGGCGGTCAGGAGTGGTTCGTACTGCTCTGCCAGCTCGGTGTTGTGCCGCAGCGCGGGCACCACCGCGTACGTCATCGAGATGGGGCAGCCGTGGCCGGCGTCGGTCTGACCCCACACGGCCATCTTCGCGGCGCGGACAAGGTGTGCGTGTGGGTCCGGGTCAGCCCACGGAGCACCGTGCAGTCCCAATTCGACTGCGGTGCTCATGAGTTGGTGATAGGCGGGGTCGTAGCGGACCTCGTCGATACGGTTGCCGTAGCGGTCGTGGGTTCGCAGGACGGGCGGGTGCTCCTCGGCCAGATCGCCCCACTCCTGGGCTTGCGCGCTTCCGGCGCGGACCCCGACGCGATGAATCTCTTCGAGCGCGTCCGATGCTCCCTCGCGGTGCAGTGCCTCGAGGATCGGCGCGTATTCGGCTGCGTCGTAATCGATCAGGGGCGGCACCTGATTGGTGACTTCATGCGTGGGTGTCATCGAAACTCCCTAACGATCGAAGGGTGAAGGCGAGGATGGCATCGATCGCAGCGGGATCCGTGGTGCCGCCGCGCAACGGAAGGATCAGGGCCTCACCGATTGCCCCGACGATGCACGCTGCCGTCAGAGTGGCGTCCTGCGGCGGTATCTCACCGGTGTCTACGGCCGAGCGGATTGCGGTGGCCAGGCAATCGCGGAACGATTCGCGAAACATGAGTCGCTGTTCGTCGACGAGTGGATCCACCGGTTCCACCAGCAGCGCATAAGCGAGAACCGGTGCACGCATGGCGCGTTCGGCGAACGTGCGAACCGACGCTGATACGGCGGAGCGATGGTTGCCTTCCAGGATTCGGGCGCTGTCTCCGGCGTCCCGAGCCGCGGATACCTCACGGCTGCAGACTGATTGGAATACTTCGGCGAACAGTTCGCCCTTGCTGTCGAAATGTCGATACAGCGTCCCGGTGCCGACGCCGGCGTTCTTGGCCACCGTGGCGATGGAACACCCCGCATAGCCGTGGGTTGCCACTGCCGTCGTGGCGGCCTCGAGCAGTCGGGCGCGTTGGGCGTCCAATCGTTCCTGCACTGCCGGAGTGCGGCGATAGGCCATGTGAAGAAGTGAACACCGGTTCCGTTCTTGCGTCAAGAGCTGACTGGCGCAGGACGGCGACATGGCTACTGGTGCATCGTTGAACTTTTACACGCAGACCCCGTGGGTGAACATTTCGATCAGCCCGTCGGCCGCCTTGCGAAACGGTTCTTCGGATTGGGCGGCACGAGCGAGGACGTAAGCACCTTGCCGCACTGCGAGAATGGTGGCGGCGAGAGCTTCGATGTTCGCATCGGGACGGATTTCACCGTTGCTGCGCCCGTCTTCGAGCGTGGATGCAATGTTCTGTTGAATCCACACGAACATGGTCTGGATCGGTGCTCGCAACTCGTCGTTGGATGCGACCTCAGTGTCTTGGACCAATCTCCCGAGCCGACACCCTCGGAGGACATGTTCGTCGATCGTGAGGAAGGCGGCGATCTTGTCGACGGTGGTCGCACCGGAGCTGAGTCGTTCGTTGATTTGCGTTTGCAGTTCGCGCCCCATGAGATGTTCCGCGGCCACCGCCAGGTCCGCTTTCCCCTGGAAGTGGTGATACATGCTGCCTTGCCCGACGTCAGCCATTTTCTGCACGGCACGTGGGCTGGTTCCGGAGTAACCACGCTCCCACAACAGTTCTTGCATGCTCGCGATCAGCCGTTCGGCACTGTCCATAGAGACATTGTACCTATGGGTATGTACAGTCTGAGCGACAGCCGTTTGTACTTACAGGTACAGAATTTCCGGAGACGGGGGCCTCCTATGGATACGAGCAACATCTCACATGACAGTTCGGTCGGCGACGCAGTCTCTGATGAAACGAAAAATATTGCACCAGTGCGGGATTCAATGGTTCAAGCACTGGCACTGACTGCGGTTTGTCTTGGATTCTTCATGATCCTGTTGGACGGTAGCGCTCTCAATGTCGCGTTACCGGCAATCGAACGCGACATCGGTGGCTCCATTGCCGCGTTGCAATGGTTGGTGAACATCTACACGATTCCTCTGGCAAGCCTGTTGCTCACAGCGGGAGTTCTGGCGGACCGAGTCGGTTCCCGCAGTGTCTTCCTGTGGTCGTTGGGCGGCTTCACGGCGGCTTCTCTGTTGTGCGCCATCAGCCCAAACCTTCTATCGCTGGCGGCATTTCGGTGCCTGCAGGGAATCGCTGCTGCCGGGCTTCTTCCAACGACACTGGCGATCATTGCACGCACCTATCCGGATCCGATCGCGCGTGCCAAGGCAATCACGATTTGGGGAGCAACGGGCGGAATCGCATTGGTCGCAGGACCGATCGGAGGAGGCATGTTGACCGAGTTCATCGGTTGGCGCTCGATCTTCTTCGTCAATGTACCCATCGGGCTTCTGGCTCTGTGGCTGTGCTGGCGGCATGTCCGTGAAACCGCGACGCGCGATGCGGAATCCTACGACCTTCCCGGGCAGCTTCTCGGCATCGCCGGACTTGCCCTCCTGGTGGCCGGTTTGATCGAAGGCGGCTCCCGCGGATGGGCTGATCCGTTGGCGCTGGCGTTGCTACTCGGATGTGTGCCAGCGCTCGTTGGGTTCTTCGTCGTCGAGGGCCGGACCCGGCATCCGGTTCTGCCGCTGTCGATCTTCCGTAAACCGGCGTTTTCGGCTTCCATAGCAAACGGATTCGCCTTTCAATTCGGGGCCTACGGCATGCAATTCATGCTCGCGATATTCATTCAGTCCTACTGGGGCTGTTCGGCGCTGCGGACAGGACTGTTCTTTCTGCCGTTTGCGGTGTTGTGGACGTTCGGAACACTGATCCTCAACCGTGTGTGGGCAGGTCGCGGTATGTGCTGGCTCCTGACTGTCGGTGCGTCCACTGCTGCGATCGGCGCGCTGCTGTGCACCGCGATCGGGGACAGCGATACCTGGCCTGTGGTGATGGCGGGCACGGCCCTCGTCGGTCTCGGGTGTGGTGTGTTCGGCCCCAGCTGCAATGGAGCGGCGATGGCAGCGATCGACAAATCGTTCGCCGGGCTTGCCTCGGGGGTTCTGAATACCTCCCGGCAAACGGGCATGGCGATCGGCGTCGCGGCCCTGGGCATCGCTCTGAGTGCGTCGAACTCCGTTGGTGGGGCACGCATCGGGATGATCTTCGTCGCAGCGTGTTTCGTGGCCATCGTCGCTCTCAGTCGACGCTATCTCACGCAGCTCTGAGTGATGCCCGGCCCACCTCCAGATTCAGGCAGCAGCGGTGCGAGCCTGTTCCGCGCGCCACCACGCGACGGTCTCCTCGGCGGCCTGATCGAGCGGTGTCGGTGAGAGTCCGAGGAGCACTTCACTGGCACTCGAGTCCATGACAAACGGCTTGGTGAACTGGTAGTTCATCTCCGCGAGCTCGCGGCTGTCGGTGTTGACCTTGCCGACTGCGTCGAGCACCCAGGCGGGCAGGACGCCCACCTTGGCGGGGGATGCCCCGGCGGCGCGGGCGAAGGCCTCGGCGATCTTGCGCTGAGTGAGCGCGGGGCCGGTGGGTGCGTGGAGGACGGAGTTCCAAAGTTCGGGGTTGTGTGCCGCCGCGATCATCGCTGCTGCGAGATCGGGGATGTAGGTGAAGGAGTGCGGCTGATCTGCGGAACCGATGACACGAATCTTCTTACCTGCCATGACCTTCGGAACCATGCGCTCGCCGGCGTGGGCGGTGCGGACGCGGGGGCCGAAGAAGTCCGAGGCGACGACGCTGACGGTAGGTGTTGCCGAAGCCTCGCGAGCACGCAGCAGCGCGGTCCGCACGCCACGCTTGCCGCCGGTGGCGTTGCGTGGATCGGATTCGGTCATCAAGGTGTCGGAGTTGTAGGCGTAGAGGCTTTCGGGGAAGACCACGACGGCGCCGATGGATGCGGCCGCGTCGAGCACGACCTTCTCGGCCGCCGGGAGTTCCCGCTCCCAATCGGCTGCGTTGTAGGCGGCGTGGATGCAGTGGTAGATGGCCGTGGCGCCTTCGCTGACGGAACGCAGGGCCTCGGAATCCGAGACGTCGACGCGTCGACGGTCGATCAACGGGTGCTCCGGCCCGCTGCCGGACCTGGTCAGGAGGCGGACATTGATGCCCTGCTCGGCGAGCTGTAGCGCGACGGCGGATCCGACAGGTCCTGCTCCGGTGACGATTTCGAGGTTCGACATGGTGTGCTCCTTCTCGTTTCGGGTGAACTGAGAGCACTGCTCTCGTTTTCAAGAATGCACCCGCGCCTCAGCACTGTCAAGAGCAGTGCTCTCTTTTGTTGATACTGCTCTCGATCATGGGGCAAGATGGACTCATGGTTGGGACTCCCCGTGAGCGGGCGCGCGAACAGACGCTGCAGGACATCACCCGGATCGGACGCGAGCATCTTGCCGCCGTCGGCGCCGCAGCTTTGTCTCTGCGGGCCGTCGCACGTGACCTGGGAGTCGTGTCCTCAGCGGTGTACCGCTACGTCGCCAGTCGCGACGAACTGCTGACCTTGCTGGTGGTGGACGGGTACACGGAACTGGGCTCGGAAGTGGACGCCGCCGTGAATGCCGTTGCAGCAGAGGATTTTCGCGGGCAGTTCGTTGCTCTCGGACGTGCCGTCCGGAGTTGGGCGATCCGGGAACCGGCCCGCTACGGTCTGCTGTTCGGCAGCCCCGTCCCCGGTTACGACGCTCCGGGCGAGCAGACCACCGGCCCTGGCACCCTCGTCGTGACCCGGCTGATCGGGATCATCGACGCCGCACATCGAGCGGGCGCACTCACGGTGCGAGAGGGTCCGGACCTGAGTGACACGCTGGCAATGGACCTCGAGGGAGTGCGGAAAGAACTGGGCACCGACCTGCCGCCGGATGCCGCAGTGCGCGCAACTCTCGTCTGGGTATCGCTGTTCGGCTCGGTGAACTTCGAGGTGTTCGGGCAGTACGGAAGCGATACGTTCACCGACGCGAGCGAGATTTTCGAGCGGCATCTGGCACTACTTGCCGATGTGGCGGGTCTGACCTGAACACGCCTGTGTCTCGTTCCTCCGCACGCAGTTGTCGGTGAGATGATGTCTTTGTGGCGCACGCAGAAGAACCCGAGGATCGAATGGCCTGGATAGAACCGGAGGTTCGTCCGGGCAGTTTGTTGGTGTCGTCGACCGATCTCACGGAACCTGCATTTCGCCGCACCGTCATCTACATGATCGAGCACAACGACGCCGGGAGCTTGGGCGTCGTCGTCAATCGGCCGAGTGAGACGGCCGTGCAGAACGTGTTGCCGCAGTGGGCGCCGTTGACCGCGCATCCTTCGGCGCTGTACATCGGTGGACCAGTCAAGCGTGACTCGGCGCTTTGCCTGGGAATCGCTCGCAACGGTGCACGGATCGACGGCGTCGCCGGCCTGCGGCGGGTGGACGGCAAGGTAGTCATGGTGGATCTGGACTCGGACCCGGAGGTGATCGCTCCTCTGGTCGAAGGGATCCGCATTTTTGCCGGGTACTCGGGTTGGACTCTGGGGCAGCTGGATTCGGAGCTCGAGCGTGAAGACTGGATGGTGATCAGCTCACTGCCGTCGGATGTGCTGACGCCGCCCCGAGTCGATGTCTGGGCACGGGTGCTACGACGCCAGCCGCTGCCCGTAGCGATGCTGGCCAGCCACCCCATCGAGGTCGAACGGAACTGATCTGTCGGAGGTCGATGATATTCCTGTGTCATCGTTTTCGAGAGAGGTGGCAGTAATGATCGCTGAGCGTCAGATCCAGTGCGCGGATTGTGTTTCGGATGTCGATCACTGCCACGATTCTCTGCTGCGACATGTCGACGGATCGCTCGAATGCACCGGGGTGAACTGTGTCGACCTGGCATCGAGTCGCCATGCGTTGTCCATCGATTGTGCTGAACTGCAGGGCGGTTGTGGCTGCGTCGACGCGACCCGGGACGCGTTGCTCGCTAGCTGACGCTCACCGGATCCCGATTCGCGAAGCGTTGCGCCATGGCAGCACAGACGATCAGTTGGATCTGATGGAAGATCATCAGCGGCAACACGATCAGGCCGACGGGCTGGCCCGCGAACAGCACGGCCGCCATCGGTAGGCCCGTTGCCAAGGACTTCTTCGACCCGCAGAAGATGATGACGATCTGATCGGGAAGATCGAAGCCGAGTTTGCGCCCCGCGAAGGCAGTGACGCCGAGAACCAGCGCGAGGATCAGGCAGCACACGATTGTGAGGATCACGATCTGCCAGATCGTGACGGTGCTCCAGATCCCCTCTTTCATGCTTTCACTGAAGGCGGCGAAGACAACAAGGATGATCGATCCACGATCGACGTACTTGGTGGGTTCGGCGTACTTCTGCAGCCATCCGATCACCAGCGGGCGGATCAGCTGACCGACGATGAACGGGATCAGCAGCTGCACGACGATGTCGAGGATCGACGAGAAGTCGACGGTCGCCTGGCCGGTGGTGTTCATCAGCAGAACCACCAGCAGCGGCGTGACGAAGACGCCGATCAGGTTGGAGAACGACGCACTGACTATCGCGCCGGCGACGTTTCCCTTGGCGATCGAGGTGAACGCGATCGACGACTGAACCGTCGACGGAACGAGGCACATGTAGAGGAGGCCGGTGTAGAGGTCGTCGCTGATCAGGGTCGGCGACAGGAATCGCAGAGCTAGGCCGATCAACGGGAAGAGCACAAATGTCGCGGCGAGGACGACGGTGTGCAGTCGCCAGTGCTTGACGCCCTTCCAGGCTTCCTGCGGTGAGAGCCGTGCGCCGTAGAGCAGGAACAGGAAGCCGATGGCGATCTTGGTGGCCCAGTTCAGAATGCTCTCCGCGGTACCCGATACCGGGAACACACTTCCGAGCACGCCGGCGATGATGATGCCGAGGATGAACCCGTCGATGTAGAACCTACTGAGAAACTTCACCTGGCTAAGGATAACGGCGTGCGTCGACGGGCTCTCGAGCCCCACGAAGGTTGAAGCCCATCACGGCCAGGCACAGCAGCGTCCCGACGATCGACAGCTCGATGATGGCCGTCTGCATTCCTTGGATGGTGATGGCGATACCCGCGATGATCGACGGGATCGCGAGTCCCGCGTAGCTGACGGTTAAGAACGCGGCCAGAACTCCACCGTGGCTCTCGCGTGCGTGGGTCCGGGCGGCGGCGTTGACGCGCTTCATGCCGCCGGCAAACGCCAGACCGTGCCCGGCGCCGACCACGACGGTGATGGCGCCCAGCAGCGCGAGGCTGGGTACGAGATCGACCACGAGCAACCCGATCATTCCCAGCGCGAGGATTCCCAGGCCGACGGTGACGGACGCCCTCGGGTCCATGCGGCTTCCGCCGAGCTGCGCGATCACCGAGCAGATCATGACCAGTGCGGCTGCCCCACCGCCGAGCAGAAGGTTGTCGATGTTCAGCAGGCTGGTCATCCACGACGGGACCACCGACTGGAAGAGCCCGACTGCGCCCCACGACAGCGCGACGGCGAGCGAGCTGAGCCAGAACGTCTCTCGAATGGTGGCGGGAACATGCGGCATCTGGAAGAACCGCTTCGGGCGTGTGATGTCCCCGATCCGCGGCAGCAGCAGCAACACGATCAGTGCCGGGATGAACGCGACAAGGAAGATCAGATACGGCAACCGCAGTGGTTGCGGAAGGTACTGGGCGATCGCACCGGACACGAGTGGTCCGAGTGCGCCGCCCAACGCACCCGTCACCGTCGAGACGAGCGCTGCCCGTCGGTGATCGAACGTCGGTTCCTGCTCCACCAGTGCGGCACTACCCGCCGCGCTGGCCGCGCCCACCGCGATGCCCTGAGCGACGCGTCCGACGAACAACCACACCGTCGCGTCGGCGAATGCCAGGACGAGCGTGCCGACGACGCTCAGTGCGAGCGCAGCCAGAAGCACGGTGCGTCGACCGAGGGCGTCGGACAGCGGTCCGAAGAAGAGCAATGCCGGAACGAGCCCGGCGACGTAGACGCCGTAGATGAGCGTCTGGACGGTGGGCGTGAACCCGAACTCGGTCCGGTACAGCCCGTAGACGGAGGTGGGCATGTTCGCGCCCAGAAGGATCACGGTGAGGACGTAGCCCACGCCGTAGAAGTGTCGGTTGGTGCGGCGTGTGCGTTGTTCGGTGGCGACAGCGGTGGCGGACGTGGGAAGCCCCTCCTGAAGACTGAGTTCGAAAATACATGGGTCGTCCTACGTATCGTAGGTGAGTGGAATGATCGCCGCGAATGCTGTGAGGATGAGTAGATGACCGTTGTTCGCAAGGAGTCCGCGTACGAGCAATCCCTCGACTGGATGCGCGCGCAGATCTCCGACGGCGCCTGGACCGTCGGCAACCGGGTTCCGACCGAGCCGGAGTTGATGAGTGTTCTCGGCGTCGGCCGGAACACCGTGCGCGAAGCGATCAAGACACTGACGTCGACGGGAGTCCTCGAGATCCGTCGCGGATCAGGGACCTTCGTGCGTGCTCGGACCGACATCGGCGGCCTGCTCGGCAAACACGCGTCCGTCGACGAGATGAAATACGTCTTCGAAGTGCGTCGTGCGCTCGAGATGGAAGCAGTCCGCTTGGCGTGTGAGCGTCGCAGCGCCGACGATGTTCGGACACTTCGTGAGCTGGCCGCCAAGCGTGACGTCCCAGCGGAGAACTTCGTCGACGTGGATCTCGCATTTCACATTGCCGTCGTCGATGCCGCTCACAATCCGGTCCTGAAAGATCTGTTTGCCGGGATCCTCGAAACCGTTCGCGCCACCTACGAGGTGACCGAAGGGGTGCATCCGCCGTCGCTGACGTCCTCGCATCACCGGGGAGTCGCCGAAGCAATTGCCGAACGAGATGTCAGCAAAGCCAGGGCGGCGGCGTGTGGGTACCTGGAAAAGACTCAGGAAGCGATCGGCTCAGGCTCGGCGGTTACCGAGTCCGGGTGTCGGCCACTCGGTTGAGGGACCCGGCGATGTCTTCGGCCTTCGGTGTCGTGATCGTGAGCCGGTCGCCACCGGCGAAGGTGACGACCACCGCCGGCCCGGTGCGGGTGACGACGCCGTAGTTGCGACGACCCTTCGTCTTGAGTCCCCAGCCGCCGAAGTCCGCGAACGGTTTGATCTCCGCGACGTCGGCTTCGACAACTTCGTCGATGCCGTAGGTCATCGCAGCCATCCCCATGTTGATCACCCGAATTTCCCGTTCATCGACGATCACCCGGAAGCGCACCAGGCTGACGACGAGCAGTCCGAGTGCCCCGAAGATGAACAGCGGCCAGAGTGACCGCATCGACAACGCCATGACGACTCCGGGTGCCAGAGTGATCGCAGTGAGGATCGCCGAGCCTTTGGTGCTGAATCCGACGTCGTCGGAGATGGGTAGAGGGCAGCTGCTTCGAGGCAACCCGGCCGATGGTTTGGTCGCGGCAAGCGTGCGGCCGCGGTAGTCGCGCAGGAATGAGGCACCGATCCAACCCAGCACCGCGCCGACGACAAAGCCGACACCGAGAGACCACAGCGGGAGTGACGTCGTAGTCGGATCGGTGACATCGAGTTGGGTGTAGAGCAGAGCGAAGTTCACTGTCGTGATGAGCCCGACCACGCTCAGTCCGACAACCAACATGAATCGACGCATCATCAACATCGCGGGAGCAAGAGCGGCAATAGCGCTGAGACCGCCACCGAAGAGCAGCGTCAGAAGTGCAATGGTCCACGCGTTGGAAGACGGGGTGGAGAAGCCGTCCGGCGAGGTAGTGGTCCAGTGAGTCGCGATCTGCTCCGGGAGGCGAGGCTCCCACATTTTTGTCAGGACGAAGCCGAAGACCGCACACAACAGCGGAACGACTAGCCCGAATACGACCCCGGCCGGGTCGACCACGCGATGTTTCACGTGAATCAATGAGCCGGCTGGCAAGCATCCTTGAGCGCGCAGGCACCGCAGGAAGCGGTGCCGCAAGCGGCAGCGCTCGCCTTGGCCTCGGGGGTCTCCGCCACCGGCTCGTCTGCGGCAGGCTCGGAGTGTCCGCCGCAGTTGCAGTCGTTACCGCATCCGCTCTGCTGCGGGAGTGCGGCGGCAGCGCGGGCACCGATGCCTCCACCGAAACCGGCAGTGAGGACGGCGACGACGACGGCGATGATCGCGACCGCGACGCCGAAGACTCCGCCGATGGTCAATGCTGCGACTCCGCCGATGACCAACATTCCGGCGGCCGCGAGCATGGTCGGACCGGCCACCTTGTTGGCGAGGGCGAACGACTCCTCGCTCCGCAGGGAATCTTCGGTGCGGACACCGGCCCAGCGGTTCCGCGGGAGTTTGCCGATCAGTCCGGCGACAGCAACTCCACCGACGGCGACAGCGAGCACGAATAGCACCACAGCGACAACGATCACCCATACAGGATAGGCGCGAGTGGAGTTGATGGTATGCCCGGGTCGCGCAGGCTCTACCCTGGTTATCGGTATTTCCGTCAGCCAAGTAGATAGCGACCACAGTGACCGAGTCTCCGCAGTCCCCCGATTCACCAGCCGACGCAACTCCGCAGCACCGCTACACCGCGGAGCTCGCCGGCCAGATCGAGCAGCACTGGCAGGACCGCTGGAGTGAGGAAGGCACGTTCAACGCGCCCAATCCGGTCGGTCCGCTCTCCTCGCCCGACGGTGTTCCTGCCGACAAGCTCTTCGTTCAGGACATGTTCCCGTACCCCTCGGGTTCGGGCCTGCACGTCGGTCACCCACTCGGATACATCGCCACGGACGTCTTCGCGCGCTTCCATCGCATGCAGGGCCGCAATGTCCTGCACACCCTCGGCTACGACGCCTTCGGGCTCCCGGCCGAGCAGTACGCCGTGCAGACGGGCACCCACCCGCGGACCACCACCGAGTCCAACATCGCCAACATGAAGCGCCAGCTGCGACGCCTGGGTCTGGGACACGACGAGCGTCGTAGCCTCGCGACGACCGACGTCGACTTCTACCACTGGACGCAGTGGATCTTCCTGCAGATCCACGGCGCCTGGTACGACAAGGCTGCCGGTAAGGCGCGTCGTATCTCCGAGCTGGAAGCCGAGTTCGATTCCGGTGAGCGCGCTCTGGAAGACGGACGCGAGTGGGCGTCGCTGACAGTGGCCGAAAAGGCCAAGGTTCTGGATTCGTACCGCCTTGTCTACCAGTCGGATTCGATGGTCAACTGGTGCCCCGGTTTGGGTACCGTGCTGGCCAACGAGGAGGTCACCGCCGACGGTCGTAGTGACCGCGGAAACTTCCCGGTCTTCCGCAAGCACCTCCAGCAGTGGATGATGCGCATCACCGCGTACTCCGATCGCCTGGTCGACGACCTCGAGTACCTGGATTGGCCGGACAAGGTCAAGGCCATGCAGCGCAACTGGATCGGACGCTCCTACGGCGCCGAGGTTACTTTCGCCGCAGGCGAATACGGCATCGATGTATTTACGACGCGCCCCGACACGCTGTTCGGTGCCACCTACGTGACGTTGGCTCCCGAGCATGCTCTGGTCGACAAGCTCGTTGCGGACGAGTGGCCCGAAGGTGTCGACGCACGCTGGACCGGCGGCGCTACGACGCCGGCGGAAGCTGTTGCTGCATACCGTAAGTCGATTGCCGCCAAGACCGACCTGGAGCGTCAGGAAAACAAGGAGAAGACGGGCGTCTTCCTCGGTTCCTACGCCGTCAATCCGGTCAACGGCCACAAGGTCCCGATCTTCATCGCCGACTACGTGCTGACCGGCTACGGCACCGGCGCGATCATGGCAGTTCCGGGACACGATCACCGTGACTGGGAGTTCGCGAACGCGTTCGGTCTGGAGATTCTCGAAGTTATTGCCGGTGGCGATGTTTCGGAGGCGCCGTATTCGGGCGACGGCGCGCTGGTGAACTCCGACTACCTCGACGGTCTGGACGTGGCCGAGGCCAAGGCGACCGTCATCAGCCGCCTCGAGGAGAGTGGCCAGGGCAAGGGCACCATCCAGTACAAGCTGCGCGACTGGCTCTTCGCGCGTCAGCGTTACTGGGGTGAGCCTTTCCCGATCGTCTACGACGCGGACGGCAACGCGCACGCCCTGCCGGATTCAGCTCTGCCCGTGGTGCTTCCGGAGGTCGAGGACTACGCACCCGTGTCCTTCGATCCGGACGACGCCAACTCCGAGCCCTCTCCCCCGCTGAACAAGGCGACCGACTGGGTCAACGTCGAGCTCGATCTCGGCGACGGACTGCAGACCTACCACCGCGACACCAATGTCATGCCGCAGTGGGCGGGCAGCTCGTGGTACCAGCTGCGTTACATCGACCCCACCAACCAGGACGCCTTCTGCGACCCGCAGAACGAGGCGTACTGGACGGGTCCCCGTCCGGAACTGCACGGCCCCAACGATCCCGGTGGAGTCGACCTGTACGTCGGCGGCGTCGAGCATGCGGTGCTGCACCTGCTGTACTCGCGCTTCTGGCACAAGGTCCTGTTCGACCTGGGCTACGTGTCCTCGAGCGAGCCGTACCGCCGCCTCTACAACCAGGGCTACATCCAGGCATTCGCGTACACCGATGCCCGCGGCGTCTACGTGCCCGCAGAAGACGTCGTCGAGCGTGACGGCAAGTTCTTCTACGAGGGCGCCGAGGTCAACCGCGAGTACGGCAAGATGGGCAAGAGCCTGAAGAATGCCGTTGCGCCGGACGAGATCTGCGCCGAGTTCGGTGCAGACACCCTGCGTGTGTACGAGATGTCGATGGGTCCGCTGGACACCTCGCGTCCGTGGGCGACCAAGGACGTCGTCGGTGCTGCTCGATTCCTGCAGCGAGTGTGGCGCGTCGTCATCGACGAGGAGACCGGCAAGCCCCGTGTCACCGACGAAGCACCCGGTGAGGAGACGCTGCGTGCGCTCAACAAGGCGATTTCCGGTGTCATCGAGGATTACACGGCGCTGCGCGACAACACGGCCGCTGCGAAGCTGATCGAGTACAACAACCACCTCACCAAGGCGTTCCCGGGTGGCGCGCCCCGTGCTGCCGTCGAGCCGTTGGTGCTGATGCTCGCTCCCCTGGCGCCGCACCTCGCGGAAGAGCTGTGGTCGCGTCTGGGACACACGGAATCTCTTGCGCACGGCCCCTTCCCCGCTGTCGAGGAGAAGTGGCTCGTCGAGGACACCGTCGAGTACCCGATCCAGGTCAACGGCAAGGTTCGTAGCCGCATCAGCGTCCCGGCGGATGCCGATCGCAAGGCTGTCGAGGAGATCGCCCTGGCCGACGAGAAGATCGTCGCGCTGCTCGAGGGCAACGCACCACGCAAGGTGATCGTTGTGCCGGGCAAGATGGTGAACATAGTTCTCTAAGGCCTTCGGCCTCTGTGCGCCGTTTTGGTAGTTACCGCTACCGAAACGGCGCACAGTCGTATCTGGGGCTCCATCTGGGGCGCCAATCAGACCTTGTCCTGATTGTCCCGCTCCGCGGAACATTCTGTAGCGCGTGTTCGACGCGAGGGCTGTGATGCAGGTAACACGTTGCCGAGAACGGTAGCTGTCGTTCCACTGCACTTCCCCGCAAGGCCCCGGCCGACGGTATTCGGCAGGGGGTCAATCGAATTCGCAGGTGTCCCGAAAGGATTCTCCAGCCATGGCGTCTCATGTCCACAGCGACGGTTCGTCTCCCAGTCTGCCCGATTCGACGTCGATGCCGGAGCGGTGGACTCCGCGACTGGTGTTCTCGCTGGCGTCGATCGTTCTACTTCTCGAAATGCTCGCGGTGAGCTACATGATGATTTCCACTGCGCTGCCCGCCATCTCGGTGCATTATCAAACGACGCAGGGAGCCTGGCTGCTCACGTCGTTCCTGCTGCTCGGCGCGGTAGCGTCTCCTCTGCTCGGCAAGCTCGCCGACATGTACGGCAAACGAAAAGTCCTGCTCCTGGCGGTCGCCGGCGCGGCGGTCGGATCCTTCATTTCGGCGGTTGCGCCCACTTATGCCGTCCTGATTCTGGGCCGGTCGCTGACGGGCCTACTGGTCCCCTGCCTGTTCTTGAGCTACTCCCTCATCCGCGACGTGTTTCCGCCGAAAACCGTTGCTCTGGCGGTCAGTATCGCGACCTCCGGCATGGGCCTGATCGCTATTCCGGCGCCGTTCCTCACCGGTTGGTTGATCGACAACCACGGGTTCCGGAGCATCTTCTGGTTCTTCGTCATCGGTTTGGTTCTGCTCGGTGGAATGATTTTCGCTTCGACGGCGGAATCAGCTGTGCGACTGCGCTCTTCGCTGGATCTGATCGGTGCGGTACTGCTCGGATCAGGCATCGCCGGAATTCTCATCGGCGTCAGCTTCGGACCGACCTGGGGCTGGAAGAACGGCTCGACACTGGCCTATCTGATCGGCGGCGTTGCACTGCTGGTGGCGTGGGTTGCCTCTGCCCGGGCCATCCGTGAACCCTTGATCGACCTGCGCTACTTCGGCAAGCGTTCGGTGATGCTCACCGCCGTCGGAGCCGGGTTCTGCTACGGCGCGTCGGGAGTCTTCACGATTCTGCTGCCGATGATGGTGATGACCCCCGCAGTTCTCGGCCTGGGATACGGATTCGGTGTCACGGCAGAAGGATTCGCGATCTTCCAGGCGCCGCTGGGTGGCATGGTGGTGGTCGGTGGTTTGATCGTGGGCTTCCTCGTGGGCCGCAACATTCGACCCCGCCTGCTGATGATCATCGGAATGATCCTCATGGCAGTCGGATTCACCTTGACGGCAACCATTCACGACAACAAGCCGCTGCTCATCATCTTTGCCGGAATCTTCGGCGTCGGTATGGGTATGGGTTACGCCTCCATTCCGAACCTGCTCATCGAAGCAGTGCCGCCGCAGTTGCAGGCAACCACGGCGAGCATGGTTGCAGTCTTCCAGAGCATCTTCCCTGCAGTGCTTCCCGTCATCGCCTTCACGGTCTTGAACTCGCACATCGCGATGGCGATGGAGGGCGCTGTGTTCTACACCGACGAGGGCATGCGTATCGCGTTCCTGATCGGTGCTGCTGCAGCAGTTCTCGGTGCGATCGCAGCCGTGTTCCTGCCGCGAAACATCGTCCAGATCGGCGCAGAAGACGGTGTGCAGCAGGAGACGTCCCTTCTCCCGGCTCACTGATCGGAAATGCTGCGCGTGTAGATCCGCGATGACAGGATTGGGCGTACCGACGAAAGGACTCCCATGACGTTCGCGGATCTGGACGGCGATGGACTGTGGAGTTACCTGACGGAGCGTTCAGGATTGCCCGGCCCGCGCGCGAACCTCGCGCTCATGCTCGAGTTCGCGCGCGGCGCCGACAATGACGACATCCTGCAGGCGGTGGAGTCCGAAGACGAATACATCCGCTGCTGTGGGATCGTCGGGCTCGGATTCATCCTTGTTCGTTCGCGCGACGAGGCTGTTCTGGTCAGTCTGACGGAGGCGACCACTAGTGCGTTGTGGCGTGCACGTGAAGCTGCCGCGATGGCTGTTCAGGCGATAGGTGACACGGATCCGGAATTGTCGGCGGTGCCGGGAAAGCCAGGCGGGCGGTGCGCGTGAAGTCGCCGAGTTCACCGCATTCGGCGGACTCCGCCGAAACCTGCGGCCGGGTGTCGGTGAGCGCCTTGTCCGGCAATACTTCCAGGCGGTCTCTACCGACAATTGAAGTGAGACCCACCGAGGTTCGCTTGGGGACGCTGCCCACTCCCGTCTCGATCAGCAGGCGGGAGCCACAGTGCTCGGCGGCATCAGCAAAACCGAAGCTCTACGCGGCAATTCGAAAAGTGCCGTGAAGTGGGATTCGGCTGCTGATTTGGCGCAGTCTCAAGAGCCGCGGCTTCCCAGCGAGCCTGTTGATGGCAGGTTTGGTACATCCTTTTTGATGGCAATCACGGCGACCTCGGCACTGATACTGAGGCTGACGTAGGCGCGGGTGCCATCGGGGGTGAAGACGATGGCACCCGGACCGCTATCCATCGGATAGGTGGTCGCGACGGTGGAGGTCGCAGTGTCGATCACTGAAATTGTGAGGTTGGCGCCGTCGGTTACGTAGGCGCGGGATCCGTCAGGGGTGAAAGCTACCGCGTTCGGACGCGGGGGTCCCTGGATTACGTTGACGACTGCGTTCGTTGCGGTGTCAACCACGGACACTGTTCCGCTGTTGTTGTTGGCGACGTAGGCTCGGCTGCCATTGGGGGCGATGGCTATGCCGGCTGGCCACGAACCCACCGCGATTTCGGTGATGGCGCTGGTATTTATGTCGATGGCAGACACCGTTCCGCTGTTGTTGTTGGTGATGTAGGCGCGGGTACCGTCGGGGGTGATGGCAATCTTGTGGGGATTCTTTCCTACACGGAGCGTGTTTGTGACGGTGTTTGTGACGGTGTCGATGACCGATACGGTGCCGTATGCGGTGGAGTTGAAGTTGGTGACGTAGGCGCGAGTGCCGTCGGGAGTGATCGCAATGTCGGAAGGGGTCGAACCGACGCCGATTCCGCCGAGTCGGGTGTTGGTCGCGGTGTCTACCACCGAAACTCCGCCACTTCTGCTGGCAACGTAGGCGCGGGTACCGTCGGGCGTCAAGGCAATCGCGACGGGGTCGCCCAGGTCCTGGTCAATGGTCGTGGCCAGAGAGTTTGTGACGGTGTCGACCACGGAAACAAGACCTGTGTAACCGCTAGCGACGTAGGCATGCTTGCCGTCGGACGTCATCGCCATGCCCCACGGTTGGCCGATGATTGGGATGTTGGCGATCACCGTGTCGGCCGCCGCGGGGGTTACCGCCAGAGCGGCGGCGAAGCCAGTTGCACTGAGCACTGCGACGGCTCGGGTCCTCCGCCGCACTGGATGTAGCCGTTCGATGCTGGGAATGGTGATCGTCCTTCCGGAGTTCGGAACGGCCCAAGAGAAACCGCTAGAAAAACATAGCGGTTGACCAGTCTCATTGGTCGTGGATACCCAACATCACCCCTGAACGTCATTCTGCGGGTTTCGGTGTGCTCGTCAAACAGCACCGTCAGTTTCAAGAGTTGACTGCACTCACCGGCGACCCCCGGATAGCGCTGGGGAGTCGCCGGATGTCACCTAAACCCCGTGTGCGGTGCCGCCGACGGCCTCAGCGATCATCGGGGCGATCTTCGCTGAGTCAGCGATCCCGTCGGAACTGTTCAATGTCAGCACGGCATCCGCATCGGGTAGAGCGATGTGAATCCCGCCGAGGGAATCGCTGGCCTTCTGCCACGCCGCGAGCGTCTCCTTGTCAGGGAAGATGTTGATTCCGGCGTCGTAGCCGTTCACTGGCATATCGAAACGCATCTGAGCCCCCGACAATGCAACCTCGGCACGCTCGGGCTCGGCGTGCTCGATGCCGAGGTCATCGAGAGCCGTGGTGAATCTCTGCACGACAGATTCGGACTTGGAAACCGGCTGGGCCGGGGTCTCTACCTCCTGCCCTTGAGAGGATGACGAGATGCTGTTGGTTTCAACCTTGGCGTCATCGTCGCTGCCGCAAGCAGCGAGGAACAGGGCTGCCGCCAGGACAGTGGCAGCGACGAGGGCGGTCGTACGGCTCATATGGTGGTCTTTCCGATGTGGTCGAGCTGAGTGCTCTCCGAAACATTATGAGGGTGGACAATACTAGACCGTCCGCCCTTCTTTCGGCTGGTCGATTAGCGCGATCCAGATGAGTTCCCTAGAAACCGCTTGAGCGGCTTCCTGCGCGTCCGTGCGTGCACTTGACCATCGTCTATGCCGGATGATCTCAAACACGCTCCTGTGTGCGATTCACCTGGAAATTTCAACGCGTTCCGTCCATTTTGCTGTCGTTGCAAAATCCGATATGGCATAGTTTTTAGTGGACGATTTGTGTGCAGGACGTCGTGAACGGCAAAAATCGAGAGTGGACACAAGCTCACGCCGGAAGAGCGTGCGTACCTGTTGCAGACGTACGAGACTGGTTTCGGAGTATGCCGGGGTAAGCCATTCCGGTGAACTGTGTTGCCGCACAGACATTCGCGGATTTTTTGGCACGACTTTTGCGATTCTTGACAGAGCCGTCGAGGCAGATAGTCCAGGTGGCGATCAACGCGCGGTCTATGGCTTGTTCACTACTGAACAGTATCCAGTGAATCGGAGTACGTCTGAGCTACCTCGCGGACCCTCGCTCACGTTAGAAGTAGCATTGAGTACCGCCAAGCTCGCACGGAATGGCTTTCGGGAACACTATTCGCCTTTCCCATGGCAACGGCAGAAACCAAATCCAGCCACCCGCAATCATTTCAAGCCTCTCAGATCCTCGGGTTCCCCAACCAGACCGTGTTAGGAATCTAACGTCATTCCGTTCACTCGACCAGGGCGCCGCGTAGCCCAAATGCGCAGCCGCTTTCTGCGCACGACGACTAATTCCGAGTAGCTCCCGATCGGTGATCGACAGGATCGGCGGAATCCGCTCGAACGTCACCGCCGCCGCGTCGGCCAACGAACACCGAACTCAACTGTTGCAGTCGATTTAGCTCCGGCCATTGAGTTCTGCCCGGTGACGCCATCCGAGAATTGGAGCAACGAACAGGCTTCCGGGACTGCGCAACTCGGAGGGTCCTGACACTGGCTGTCTTTCGGACGTCAGCTGCCTCCTCCGCTTGCCTGCAGACGTGATGAATTCCATCCCGTGGCTCTGTCCTCTCAATCTACGGCCGCTTCCATGCGAAATCGCACGGCCTTACTTGCAAGCTGTACGCGGCAGCTAAGACACAGGGGCTCCGAAAGAGCAGACCCTGAGCGATAGAGTGGCCTGTGCCCAAAGTTGGTACTTCGACAAATGAGTACTAGCGGTCGCGGGCCGGCACTCGAAAGGACTTCGACCTTGAACGACTCTGTCTCCCGCTCCTCCCGACGAGGCGATCGGTTCTCCGCAATCATTCGATTAATTGAGAAAGCAGATGCTGAGTTGACTGCCAATGCCGTCTTCGGGCCGGCTGACAGATACGCGCAGCAAGCCGTGGAACTTTCACTACTTCCCGAAGGAAAAGCGCGTAACAAGTACGTCAATCGGTTCTACTGGTACGGCAAGATCGACATTCACACCGGCAATCCTGTTCTCCGTGACAAGAAGGTCACTGTGTGGGCTCTCGGAAAAGACGAGTTGGGATTTTGGTACGAGATCAAGAATGCTTATGTGTTTGGAACCGCAGAGCGGCACAGGGAACAGGCGCTTGCTGATCCATTGCGGCGGCATTTTTGGGCCGTGATCAGCGTTGCATCGTCTATCGTGCAAGAGATTCGGTCGCTTCACGATATCGCGGTGGAAGCCTTCCTCACGTCCGCGACCGGACCTGTCGACGTCGACAAAGAACTTGCGAGCATCACCACGCATCTGCTCGATGTCGCATCAGTCAGAGTCGATATCGGTAGCGAACCGATCGGTGACACCTCTGAGATCCAACATGCCCGAAAACTGTGGCTGCGCCACATCGAGGAACTAGATACCAATGTTGTTCAGCCAGTGATGGAGCGAATTACCTCACTATCCGAGTACCGTGATCGACTGCGCGCCGTACAGATTCAGACGCAGACGATCCGTCGTATCGGCAAGAGCGCCGGAATCGACGAGCGGATGGACAAACTGGTTGCGAAATCCGGGCGGGACGTTGAGGGATCATCGAACATCAAATCGTCCACAGATGAGATTCACCAAGCCGAAGTTGCTCGCAGTTCCGCGTTGGCTGAGGTGCGTGGCGACTACCTAAACGCTCTGTTGCCGTAGACAAATTCGCTTTCCCTAGAGATGCGTAAGTCTTTGCCGTGGTTGATCGTAAGTTTGTGGTGGTTGATCATTGGACGGCGTTCTCGGGAGGTAGAGACTCCAATGCCCGTCGCGCGTGTGGGTGCGGCGAGTTGGTTGCGAGCGAGGACAGCGTGTGCGGCAGCTTCGACATCGGTCGGATCACTCTCACCACTGTTACGCCGGAGCTTGCACCCGACCTCTTTGGGCTCAAGCAAGATCGGAAGCCGAGCCCCCTTCCGCAGATGGGATGACCCGCCCCGCAACAGCTACACAATGGCCTGCTTGACTCATCGCTGTGATGGAAAAACGGGAGCCTGGGGCCCAACAAACCCTTGAGTCTGCAATAAAGGTCGTCAGTCAGGCTGTACCCGAACCGATCCGAGAACACTGGGCCGACATCGCCGGCGTCCGTTATCCCCCAAAGCAGGCATACCAGCTGATCAGCGACCTCCCCCGGTCCAGCTTCACCTCTCATGCAGCCCTGGCGCGTCTCCGCAGAATCGGCTTCACCACCAGTGTCTACCAAACCAGGATCGGCGAGCAGCACACCGAAACAGACACTGACCCCAGTGTGTCGCAGGCGGACTACACGCATCTGTCGGCATCGTTCTCCACTCTGCTGGATTTCCTCACCACGAATCAGCTCACCGAGCACCTGTCCTCCGCTGAGTCGGCATTCGCCGGCTCGGACACGATCGGGTGCGCTGACACCGTCGAACTTTTTCACTTCAGCGAGGATCTTCTCGACGCAGCCCTCGCCGTTCGTCAGCATGTCGGACGGCTCAACGACGTCATTCATGCCACCGTCATTGCGCGATGTCTGCCACTGATCCTCGAACCTGGCGAGACCGTCACGGCCAGGCCATCACTCGGCGCCGGCAACGACCCCAGCAGGCCTTTTGATGTCGAAACCGATCGGCGCATCGCAGAGTTCAAGGTCTCGCAGTGGAAGGGCGCCGACACCATGCGCAAGCGAGGTGTGTTTGCTGATCTAGTTCATCTTGCGTTGGATCCCACTGAACGGCGTGCGCAGATGTTCGTCGTCGGGCCGCTTCCGAAGAAGTTCTTGGTGACCTCACGATCAACCGCAGAGTGGGCCTTGGGCCGCTCTTCGCCTCACACTCGACGCCGATTCGAAGAGAAGTTCGGACCCGCCGAGCAGTTCACCGTCGCCGAGTTCACCGGTGGGCTGGCTGCGCATATCGAGATCGTCGACATCGCAACATTGGTTCCATCTCTGGGCCTGGCAGACGAGCTGCTGTAGGCGAGATTGTTCCCTTACCTCCCCGACTTTTTACTGCCAGCACAACCGGTGTTTCATTGCCGTGGTTGCTGCATAGGGGCTGTTTTTAGGTCTCTCAGAAGATCGATACATCGGTAGACGATTCGACCTCAACAGGACAGGTCACCACTCGATTCGATCTGGACCAGAGGCAGCGGCTTTGACTTCCCTCATCTTTTCGGCGAGTTCACGACTCCATACCTCGTGCTGTTCGATACTCCCTCGATAGCCACTTGGTCCGGTACTGCGATGATGAAATTTCTCCAGTGCGCCGCTGTGCCCTTGAACGTCGCCGCGAACAAGTCCCAAGCCTCGGAAGCATCCTCACCGAAGGTGAAGACAACCCGCAATTCGGGCAGTCGGACAATCAAAGCGGTAAGAAACTGACTCCCTCTCAACAGGTACGGTCGACGTTCCGCGACCTTCATCGTGGATAGCCCTTTCACGTACCAAGGGCACACGTTCCAGCCGACACAGTCATCAGCGCCTAATCCGGCTTCTTCCATCGCCTCGGCGAGCCGCCGAGCCGCGACATCCGTGTTCTCGACAGAGAGGAATCCAGACCCCGCATTATCGTCCTCGTCGTTGGTCATGATCCCTGGAGAAGCCAGCAAAAATAGGACTCTTGCACGCCGGCCGCCGAACTCAGGCGACACATACGGGACGAACTCGCTGTATGTGTCGCGGATGTCATCGACCAGGTCGTTCAAGTCCTCGATATGGGGATCTCGAATATGTTCCCGCTGCCAGACGCGAAACGCCGGAAAACTTCATCTTCTGGTTGCGCACCTCGTGAACTTATACGTGTGAGCCGACATTGGGAGATGGCAGTAACACGCACATAAGTTCCCGGCGCACCCCCGAAAATCCTGATCGGCGAAACCCTCACGACGACAGACCCACACTCTCTGGTCTACCTGATGCACCCCGGGTGAAGCAGATCGCTCCGTCGAGCTCGACGATCGCAGTAAGATGGAAGAGCCTGCGCGTCGGCGTAGGTCTCGCAGCGAAGACATATTTCTTGTCCTCATCGACGACGCAAGAGGGAGTCGTCGTGATGCGCATCGCGCATCCTTTGAGCGCTTTGAAGATGGTGACTGCTTCGCTGTGGAGTTCGGCGAGTAGGTTTTCGGTGATGCGGGCCGCTTCGACGCGTTTCTGGAAGACGAGGTCCCCGCGAGCTTAGTGGTGGGTGATGAAGTTTTCGACCCGGGCTAATGCTTACGTAACGGATTCGGGTTCAGGTGCGCCGTAGCCTGATCGCATCGTGTGCATGATCGACGGTCCCCCGAATTCCATTGTGGTTTTAGCGTTCTGGCATGAAATGCGGTCAACCGAATGTGCCGTGCAGTGCGCTGCGACGAGGTTCTCGATGCGAGAGGTGATGTCGACGTCTTCACGCAGTGCAGCGGCGCCGTGAGCGGCTCCGATGGTGCTCGCCAGGGTCCAGGCGAGTCGGCGCACAGTGGGAGTGTCATTGAATTCGGCTGAAGTGATGGCGGTTTCGACGATCCCAGTGATGGCTGGGTTTTGCGCGCTCAGCGCTTCCGCGTATCCGGTCCTTGGCGTTGCTCATACCGCATCCTCGGTTCCGGTTTCCAAAAGATCTTCTACTGGATCGCTGTAGGCGGTGTTCGCTGCGTTGTCGATCGGGAGGCTGAATGCCTGAGCGAACTGCTCGCGCTGACCGACTGTCGCCCTAAGCATGTGATCGCCTGACTCAGTGATCATTTCGCGGAATACATCGGTGGAACTGGCGTTTCGGCGCGATCGCGGCTGTGTTCCTGCCGCGAAACATCGTCCAGATCGGGGCAGAAGACGGCGCGGCGCAGGAGACGTCCCTCCTACCGGCTCACTGATCGGAAATGCTGCGCGTGTAGATCCGCGATGACAGGATTGGGCGTACCGACGAAAGGACTCCCATGACGTTCGCGGATCTTGACGGTGACGAACTGTGGAGTTATCTGCAGGAGCGTTCAGGATTGCCCGGCCCGCGCGCGAACCTCGCGCTCATGCTCGAGTTCGCGCGCGGCGCCGACAGTGACGACATCCTGCAGGCGGTGGAGTCCGAAGACGAATACATCCGCTGCTGTGGGATCGTCGGGCTCGGGTTCATCCTTGTTCGTTCGCGCGACGAGGCTGTTCTGGACAGTCTGACGGAGGCGACCACCAGTGCTTCGTGGCGTGCACGTGAAGCTGCCGCGATGGCTGTTCAGGCGATAGGTGACACGGATCCGGAATTGTTGCGGGCGATCATCGAGCAGTGGGCACGTTCCGCCCATCCATTGACGCTGCGCGCAGCAGCCGCCGGGATCTGCGAGCCGCGGTTGCTGAAGGACAAGACCAACGCTGCGCTGGCAGTTCAGGTGTGCCGAGACGCTACCGAATGGATTGTCTCGCAACCGGCTGATGCCCGTCGAGATCCCGACACACGCACTCTTCGGCAGGCGCTCGGATACTGCTGGAGCGTCGCGGTCGCAGCGGACCCGAAGAATGCACTGTCGGCATTCGTCTCCCTGGAGGCGTCGGACGACGCCGATGTCGTCTGGATCGTGCGGGAGAACCGGAAGAAGGCCCGCCTGCGCAAGGTGCTCGAAACCTGACCCGTGGATCAGAGACGTAGGTTATCCTCAGAATTAGAACCTGTTCTAACTACGAGGGGTAGACCATGGCACCGTCCGCAGAGGTAATCCGCAAGACCGTCGACGCCTACATCGAGACAGTTGCCACGGGCACTGCCGCCCAGGTTGTGGCCCTGTACGCCGAGGGTGCAACGGTCGAAGACCCGGTTGGCACCGACGTGCGCACCACTCGCGAGTCCATTCTCGAGTTCTACTCCGTGATCGAGAACTTCGACCAGGAAGCTCACCTTCACACCCTCCGCATCGCCGGAAACGAAGCGGCATTCCACTTCTCGCTGATCACCAAGCTCGGCGAGCAGACGCTGACCATCGCACCCATCGACGTCATGACTTTCGACGACGACGGCAAGATCCTGTCGATGCGCGCATTCTGGAACCAGGAAGACATGATCACCGCCTGATATGACGGTGAAGACGATCGACGTCGACGGATTCCGTTGGCAGATCGACGATTCCGGTTCTGGGACAGCCGTGGTTATGTGCCACGGCTTTCCCGGCCTCGGATACAGCTATCGCCATCAGTCGGCAGCGTTGGCGGAAGCCGGCTTCCGAGCGATTGCGCTCGACATGCCCGGTTACGGCGGCACTACCCGCCCCGACGCGATCGAGAACTACACCAACGATGCCGTCGCGAACCGGCTGATCGACCTACTCGATGCTCTCGGAATCGACAAGGCGGTATTCGTCGGTCACGATTTCGGCGCGCCGGTCGCGTGGACCACCGCTCTGCGCCACCCCGATCGTGTTGCGGGACTGGTCTCGTTGGCGGTCCCCTATGCGCCCGACAGGTTCCCGGCCAAGCCGTCGACGATCTACGCCGGCATGGCGCGCAAGCACTTTCTGCACATTCACTATTTCCAGGAACCGGGTGTCGCGGAGCGCGAACTCGACGCCCGTCCACGTGAATTCCTTCAACGGCTCTTCCATGCCTTGTCCGGGGCTTACCGGTACCTCGACGTCTGGAAGAATCCGTCCGAAGGAAACGGCTACCTCGACGTACTTCCCGAGGCGCCTGCATTGCCGTGGTCGTGGCTCACCGAGGACAATCTGGACGTCTATGTAAAGGCCTTTACGGCAACAGGTTTCACAGGTGGCTTGAACTGGTACCGGGCGTACGACGCCAACTGGGAACGCAGTGCCGATCTGGACGGCGCGCACATCGACGTCCCGACGCTCTTCGTCGCGGGAGCCGAAGATCCGGTCATCGCGATGAGCGGCCCCAAGGCACTGGAACGGATGAAGGACACCGTCCCCGACCTGCGGGGTGTGCACCTCCTCAGTGGCGCGGGGCACTTCGTCCAACAGGAACGTGCTGCCGAGGTCAATGAACTTTTGATCTCTTTCCTTCGGTCTCTCTAGGCGAAATCGGGCAGAAGGTCTAGCGTTGCGCAGATGCGCACCAGGATCTTCGATCGCAGTATTCGGGTAGGTGTCACCGGTGCTCTTGTTGCCGGTTCGCTTCTGGCTCTGGGTGTGTCCGGTGCCGCCGCCGTGGCGCCCTGCCCCGGATCGTCCCCCGCCGTCCTCAGCGCCCAGATTCCGGGCGCAGCTCTCGAGGGTGTCACGGTGGACGGGCAGGGGCGCCTGTACACGACAGACCTGGTGAGTGGGCGAATCTTCCGCGTCGACGCGCCTGGTCAGGCTGCAGTTCCGATCGCGACGGTCCCCGGCGGTGCGGGCGCGCTGGCGTGGAGCCCGGACGGTTCACTGCTGGTGGGAACCGGAGCAAACGCCGGCGTGCTGATCGGCGATCTGACGCGGGCTGCGTCGGTCGCTCGGGTGGACGTGAACTCCGGTGCCGTGACGCCTATAGCCGGTGGTCTGAGCGCTGCAAACGGCCTCGCCGTCGCGCACGACGGAACGATTTATGCCACCAACGATTTCGGTTCGCTGATCGGAAAGGTCAGCCCAGGCGGTGCCGTCGACCCGGCGTGGGCAACCTTCCCGAGTGCAAACGGCGCCGCCCTGAGTGCCGATAATCGCTGGCTCTACGTGTCGCGCACGTTCGCAAACCCGGGCGTCAGCCGCATCTCCGTGGACAATCCGGGGTATTCGGAATCGTTGGTCGATCTCGGCGGTTTCGAAACCTTCTCTGCCCCAGATGGTTTGACCTTGGATTCGCGCGATCGCGCGATTGTCCCCACGGACATCAGTGGTGAGGTGTGGCGGATCGACGGGCCCGGCCAGTACTGCTCGCTCACCAGCGGACTGCAAGCGTCGAGCGTGTTGACCTACGGGCGTGGCAATTCCGGTTTCGCGGCCGGGCATCTCTACCGCGCCGGATTCGACGGAAAGATCTTCGAGATTCCGGCCGGCTTCGACGCGGGCGCCCAGGCGGCAACCCCGTAACGCGACACCCTGACGCGACTTACCCACTACTGATGCCGGGACTGCCGGAATCGTCCATACTGGTCTGCATGGCGGAAACGAGTGAGATCGACGAGGCCGAGGTGGCCCTTCCCGCGATACCGCAGCCGTTGCTGACCCCGCTCACGGAAGCTGCGATCTTCCTGGTTTTCACCATCGACGAGGGTGGTGAGCAGGCAGTTCACGACGTTCTGGCGGATATTTCCGGGCTGCAGCGCTCGATCGGATTCCGGGTTCCCGCAGGTGGCTTGGCTGCCGTCGTCGGCATCGGTTCGGACGCATGGGACCGGCTTTTCGACGGACCGCGCCCGGCGGAATTGCACCCGTTCATCGAGTTGACCGGTGACAAACACCACGCTCCCCGCACACCGGGCGATCTGTTGTTCCACATCCGGGCCCGTCAGATGGACCTGTGCTTCGAGTTCGCCACGGTCGTGACCAACAGGTTGGCCGGCGCCGCGTCGGTGATCGACGAGGTCCACGGGTTCAAGTACTTCGAGCAACGCGACCTCATGGGTTTTGTCGACGGCACCGAGAACCCGTCCGGGCAGGCCGCATACGTTGCGGTCACCGTCGGTGACGAGGATCCGGACTTCGCGGGCAGCAGTTATGTCATCGTCCAGAAGTACCTCCACGACATGTCGGAGTGGAATTCCCTGCCCGTCGAGGAGCAGGAGAACGTGATCGGGCGCTCCAAGCTCGAAGACCTCGAGATGGACGACGACACCAAACCGGCCAACTCGCACACCGCACTCACCGTCATCGAGGACGAATCCGGTGAGCAGATCCAGATCCTGCGCGACAACATGCCGTTCGGCCACGTCGGCTCCGCTGAAATGGGAACCTACTTCATCGGTTACTCGGCGTCGCCGACGGTGACCGAGCAGATGCTCACCAACATGTTCATCGGGAATCCCGTCGGCAACTACGACCGCATTCTCGATTTCTCGACGGCCGTCACCGGAATCAATTTCTTCGTTCCGACGGCGGACTTTCTCGACGATCCCCCGGACCTGCCGACCAGGCTCGTTCCCGAAGCGACGTTCACAGCGCCCAACTCTGACGGTTCTCTCGGAATCGGCAGCCTCAAAAGGAGTGCCCAGCAATGACAAACCTGCACCGCGACCTAGCACCCATTTCGGCAGCAGCCTGGGCCGAGATCGAAGAAGAGGCCAGCCGCACCTTCAAGCGTCACGTCGCCGGTCGTCGTGTCGTGGATGTGGAGGGACCGTCGGGTGACGATCTCGCGGCCATCCCGCTCGGGCATCAGGTGCCGATCAATCCCTTGGCCGACGGCGTCATCGCACACGCTCGCCAGTCGCAGCCGATCATCGAACTGCGGGTCCCCTTCACCGTCAGCCGTCAGGCCATCGACGACGTCGAACGCGGCGCGAAGGACTCCGACTGGCAGCCCGTCAAGGACGCGGCCAAGCAGATCGCGTTCGCCGAGGACCGCGCCATCTTCGAGGGATACCCCGCAGCCAGCATCACCGGCGTGCGGGCCAGCGGTTCCAACCCGGAACTGAAGCTCCCCGTCGACGCCAAGGACTACCCGGAAGCCATCAGCCAGGCGATCACGTCGCTGCGACTGGCCGGTGTCAACGGACCGTACTCACTGCTCCTGAACGCCGACGCGTTCACCGCGATCAACGAGACCTCCGATCACGGCTACCCGATCCGCGAGCACCTGCGACGCGTCCTCGACGGCGAGATCATCTGGGCCCCGGCCATCGACGGCGCTTTCCTGCTGTCGACGCGTGGTGGTGACTACGAACTGCATCTGGGCCAGGACCTGTCCATCGGTTACCTCTCGCACGATGCGAACTCCGTCGAGCTGTATTTCCAGGAATCGATGACGTTCCTCATGTACACCAGCGAAGCCGTTGTCTCATTTGCGTAAGAGCCTTCGAAACCTCTGATGCCAGGGCGGGCGCGGCAGTTCGCCGATGTCCTGGAGATGGGCGACAAAGGCCTGGGCATCCGCGTGTGAAGTCGTCTTCGGCCGTCCGTCTGCCCACGCTGTGAACAACTGAAGATACCGATCGCCGAGAGTGTGGCGCACCACCGGAAGGTGGTGCGCCACTTCTCCTGCGCGCTTTCGGAGCAGTGCCGCCGAGACAACGGCGGCATCGTCTGTGTCGAAGCCTTCGGGTAGTTCGCCACCCGCCACAAGTGCGCGAATCAGCGCCTCTTGACGCTCACCGAGCGTGCTCATGTGCGTGACCAATCGGTGCCCGCGGTGATGCGATCCAGACCCGCTGCATCGGCGATGGCATCGAGCTCGTCGAGCAATTCCAGTGCCGGCGGATAGTTTCCGTCGCGCTCGAGCATGATCGCGGGATGGTGACCGGCGGCGGTGAATTGCGCAAGAAGTTCCAGCACGGCTTCGGGCACCGGATCGGTATGCGTGTCGTGGTATTTGCCGTCGCTGATACTGCCACCGGCGATGTGGCAGTACGCGATTCGCTCGAGTGGTAGCCGGCTCAGCTCGGCCCAGGGATCACGCCCTCGGTTGAGAGCATTGGCGTAGACGTTCGCGATGTCGAGAACCAGCAGAGCCCCGGTGCGTTCGACGATCTCCGAGAGAAACTCCCCTTCGGTCAACTCGTCGTCGGGCCAGTCGAAAAGGGCGGCAACGTTTTCGACGGCAAACGGCACCGGTAGACCGTCCTGAGTGCGAGTGATGTTGCGTGCCAAGACATCGATCGCTTCGTAGGTGCGTGGCAGTGGGAGCAGGTGCCCGGCCTCTATGCCGCCCGCCCGCACGAATGCAATGTGCTCACTCGCCAAGGGGGCGTCCAGTATCTGGGCTGCATGCGCAAGGTGATCGATCCGTGCCTGATCTACCGCCTCGGCCCCGCCAAGGGAGAGCGAGATTCCGTGCGGGATCACCGGAACTCCCAGCGAGCCGAGGTGCGGCGGTATCTCATTTCCGATGGATTCGGCAATGACTTCGCAGAATGCCAGGCCGTCCAGCTGCGCGATGATTCCGGAGACCTCGGGACGCCAACCGATTCCCAGGCCGTACAGGGTCATTCGAGTCACCTCCCGTGTGCAACTGCTAACGGCGACTATAGACGGATCAGCCGGGCAGCCAGTTGGGTCCCGGACCGTTGCCTTCCTCGAAGATCAGCCACGTTTTGGTCGAGAGAACCCCGTCGAGTCCCTGGAGTTCTTCGAGCACGGTGTGGCGTAGTTCCTGGTTGTCCGGGGCGCGAACCAGCACCAGAACGTCGAAGTCGCCGCCGAGGAGGGAGAAGTGCTCGACAAACGGCAGTGCATTCAACGACGCAGCCAGACCTCGCCACGAGTGCTGCCTGATCGAGAGCGCCACGTACGCCGAGGAGCCGAGTCCGGCCTTCTCATGGGCGATCCGCGTCGTGAATCCGGTGATGATTCCGGCGTCCTCGAGCCTTTCGATGCGGACGTAGGCGTGGGCGCGAGATATGTGCGCCTTCTCGGCCAGTGCACGCATGGAGATGCGACTGTCTGCGACCAGTTCGGCGATGATGCGGCGGTCGATCGCATCGAGAGCGTGCGGTTCGGTGGCCATCTGTCCATTCCTGCTTCGGTAGTCGAGTCGGTTGATGGACATATTGCTGCCCGAATCCTCATGATAGGCCGTTCGTCTTGAATCTTCGACATCTTCTGCCATTACGTCGACGAAGTGCGAATACTGATGGACACAACGTCTTCTGGAGGTAGAAGTGACTCTTGTCGAGCCCTTGGGGGAACTGCGGTATCAAAAGTTCCTGCCGGCCGATTCCGCGGTGCAGTACCTCGACCCTGCGGGAGAACTGACGCGCAGCGAGGCACGCTACGCAAAACCGAGCGACGATCGCCTGATCGACATGTATCGAAAGATGTTCCTGGGCAGACGCTTCGACCAGCAGGCGACGGCGCTCACCAAACAGGGGCGCCTGGCCGTGTATCCGTCCTCGCGAGGGCAGGAGGCATGTCAGATCGCGGCAGCGATGAGTCTGGAGCCGAGTGACTGGCTCTTCCCCACCTATCGGGATTCGATGGCGTTGGCCGCCAGAGGCGTCGATCCGGTGCAGATTCTGAGCATGCTTGCCGGCGACTGGCATTGCGGATACGACCCGGTAGCACTACGCAGTGCGCCGCAGTGCACCCCGCTGGCGACGCAGTTGCTGCACGCAGCGGGAGTGGCGTACGGGGAGTCCCGACGGGGCCTGAACACCGTCGCGCTCGCGCTCTGCGGTGACGGGGCCACCAGTGAGGGTGACTTCCACGAAGCGCTGAACTTCGCCGCCGTCTTCAAGGCGCCGGTGATCTTCCTGGTGCAGAACAACGGATTTGCGATCAGCGTCCCGTTGTCACGTCAAAGCGCAGCACCGACGTTGGCGCACAAGGGCGTCGGCTACGGGATCGGGAGCGAGCAGGTAGACGGCAACGATCCTGTTGCGATGATGGCCGTCATGGACGAGGCGGCGCGCTTCGTTCGGAGCGGAAACGGACCGGTGATCGTCGAAGCACACACCTATCGCATCGACGCCCACACCAACGCCGACGACGCCACCCGCTACCGCGACAGCGCGGAGGTGGAAACGTGGCTCGGCCGAGACCCGTTGCCGCGACTCGAAAAGTATCTGCGCGCACACGATCTGATCGACGACGCGTTCGTGGAATCACTGACCGCAGAGGCCGAGGCCGAGGCCGCCACACTGCGCGCCGGCATGAACGTCGACCGCCCGCACGATCCGCTCGATCTGTTCCGGTACGTCTTCGCCGAGCAGACACCGCAATTGCGTGAGCAACAGGCGCAACTCGAGACCGAACTCGCCGCCGAAGCCGCTGACACAGGGGGAAACTGACCATGCCCATGCTCACGATGGCTCAAGCCCTCAACACCGCACTACGGGACTCGTTGGCCGCCGACGACAACGTCGTCGTCTTCGGTGAGGACGTCGGTACCCTCGGCGGCGTCTTCCGCGTCACCGACGGCCTCACCCGCGACTTCGGTGACGACCGGTGCTTCGACACTCCCCTCGCCGAGTCCGGCATCATCGGATTCGCAATCGGTATGGCCATGGCCGGTTTTCGTCCGGTCGTGGAAATGCAGTTCGACGCGTTTGCCTATCCGGCATTCGAGCAGATCGCCTCCCACGTCGCAAAGATCCGCAACCGCACGAAGGGCGCACTGTCGATTCCGATCGTCATCCGTGTTCCTTTTGCC
This sequence comes from Rhodococcus sp. IC4_135, assembly GCF_011602025.1. Classification (NCBI taxonomy): domain Bacteria; kingdom Bacillati; phylum Actinomycetota; class Actinomycetes; order Mycobacteriales; family Nocardiaceae; genus Rhodococcus; species Rhodococcus sp. IC4_135. Next base: position 318,880 of record NZ_JAAOLG010000005.1, read on the forward strand.
GGTGGTATCGGCGGGGTGGAGCATCACTGTGATTCCAGTGAGGGCTACTACGCACACACGCCCGGACTGAAGGTCGTGGCGCCGTCCACGGTGGAAGATGCGTACTCGCTGCTACGTTCGGCGATCGAGGACCCCGACCCGGTGATCTTCCTCGAACCCAAAAAGCTGTATTTCTCCCGTGCCGATGTCGAACTGACCGCACGTGAGCCGATCGGTCGTGCGGTCGTCCGGCGCCCCGGTCGTGACGCGACGCTCATTGCCTACGGCCCGTCCGTGGAGGTTGCACTGAAGTCGGCCGAGGCCGCTGCGGCCGAGGGCTGCGACATCGAGGTGATCGACATCCGCTCGATAGTGCCGTTCGACGACGAGACGGTCACTGCATCGGTGCGAAAGACCGGACGCTGCATCGTCATCCAGGAGGCGCAAGGTTTTGCCGGCGTGGGTGCGGAAATTGCTGCCCGCGTGCAGGAGCGGTGCTTCCACCATCTCCACGCCCCGGTGCTCCGGGTCAGCGGATTCGACATCCCCTACCCTGCGCCGAAGCTCGAGCGTCACCACCTGCCCAGCGTCGACCGTGTCCTCGATGCCGTCGATCGTCTGCAGTGGAACGACACTCCCGACACCCGTTGGGCGGTGACGGCATGAGCAATCAGGTATTCATGCTCCCCGACCTGGGTGAAGGACTGGCCGAGGCCGACATCGCGGAGTGGCACGTCAAGGTAGGCGACGTGGTCACCATCGATCAGATCGTCGTCGAGGTCGAGACTGCGAAAGCTGCTGTGGATGTGCCCATCCCGTTCGCCGGGACCGTGATCGAACTCCACGGCAAAGACGGTGACACCGTGAAGGTGGGTACGCCGCTGATCACTGTGAGTGGTGGCGACAGTGTCGACGCGGTCGTCTCGGCTAACCACGAGCGATACCGCGAAGAAGAACGTGCCGGTTCGGGTAACGTCCTGATCGGCTACGGCACCAGTGAGGATGCACCGAGACGCCGACGTCGGACTTCTTCGTCGGTACGCGTGATCTCACCAATCATTCGTAAACTGGCCTTTGACAACGATATCGACCTAACCACGATTTCCGGTTCGGGCGCCGGCGGGGTGATCACGCGCGCTGATGTCGAGGCCGGGTCGAACACCGTTACGGAAACGGAAACGTCGCATGTGGGCGACCAGCGGATCCCGATCAAGGGGCTACGCAAGGTGGTGGCCGACAAGCTGTCCACCAGCCGCCGCGAGATTCCCGACGCGACAACCTGGGTCGACGTCGACGCCACCGAACTGTTGGCGGCGCGAGCCGAGATCAACAAGTCACTGCCCGATTCCGACAAGATCAGCCTGATGGCGCTGCTGGCTCGGCTGACCACCGCCGCATTGGCGCAGTACCCCGAACTGAACTCGTCGGTCGACACGGCTCGAGGCGAGATAGTTCGACACGCCCGCATCCACCTCGGAATCGCCGCTCAGACACCGAAGGGATTGATGGTGCCGGTCATTCGCAATGCCGACACCCTGAGCACTGTCGAACTCGCACAAGCACTTCGGGTAACCACCGACCTTGCCCGCGACGGCAAACTCGAACCCGCCCGCCTGACCGGCGGCACCTTCACACTCAACAACTACGGGGTATTCGGGGTTGACGGATCGACTCCGATCATCAACCACCCCGAGGCGGCAATTCTGGGGATCGGGCGCATCATCGACAAGCCGTGGGTGGTGAACGGCGAGTTGACCGTCCGTAAGGTCACTCAGATCTCGTTGAGCTTCGACCACCGCGTCTGTGACGGCGGCGAAGCCGGCGGATTCCTGAGGCTGTTCGGTGACTACATCGAGAACCCGATCCGCATCCTGGGAAGGCTCTGATGACCACGGCTCCGATGACCAAGGCTTCGATGACCAAGGCTTCGATGACGGCCGGCAAACGGCACAGTGATGTCGTGATCCTCGGTGGCGGATCGGGCGGCTATGCTTGCGCCATCCGCGCCGCCCAACTCGGATTGTCGGTCACATTGGTCGAGGCAGACAAGGTCGGCGGAACGTGCCTGCACCGCGGATGCATCCCGACCAAGGCGCTGCTGCATTCCGCCGAGGTGGCCGACTCGGCACGCACCAGTGAGCAATTCGGAGTCCGGGCATCTTTTGACGGCATCGACATCGCGCAGGTGCACGACTACAAGAACGGGACAGTCGAGCGGCTGTACAGCGGTCTGCAAGGTTTGTTGGCGCAACACAAGATCACTATTGACAACGGATACGGAACGTACGTCGGTGGGCGAAGCATCGACGTCGACGGAACCCGCTATACCGGAACATCACTCGTTCTGGCCACCGGTTCGTATCCGCGGGAACTGCCCGGCATAGAGCTCGGCCGCCGGATCCTCACCAGCGACCAGGCGCTCGAACTCGACCGGGTGCCCAGCAGCGCAACAGTGCTCGGTGGCGGTGTCATCGGTGTCGAGTTCGCGAGCCTGTGGCGCTCCTTCGGCGCCGAAGTCACGATCGTCGAGGCACTCCCCCGACTCCTCGCCGCCGAGGACACGTGGTCGTCGAAGCAGCTGGAGCGGGCCTACCGGAAACGCGGAATCGTCTGTAAGACAGACACAAAGATCGTTTCCGCAAAAGAAGCAGCCGATTCGGTCCGCATCGAACTAGGTGACGGAACGATATTCGATACCGACCTACTGTTGGTCGCCGTCGGCCGCGGACCCCGCACGGACGGTAACGGTTTCGAAGAAAACGGAATCAGCCTCGACAAGGGTTTTGTCGTCACCGACGAACGCCTCCGTACGTCCGTGGACGGTGTGTACGCGGTCGGCGACATCGTGCCCGGTCTTGCGTTGGCGCACCGAGGTTTCCAACAAGGAATCTTTGTGGCTGAACAGATCGCCGGGAAGGATCCGCTACCGGTCGCCGAACACTTGATTCCTCGCGTGACGTACTCACATCCCGAAGTTGCATCAGTCGGACTCGGCGAAGTTGCGGCGCGCACGCAGTACGGCGACATCTCCACCGTCGTCTACGACCTGGCGGGTAACGGTAAGAGCCAGATCCTGCGAACTACCGGGGGAATCAAAGTGATTCGCAGCGGAACCAAAGGTCCCGTCGTCGGCGTCCACCTGGTGGGCGACCGGGTTGGCGAGCTGATTGGTGAGGCGCAGTTGGCCGTTGCCTGGGAAGCGCTTCCCGATGAAGTGGGGCGTTTCATCCACGCACACCCCAGCCAGAGCGAAGCGTTGGGTGAGGCCATGCTCGCCCTCGCGGGAACACCACTGCACGCGCACGGTTGACCCATAACCAGGAGAGGATCTGCAATGAGCATCGACGACGAACTGCGCTGGGACGGTGAACTCACCGTCACCCGACATGATCGGGAGACCGACACGACCTTTGTGATCCGAATCGACTCCACCCGACTGGGACCGGCGTCAGGTGGCACGCGGGCCGCGCATTATCCCTCGATCGGTCACGCCCTGGCGGACGCCGGGAAGCTCGCCGGCGCAATGACATTGAAAATGGCGGTCTCCGACCTGCCGATGGGTGGCGGGAAGTCGGTGATAGCACTGCCCGCACCGCGCAATCGGATCGACTCGGCGACTTGGACTCGTATCCTCGACATTCACGCGGAGAACATCGACAAGCTCGAGGGAAACTACTGGACCGGTCCTGACGTCAACACCAACTCCTCGGACATGGATCAGCTCAGTCGAACCACCAAGTACGTCTTCGGGCGTTCGGTCGACAACGGTGGCGCCGGTTCCAGCGCGCACGCAACGGCTCTGGGCGTGTTCGAAGCGATGAAGGCCACGGCGCGTCGTCGTGGACTCGGAACACTCGACGGCCGAACGGTACTGGTGCAGGGACTCGGCGCCGTCGGCGGGGATGTTGTACGTCTCGCAGCCCAGGCTGGGGCACGCCTGCTGGTTGCAGATACGGACCCGCAGCGCCTCGAGGCTGCTTCTCTCGCGGGGCACACGGTCGTTCCTGTAGGCGAGGTACTCCGAACACCGTGTGATCTCTTCGCTCCCTGCGCGATGGGAGGCATCATCGATTCCGCTGCCGCTGCGTCGATTCCGACTCTGGCCGTGGCGGGCGCAGCAAACAACATCTTGACCGATGCTGCGGCGGGCGCGGTTCTGCGAAGCCGCGGGGTTCTCTGTGCCCCTGATTTCGTCGCGAACGCAGGCGGAGCCTTTCACCTCGTCGGGCGAGAAGTACTGGGGTGGAACGAAGACGACGTCGTCGAACGAACCCGAGGGATCGGTCGAACTCTGGACGAGGTGTATTCCTTGAGTGAGGAACGTGGCATCACTACCGAGGCGGCAGCGCTTCTGCTCGCCCGGGCGCGGTTATCCCCCGCATCCGCCACCGCCGCCGCCACATCCGCCGCCCCCGCTGCAGCTGCCGCCTCCCCCGTCTGA
>NZ_JAAOLG010000060.1:0-13941 GCF_011602025.1 Rhodococcus sp. IC4_135
GACGGCGAAGATCCGAGAGTTCATCAACGGGTGGAATCCGCGGGCGCAGCCGTTCGTGTGGACGAAAACCGCCGAGCAGATCCTGGTGAAAGCTGACCGTAAAACAACTTCAAACTCGGGGCACTAGCTGGCCGATCGAGGCTAGTCCGTGTGTTCACTTTCCTCAGTGGCCGGCGCTCTCAGTCCATCGCATCCCTATTGATGCTGTAAGAACGAAATCAGTGATAATGCAGGATGGTCGATCTGGCCATTTCGGAAATTTTCGCGCTCGGTTGTAAAACTCCCCGTACATCTGATGATGCACGGGGAGTTTTTTTACAGGGCCGGCTTACTTGCGCCCTGCTCCGTTCTTGGTCGGATCGACCAAGATGTAACCCTGGCCGGGCTTCGGCGTCGGAGGTAACGGTTTTCCTCGGACGGTCGTTCGCTCGTCTCCAGTGCGACCACCACGGGGGCCGACGATCTCTACCTGACCGGAGCGGGGCGCCGGTGTGCCAGGCTTGAGCGGTTTGGAAGCCATGGCTTCCTCCTTAAAATCTCTGCGCGTTCCTCTTCCCTTCGCAGACAAGGGAATCGCGAGGACTGAACACGCGCCCTTTTGACGGACGGATACAGAGAGTTATAGGTTGGCTTCCACCACAGAAGTACCAGCCCGCTCCCTGCGCCAATGCCCAGGAGCGGGCATTTCTGCATTTGTGAGTATAGGTCATGGTGCCGACATAAATCGCCAAAGAAGCGGTTTTGGCACAACATATTGTGTCTCTATTGATGAAATGTTCGCGTATGTTGTGTCCCGTGGTTGGTGGTATGGGGACTCCGGGCGCTCCTAGAACCTTGGCGCATGTCGGGGTGACAAGGGGTCGGCGACCATCACGTCGACAATCTGCTTCGATTTCTCAGGCCCGCGGGTGAACCGGCGAATCGGGTCATCTGTGAGTGGCATGACGAGCTCGTAGCCGAGATCTTCTAGCTGCTTCTTGATCTCGTTGAAGATGGCCGCGCCGCTTTCGATGTGCCGCACGATATCGACGTCGACAGTCGGCCGGTTGAGTGGCACCCCGGCTCGAGCTGCATGCAGCTGCACCATCAGCCCTCCGACCAGGGTCCATTGTTCGGAAGGGATGGTGTGGGCGAGTTCTGCAGCTTGCGGCCACGGTGTTGCCCACCGGCAGGAGCCGTCACCGTCCATTCGGGACGCTCAGAGGCAGCCTGCTCCGGCTTCGGAAACGCGGTTCGGTCGGGCCGCTGTGGCCTGTCAGCGGAAGTCATCGAGCAGCTCCTGTAGGACGCGAGTGCCGGCGCTGCGCTCACGAGTGTCGAGGGATTCCATCAGGTCAACGGCCACGGCCGCGATCGGCAGTGTTGTCGTGTCGAAGAACGGGTTCAGAGCGGTGACGACCCGCAGGGTGACGTCTCCGTCAGGAGACAGCATCCCGAACTGTTCGACGATGTCCTCGAAAGCGTCATCGACGATGTACCCGTCGGCTTTGTCACCCAGGGTCGAGGACAGTCCGAATCGGGCAGCCCTTTCCGGTACGTGAATGATGGCACTGACTCCGGTGGCAGCGAGGTGGCCGTCCCTGATCAGGGCGTCTGCATCTCCGTCCCATGTATCCATGTGGTGTGTGGTGGCGCGGTTCCTGGCGAGGTACGCCACCTCGTCCGCGTTGGACCGACGTAAACGATGTTTGAGTCGGGTGATCTGTTCTGGCGGTGAGATCCAGTCGACTGTGCGGTGAGAGAGCAGTGCCAGCGCAGCCCATGCGACGTCCGGGTTCCACGGGCGGCCGCGGCGGCGAGTGGTCTGAGCGATGCGATGCACGGATGCGCTGCTGAGTAGGAGGGATTTGCCGACCTCGCGGGTGATGGTGATGGTGCCGGCGCGCGCCAATCTGGTGACCTGACGTTCGGTCACCGCAAGTGCGGCTGCCGCATCGTGCACCGTCATCTCATCCATAGATTATATGGTCGCATTTACGACCATATAAAGCAATAATCACAGTAAAAACCTATTGGATCTATACAGCAGGTAGGGAGTTCTGTCAGCACCCAACCACGTCGAAGGCGACGAAGTTGGACAGGGTGATCGGCCGCGGATACTTCCCCAGAGCGTCCACTACCGATTCTGCGCGCAGACGTTCCTCACCCGCACGTAGGTGCAGCCAGGACTCCAGTAGGAAGTCGACGTAGCTCGCCATGTGATTTTCCTGCGGGTCGTTGTGATTGAAGCCCTGGAACTCGAGTTCGAACGCCAGCTTGTCCTCGACGGGCGTCCGGTTCTTTGAGTGGTGGTCGATGCCGTAGGTGATGATCCGGAACATCTCGAGGATGTCGGACACGCGCCCGCAGTCGTGTTTCGGCAACTCGGTGTTGAATCCTGCGACTTGGTACCAGTTGTTAACGACGGTTGAAAAGTAGTCCAGAAACGACGGGGCGGGTTCTAGCCATCGTTGCAACAGTTGACGTGGCTTGAGGTTAGCAGTGACTCGAATAGTTCTGTGGGAGTGCAGTCTTGGATAACTCGGCGGGGTCGGCGATTGAGTTCGCTCTCGACCGCCAGGAGATGCTGCGGCGAATGCACTCTCAGGTCGGTGCCCTTGGGGAAGTAGTCCCGCAGCAGTGAGCTGCTCCACGGAAGTTGGACTGAGAATTCAGGTCCGACTCCCCGGGACCGGTTCACTTGTGTGTGGCGCTCGATCTATTTCATGCTGTCAGGTACTCGCCGGAGTTCGCAAAGACTTGCCGCGGAACGTCCGCGAGTGGACGGTGAACCAAACTGCCAGTAGCAGTGAGACCGCGGCGGTGCCCGCCGTTACCCACCACCACAGCGGTATTGGTGCCTTCACTGTGATCTGATACGCGGTGACTGCTTCGTTCCCCGATGGATTTACCGTCCTGACGATTATCGTGTGTGTGCCGAAGTCGAGGTCCGGGGGGATGACGACGTGGAGATCGAGTGGGCCGTCTTGCGTCGTGAATCCTGTCGCCAGGGTGCGTGGGATGCTTCGAATCTCGGCTTCGTAGTAGGTGCCGGCCGGGACCACAGTGTTCATGGTCTGGATACAGCGGGCGGGTTCGGTGGCTTGCACGTTCGGGACGGCGTGCAGTGCGCACTCGACTCCGGTGGTGAATTCCGCGGTTAGTGGTGCCTGGCGGACGATGGAGCTTCATGTGGAGCTGCATAAGAGCTGGTCGACCACTGCGCGATCGCGCCCGCTATCCGGCTGTAGCCCAGTTCGTTAGGGTGGACGAGTTCTTGCTTGTTCGCATTCAGGCCCACGAACTGCTGGGCTGCGAGGCCGGCGCCCTGGCCGAAGGTGGCGCCGTTGATTCCTGACGCGGAGCCGTCGCACAGTGTGTTCACCGGTTGCATCGACCGCTCGACGGTGTCGATCCAGTAGATCTGGCGGGCGTCATTCTGTGCGGCGCTCACCGACCGCGCCAGGACTCTGTTGAGTTCTCGGACAACCTTGTTGGCATACGCAACCTCCCTGGCGGAGAACTCGCCGCACGTGACGCCGACGGTGTCGGGGAACGGCAGCGGATAGCCGAGCACGAGCAGCGGAGCTTCACTACCGTCGCGTTGGTCGAGTTCCGCCTTGGTGTTCAGGGCGTCGTACACCTTCCGGTAGGTGCCGGGCAGTTGTGTGCTCAGGTCGTCGAGTTTCTGGCGTACGGTGCGCTGCCTGACTGCATCGTTGTCGACCAGTCCTTGAGCGTTCGCATCCGCGTATCCGCAGGTGGAAATGGTCTCCTTGAGGTGGACACCGTCGAGGGTGTCCAGCCTGGCATCGTAGTTCGGGTACAAGCAGCCGGTGACGATGTCGGCGAATCCGATATCGTTGCCCCCGATACTGAGAAAGGCTGCATCGACGGTGGGTCCGTCGTCCATCTGGGCGACCTGGGAGTCGTATGTGACCCGGCCAGGCTGAGGTCCGAACAGGTTCGTTTGAACTGCACCGGAGCACGCGTAGTTTTTGGTGTGCTCGATCCCGAAAAGCTGTGTCACATGGGTGGATTGGGACCGATGGCACCATTCGTCCACACGACTGTTGCCGGGAAGGTATCGGCCGGCGCCCTCGCCGGCGGCGTAGGAGTCGCCGAATACCGCGACCGTGGAGCCATTGTCGAGGAGTGCCTTGACTACCCCGCCCGCCACGGAGCGAAGGTCGATCTTGATGGTGCCCTCTGCCATGGCTGCGGCGGCGGGTCGGGCGGCGGTAGCGATGACCCGGTAGTTCGCGGTTCGGTCCTGGGTTGCATTCGAGTCCGCGGGTCGCAGCTTCCACTCGAAGTTTGCACTGTGCCCTGCGGGGATGTTGCCGAGTCGCGCGACGGGCGGGATGACGACAGGGAAGAGAGCCTGGTCGGTGTCCGCGCGAAACGAGAGGGACAGTCGCACGTCGTTGACGGCTCGTGCCGACGAGTTGGTGACGTTCGCTGTCAGTGTGACGTCGGCGCCGCCCGCTACGGTATCGGGAGCCGAGATCGTCAACGCCAACTCGGGAATCATCAGTTCCTTGAGCCTCTTCTGCATTTCGTCCACGTCTGCGATGTCGCTGTAGCGGCCACCTGTGGTGGATGCGATGCATTCGAGTTCGGTGCGACCTTGTCCCGACAGCTGGAAGCCCAGCGCCTCGACTGTGACGTCGAACCCTTCGGCGACGATCTGTTTCGCCGTGTCGCACGGAGCCTGGCCACAGTTGCTTTCGCCGTCCGAGATGAGGACCACGGTGGCAGTGGTGATGCCGTTGGCCTTCAGCGAATCGACCGACGCACGAAGAGCCGGACCTGTCGGTGTCCCGCCGTCCGCTTTCAGACCGGACACCTGGGCCATCAGCGTGTCGGTGTCCTTGCGCACACCTCCGTCTGCGCCGGCAAGAAATGACCCGGGATCGCAGTTGCTGCCGGCTGTCGGGTACGTCCAGAGGCCCAGCGGTGTGCTCGAGGAAGCCGTGTCCCCGACGATCCTGCTCAGGCTCTGCTTAGCGCCGGTCAGCTTGTTCTTGCCGTTCGCGTCGTTGTCGTTCATCGAACCGGACAAGTCCATGACCATAAGCAGGGCCGCCGGTGCGGCGGACACCGCACGGGTGGGTGGAGTGGTCGGTGTCTGTGCCGCAGACGAAACGGGCAGCAGGCAAGCCGACACGAGGATCACGAGCAATGCACCGAGTCTCGGCCACCAGTTGGCCATCAGTTGTCCTCGGTGAGATCTACGATGGCCTGCTGGCTGCCGAGAATGGTCGGGTCGGCGAGGACGGCTTCGGTGTCTCTCGACGATCCGCTGTCGGTGAGCGCGGTCGCGACGACGGTTAGTTGCAGTGCCCCCGAGACACGTGCGTAGAGGTCTGCGGGCTGGCCGTAGCCAGCGTCGACGGCCGCGACCGGTGTGCCGTCTGCGAACACCTCGACGCGGACCCTGGTGCCGGGCATGGAATCGGTGGGAACCCCGACCGTGGCGCGCATCTCGTCGACCGCGTGGGCCAGATTCCACACCGACTTGCGCGGCTTGGCAGTGCCAGGTTTGTTCGCGGTGCAGGTCACCGAGTTCTCATATTTCTTGCCGTCCATCGACTCCGACCCGGTACCGCACCCGCTCTCCATGGCGTCGAGCTTCGAAGGGTAGGCGGATCCGGGGGACTGAGCGACAGTGAGGGTAACCGCGTCGGGAATCGGTGCACCGACTGGTGGATCCACGTCGAGCGCACCGTCTCGGACCGCGTCCGGTTGGTAGCGGCTCTTCACGATCACCTGCGCACCGAGTTCCTGCAGTTCCGAGATCACCTCCGTAGCCGAGCGGTTCTCGATGACGGGCACCTGGGCCGACGTCGAAACAACCAGCGTCACCTTCGCCGTATCGGAACTGCCGAACGGTGGTGTCTGCTCGATGACGATGCCCGGACGTCCGGCGGCCGCGCGGGTGGTCACCTCGACACGGTCGACCGGGATTCCGCTGTCAGCGAGGATTTGCTTCGATGCGTCGGAGCCGAGACTGCGCAGGTCAGGCATGGCACCCGATGCGATATCGGCAGCAAAATCGTCGAGGGTGCCGTCGTCGGGACGGGCAGCGGTACTCGATTCCTGGCGAGCTACCAGTTCGTTCTGCAGCCACCATCCGGAGGCGAGTCCGGAGCCAAACAGCGCCAGCGCCGTGAACAAGCTGGCGAGCACCTTCCTGCGGGTGCCCCAGCCGTCGTACCAAGGTCGGGTCGACGCCAGCGATGGTGTCGGGGGTTGCACTTGCGGAAGCGAAGTTGCAGATCCTAGTTGCGGCGGTTTGCCGGGTTTCGATGACCAGAAGGGCAAGGTTGTCACTCCTGTCATGGCGAACGAATGGCGAACTTGGATTTTCGGCTATTAAGCGACGCCTTGTCTATCGGCTGAACAGGCGATCTCCTTTATCTGACTGTATGCCAACGATTTTCGTGCATCCACACCAAGTTCGACGGTGCGAACCAAAGCTGTCAACGCATTGACCGCGCGCGTCCGTTCGCACGTCATCTGCTCGCGCGCGACCACGAGAACGCGCATCGCCACTCGCGATCCGTCCGCACGTGGTCGGCGCAGTCGATCGATGTCGACGGACAGAACTGACCGGGCGATACGAGCGGCGTCGAGATCGTCGGTCTTACCGACTCCTCTCCGATCCGCCGAACCCATCACGGAGGGTTCGGCTACCGGGAATCCCGCCGCAAGAACGCGGTCGGAGAGTCCGGCGCCGTAGGAGCCGATGCCTTCGATGACGACGAGGGCGGCTTGTTGACCTGCCCTGTGTGCAATCCACGTGCGGGCCCGATCAAGACCCGCCGGGCTTGCCGGAAAACTTGCTTTGTCCTGTACCGCACCGGTTGCGGCGGCCACGACACACAGCGCATGGGCCGCGGCGTGGGTATCTACCCCGATGACGATCTCGTAGTTATCTGCGACGATAGGCATAGCGACGGATGTCCTTTCCGATGGGCGACGTCGTTGTCGGCGTCGGCCCGGAAAGAGCACTTCGAGGCAGGCCTGTAACGGGCCACGACCTCGCGGCAACGAGGTCGGGCAGGCTTCTGATTAAGCCACCGAAGCAAGACCGGACCGGCGTCGCCGCCACAATAGAGTGGACAAACCCCGGCCAGTGCATCCGAAAGGAGCAAAGCGATTCATGAGTCACACGGCGTTGTAGCGACGACACCTATCCTGTCAGCCAGCCCCGGGCCGGCCACTACAAACACTTACATGCGATTCACTGTGGGCCTGGGTGTGCGTTTTGACCATCGACAAAACGGATGATTCATCCTGCCGTCGCCAATATTTAGTAGTAGCGGAAGTCGCTGCCAGGTGCGCACGGCGATCAGACTGCGCTCACTGCCAGGACCGGCTAGCCTGATCCTCAAGTGCGCGGCGAGACGTTACGAAGTGAGCTTGGCCGGAAAACGGTCGAGCAAGGAGGTCACACCTTCGACCGCGGGCATCCATGAATTCGGCACAGGGCGGGCTGTAGCAACGCTGCGAGCAGCCTCTACGAAGTCGCGAGTCAATAGAGAATCGACGTCTGATCGCCAACCGATAGATAACGGCGTTGGTGGTATGCCGGTGACAGGAACGAACGCTAGTCCTGGCCGAGAATAGAACCGCTGCGTCGATGCTTGCGAGAACGCGACGCCCTTCTTCGACAAGATCGCTTCGAAACACTCGTCGACCGTTGAAACCTCGGCTCCGAGCCGAACGTCATGCCCATCGCGAGAGCTCAGTGCGAGCCAGAAGTCACGCCACTCGTCGGTACTGCGACGAGCAACGAATGGCTGACCTGTGAGATCCTCGACACTGATCGAATCATGTTGCGCAAGAGGGGAGTCCGAGCTAACGACCAGCACTCGCGGTTCGATGAAAAGGGTGTCGAGCGCGAGCCAGTCCGCAACGACGACGGGCGGCCTGATGAACGCTACGTCCACCGTGCCGTCGCCTAGTCCGACGTAGGGGTCGGAGAAGTCGAACGATTGCATTTCCACCTCGACATCCGGGTGCATCGAGCGAAATGCCGACAGGATGTCCGGGGTCAGCTCAGCGGCAGCATTCGCCTGGAATCCGATAACGAGATTGCTGCGCGCACTGCGGCCGACTTGCCGGGTGAGCGACGCAATGCGCTCGGCATCCGAGAGTAGCTGACGGCTTCCTTCCAAGAGCCTCACCCCTGCCGGCGTCAGGGCCACATGACGGCTGTCACGAATGAACAGCGCTGTCCCCAGAGAGTGCTCAAGCTTTCGAATCTGAACACTCAGAGATGGTTGGGCGATATGGAGCCGTGCAGCCGCACGGCCGAAGTGCAGTTCCTCCGCCACCGCCACGAAGTACGACAGCGGCCTCAACTCCAGGGGTAAGCGCACATCGCCGATGCTATTCGGCCAGGTAGATGCACACCAATAGTTGTTTCCTATCGATCGGAAGGGTCATTGGTATTGGACGTACCCGTCGATTGTCGGTGTGATGGGTGTCATGTTCGCGACGGTGAAGCACTAGCAATCACCCTTCGATCATCCCCGTTCCAGAAATAATCCGGCACACAAGTCGACGAAGGAAAACAATGACTGCCACCATCACTCAGACCCCCCAGCAGTGGGCCGATGCGTTCGAGCAGGCCTCGGATCAGGATCCCGAAATCCAGGCGCACGGCAAGTACTTCACTTGTTCGTACCTCTTGGACATGGGCACACATACCTTCGTCGTCGAGATGACGACCGGCAAAGTACACGCCATCACGGTCGATCCCGGCCCCCTCGACCGCCCGTACCAGTTCGCCATCCGGGCCAGTGCCAAGACCTGGCAGGGGTTCGGCGTGCCCGTACCCGCGCCGATGTACCACGGGATCTGGGCTGCCTCATTCCAACGGGACATGAAGCTCGAAGGCGACGTGCTGGTTCTCATGCAGAACTTGCGGTGCGTGACACGCCAGATCGAACTGCTCCGCACTGTCGGTGTGCCGGTCTGATTCACCAGCGCCACCCAAACCAGTTCAAAATCTCCCCCCAACGAAGGAACCCTCGAGATGAGCAAGATTTCCCCGGTGACGGGACACTACGTCGACGTCGACGTCGACGGCCTGCTGTACAAGGTCTTCTACCTGGAGAACGGCACCGGTCAGCCCTTGGTGTGCCAGCACACCGCCGGGGCTCACAACCATCAGTGGCGCGGGCTGCTGGAAGACGAAGAGATCACCGCGAATTATCGCGTCATCGCCTACGACCTACCTCGACATGGAAAGTCCGATCCGCCGGAGAACACCGAGTGGTGGACCGAGGAATACAAACTCTCGGCTGACCACTACGCCAATTTCATCGTTGCACTCGTTGATGCGCTCGAACTCGAGAATCCGATCTTCATGGGATCCTCGTTCGGCGGCAACATCGCCCTGCAGCTTGCGCTGCGCAATCCGGATCGCTTCGCCGGCGTCATCCCTGTCGAAGGTGCCGACTACTCGCCTGGCTTCTACCTCGACTGGTGGCAGCACCCGCACGCGAACGCAGCGCAGGTGTGCGCCAGCGGCACGTGGGATCTCATGGCTCCCCAGTCACCGGAGGCAGATCGCTGGAAGACCTGGTTCTATTACACCCAGGGATCCGAAGCGTTCAAGGGCGACCTGCACTTCTACTCGGTCGATCACGATCTGCGCGACAAGCTCGATCAGATCGACGGCGATCGCTGCCCCGTCGTGATGTTGACCGGCGACTACGACTACCTGACCACGCCGGAAGACAGCGCCCGAACGGCCGCGCAAATCAAGAACGCGCAGTTCATCGAGATGAAAGACATCGGTCACTTCCCGATGAGCGAGAACCACGCAGTCTTCCGCACCTACCTCATCCAAGCGCTCGAGATTCTCCAGAAGAACGCAGCCACCGCTGCATCCGTCTGACCTGTCCAGTACATCAACGCGCTCGCCGGCCACCGCAACAAGGGGGTCGGCGAGCAGTTGTTTGTACACTTCGAAGAGGAATACCGATGAGCATTAAACACTTTCCATTCCTGATCGCCGGCGAGGCGACGACGACCGATAGCCGTATCGAGATCCGCAATTCATTCGACGGTCGGATTGTCGCAACTGTGTCCGAGGCGGATCCGGTGCACATCGAGTCCGCGATCGCAGCTGCCTCGGCGGTGGCCACCGAATTCGCGAGTACACCCGTGCATATCCGCGCAGACGCTCTTATACACATATCAACGCGTCTGAACGACCGCCACGAGGAGATTGCCCAGCTCATCTCAGCCGAATCCGGCAAGCCAATCAAGTGGGCGCGTGTCGAGGTTACCCGCGCCGCTACCACCTTCCGGTGGGCAGCCGAGGAGGCCAGGCGCTGGAGTGGACACATGCAACGACTCGATACCGATGCAGGCTCGGACGGTCGTTTGGCTCTGGTTCACCGGGTCCCGCGCGGCCCCATCCTCGGGATCGCCCCGTTCAACTTTCCGCTCAACTTGGTCGCCCACAAAGTTGCGCCGGCGCTCGCCGTCGGTGCGCCGATCATCGTCAAGCCTGCGCCAGCGACACCGCTGTCGAGTCTGGTGCTCGGTGAGCTGCTGGCGGAAACGTCACTGCCAGAAGGCGCGTGGTCCGTGTTGACGGTCTCGAACGAAAAGGCTTCGGAGATGGTCCAGGATCCGCGTCTGCCGGTGGTCTCATTCACCGGTTCGGTTCCTGTGGGGTGGGCCATCCGCGATCGGGTGCCGCGAAAACACGTCACGCTCGAATTGGGAGGAAACGCCGCCGTCGTGGTGTGTGAAGACTGGTCCGATGAAGCCGGACAGGACTTCGCGGCCGAACGAATTGCGCGGTTCTCGATGTACCAAGCTGGTCAGTCCTGCATCGCGGTGCAGCGAGTATTCTTGCACGACAAGCACTACGAGAGCATGCGGCAACGGATACTGTCCTGGATCGGCATGTTGTCCACCGGTGCACTCGACGACGACGCTACCGATGTCGGTCCACTGATCGACGAGCGTGCTGCCGTGCGTGTGGAGCAGTGGATCGACGAGGCGGTGGCAGGCGGTGCGACCGTTCTCGCCGGTGGCGGACGAGTGGGGGCCGTTGTCGAGCCCACCGTGATCGAGGACGCGCCCCGCGGCGCGCGGGTACTCGACGACGAAGTCTTCGGACCTGTCG
This sequence comes from Rhodococcus sp. IC4_135, assembly GCF_011602025.1. Lineage (NCBI taxonomy): Bacteria > Bacillati > Actinomycetota > Actinomycetes > Mycobacteriales > Nocardiaceae > Rhodococcus > Rhodococcus sp. IC4_135. Next base: position 11,141 of record NZ_JAAOLG010000060.1, read on the forward strand.
TGGCGCTCTGCAAGGTCTCCTCGGACGAGGATGCGTTCGAGAAGGTCAATGAGTCTCGGTTCGGTTTGCAGGCAGGGGTTTTCACCTCAAACCTGCAGACCGCTTTTCGCGCCTCACGTGTTCTGAACGTCGGTGGAGTCATCGTCGGTGATGTCCCGAGCTACCGCGCCGATCAGATGCCGTACGGGGGCGTGAAGGACTCTGGGACAGGCAAAGAGGGAGTCCTTTCGGCAATGGAAGATCTCACTGAGGAGAAGGTGCTCGTTCTGACCGGCATCGACGTTCTGTAGAGCGGTGGTTGCCGTTGATCCACGCACGTGGTTCGTTCGTCCACGACATCAGCCGACGGCGTCTTCGCATGAACGCCTCAGATCATTTCTGCCGGTTTGGGGGCTCATCCCAATCGGGGGTGTAGGAGTTGGGGTCTGAAGCCGCCGGTCTCGAGCAGGCTTCGGGCGATGTAGTTGGTCAGGTTGCGGAACCCGAGTGCGGAGCTGCGCAGGTGTTCGAGCCGTCCGTTGAGCGCCTCGGTCGGCCCGTTGCTGGTGCCGGGTCGTTCGAAGTAGGCGAGCACGTCAGCGGCTCGCTTCTTCAGGGTCCGGCCCAGGGTGGTGAGCTCGGTGAGCACCTTGGGGACGCCGGCGCTGAGGTCGGTGATCAGCTTCTCCATGAGCTCGCGGCCACGTTGCCGGTCCTCGTGGCGATAGGCGGCGATCATGCGCTGGTAGACACCCCAGGTCGCCTCGACCTCGACGTGAGCGTCATCAACGAACAGCGCGCGTAGCCTGTCGCTCTGCTTGTCGGTGAGCAGGTCCGCGCCGGTGTGCAGCGTGCGCCGCGACTTGTAGAGCGGGTCGTCCCTGAACCCACGGTGCCCGTGGATCGCGAGTTGGACCCGGCGCCGGCACCTGTCGAGGGCGTCACCGGCCAGGCGCACGACGTGGAAGGGATCCATCACCGTGACCGCGTCCGGGATCTCCTCTGCAGCGGCGGTCTTGAACCCGGTGAAGCCGTCCATCGCGACCACCTCGACCGCGTCACGGAAGGCGTCGTCGCGGTCGGCGAGCCAGGTCTTGAACGCCGCCTTCGACCGGCCCTCGACCATGTCCAGCAGCCTTGCTGGGCCGGCGCCATCGCGGACCGGGGTGAGGTCGATGATCACGGTGACGTACTTGTCGCCACGCCTGGTGTGGCGCCAGACGTGCTCATCGACGCCAATGACCTTCACGCCCTCGAACCGCGTGGGGTCGTTGATCAGCAGCCGCTTGCCTTCAGCCAGGACCGCGTTGTTGGCGGTGTCCCACGCGAGCCCGAGTCCCTCGGCGACACGGGCGACGGTGAGGTGTGCGACCACGATCCCTTCCAGCGCCCACCGCAGCCCGGTGCGCGAGAGCTTCGCGCGTGGCTCCGCCGCGGCGCTGGTGTCTTGGCGCCACACGTGTCCGCAGTCGGCACAGCGGTAGCGGCGCACTACAACTTCCAGCACGGTCGGTCGCCAGCCCAGCGGCTCGTGGGCCAACCGCCGGATCACGGTGTCACGAGCAGCGCCTTCGCTGCCGCACCGTCGGCACCACTGATCTGGTTCCACCACGCGGCACGCGAGGACCGCACGATCCGGTTCAAGTCGTTGTCCGGTCACGCTCAGACCGAGGCCGTCGAGTCGAGCGAAGGCGGTCAGGTCAGGGCGGCCGAAGCCGGCCGGCGGGGTAGCGTCGGACACGTCGAGGTCTTTCGGATGGATGGCGTAGGAACCTCCGTCGTCGGGAGACCTCGACGTCTATCTGCGGACCGACGCGCCCGGCCGACTTACACCGTCATCTGAGAAGACCCCTGAAACGTCTTCGACGACGACGGGACCGGCGAGGAGGAGGGCGCGGTGAGCTAAAGGAATGGAGCTTGCTCGGCTTCGACGCCGCCGCAAGCTCCGGTGAAACGGTCGGTACTGGTCGGTCGACGTCGGTCACCACCGGATGGCGGCGTCCCCCACGCTCGGCGTTTGCGCAGGTCAGTGGCTCGTTCGCCCAGTGGGCGCATCAAGCGATAGACGCAAAGCCGATGTGATTAGGTCGTCGGTTCGATTCCGACAGGCGGCTCCGGCGAACAGCCCCTGACCTGCGGAAACGCAGGGCAGGGGCGGTTCGGTTCTGGTGGTCGCGCGATGCGCTGGCCTCACGGCTCTGCCCGACACCGACGTCGCTCTCCTCTGCGACGGAACCCTCGCCGGCTGAGCGCTCGCGGCCGGCATCCTGTCCGTGTGCCGATAGGCCTCGCACCGCTCGGCAACGCAGCGTGGCGTTGCGTCGCGACCTGGCGACGGCTCGGCGGGGCGCGATCGTCTCGTGCGTTGGCGGACTACGGGAGCTTGGACGCGAGGACGTCGGCCGCCAGGATCTCGGGTGCTGCGCCGAGGAGGTGCTGGTTGGCCATCAGGGCTGCGACGATGGCGCCGTTGGCGTGGGCGTCGCGAGCGGCCTCGTCGGGGAATGCATCGAAGATCCAGAAGGTGTCGGCGTGGGTCCTGACCGCGAACCAGACAATCGTTCCTACTTCTTCGTTGGCGAGCGCGACAGCGCCGGCGAGCAGATCGGCGAGCGCGTCGTGCTGTCCATCGGCCGCGACGATCTTGGCGACGAAGGCATACGGAAGTGATGCGGGTGTGGACATGAGGGGTTCTCCTAGGTGTCGAGGTTTCTTGGTGAAGCGAGTTAAGCGTATGACGAGCAAGGGCATGTGAGAAGTGGCGTATACGGCAGTATTGCTATTGTTCGCGCCATGCGTATCGGACTGATCGCGATCGACGG
>NZ_JAAOLG010000061.1:0-13165 GCF_011602025.1 Rhodococcus sp. IC4_135
TGGGCTTCGCAGGAAGCTCTTGGGGCTAAGCCGCTTGGGGGATCGTTCCGCGGTTCTTCGAGTGTCCGGATGATCCCATCCGAGTCCGACAGCTAACTTCGCAGGCATTGGGAGAGGTGCATCTTGTCCAGGAATCACCGTTCAGCGCGTCACCGTGCGACCTCGGCGCGCCTGCGTCCGATGAAGGCCGTTTCACGTGCCGTGACCTCGGAGGCTGGAAACATCGGCCGGTCAGCAGCTGTGGCCTTCGCCGCCACGGGTCTGCTTTTGGGTGGGGGGCTGCCGGCCAACGCGACGGAGACAACCGGCTCCCACGAGGCGGCGAGCCCGTTTTCCACCGGCGGCCTCTCGCCTGCCGCGACCGTGGTCTCCGAGGGGGCGCCGGTCACGCACGAGGTCGTGCCCGGTGACACGTTGGGGGCCATCTCGAGCGCCTATGGGGTGGAGGTGGAAGCGGTGTTCGTCCTCAACGGGATGGGGTGGGAGACCATCATCTATCCGGGCGACGTCGTCGCAGTGACCGGTGAAGAAACCGTCTCCGAGGAGGTGCCGGTCACGCACGAGGTCGTGCCGGGTGACACGTTGGGGGCCATCTCGGACGCTTACGGGGTGGAGGTGGAAGCGGTGTTCGCCCTCAACGGGATGGGGTGGGAGACCATCATCTATCCCGGCGACGTCATCGCCTTGACCCCTGATGGGGCGGTGGGCGGGCCTGTCGGCGCCCCGGCTCCTGTGATCGCGCCGGCACCTGCTCCCGCGCCGGCACCGGCCTCTGCTCCTGAACCGGTTAGGACGATGTCGGTGGCGCCGGCATCGGTGTCCGAACCGGCGGTGGTCCCGGCGTCGGCGCCGGTGGGTCGGCTCAGTGCGCCCGTGGCCAACATGGTGGCCAACTCGCCTTTCGGGTACCGAGTCAACCCGTTGACCGGTGGGGCTGCGGAACTGCACACGGGTGTCGACTTCGCGGCAGGGTGCGACACCCCGGTGCTCAGCTCGGCGGCCGGGACGGTCACCGAAGCGGGATTCAGCGCCTATGGGGGCGGTAACCGCATCGTCATTGATCACGGAAACGGCCTGCAGACCACCTACAACCACCTTCAGAGCCTCGGGGTGCAGACGGGTCAGTCCGTGGGGGCCGGTGCTCTCATCGGGATCGCCGGGGCCACCGGCAACGCCTCCGGCTGCCACCTCCACTTCGAGGTCGTCGTCAACGGCCAGACCGTCGACCCCGCCGGCTGGCTGTAACCGCATGGTGTCTGAGCGCCCGGGCGCTCAGACACCATCTGTTCTCATGGCATAACGCCGTAGGCGCTCCCTGCATTCTCGGCGTGTGGTCGGCGCCGCACCCGACTCCCCTCATCCCCGGGGGGTCGCATGTCGGTCATCCGGTCATGCGGCAGGCCTGGGTGCAGGCGGGTTGTCCGTGGAGGTAGGAGCCGCACCCGCCGGACCCCGGAGGAGGCGGCGGCGCGGTTCCCGTCATGCGTGGTGGCAGGCGATCACTCAGGGCGGAGCCCGACAGGATGAGCCCCTTCCTGCAGGGGATTGCTGGTCTGGGCGTGCGTGAAGATCGTGGTCGCCGGGGTCACAGGTAGCTGCAGATCCGTTGGGCGTCGCACTGGTCGGGGTCGCCTTCGGCGGCTCTTCTGTAGTGCTCGGCTACGGCTTCCCGAACGACGGTGAGCTCGGCGATCTGCCGATCCAGGCCGGCCAGTTGCTGGGCCAGTTGTTCGGTCACATGGGTGCAGGGTGCTTGCCCGGCGTCGCGGACCCGGAGGATGTCGCGGATCTCGGCCAGGGGCAGTCCGGCGACCTTGCCGCGGTGAATGAACTCCAGCCTGTCGAGGGTCTCGTCCGTGTAGTCCCGGTAGCCGTTGGCGGCACGCTCGGCCGGTGGGAGCAGCCCCTGGTTCTCGTAGAACCGGAGCGCCTTGGTGGTCATCCCGACGGCCGCGGCCGCCTCTCCGATACGCATAGTTCCTCCCGGTCCTAGAATGATTCCTGGACCTTCCACAATAGTGGAAGGTCTCTGTGTGGGGTAGCCTTCGCTCCGGCTCATCGGGGGGCGGCTCCGGTGGCTGTCAGGGTTCGGTGTGGGAACGGTCGTCCTCGACGGCCTGCCACGCCTTGCGGGCCGCGATCAGGACCGGATCCCACAGCGGGGAGAACGGCGGGGCATAGGACAGGTCGATGTTGAGCAGCTCCTCCACGGGGGTCTCGTGCCACAGCGCCACGGAGAGCACATCGATGCGCTTGGCCGCACCCTCCTGCCCGACGATCTGGGCCCCCAGCAGCCGGCCCGTGCCCCGCTCGGCAATGAGCTTGGTGCGGATGGGCTTGGCGCCGGGGTAGTAGCCGGCCCGGGTGGTGGAGTCGACCACCGCGGTGACGGGGTCGAAGCCAGCAGCGCGCGCCTCGAGCTCCCCGAGCCCGGTGTGTCCGACCTCCACGTTGCAGATCTTGGTCACGGCGGTGCCGAGCACTCCGGGGAAGGTCGCGTAGCCGCCGCCGATGTTGATCCCGGCGGTGCGGCCCTCCTTGTTGGCGTGGGTGCCCAGGGGCATCCGGACGTGGCGGCGTGACACGCGGTGGAACTTCTCCACGCAGTCCCCGGCCGCCCAGACCCCTTCGATCCCGGTGCGCAGCCGCTGGTCCACGGCGATCGCCCCGGTGGCGCCCAGGGGGATCCTGGCTTGTGCGGCCAGGGCCGTGTTCGGGGCCACCCCCAGCCCCAGGATCACGAGATCGGTGGGAACGGTGGCCCGGTCGGTGACCACCGCGGTGACCTTCCCGTCGTGGATGTCGAAGCTGGTCACGGTCTCGTCGAGGCGCAGCTGCATCCCGAAGCCGTCCATGGCGGTGGCGACGAGGCCGCCCATGTCCGGGTCCAGCGCCGGCAGCGGGGCGAGGCCGCGCCCGATCACGGTGATCTCCACGCCCCAGGCGCACAGCGCCTCGGCCAGTTCCAGGCCGATGTAGCCGGCGCCGACGACCACCGCCCGCTTCGGGCGGTCCCGCTCCAGTGCGGCCCGCAGGGCGAGGCCGTCGTCGAGGGTCTGCACACCGTGGATACCGCGTGCGCCGATGCCGGGTAGCAACGGGCGGACGGGCACGGCGCCGGTGGCGATCATGAGCTGGTCGAAGCCCTCCCAGGTCTCCCGGCCGGCGGCCAGCTCGCGGACCAGCACGGCCCGGCGGTCCAGGTCGATGTCGAGGACCTCGTGGCCGGTGCGGGCGTCGATGTCGTGGTTGTCGCGGAACTGCTGCGGGGTGCGGGCGATCAGATCCGTGGCCTCGGCGACGTCCCTCCCCACGAAGTACGGGATCCCGCACGCGGAGTACGAGGTGTAGTTGCCGCGCTCGAAGGCGACGATCTCGAGCTCGTCGCGCCCCCGCTGGCGGCGTGCGGCCGAGGCCGCGCTCATCCCCGCGGCGTCCCCGCCGATGACGACCAGCCGCTGGGTCACCGCTGCTCCTCGTGGGCGGCGCTCCAGTCCGGGCCGGGGGACCCGGCCGGGTACTCCTCCAGAGGGACCTGGCCTGCCTGCCAGGCGTCGCGGATCTGGTCGATGATGCCCCAGGAGTGTTCTACGGCGTCCGAGCGCACGGAGAGCGTGGGATCGCGGTCGAGGATGCCCTGGAGCACTTCGCCGTAGGGATTCAGCCGGCCCTCCCCGATGTCGGTGGCCAGGGTTGCGCGGTCGACGGTGAAGGGGTCGCCGGGGCCGTTGACGTTGAGTTCCAGGGCGATGGTGGGGGAGCCGAGCCCGATGTGCAGCACGGTGGGGTCCTCGGCGCCGCGCAGCCCGCCGGGCACCCGCGGGGTCTCACGGAAGGTGACGACGACCTCCTGGCGGGGATTCCCGATGGCCTTTCCGGACCGCAGTGTGAACGGCACCCCGGCCCAGCGCCAGGTGTCGGCCTCGATGGTGACCTCGGTAAGCGTCTCCGTCTCCAGGCCAGGGTCCACTCCGTCTTCGTCCACGTAGGAGGGCAGGTCCCGGTCGCCGATCGTGCCGGCGGTGTAGCGGGCGCGTCGGCTCGCCCGGACGGCGTCCTCACCCCACAGCCGGACCGCCCGTACCGCCTGGGATTTCGCGGCCCGCAGCTCGGTCGCCTCCACGGTGGTGGGTGCCTCCATGGTGATCAGCGCCATGACCTGCAGCAGGTGGCTCTGGAGCATGTCGACCATCGCTCCGGTGCCGTCGTAGTACCCGGCGCGGCCCTCCAGGCCCAGCTCCTCGTCGTAGACGATCTCCACGCGGGCGATGTGGTCGCGGTTCCACAGCGGCTCGAACAGACGGTTGGTGAAACGCATACCCAGCACGTTGAGCACCGTGGAAGTACCCAGGAAATGGTCGACCCGGAACACCTGCTCCTGGGGCACGAGCTGCGCCAGCAGACCGTTGAGCTCCACCGCGCTCCGCCGGTCGGTGCCGAAGGGCTTCTCCAACACCAGCACGGTCCCGGCGGGCAGCTCGACCTCCTTGAGGGTCTCCACCGCCTTGGCCGTCACGGCCGGGGGCAGGGCGAAGTACAGGGCCGGGATCCCGGTGGAGGACTCGAGGAGCTGCTCCAGGTCCTTAGCCGAGGACGTGTTCGCGCTGAGGTAACGGGTGTCCGCCAGTGCGTGCTCCACAGCCGGCCCGGTCGCCTCGACGGTGTCGAAGGCCTCCCGGACGGTGTCGGTCCACTGCTCGTCACTGCGCGAGCTTCTGCCGGAGCCGATCAGGCGGATCCGCCGGTCCGGCTTCTGCCGGAGCCGATCAGGCGGATCCGCCGGTCCGGTTGCTCGGTGAGCAGCCGGCCCAGGCCCGGCAGCAGCAGCCGGGACGCGAGGTCACCGGTGCCGCCAAAGATGATCAGAGTCGAGACAGTGTCGTCCATCGTTGTGCCTAACGTCGGTGCCCGGGGTGATGACCGGAGGATTTCAGGGGCAGCGGAACGGTCAACCGGTCCGTGGTGCGGGTGCCGGGGCCGCAGATGCGGGGGCCTGTCCTTTGGCGGACGTTCCGGCCAGGCGCAGGCCGGCGTTGATGAGGCCGATGTGGGTGAACGCCTGCGGGGTGTTGCCCAATTGGGCGCCGGTGGCGGGGTCGATCTCCTCGGCGAAGGCGCCCAGGTCCCCGGCTAGGGCAGCCAGGGTCTCGAACAGTTCGTTGGCTTCGCGGGTGTTCCCGGCCAGGGCGAGGGCTTCGATGAGCCAGAAACTGGCGATGGTGAATGCCCCTTCGGTGCCGGCCAGCCCGTCCCCGAGACTGTCGGGCCCGTCGAGGCGGTAGCGGTAGAGCAGCCCGGGGTGGACGGTGGAATGCGGGGTGAGCTGGGCGCGGACGGCCTCGATGGTTCTGGTCATGATCGGGTGGTCACCGTCGATGAACCCGATGATGGGCAGCATCAGCAGACTCGCGTCCATGGACGGGTCGTCGTAGGCGCGGGTGAAGTGCCCGTCGGTGACTCCGGAGTCGAAGACCTCCTGGCGGCACTGGTCTGCTGCTGCGCGCCACCGGGGAAGATCCCCGTCCAGCCCGTAGGTGTCCACCAGCTGGCAGCCGCGGTCCAGGGCCGTCCAGGCCAAGGCCTTGGAGTGGACGAAGTGGCGTGGGTGGTTGCGGACCTCCCAGATCCCGCTGTCGGGCTCCTGCCAGTGCTCGGCGACGAAGTCCACGAGCTGGCGGAAGTGCGGCCATTCGGTGCGCATCACGTCATCGCCGAACACCTCGCAGATGCTCAGGCAGTCCAGCAGCTCACCATAGCTGTCCAGCTGCAGCTGGGTCTCGGCCTCGTTGCCCACCCGCACCGGGGTGCTGCCGCGGTAGCCGGTCACCTCCGCCAGGGAGGACTCGGGGATCTCGGTGACCCCGTCCACCCGGTAGAGCACACGCAACGGCAGTCCGGCCCCGGCGGTGGCAGTGCACAGCCAGCGGGCGTAGGCGTTGGTCTCGGGGTAGCACTGGAGCTGGTAGAGGGCGTTGAGGGTGAAGCTGGCATCGCGCAACCAGGTGTAGCGGTAGTCCCAGTTGCGTTCCCCGCCGATCTGCTCGGGCAAGGACGTGGTGGCCGCGGCCGTCACGGCCCCGCTGGGGGCGTAGATCAGCTGCTTGAGCGTGATCGCGCTGCGGATCACCGCCTCCCGGGCCGGGCCCTCATAGACCAGGTTCTGGGACCATTGCCGCCACGCTTCATCGGTGGCCTCCAGTGCTGCGGCCACCTCCTCCGGTTCCGCTGTACAGGGACCTGCCCCGGCCCCGATCATCAGGCGCCCGGCCCACCGGTCCCCGGCGTGGAGCACCGCCTGCCCGCCGGCGCTGCCCCCGTCTCGGTCGTCCAGCTGTAGGCCGGAGACGGCGAACTGCACCGGTTCAGCCTCGGAGGCGAGGGTGACCAGCCCGTCACTGACGCTCAGATCGACGGGTGTGGCCCCGAACCCGGGCCGGGGTTCCAGGACCGCTTCGACATCCACCGAGCCGTTGACGCCCTCGAGCACCCACAGGATTTCCTGGCCGTGCTGCGGGGGCGGCCAGGTCATGGCCATCCTCATCCGCGCCAGGGTCGTTGAGGCCCCACCCCACTCCAGGACCATCACCGCGCTGCCGGGCCGGTACCACCGCCGGGTCACCGGCAGCGCAGCACCGGAAGACGCGACCGCGCCGAACCTCAGCCGGCCCCCGCGCCGGCGGTCCAGCACAGGGAACACCAGCGCGGGGGCGTCGAAGCGCAACGGGCAGAAGAACTCCACGGCCGCGTCCGGGCCGACGAGGGCGGCCGAGAGCCCGTCACCGAGCGGGGCCAGGGCACCGATGTCCGGGAACCCACCGTGCACACCGGCACCCGGGTCCTGTCCGGTCGGCTCCGGGGCGGGCCGGTCTTCAGGTGCTTCCGAGACGTTCACGGTGATCCTTACCTGGACGGGGCGGGGTGGCACGTGGAGTCGGGCCGGGGGCGTCAGACCTCCAGCTGCTCCAGGGCGGCCTGGTAGGCCTCGTGGTAGGTGGGGAACTGGGCGACCTGGTCCAACAGGGTCTCCAGCGGAAGCTGCGCCCGGATGGCCAGGGAGGCCTGGTGGATCCACTCCCCGGCCTGCGGGCCGATCGCCCACGCCCCGATCAGCACCTTCCGCTCAGTGTCGGCCAGCAGCCCGAGGTGTCCGCGCGGGTCCTGCTCGTAGGTCCAGGGCCGGGCGATGGCGTTGGACAAGTCCAGCTCGGTGGCGGTGGTGCGGATCCCGCGCTGCTCCGCCTGCTGCTGCGTGAGCCCGGCGGCGGCGATCTCCGGGTCGGCGAACACCACCCGCGGGATCCCCTCATAGGTCGCGGCGTGGGCCCGGCCCAGGATCGCATCGGCGGCGATCCGCCCCTGGTACTTCGCCACGTGAGTGAAGGGCATCACCCCGGTGACGTCGCCGATCGCCCACAGGTTCTGCCCGGCCTGGGCGTGCTCATCGATGAGGACCTCGCCGTGTTCGCCCAGGCGTGCCCCGGCGTCTTCGAAGCCCAGGCCCTTGGTACGGGGTTTGCGGCCGGTGCCGAAGATCACCACGTCGGCGGCCACCTCGGTGCCGTCGTCGAGTTCGATGACGCTGTCCTCACCGTCCCGGCGAGCCTTTGCCGCCGAGGCGCCCAGGCGGATGTCGACCCCGGTCTCAGCCAGGTAGTCGTGGACGAGCTCCCCCACCCGGGGGTCCTCACGACCCAGCAGACGGTCCCCGCGGTGGATGAGGGTGACCTGCACCCCGAAGCGGGCCAGGAACGTGGCCGTCTCCACCCCGACGGCGCTGCCGCCGACGATCACGGCGCGCTGAGGCAGGTCGTCGGTGGTGTAGGTCTCCCGGTTGGTCCAGGCGGTGATCTCCTCGATCCCCTCGAGCGGGGGGATCACGGCCTCGGAGCCGGTGGCGATGATGATGTGCTCGGCGGTAATCTCCCGCTCCCCGGCCTGGATCCGTCCGGGGCCGGTGAGGCGGGCCTCGTCCTTGATGACGGTCGCACCCTGCTTGTCGAGGCCCTCGACCTGGGCGGAGTCGTCGAGGTCGCGGATCATGTAATCCCGGTACTCGCGGGTGGACGCCCAGTCCACCTCGGCCCCGGACACCCCGGCGGCCTTGTGGACCTCGGTGCGGGCCTCGGCCGGGCGCAGCACCGTCTTGGAGGGAATGCACGCCCAGTAGGCGCACTCCCCACCGATCAGCTCCCGCTCAAAGACCACGACTTTCTTCCCCGCCTGGATCAGGCGGCTGGCCGCGACCTCACCACCGGGGCCCATGCCCAGCACTGCCACGTCGAAATGTTCGCTCATGATGTTTCTCCTTCAGATTCGGTGGATCTTTCGGTTCTACTCGTCGAACTCGTCGTGCGGCCCCAGCCCGTGTCGGGGCAGGACATGCGGTGTCAGCAGCCGCAGCCTGCCCCGTTGCCGGAGGTCTCGGTGGGGACTTGGGCGAGCATCTGTTCGGCCATGGTGGTGGCCAGCCGGTAGGCCTGGGCCACGGGGATCACGGTGGCCCCGGGGTGGTTCTCCAGCCAGGGGGCGGCGTCGTCGGTGGAGGCGAAGAAGTGAACCTGGTGGCAGAACGCCGAGCGGATGGAGCTGAGGTCTTCCGGATTGACCAGGGAGACCACGGCGTTGGCCGGCTCCACGCTCGTGACCCCGGAGCCGTCGACGTGGATCTGCACCGGCGCCCCGGTGGCGTGGTCGGCCGATTCAATCCGTGCCGCCGCACCCAACAGGGTGGGGAAGATCAGAGTGTCCAGGGCGCACCAGGTGTAGAGCTGCTCCCCGCCGGTCTCGTAGCGGTGCGGGGTCGCCCGCTGGGTCAGGCCCAGGCCGATGATCCGCCCCTCACCGTCGTACTCGGTGTCGGGCACCGCTTCCAGGGCGCCACGGACCTCCTCGGCCGGGCGGCCCACCGCGGCCGCCAGGTCCTGGGGGTCCACCGGGTCGCCCTGGGCCAGCAGCCGCAGCAGCGGCAACCACAGCCACGGCTGCATCCCGGTTTCGGCGGTGCTCAACCGCTCGGTGACCTCGTGGGGGTCGTAATCGGTCATGGTCGTTCCTTCCGGCGGACTGGTGCGTTTGAAATGGTCCGGGCCTCAGGCGGCGCAGCAGGACAGTTTGGACACGTCGGTGCGGAAGGACTGGGCGGCGATTTTCAGACCTTCGGCCATCGTCAGGTACGGGCACCACAGGGTCGCCACCTGGTCCACCGTCATCCCCGCGGACACGACGTAGACCCCGGCCGCGGCCAGGTCCCCTGCCTCCTTGGCCACCGCGGTGATCCCGACGATCCGCCCGGTATCGGCGTCGGCGACGATCTTGACGAAACCCCGGGTGTCACGGTTCACCAGCGCCCGCGGCACGTACTCCAGGGGCAGGACCCGGCACTCGCACCGGATGCCCGCCTCCCGCGCCTGCTTGTCCGTCATCCCCACCGCGCCCACGGCCGGGGATGTGAACGTGACCCGGGGAAGGTGGGTGTAGTCGATCCGCTGCCCGGTGTCGTTGAAGGCGTTCTCCACCGCGGTGACCCCGTGGGCCGAGGCCACGTAGACGAACTCCGGGTGCCCGGTGACATCCCCGGCCGCCCAGATCTGCGGGTTGGAGGTCGCCAGCGTGTCCTCCACGACGATCTCCCCACGGTCCCCGGTGGCGACCCCGACCGTCTCCAGGCCCAGGCCCTCGGTGACCGCCCGGCGTCCGGTGGCCACCAGCAGCCGGTCCGCGGTGTACTCCTGGCGCCCGGCCCGCGTGGTGGCGGCCACGACAACACCACCGGTGGCCGGGTCGGTGGCCACGGACTCGACCGCGGCCCGGCGCACCACCTGGATGCCCTCATCGGCGAAGACACCCAGGAGCGTCTTCGAGACCTCGGGCTCCTCGCCGGAGAGCAGCCGGGAGCGGACCAGCACCGTGACCTTCGAGCCCAGCCGGGCGAAGAGCTGGGCCTGCTCCAGGGCCACGTAGCCCCCGCCGAGCACGATCATCGACTCCGGGACCTCCTGCAGTTCCATCGCGGTCGTGGAGGTGAGGTAGTCAACCTCCTCCACGCCGGGAATCGACGGAGTCCACGGACGTGAGCCCGTGGCCACCAGGTAGTGGCGGGCCCGCACCGTCTCCACGGCCCCGTCCGCGTTCGTGATCTCCAGCACCGGGTCCTCGGCGTCGCCGGTGAAAGAGGCGTCACCTTGGCGCAGGTCCCACCCGTAGTCCTCGATCAGGTCCACGTACTTCTCCGAGCGCATCCCCTCCACCAGGGCGTCCTTGCCCGCGATCAGCCCGGGCATGTCCACCGGCCCGGCGGATACGTTGATCCCCGGGAATCGGCCGGACGCGTCCAGGGCCACATGGCGGGCGTCCGCGGCGGCCAGCAACGCCTTCGACGGCACGCACCCGGTGTTCACGCAGGTGCCCCCGACGGTGCCCCGCTCGATCATCACCACTCGCTGGCCCAGGTTGGTCGCCCGGATCGCGGCGGCGAAGGCCCCGCCACCGGAGCCGATGATGGCCAGATCGAACTCGGGAACTGCAGTGTCAGGCATGGAACCTCCACGAATCGTTGGGGGAAGAACTCCCGACAGAAGCCTTCCTCATTGGTGTGCTGAACCCACTGTGCACCTTCCCCATCGGGGGAAGGTCAAGGGGTGGGCCGGAATCCGGGACGGGCAGGCGGCCGATCGCTCAGGCGCGGCGGAGAATCTCCACGGCGGGGAAGCCCAGGTCGCGCACCGCCTCTACGGCGTCGGCGAGGGGGTCCTCCATCTCGGGGTCCAGGACGACCATGGCGGTCTGCGCCTGCGGGTCGATGGTGGCTGAGACGATCGCCGGCCAGCTGACCAGCTCGTCGCAGATCGCGTCCTCTGCGGTCACAGCGCAGCACCCGCCGCCGAGCACCGGTGCCTGTCGCAGTCCGGGCACGGACAGGACCACCGCACCGTCCGGCAGGTTCTCCTCGATCGACTTTCCGGGCACAGCGACCTCCAGGTGTCCTTCGACAGGACAGTTTTCCAACACGGCCGCGGACAAGGGACGCGTTCAGCCGGAATCGGCCGTGCAACGCCGGGGCAGGCAGCGGTCGAGGTAGGGGGGGCGAACTGGGTTCCAGGTCAGGAGAGCGCTCCGTCCAGGAATGCCCGCAGCGCCTCGGCCTTCATAGGCGTGCCGTCGGCGCGGTCCAGGACCTCACCGTCCGGGGCCACGACCACGGTGGAGTCCAGTGACGTGATGCCGTAGCGCTTGGTGAGCTGCCCGGTCTCATCCACGACGTAGGGGTGCTCGGGGGCCCCAGCCGCGGTACGGAACCCGTCCACCTCGGTCTTGGTGTTCTCCGGGGTCACGTCCACGGCCACGAACCGGACCCGATCGGCATACTGTTCCTCCAGCTCGTCCATCGCAGTCGCCTGCGGGATGCAGGTGGCGCACCAGCTGGCCATGAAGTAGAGCATGGTAGGGCGGTCAGAGGGTACCGTCACCTCCTCGCCGTCGACGGAGGTGATCTCCACCGGCCCGTCCCCGGCCACAGTAGAGGCCGGATTTCCCCGGTTCAGGGCGATGACCGCCAGGACCGCCACCAGCACGGCGGCCAGGCACAGGGCGGCAAGGGTGTAGACGCGGCGGCTGCGGGTGCGGGTCATCGGTTTCCTCGCTGGTCTTCACGGCCGCTGGAGGGCTCCAGGGCCTGCGGGTCCGGCGCGCAGCACGAGGCCGGGTCGTCGTCGTTGTCCTCGGCTTCCCGGGCGGGGCGTCCGGTCCGGGGATTGGGACGGCGGTGCCGGGACAGGACGGCGGCGAGGAGCACAGCGAGGATGGCTGCGGCAGTCAGTGCAGGCCAGGTGCGTGCCACGAGCTCGGTGACAGCGACACTGGATGCGCTGATCGGTGCGGCCAAAAAGCCCAGCAGCGACCCGGCCGCCCCGCCGGACAGGGCCGGGAGCCAGTAGAGCACCAGGTACACACCGGCCAGGATCAGCGCGATCGCGCTCAGGCGGTGCACCAGCGGCAGCAGCCGTTGCATGCGCCGGGCCAGGGAATGGCGGGCCAAGGCCGCCCCGACCGACAGCAGCATCAGCACCACCGAGGACCCCGCGGCGTAGGCCGCGAAAACGACCAGCAACCCGACCAGGCTCCCCGTGGCAGTGGCCTGGGCCACCACGACCAACAACAGCGCCAAACTGCACGAGAGCGCGGCCACCGCGTAGGCGACCCCGTAGCCGAAGACCCCCTTGAGACCGGAACCGGGCTTGTCCGGTGTGAGGAACCGGTTCAGGTTCAACCGGGACCCGGACAGCTGCCACCCGGCCAGCATGCCCAGCCCGGCGAGCATCAGCACGCCCCCGATACCCACCGCAGCCCACGGCATGGCTGAGGCGATGGAGCGCAGCCCCACCGCCACCAACAAGCCTGCGGCGATGAACACCATGGAGAATCCCGCGCTCAACGCCGCCCCAGCACGCACCCCGGCCCACAACGGTCGGGCGCCCCCCGTGCGGGAGTCAGCGCCGATGAAATACGCCAGATACGTCGGCAGCATCGCGAACCCGCACGGGTTGACCGTGGCCAGCATCCCCGCCAAGAACGCCAACCCCCACGAACTGCTCACTTGCCGGCCTCCGTGCCCGCCCCAGCCGGTGCCCGGTCCAGGATTTCCTGTGCGTGCTCGTCGCGGGGGAGGGAATGCCGGTCGGGGGCGCAACAATCAGTCCCATCACCACCGGTACCTGCACCGCGGCGCCGGATGAACCAAATCACCAACCCCACGGCCAGCAGGCCCGGACCGGCGGCCGACCACCCGTAGCCGGCCGCGAAACTCGCGCCTCCCACCCCGCCGAGGACTCCGGCGGCGATCAACAGCGGCAACCCGCAGCACAGCACGTGCAAGATCACGAACCCACCCACAGCGAGGTGGAGGAAACTGCTCTGACTCTTCGGTGTGGAGGACATACCCGGCTTCCCTTCAGCACGGCGCCACCCTGCTCGTGTCACGGCGCCGCGAAGTTCCAACTGCTCTGCTGAAACCACTGTCCACCTTCCCCCATAGGGCAATGTCAAGGCGAAAATCCCGCAGTGCAAGCAGATCCGCCGGCTACCGATCAGGGCCTGCGTCGGCGCCCGCACCGAGGGGCAAGGCCGGCAGTCATCGGTGGGACAAAGGGGGGCTACCGGCTGTCTTCCT
>NZ_JAAOLG010000062.1:0-13125 GCF_011602025.1 Rhodococcus sp. IC4_135
TGTTCAACAAATTCCTCGGACAACTCCACCACTGCCTGCAAACCGGACAAACCTACGACGAAACCCATGCCTTCCCACCTCCTCTCGTGCTCGCGGCTTGACTGTTAACTTCCTGAGATGTCTTTCGTGGTCAGTCCGGTTCTGGCGGTGGTGGAGGAAGCGTTCAGGGCGGGTGGCAACGTGCCACCCGCCCTGAATTGGTCTGACTGGGTGGAGTTACGCGGGTACGCCTGCGCCGACTGCGTCGCTGATCAGCTGCGACGCGAGGCCGGGGCTGGCGTTGGTGAAGAAGTCCGTCAGCGCAGCGTCCACCTGCTCGACGATCTGCTCGCCTCCGGGCTGGGCTGCGACGAAGTCGCGTGCCTGCTCATCGATTGCCGGTGCAGCGGCGACGGTGTCGCGGACGGTGGTGGCCACAGCCTGACCGATCGGTCCCGAGTTGCTCCACTCGTCGAGTGTGTTCTGCGTCTGGGTCGTCACGGCAGGCTGATCAACATCGGGAATCTGGTCGCTGACATCGACAGGTTCTCCCAATTCGCCTGCGCCGTAGGCGGTTGCGGCTGCAACGCCCGCGATTCCGCCTCCGACTGCGCCGACCGCCGCGGCGGGAAGGCCCAAAACCGCTGCGCCAGTTAATGTTCCGGCCGCAGTGCCGACAACACCCGCGGGCACCGCGCCGATGGGTGTCAGAACCGGGCTGAACAATCCCAAAGCGCTTGTGCCACCGATAGTTCCACCGATCAAACCGCCCACCGTGGCAGCAGGAACACCGAGTGCAGCAGCACCAGCCAAGGCCCCTCCCACGCCACCCGCGAGCTGCGCTCCGGCGATACGGCTTGCACGGTCGACCGGGATGCCGATCGAGGCGTAGAACGTCGCGACCTGGCTTTCGATGACGCCCGAGGTGTTATTGGTGCGTTCGAGATCGGCATCGCTCATCCAGTCCTTCTGCTCGAAAACGAAGTCCCCGATCCGGCCCATGGCTTTCGGGGCGATGATCGGCGCGACGATCTCGACGGGGCCGGGCAAGTGAATGTTGCCGTAATCGACCGGGGCGACGCTGTAGTCGGCCGGGGCCGTGTACTGGCCGGCATCGTAATCCCAGTTGGGCAACGGCTGAGACGGAACGTTCTGGTATTCGGCGGGCGGCGTCACCCAGTAGATCGGCTCCGGCTGTGCCTCCGGCACGGTGACGGCGGGTTCGGGGTCGGTTGCACCGCCGCCGTTGACGCCGCCCTGAATGCCTTCGCCGGTGACGCCGCCCTGGATCGGCTCAGCTCCTGCCGGTGCCGCGAGGCCGATGCCGGCCGCGACTGCTGCGGCGACGACGAGGGCTGCGGTTCCCTGGCGGGTGGCGCTCTGGCGGCGGTGCCGGCCTTTCTGCTGGGCGCGGCGCGCGGACCTGTTACCTGCGGTGATGTCCATGGTGGTGCCTTTCATGAAGGGGAAATGAGGAGTTGATCAGTGGGCGGGTTGGGCGATGAGGTCCACGACCATGGCGGCGAGAACGGTCAGTGCCGTGGCTGTGGCGGGAAGCAGTTGGGGTAGGGCGATGGGACCACCGGATGCGAACTTTGGCTCGTACGGCATCCGGGCGAATCTGTGGACACCGAGATCCCTGAGCTTCTCGACCTCGGGGACTTCGACGCCCGGTGCATCGCCGGGACCGTCGGTAATCAGAACGATGGTGCGGTCCAGGATCGCTGTCCCGTGGCGGACTGTGAGCAGGGTGAGCATGTCGATGAGGTCGATGTCCTCGCGTAGCGGCATTGGGACGAGGAGAACGTCGGCATTTTCGGTGGCCCATTTCCAGCCCCCGGAGAGAAAAACATTCCCGGTGTCTGCGATGAGGATTTCGCGATGTGCGGACAGGATGCGCCCGATTTCGGCGGCGTCGTCGTAGCTGAACGCGGCCCCGGAAGCACCGGAGCTGCCGGCGAGGATGTCGCCGCCCCGTGGTTGCCGGGTCAGGTACTGCGAGAGCCGGCCGGGGACGAGGTTGCCGTTTGCGGCGGCGGCGGCGGCGATCAGCGCGTTCACGTCTTGCCCGACGGGTGGGGTGATCGCGGCGCGTTTGGGTAACGTGCCGCCGACGTCGGATACGTCGACGCAGACCGAACTGCCGGGCCCACGGTAGGTCGCGATCTCTTCGTTCAGTGCGGCGGCGATGGGTGATTTACCGGCGCCTCCTTTCGTGTTGGCCACGGTCACGATCGAGAATCCGGGGATGGGGCGAGCGACGGTGGCTCCCGCGATGCGTTGGCGTGTTTCCGCGGACCCGGCTTTGGGTGCCAGCCCCAGATTCAAGATCGCGTTGAGGCGACCTCGAAGTCCGATGCGGGCTGGTTCCTCCGCCCCTGGTCCCGCACTCGCAGGCGCCGAGCTGACGGGGCGAGGCCGCAGGGTGGGTACCGGTTCTGTCGCCCAGCTGTTGTGGCCGACATTGCCGCCTCGGTCGAACTCCCGCGTCGGCTGCGGTGCACGCCCGTTGTGCTCGACTCCCGGTTCAGTCACCGCGTTCACCTGTTGTCCCCGGTCTTCACTGGGGGCAGGGTCGCTCGCAGAGACCTGAACCACCGGGGTTCGTTTGACGGGTGGGCGAGGCTGATCCCGGCGGGGTGTCTCCACGCTGGTGCGGTCTGGTTGCTCCGCTCTCGGAGGCGCTGAGACGGTGCGCATGGTGTTGTCGGGATCGACTTCCAAGTACATCGGGGCGGTATCGACACCGGTGACCGAGACTCTGATGGTCCGGCGGGCGGTGCGCGCTTCCTCCGTGGCTTGGGTGAAGACCCTGGTCATGAGTTCTTGTTCGGAGTCGCCTCGCAGGCCGATCGTCGTTGCCTGCGACGGCACATGCGCCGTCGCTGTGCGGCCTCCGTCGTCGATAGCGACGGTCATCTGCGGGGCGGACATCACTGGCCTCCGGCGCCTGTGTTGGCGTCGAGTTGGGTGACCATGTCGGTGATCTCGTCGTGCAGCTTGTCGAGTTCACTGAATGCTTTGGTTTTCGCATCGCCGTCGGGGATCGAGTCGACGAGATCGCGGCGCGAGGCGAGAGCGTCCAGCAGCTCGCCGAGACGGCCGCGGGAGACGGTGTTGGTGTCTTCCTTGACGCTGGGCAGCCAGCTCGGGGCAGTCGCACGCAACGCTTCGCGGTAGGCGCGCACGACGGGGTCGCCGGGGCCTTCGTTTTTGAACGTGGTCTGGATGGCCTTGATGTGTTCCGGGTCGAGAATCACTGCTCGTTCGATTCGCACTGCCATGATGGGACCTTTCTGATAGGCCGAGTCGGCGCTGATGGTGGATGTTCAGGTCAGTCGTCGTGCGCGCCTCTGGTGGCGCCGAGGTCGACGGAAGCAAGGAAAAAGGTGTCGGTTCCGGAGCAATCGAGAACCACGACTTCGGTGTGCTTGCCGACGGATTCGACGGACACCTGCACTTTCACCAATCCTTCGTCGGTGATCGCGCCTTCTTTGCTGCGGATGACGGGGCGGACGGTCTCGACGGACAGGACGGTTCCTCGGGCATCCGGATCGGAGAGGTCGTAGACGATCTCCATGCCCTTGGTGAGAGCGAGGGCGGGGAGCGCGTCGTCGATCTGGTCGACGATCGACGAGACCGAGGAAGTGCCGGTGACAGCGACGGGCTCGCGGACGTCGTCGGCCATCGAGTCGATGAGTTGTTGTTCTTCTCCGATGAAGGCTGGCAACTCCGCAGAAAAGCAGTAAACGGGGGTGTCGCGGACTGGGCGCAGGCTCTCGACAGCGCTCAGTTCGTCCTTGCTCAGGCCACTACGGGCGGCGGGATGGTCGTCGATGGTGGGGGTAAACCACACCTGCGCGAGCGCGGGGTCACCGGAGGGTGCACTGACGGTGGCGCGGCCTCGGATGTTCTTGTCGATGTCGTTGCCGACACTGCCGTCGCCCCACATCATGTAAGCGCCGTCAGCACTCAGACGGGCGAGCGCCGCTCGGGTCTGGAAGTTGTCGCGGACGCTTCCGGAGTCCTTTCCGAACAAATGAGCATCCGGTCGCTGCACCCCCACGGCGAGGCGGATACCTGCGGATCGGGCCAATGCCACCAGTTCACCGATACGCCCCAAGGGGTTGGTGAACTTGATGGCTTCCTTCTCCTGGTCGGTGCCGCTCGCTTTGAGCTGGCTCCATGCTGCGGAGAGAATGAAAAATTCGTCCAGGATCACGACCAGAGGCGGCATGGTGCGCGCGCTGAGGCGATTGACTTGCATGTATTTGGTGCGGGCGTGCATCTCTTTCCAGAGCGCGTAGATCAGGTACGCCGCTCGGATGGGATCGAATACCACCGCGGGGACACCGGGGTATCCGAGGAATTGGTGCAATTCGATGCGCTTGGGGTCTACGCCGATGACAGGGACACCGCGCAGCACCAGCTCGGTGATGACCGTGGTCAAGAGAACGGTCTTGCCGCCTCCGGTGGGGCCGACGACGAGCATGTGTGGGGAGGCGGAGTCGTCGGAGACGTTCCAGTACGCATCGACGGTCCCGTTGTCGGTTTCGCAGGACGCGAAGGGAATGTGCAGGCGTTTACCCATCCTCTTCGGATCGCTGGTGGGCCAGTCCATTTGCTGACGTTCAGCGATCCCACGGTGGTCGAGCTGCGGGACGGGAAGCTCGGACACCGGGACTCGAAGGTGATGCATGAGCATTGTTCCGAGCGGCATGCGTAGCGAAATTTTGATTTTGGGCTCGTCCGGGTCCCAAGAGATCTTCCACAGTTGGCCGGACTCGTGTGTTCCGAGTGCTGCGAGGAGAGCGTCGCTGAGCTTGTCGCGGTTGCCCTGCAGTCCGGTGGACAGGGTGCTGGTGTAACCGATTTCGTAGGCAGCTTCGGCACCGTTGGAGAAGATTGCCGTGACCTTGACGGTAACGCCCTGGAGAGCTTTCCCACCGGAGAGAAGGTCAGCGAGCAGCCGATGGCGGTCACTGCGCCCGTCCGGTGCCACAGGCTCACGCGAAATGGTGAGCGCGCCGGTGTCAGCACGGTATACGGGCTTGTACTTCCATTGGCGGGCAGCCGTTTTGCGAGTGTTCATTTCTCGATCTCCTGGACAGCACCCGGGGCGCTGAGTTCGGGACTGATGTCGATGATCTGTATTGCGTCTTCCTTCGGCTCAATTGGCCGACGAAGCAGGAATCGCTCCGGCAATGCGGGAGTGACGATCGGCAACTTGGCCCGGACTCGTTGCGGGTAGGGCTCTCCGACGATCAGTGCGTTGAGCGCGGTGTCGAGCTTGGTGAAGCGCAGTTCGTCGACTACCGATCCGAGTGGAATTCGAATCTTCGCGGAGTGTGTGCTGTGCCACCCGGTACGCCAGCTGAGTTGGATGCGGGTTGCGTTGTGGCCGGTGGTCTGTCGAACAACGGCAGCGAGGATGCGGCGTTGCCGCCAGCGGAGAAATCGGATGGCGTCGATCACGGCAGCGATGACAACCGCAACAACGAGGCGGGGACGGAAGTCGATCAGCCATTGCGCCCAGCGTCCTGATTCCGGCCATTGGCCGGCGACCTGATCGGCAGTGAGCAGCGTGGGCGCCCACCACGCGATCACGGCGCCGACGAGAACTGCGATGACGCAGGGCGTGAAGCGTGTCAGCTTCTGCTCGATCGGCTGATCCCGAGGTTTCGGTTCCTTTGGGCCAGAGGAGGTCCCATCGCTCCCGAACACGTCTCGGAAGAATTCGCCTACCGGATCGTTCGACGGCATCGCGGGATCCTTTCTCGTTTCGGTGTTGTGGGAGTGCTGATGTGGGGACAGTCAACGCGGGCTGGCGGAAACCGACAAGGACGTTTCGCACGCGCTCGGGCGTGTCGCGACTGAGAGCCGGCAGCGGGAGCATTTTCAGGTCCAGAAAACGGGTCTGAAATCACCCCTCAGAGAGGGGTTTTCGGAAGCGAATTTCGCATGCGATTTTCGGAAGCGATTTCGGCTTCGGCGGAGCGGCGTTTTTCTCAACCACGCCTCCCCCCGTAGGGGGGAGGCGTCTCCCAAAGGGAGTGGGGGCCCGGGTTCCCCTGGCGCACATGCCGAAAGCATGTGCCGAACGGGATGCCGATCGGATGGCCGGATTCGGTGGCGCGAATGGCAGGTGAATTCTCCTCATCGGCAGCGGCATTGAGAGATACCGATCCGGATAGGGGTTTCGAATTGCATCGAGGCGCGACACGCCCGAGCGCGTGCGAAACGTCCTGGTGCCGATTCTCGGCATGTGCGAACGTTCACGCCACGACCATTCCGATCCAGCGAGCCCCTTTGGGAGAGATCATGCTTCACACAACGTTCGAGGCTGCAGCGCAGCTGAACTACTTAGCGCAGGAGGGAATCGATACCGGCGGTGTGGGAACGTTCCTCCGCCAGCAGGTCGTCCCGCCGATCCTCGGAGTGAGTGCGGTCGTGCTGCTGTCGAAAGCGATCAAGTCCTCATGGTCTTCGGTGATCACCATCGCCGGACTGTCTGTTATCGGACTGGGCTGGTTCGGCTTGTCCGCGAATCCGGATGCCGCAATGAACGTGGGCACATCGATCATGAAGCTGTTCGTCCCTGGCATGTGAGCACTCTTCGCTCTTCGCGCTCAACACTTTTCGAGAGGAATCATCTTCATGTCCGTCATGACCATCATCTTCGGCGCCGTCATCGCTTTCGCCATCCTGTTCTACATCTGGTACACCGTCGCCCAGCGTCGACGGTGAGTGTTGCCGTGATCGAGACCGACGACGATCTTTACCGGGTAGATCAGCACTGGCTCGGCCCGCCCGGGAGAGCTTTCCCGAAACCGATCAGATATCAGTCTGCAGGAATCGGCAGTCTCCTTGCGATTGGCTCATGGATCCTCGTGTTCGGACTGCTCTCACTACCCCCGAACGGGTGGACCGTGATGGGCATGTGCCTGCTGACGTACTACGGCACCAAACGTTTCACTGAACGACTCGGAACCGAACGCACCCTCGGCTCTCTGGCCCGCTCTGCGATCAACGACCTTCGCTCGCCTCGTCCGGCGACCAATTCTCCGAAGAAGTCCCCGACCTCTGCGCAGGTCGTATCGATCGCCGATCAAATTGCGCGCGTACGACTTACCTCCGCCCACCCCACCACGACCGAGAAGAACAGGTGAGACATGAGTTATTCCGGTAGCCGGTACGACCCGACCGATCTCGTTCCGCCTCCCGGCGCTTTGCCTCCCGCGGTCATTCCTGAGTCGTGGCTACGCGCTGCCCGTGAGGCCGGGTTGCAGACTGCCGAGCCCCGCACTTCGGATTCGGGATACCGCGAGGAATCCGCCTTTGCTGAGCCCGACTACTTCGAGAGTCCCGTCGAGGAGGCGGAGTCACGTAAGAGTCGTCGCCGGCAAGGCAAGAAATCGGGTAAGAACGGCGGTGCTCATTCGAGCAATGCTGCTGCCGAGCGCGGCAGCAACGCCCGGTTGAAGAAAGCGTCCAAGTGGCGGCTTCGGGCTGTGATGGGCAACGTCACGATCACCGACGACACCGCCACTGTGTGGTTCACACAAGCTCCCGGAACGTGGTCCATGCGTCCACTCGCCGACCAGTCCCGGTTCATCCGTGACGAGGCCCTCGTACTTTCCGAACTCCGAGCGAAAGGCGTCACCGGCATTCATCGCCGTACCCTGCGTGAACCGTGGCCGGTTACCGAATGGGGCCGCGCACATGCTGGCCTCGCCGAAGGTCGCCTGCCTGATGTTCCCGGCGCACTCCCGTGGGATGAGTACCTCGTCGGGCAGCAGGTGGCTTTGCTCGACTCCGCCTCCACGCGGAAACGGCGTTACTGGGGCATAGAGCTCCCCCGGCGCTCGATGACCGCGCGGGCGATCGTTGCCGTTGCGGACAACTGCTCAGGACTACCGGGCGGCTCCAAGCTGACGAAGTGGTCTGAGCAGGTCTTGTTGGCTGAGCAGAACGCTGCGGCCGAGCACATCGAGGAAATCGAGCGCGTGATGCTCTCCCCCGGTGTGGAGGCACTTCCGGCAGACAGCGCCGCCATCGACTACTTGCTGCGCCGATCCGCCGCTGTCGGAATGCCGTTGACGGAATCCTCAGCCGGACAGGCACCGTCGGGTTGGGGGCTGCCGGATCTGCAGGCGCTGT
Source organism: Rhodococcus sp. IC4_135 (assembly GCF_011602025.1). Lineage (NCBI taxonomy): Bacteria > Bacillati > Actinomycetota > Actinomycetes > Mycobacteriales > Nocardiaceae > Rhodococcus > Rhodococcus sp. IC4_135. The sequence continues at coordinate 8,140 of NZ_JAAOLG010000062.1, forward strand.
CCAACTTGACCGATATGACGTACACCCCCGGCGACGGCCACACCGTCGTCGAAGGAACTGTCGCGGGACGCACCTATCGCTCCTACGTGACGGTCGTGACTGTCGGCCGTATGGCAGCGCTACCGATTCCGGAGCAGAAGTTGCCGTGGCAACTTCTCGGCGATCAGCTCGGATACGCACTCGAATGGTCTGAGCGGCTGACATTGCACACCCGCGAAGAGACCCTCAATTCCATCCGCAAGCAGCGCAACGCGATCGAGTCCCAGTACCGGCACTACACCGTCGAACACGACGAGACGCCCCCGGACGCGCTAGCCGCGCAGCACGGGTTGTCCCGACGTCTCGAAACCGAGATGTCGAACGGCGGCGCTCTGGCAACGCGCGCGTCCGGGTGGTGGCGGATCGCGGTGACGGGATCCTCGCCGCAGCAGACACGCGACCGGGTATCCAATCTCGTCCAGAAGTACGGGCCCGATATCGAACTCGAAGTCGAAGACGGCCAATTTCATTTGCTCAAAGAATTCATGCCGGGTGAAAAGCTCGCGAACACTGCGCACAAGAGGCAGATGTCCGTCCTGGCAGCGTCGGCCGGAATGGGTGCTGCCGCCGACCGTATCGGCGACGAGGAAGGGATCATCCTCGGCGAGACCGCGTCGATCTCTGTGCGACCTGTGGCGTGGAATTTGTTCGCCGCGCATGACTTCTTCGACAAGGGCGGTTTGACGCCTCTGGTCGGCGTTCAGGGTGCCGGCAAGACGCACCTGGCGGGGATGATCACGTACCAAGCGTTGCGGCTTGGGGTGCACGCGGTGATCCTCGATCCGTCCGGACCGTTGCGTAAGCTCGCCGAACTCCCTGAGCTCAAACCGTTCACCCGGGTGTACGAACTCACCGGCCGCGGCGCAAAGCCTGGTGTTCTCAACGTCTACCGAGTCGTCGCCGAACCCAATCGGGACGACGAGATCTACGATCCGCAGCAGCCGGAGTACTCCAACAGTTCGGACCCTGTCGCTGCCGCTGCGGCGGCCTACGCGGATGATCTCGCCGCCGCACATGCCGAACGCGTACAGCTCGCATCATGGGTTCTGATCTCGATGTTGGACTCGGACGACAGCAGCGACCGCGACGCCAAGAGTGCAGTCCGTATGGCCGCGGCGGCTGTCGGAGGAGCCCCCACCAATCACTTGAGAAAAGTCATCGACGCGATCGACGCGATCGCTGCCGGCAAGGTCTACGGCGCCGAGGAACACGGGTTCGAGAAGGCTGCACCGGAGAACACGACCATCGTCAGCGAGGGGGTCCGCAGTGCCGCCGGCCGCATCGGCCCGATGCTGCGATCGATGTCCCGTCTGCGCGATGCTCGGGTACTTTTCGCCTCCGAGACCGCGGGAGACGACGACGCTGCCGAACTGTTCGACTCGATCGTCGACGAACGTCTCACGATCCTGACGATGCCGGGCCTGCAGATCGACGACAAGGCATCTGGTTCGCATGCGACCGACAGTCAGCGCTTGGCTGGGCCTCTGATTCACCTGGCGGCGTGGCTTGCCACACGCCTGATCTACGACAAGCCCCGCTCGTTGGCGAAGCTGCTGTTCCTCGACGAAAACAAGTATTTGAAACAGTCCGGCGCCGGCAGAACTCTCTACGTACGCCTCGGCCGCGATACCCGCAAATTCCGTACCCGCGCTTTGGTGTGCAGCCAGCTTCCCGGAGATTTTCTCGGCCTCTCCGATGGTGGAGACGATCAGGACCAGAGTCAGCTCACCGACGAAATCATTATTGGTCGACTCGGATCGAACGAGGGCGCGATCTCCGACGCTCTCAAACTCCTCGGCCTCGAGGAGGGCGAGGGGTACGAGTCCATCCTGGCCAATCAGCTCGGTGGTGGTCGCGAAGACACCTACGACAAACGCGTCAACGAAGCCCGCAAACAGCGTGCCGCGAAAACCGGGGCCGACGAGGCCCGCACCTATGTGGTGCGCCTGGGCGGCGACATCGAACTTGTTCGGGCGAATTGGACGAATTTCGTTCACATCGCCCACGTCGCACAAGCGCTGAACTCGCGCGCCACCGCAGCCTGATCCCCCAATCCTGGGAAGGAACCTTCTCGATGCTCACCACTCTCCGCAAGACCGGATTCCGCGCACCTTGGGTGCAGCGCGTGGTCCAGCTGCTCGCTGTGATGGTTCTTGTGGGGATGAGCGCCCTGTCCGGCCCCGCTACGGCGAATGCTCTGGGGTTCTCGTGCAAGGAAGTTCCGGGGCCGCAGTCTCCGAATGAAGCTGCTCCTGCGTTCTTCGATTCCGCATCAGAAAACAAGCCTGCGGACACTGCTGGCTTCAACGGCACCGGGTACGGAAGTCATGGGTGGGCGGGGCTGTCCTGGCATGTCTACGATCTGGGCTGCGGCGACGACATCACCGGCGTCTCCCTGGTGCGCAGCAAAACCGATCTGGGAAACCAATTCCTCTCCATCGGTCAATCATTCGCCGCTGCTGCGTTCTGGCTCGATGATCAAGCGAACACCACCGCTGATGGTGAACGAACCGGCCGCGAGGGCGCACTCGCAGAATTCGACAAGATCGTTCTCGCGGTATCGGATTCCCTTCGCCCCACGGTCTACGGCCCGTGGATCGGGATCGGATTGGGAGTTGCAGGGGTGATTATTCTCTATCGGGCTTTGCGAGGGGATGCAGCAGCGGTGACCAAACAGCTGGCTGTCGGCGCGGCAGCGTTGGCAATCGGAGGGTTGATGGTCGGTGCGCCGGCCAAAGCAATCGCAATCGGTGACGATACGTTCAATGCGTTGATCACGAAAACGCAAGGTCAGATCTTCGAAGCGGCCGGTTTGGATACCGATCCTCGTTTGGTGATCACCGATCGGATCATTCTCCCGGACATTCAGAAGGGTTACTTCGGCAGCAACGCCAGTCCGGAGAACATTAAAGAACTGTGGCCGAAGCTGCGTACCTCCCTCGCCTACACCTACGACGAGCAGGAGCGCATCAGCGCCGACAACTCGGCTCAGAAGGAGATCGACGAAGACAAGAAGAAGAAGTACGAGGAAGTCGTCGAAGAACTCGACGGAAAAGGGCTGTCCTACTCCACCTTTCAGGGAAAGGAATCCAGTCGCGTCTCTGTCGGCCTCATGTCGATGATCAAGACGTCGATGCCGTCCATCCTCTGGATCGGCGCTTCGATCCTCAAAATCTCGGCGCTACTCGCTCTGCGATTGGCGATCATCACCGCCCCGGTCTGGATTCCTATCGCCATAGTTTCCGGGTCAGTCCTTGCCCGTGTCGGACGCATTCTCGGCGGGATCTACCTGTGGGCTGTCGCCGCAGCAGTATTGATGTCGGTGTACTTGATGTTCCTGATCAAGCTCTACACGAATGCTGCCGTGGACGGAACGTGGCGACTGTGGTTCCTCGTCATCCTCACCATGGTCTTCTGGATGGTTCTGCGCCCCTTCAAGCGCCTCTCCCAGACGATCACTCAGTCCTCGCACGGCGCCATCGGCGGCATGATGGACCGCCACAAGAACGGTTCTTGGAAACAGAAACTGCTGACCGCGTCGTCGATGGTCGCCAACCCCGCGATGGGCCTGGCCGAGCACGCCCTCGAGTTGGGCCGCAAGGGCACCAAATCTGTGGCTGACCGGGCAGGCGGGCAATGGTCCGACATGACCAGCGGCAACAAGTCACCGATCATCCGCCAGGAAGGACGCGCACTGTCGGCTGCACGAACAGACGACTACCGCGACCGCTCACGTATGGCGAAACTGGCAGCTCTGCGCAGCGGCGACCCCGCCGCGGTATCCGGCGCACTGGCGGGACTCCGCGGCGTGTCGATGGACAAGGCCGAGTCCGGAAACCGTTTGCCTGGTATCGATCTCACTGCGGGCAGAGCGGAAGGCAATCGTCACGGCGGTGTTGCGGATCTGCGCAAGCATGAATCTGATGGCGGTTTCTCCGAGGGGTTCGACGTTCACGACACCGGCGACGGAGAGGTCTTCATTCCTCGGCAGGAGTCGAGCCGGTGGGACGGCGGCGCGCATGCCGTGATCGCTCCGACAACGGTGTATCGGCCGAGCGCGGACGACCACGTTTCCTCCGAGTCGTCGGAGTCCTCGTCGCGTCCGTGGGTGCGGATCAATCGCCCTGCTGCGGAATCTCATTCCACGCGGCCCTCCGGTAGCGATTTACCCCGCGCAGGGTTACGGGAAGAAAGTTCGGCGCCGTCGACAGCAACGATCGAACGGCCGAACCGAGATCTCGGGGCGCGCTGATGAGTGCCGGCGCGAATCCGATCACCACCGCGATCCGGAACTGGACGTTGCGCAGCCCCGCCAGGCTCGCCGCAGGCGTCGCGATCCTGTTTGGTGTCGTTTTTCTCGGCCGCCTGCTAGTCACAGTCATCGTGGGCACCGACGGCGCCGGCACTGAAACAGTCGCCGAACCCAATGCCGACGGAAGTATCTCCGCAAGTCTGACCTCGGAGGCAGGCAAGGAGGTCACTGAAAAGGAGGTTGTGGCGATGCCGATCACCTCGGCCGTGCGCAGCCCTGCCAGTGCCGCAATGTATTACGCGCACGCCTTCCTCGATACCACCGCATCCCCGACTCAGTGGGCTGTGGCGTTGAGCCGTGTCACACGCCCCGAACGAGTCACCGACTCCATCGCCGGAGCGCGGCCTACAACCCCCGTCGCGATTCTGAGTTCAACTCGGACGTTGCCTGAAACAACCAGCGCCGCAGCCATTGTCGAAGTCGACACAAGTGCTGGAACTTTGAAGATTCGGCTCACGGCCAACGATGGCACGTGGCAAGTAGACGGACCTTTGCCGACTCTGGGAACCGGTGCCGCGATCACCACACCGCGATCGACAACACCCTCACCGACGACCACAACAGCGCGAACAACGACCCCGACGACACCTGCCACCACCTCCACTCAACCGGCGCCCTCCCCCACCGCTGCGCCT
>NZ_JAAOLG010000063.1:0-12596 GCF_011602025.1 Rhodococcus sp. IC4_135
GGCAAAGGCGGCGGGCAAAACAGGGGCGGTCTGCCCACAGCAGACAGGCGGGGCCCCGGCATCGCTGCGCCGGTAGGAATGGATTCATGACTACCGAAGCGCCCACAGATACCGGCTACCGTGACCTGTTGACAGACAGGCTCTTCCGACAGCGAACCATTCTGCTCACCGGCGAGGTCAACGACGCCATGGCCGAACGTGTGTGTTCGGAACTGGTACTACTCGCCACCACCGACCCCAAGCGCGACATCGTGCTCTACATCAATTCACCCGGCGGATCGGTGTTTGCCGGTCTGGCCATCTACGACACGATGAAGCTCATCCCCAACGACGTCGTGACGGTCGCGATGGGCTTCGCCGCCAGCATGGGCCAGGTGCTTCTCTGCTCCGGTACCCACGGCAAGCGAATCAGCCTGGCGCACAGCCGCATCATGATGCACCAACCTTCGGCAGGTATCGGTGGCACTGCGGTGGACATTGCGATCCAGGCCGAGAGCCTCGAGCTGATGAAGCGTCAATCGCAGGAAATCCTCGCCACCGAAACGGGCCGGACCGTCGAGGAGATCGAGACCGACAGTGATCGGGATCGTTGGTTCACCGCCGAACAGGCGCGCGAGTACGGGATCGTCGACCGCGTCGTGACGTCCTTCGCCGAGATCGCACCGCAAGCCACCTTCCCCAAGATCGGATTGTGACGTCATGTCCCAGTACACGATTCCCAGTGTCATCGAGCGAACACCAACGGGTGAGCGGTCTTTCGACATCTTCAGCAGGCTGCTCAACGAACGCATCGTCTTTCTCGGCACAGAGATCGATGACGGCGTCGCCAACGTCGTGATGGCTCAGATGCTGCATCTGCAAGCCGACAACCCGGATCGCGAAATCGGTTTGTACATCAACTCTCCCGGCGGTTCCACCACGGCGATGCTCGCGATCTACGACACCATGCAGTTCTTGAAACCGACGATTTCGACGTACTGCATGGGTCAAGCGGCTTCGGCTGCTGCAGTGCTTCTCGCCGCCGGCACTCCGGGCCATCGGCATGTTCTCGCCCATTCGCGGGTGCTGCTGCATCAACCGTCGACGCAAGGTAGCGGCACCATCTCGGACCTCGCGCTTCAAGCAGCCGAGATCCTGAGAATCCGGGAGCAGACCGAGGCGATTCTGAGTAAGCACACCGGTCAGAGCGTCGAGCGGCTCCGTAAGGACACCGATCGCGACAGGATCTTCACTGCCGACGACGCTATCTCCTACGGGCTGGCTGACACCCTCATCGAAGGGAACTGATCAGGCTGCCATCAGGACGGGACCGGAGATCGGTGCGGGAGAATGTCCGAAGGTGAGGGAGTTGAGCGCAACGATCCTGTTGCCTGCTCGGAACAGCAGGTGTTCGAGCGGCATCCCGAGCGCTTCGCAGATGGCGCGCAGAATTTCCGACGACGGTTCCTTCTTGCCTCGTTCGATCTCGGAGAGGTACTGCTTCGACATCCCGACCTTTGCGGCGACGTCGTCGAGAGTTCGATCCTGATCGCGTCGGACCTCCCTCAACACTCGTCCGTAGGCTTCACGAATCAGTGGGGGTTTGCGGACGGCGACAGCCGGATCGGGGAGTTCCGACTCACCCTTGACCAGGACTAATCTCCGCGATGCCTCCATAGGCCGAGTATTCCAGCCGACCGGTTCGCGCACCACCCGGTTCACCGAGGGCTGATAACCCTCAACTTGTCTGGACACCGCCGGCAAGGAACATCGCTCGAAGAACGAAGGCCGCCTCGGGCCCGATGATCTCGCCGACCAGGCTCGTGTAGCGGTCGACGAACTCGGGCCCGTGGGAAGCCTCGTCGGAGGCTGGGTCGCCCAGGTGGTGCGCGAGTTCGTGCAGGACGACGAATTCTCGCAGTGCCCACCGGCCGTCACGGTCGTCTGGAACGGCGATGACGTCGTTCGAATAGTGGGCGGCGGCATTACCGGCGCGGGACCGTACGGACACCGAAACGGCTGCGCGAGGCCAGGTCTCGCGAACCCAGTTCAGTCCGAGTAGCTGATCGCAGTACGCCTGGACCGACTCCACGGAACCGAATTTGCGCTCGACCGGCAGGGTGATGGTGGAACCCATGACCTCGACGCTCCGAAGCCCGCGTTCGTCGGCGCGATCGAACATGGTGCGTACCAACGTCTCTGCCTCGTAAACGGCGCTCCGCTGCTTATCCCTCACGAGTCGAGCTGCCCGCGCACCCCGCCGATCTCCGGAAGGTTTCCCAGGCGTGCGGAGCGCGCCGCCCGATCACCCGCTCGTCGAGCATGCGAGGAATGCCCGGCGCTCGCGCGGCCACCGCCCCGCCACGTCCCACGCGCTTTGGAGTTGGACGAGTAGTAGTCCTTCAGCTCGATTTCCTTGTTACGCAGCACGAGTGCAGTTTCCGAAGACGACGTGGCAGATTCTGCGATCGCCGCCTTCTCCGTCTCCTGCTTCGTCTCGGCCAACCGAGCGCCGATGCGGGACGCGTACGCCATCTGGAAGTTCAGGCGCGCCGTCACTCCGGCCACCGGCTTGCGGACCTGCGTGCTGACGCGTCGTCGTCCACGAGTTTCGACGACTGTCCGCACGGACGTTTCGCCGCGGTACGCCCCGGAGCGTACGTAGGCGTCGGAGTCACGCACCATCTGGAAGAGCAGGCTCGAGTACAGGGCTTCGCACACGTCGATGTCACCGGCGAAGCCGTAGGCGTAGATGACGGCCGACGTCTGCGCGATGTCGCACTGCACGTCGTTGGCAGCGGCGATCGCGATGAACAACTGAGCGTACGTTCGCAGCCCGCGCTTGCCAGGTTCGCCGATGGTGATGAGCCGTTGAGTGGGCGTCGCACGTTTTTCAGAGGACGCGGTGTGCGCACGTGCGACCGCCAGGTCGATCGCGGAACCGGTGGCCAACCGCTGCGCGGCGGCCATGAAGGCTTCACCTTCGTGTGGATTGTCGGTGGACTCCGCTTGGCGAAGCAACGCACCGATGCGGGTCAGCATCTTCTCCGAACTCACCGTGAAAGACTACGCTCGCGCGCCGACACGGACGTTTATGCTGCTAGCGCACACGCTCACCCTCAACTTGGATCGTCCGGCACGTTCCTGCCGGTAGAAGGGATCAACCCCGTCATGGCTTCAGTGACTTTCGAGAGCACCACCTGCCTGTTCCCCGGATCGAGCACGCCGGCAGTGGACAACCTCGACCTCGAGATCGAGGACGGCGAGTTCCTCGTCCTCGTCGGACCCTCCGGCTGCGGAAAGTCGACCACCCTGCGCATGCTCGCCGGGCTCGAAGACGTCCACAGCGGACGCATCCTCATCGGCGACCGAGACGTCACCGGTCAGGAACCGAAAGAGCGCGACATCGCGATGGTCTTCCAGAACTACGCTCTGTACCCGCACATGTCGGTGGCCGAGAACATGGGTTTTGCGCTCAAGCTCGCCGGAACCAACAAGACGGAGATCCGCGCCCGCGTCGAAGAGGTCGCGAAGATGCTCGACCTCGAGCCGTACCTCGATCGCAAGCCCAAAGCGCTGTCCGGTGGTCAGCGTCAGCGAGTGGCGATGGGCCGCGCCATCGTCCGCCAGCCGCAGGTCTTCCTCATGGACGAGCCGCTGTCGAACCTCGACGCGAAACTCCGTGTGCAGACGCGTACGCAGATCGCTCAGCTGCAGCGACGCCTCGCGACGACGATGGTCTACGTGACCCACGACCAGGTCGAGGCGATGACGATGGGTGACCGCGTCGCAGTCCTCGAGAAGGGAATCTTGCAGCAGTGCGCCTCGCCGCGCGAGCTGTACAACAAGCCGAAGAACGTCTTCGTCGCCGGCTTCATGGGTTCACCCGCGATGAACCTCTTCACCCTCCCCGTCGTCGACGGCGGCGTCGCATTCGGCGACGGGATCGTTCCGGTTCCGCGCGAGACGATGAACGGCGTCGTCGAAACCGAGGTCGTTCTGGGTATTCGCCCCGAGCACCTCGAGATCGCCGCCGAAGGCCTGCCGATGGAGGTCGACGTCGTCGAAGAACTCGGTTCCGACGCCTACGTCTACGGACGCACCACGATCGGTGGGCGGTTGCAGCAGATCGTTTCGCGTGGTGACTGGCGCAATCCGCCGCAGAAGGGCGAGCGCGTCAACCTGCGAGTCGACCCCGAGAAGGTGCACATTTTTGCCACCACCGACGGGCGCCGCCTGGGTTAGGTGGACCTGTCAAACGACACATGACCGATTCAGGTTCGGCGTAATACCCACAAGTACGGGTGTCTCGTGCCACAGTAGGGGCCGATGCCGGGAGCCGGCACCCATGGCGCATGCCGTGAGCCGGCTCTCGGTGACCGTCTATTTGTCATACACATACGGGGAGCGAATCCATGGTTCTGAACTCGAAGGCGATGCGCCGCGCTGCAATTGCAGCCACGGCAGCGTCCATGCTGGTACTGGCAGGCTGCTCGTCCGATTCGGACAAGGACAGCGGAACCAGCACCACGGCCGCATCCGGGGGATCGTCCTCGAGCGAAGGCCGCGGACCCATCACGATCGTCGAGGGGCAGGATGCCCTGAACGAGGCGCTCGAAAACATCATCACCGACTGGAATGCGGAGCATCCGGACGAGAAGGTCACGCTCAAGCCGCTGGCCAAGGAAGCCAACGCGCAGGTCGACGACATCACCCAGCGCATGCAGGCCAAGAGCGACGAGTACGACCTCATCGGCGTCGACGTCGTGAACACCGCTCAGTTCGCCGCAAACGGCTGGCTGCTGCCGCTCGAGGGTGACCTCGCGATCGACGAGTCCGGCCTCCTGCCGTCGACCGTCGCGTCGGGCACCTACAACGGCAAGCTCTACGCAGCGCCGAAGAACACCAACGCCGCGTTCCTGTACTACCGCAAGGACCTCGTCGAGAAGGCTCCCACCACGTGGGCCGAGCTCAAGGAAAACTGCCCGAAGGCTGTCGAAGCCGGCATCTCCTGCTACATCGGTCAGTTCAAGAACTACGAGGGCCTGACGGTCAACACCACCGAGATCACCAACGCTTTCGACGGCCCGTGGGTCGGCCCGGACGGACTCACCCCGGCCATCGACGACAAGACGAAGGCAGGCGTCCAGTCGATCGTCGACAACTTCGCCGACAACACCATCCCGCAGGAAGCACTGACCTACTCCGAGGGCGAGTCGCAGACCGCGTTCGGTGACGGCAAGGCACTCTTCATGCGCACGTGGTCCGGCTTCTCGGTCGACGGTGAGAAGACCTCGGTTGCCGGCAAGTACGGCTACACCGTCCTTCCGGGTGTCGACGGACCGGGCGCTTCGACGGTCGGCGGCTACAACGTCGGCATCAGCGCGTACTCGGACGCACCGGCCACGGCTCGTGACTTCCTCGAGTTCATGCAGACCAAGAAGTCGCAGACGTACTTCACCGAGGTCGGCGGCGCCCCCGTCCTCTCGGCTGTCTACGACGACCCGGCAGTGCTCGCTCAGTTCCCGTACTTCGCGACCCTGAAGGAAGCACTCGCTACCGCTCAGCCGCGCCCCGTCACGCCGTACTACACGCAGGTGTCGAAGTCGATCTCCGACAACACCTACGCTGCTATTCGCGGCGAGAAGACCGTCGAGCAGGCCTTGGCGGACACCAAGGCCGGCATCGAAACCGCCGGTAACTGATCTACCAGGAGCAATAAGCAATGGCAGAACCGCAGGATCCTTCCGCGGCTGTGCCTACCAACCCCACGGTCGGGGCCGGTTCAACCGGTCCCGACCGTTCGGGCGTTGGTGGGAGACACCGCGCACCGGAACCGCTAGAAGAGCCGTCGGCATCCGAGGCAGCAGGGACATCCCTGACCAAGGTTCTGCCTGACCTTGCAGCTACTCCACCCCCACCGACCTCGCCCCCGACTGCGTCGGCCGACAAGCCGAAGAAGCGTCGACGAGTTCCGGTGTGGGCGTTCGTCGCACCGTCGCTGATCGTTCTCGCCGTCATCATTCTGTATCCGCTCGGACGAGCGATCTGGATGTCGATGCACAGCGACGGCAAGAAACTCGATCCCGAGACCGGCATGTTCGTCACCGGTCAGTTCACGTGGTTCGACAACTACAAGAACTGGATCACCGAGTCCTGCAACACCGCCAACGGTTCGATTCCCTGCCCGCCCGGCACACTCGGATCGCAGTTCTGGCAGTCGATCGGAAACACGTTCGGCTTCACCGTCGTCACCGTCCTGCTCGAGACGGTGATCGGTCTGTCGATGGCGCTGATCATGGCCAAGACGTTCCGCGGACGCGGTTTGCTCCGCGCTTCCGTGCTGATTCCCTGGGCCATCCCCACGGCGGTCACCGCGAAGCTGTGGTTCTTCATCTTCGCCAACGACGGCATCGCCAACAAGATCCTCGGCACCAACATCCTGTGGACGGCCGATCCCTGGCCGGCGCGATTCGCGATCGTCGTCGCCGACGTCTGGAAGACGGCGCCGTTCATGGCGTTGCTGATACTCGCGGGTCTGCAGATGATTCCCGCCGACGTCTACGAGGCCGCCAAGGTCGACGGTGCGACGGCGTGGCAGCGGTTCCGCATGATCACGCTTCCACTGGTCAAGCCCGCACTCATGGTGGCGGTGCTCTTCCGCACGATGGATGCGCTGCGCATGTACGACCTGCCCGCGATCATGATGGGATCCAATCCGGCCACCTCCACCATCTCGGTTCTGGTGGTCGATCAGATGCGCGTCGGCGCCAATTCGGCGTCGGCACTGTCCACCATCACGTTCCTCATCATCTTCGCTGTGGCCTTCATCCTGGTCCGATTCCTCGGAGCCAATGCGGTCAGCACGCAGGAAAAGCAGCGGAAGGGGGAGCCGGTATGAACAAGGCACTACGCGGCAAGATCGGCACCTACATCGGCGTCGTACTGATCATCGTGTGGGGACTCGCTCCTTGCTACTGGATGATCGTGACGGCGCTGCGCGACCCGGCGGACACGTTCTCGACGTCGCTGTGGCCCACCAATCTCACGCTGTCCAACTTCACGGCGGCGCTCGATCCCGATGCCAAGGTGAACTTCACCCGGGCACTGATGAACAGCCTCATCATCGCGGGTGCGACCACGCTGATCGCCTTGGTCATCGGTGTGTTCACGGCGTACGCGCTCTCGCGTTTCGATTTCCGTGGCAAATACTTCGTCACCGGAATCATCCTCGGCGCGTCCATGTTTCCGGTCGTCGCCCTCGTGACTCCGCTGTTCCAGTTGTTCACCGACATCGGCTGGATCGGCAGCTACAAAGCGCTGATCATCCCGAACATCTCGTTCGTGCTGCCGCTGACGGTCTACACGCTGACGTCGTTCTTCTCCGAACTTCCGTGGGAGCTCGAAGAAGCGGCGCGTATCGACGGCGCCACCCGTGGCCAGGCCTTCCGCCTGATCATGCTGCCGCTCGCCGCGCCGGCGCTGTTCACCACCGCGATCCTGGCCTTCATCGCGACGGTCAACGAGTACCTGCTCTCGCTGCAACTCTCGAGTGACAAGACCGCGCCCGTCACGGTGGCGATGGCCAAGTTCTCCGGAACCGACCCATTCGTCACGCCGTACACCTCGATCATGGCCGGCGGAACCCTGGTGATGGTCCCGTTGGTCATCATGGTTCTCATCTTCCAGCGACGCATCATCGCCGGTCTGACCGCAGGCGGCGTCAAGTCGTGATGCGGGCCGCACGGTTTCGATGAGGCGGGCTTCGCGCGCCCAGCGCATGGAGCTGATTGCCGGCTTCATCTCGGTCTTCGCCCTCATGGCGTTGATCGGCGCTGTGGTTGCGATAGTCAAGGGTGACCCCGGCGTTATGCCGTCTTTGGTGCTGCTCGGTTGCGTCGTCGCTCTCGGGCTGGCGTTCCGCGGATATCGGAACGCGGTCCGAGCAGAACGTCGCGAGTAGCCAGCCCGGTAGGGTGACATTTCGGTATCGCAGTTGCCGGGAGTTATCTGATCGAGATATCACCCTGGTGGAATGGTGCCGGTAAGTCCGGATCCACGACCGGGAGTGTTGAGTGAGTCCATCGAACAGATCGAGTGCGACGGGTGGCGATCAGTCGTCGGCTCGATCGGGCAAGTCGGCTAATTCGCCTCGGTCGAGCAAGTCGGCCAAGCCGGCGAAGAAGCAGCGCTCCAAGTGGCGGTACGTCCGGCGGACCATCTACGTTCTCGTGCTCCTGATGATCATCGTGCCTGCGTCGGTTTTTGCTGTCGCGTACAGCCGGACCGACGTCCCGCGCCCCTCGGACATGCAGACCAATCAGGTGTCCACCATCTACATGGCCGACGGTACGACCGTGCTCGGGAAAGTGGTGCCGCCAGAGGGAAACCGGACCGAGGTCGCGTTGTCGGCCATCCCGATTCACGTCCGCGATTCGGTGCTCTCGGCGGAGGATCGTAACTTCTACACCAACCCCGGATTCTCGATCTCCGGATTTGCTCGCGCTGCCCGCGACAACGTGATGGGCAAGGAAAGCGCCGGCGGTGGCTCGACGATCACTCAGCAATACGTGAAGAACGTCTTGGTCGGCGACAAGCGCAGTATCGACCGGAAGCTGCGTGAGCTTGTCATCTCCGCGAAGATGGCGCGCGAGTGGTCCAAGGACGACATTCTTGCCGCGTATCTCAACACCATCTACTTCGGTCGCGGTGCGTACGGCATCGCCGCCGCGTCGAACGCGTACTTCGACAAGCCGGTCAGTGAGCTGAGCGTCGAGGAAGGCGCAGTTCTCGCGTCCGTCATCCAGAGCCCGTCGTTCCTGGACCCCGAGACCAATCTGTCCGCGCTGCAAGCGCGCTGGGATTACGTTCTCAACGGCATGGTGGATCTGGGCAGCCTGACCAAGACGGATCGCGACGCCATGCAGTTCCCGGCTGTCGCCCCCGCCAATCGGCCGACCGATCTGAACCAGGCGCCAGGACCTGAAGGCCACATCAAGACCCAGGTACTCAAGGAACTGGCCGAGGCCGGGATCAGCGATCAGACGCTGAACACCGCTGGTCTGCAGATCACGACGACCATCGACCCGGTCGCGCAGGAAGCTGCGCTGAACGCCGTCAAGCGGAATCTCGAGGGCGAGCCGGAAGACCTGCGGACCGCAGTCGTGTCCATCGACCCCAAGACCGGTGGCGTCGACGCCTATTACGGCGGTGACGACGGAGCCGGCTTCGACTATGCCCAGGCGCCGCTGCAGACCGGTTCAGCGTTCAAGGTCTTCGGCCTGGTCGCAGCATTGATGGAAGATATTCCGCTGTCCGCGCGGTTCGACAGTTCACCGCTCACGATCAACGGTGTGACGATAGGAAACGTCGGCGGCGAATCCTGTGGTCGATGCACCATCGCCGAGGCACTCAAGCGCTCGCTGAACACCAGCTTCTACCGGTTGATGCTCTCGATGGAGAACGGTCCCCAGAAGATCGCCGACGCCGCCCACCTGGCCGGAATCCCCGAACACATTCCAGGGCTCGACTACCCGACGCTCACCCAGGAGGGTGGCCCGCCGGAGAACGGAATCGTGCTCGGCCAGTATCAGTCTCGCGTTATCGACATGGCCTCCGCGTACGCGACGCTCGCTAACTCCGGCGTGTACCAGCAGCCGCACTTCATCCAGAAGGTCGTGACGGCCGAAGGTGAAGTCCTGCTCGATCGTCCGGTCTCGCCTGGTGAGCGTCGTCTTGATGCGGCCGTCGCGGACAACGTCACGCAGGCGATGCTGCCGATCGCGGCGTACTCGAACGGTCACGCGCTTGCCGGTGGACGCCCGTCCGCTGCCAAGACCGGCACCGCGCAGCTGGGTGACACCGGGCAGAACAAGGATGCATGGATGGTCGGTTACACGCCGTCGCTGTCCACCGCGGTCTGGATCGGTACTTCCGACGCGCAGGCCATCACCAACTCCTACGGCGGCTTGATCTACGGCTCCGGAGTGCCTGCCGACATCTGGAAGAGCACGATGGACGGCGCGCTGAAGGGATCCGACTGGGAGAGCTTCCCGTGGCCGGATCCCATCGGCGGGCAGGCCGGCGTTCCCGCGAACTCCGGCGTGACCTCGGGCGACGGGACGGGTACGCCCACAACGGGCGCGGCCGCTCCCCCAGCGCCCATCGAGGTGCCTGGCTTGCCGCCGATCGAAGTGCCGCCGCTCCCCCAGTTGCCGCGTCAGATCGAGATCCTGCCTGGCATCGTCATCCCACTACCGGGCTGACAGGCAGCGCCCGATTAGGCCTGATCGTCGAAGAGACCGAGCTGGGTCGGCGCTGCATCCTTGGCGGGCAGTACGACGACGCGCAGCCCGCGCCTGAGGTTGCGGATCGCGTGCGTCCACGCGCGCTTCTCGCCCGCACACAGGTCGGTGTCGTCGTCCTTGCGACGGATGGACTCGGTCAACGCCTCGTGCCAGGCCGTCTCCTGCTCCTGGCTGATCCGCAGGTAGTCGAGAATGGTGTCGCGGTCGTGCTCACAGATCACGGCAACCTCTTCGGCGCTGAGCTCACCCGTTCCGTCGGCGTCGAGTTCGAGGAGCGCCATGAGCGCCGGAGGAAATTCGTGGCACTCGTGTGACTCGTATTCGGCACCGGGATCTTCGTGCTCGGAGGCCATCCCGTCGTTGAAGGCGGTGTCTCCGGTAGCGCGAATGGGTTGCCCGCCCAGTTCTTCGGCGAGTTCGTCCGATGCTTCGGCCAATTCCGCGAACGAGCGCAGAGCCCGCAGCAGATGCTCGGCGACGAAGGGTGCACCGTCCACGCGGACCACGCCCAGCACACTCTGCTCGACGAGAATGAGTTTGATGGTCGGCCACTGCCGATTGAGCTGAGCAAGAATTACAGCAGCGTTCTCGAGGTTCTCCACCGAATGCACGACCCGTGAGAACACCTCTACGTACTCGTCGTCCTCGAGGACACGAACATAGGTGACCTGCTCACCGCGGACCAGCGGGATGTCGCCGTCGTCGTCACGCTTGGGTGGATGACCGAGAAGGCGTTCGACGGCTCCGTCGACCAGGATCCGCAGCATGTCTCCCGAACCCGAGGGAGCGTGCGACGGCGTCGTGGCGAACGCCGGCGTCGACTCGCGTCCACTGGTGCTGGCACGCAGGAACGACGGGTGCGCAATGCTCCACATCTCGCGGAAGACGCGGAGCACCTTTGTCACCAGTTCCTCGGGACGAGCGCGGTCGACGTCGATGTAGAAGGACATGGACCCGTTGCCCTCGGGCTCGTGCTCGCACAGATCGGGAGCGTTGAACCCCATGTCGAGCAGTGCGGAGTGATCTTCCGGTTCGAGCATCCGCAGTGGATGCAGAAACCTGTTGGAAGGGACTTCACAGCGCACGGAGGTCTGGTTCCACGCGAAGAACTGGATGCACGCGGGTGCGTCCGCCAGTTCGTCCATGCTGTCGTAATGCGACTCCACCACGAGGGTGTCGTCGTCCTCCATCACGGAGATGTAACGAGCGAGATGAGTCTCGAAAGTAGTCCAGGCACTCAGGATTTCCAGATCGAAAGTATTGTCCGACATCGCCGCTCCTCTGGTCCGGGGGCGCATGGGGCCCTACCGACGACTCGCCGAAACCCCTGCTTTTCAAACCCCGCCTACGACGGTAGTCCTGGGGTCCGACAGTGAGGATGTTCGTAGTACATCACTGCCGTAGCGCTGGGACGGAGTGCCGGCCCGTACTCACCGATTTTGCGTCGCACACGTGCGGCAGTCTTTCGCTGCACAGCTACTTCATCCTCGATTGAGCAGTGAGACCGGCAGTGATTTCACCAGCTCGGGCGTCGTCAGGAAGGAGGACGCCCGCATCGACCGCCGCGGTGGTGGCATTTTCGAACTGGCTCATGTAGTCGCTCGCAGTGGGATAGAGAAACCGCACTAGTTCGGTCGTGAAAGGTACGGAGCTCCCGAAGAGAGTGCCGCAGACGTCGGGGCCGCTGTTTTCACGGCTGTTGGTTGCAGTCGGGACAGCGAACTCGGGTAGACGAATACCGCCGAGCGCATTGCCGTACTCGTCACGAACAGGTGCACCGTCGGCGGCGTAGAGCAACGTCGGCTGACTTGTCGGTGCGGACCCACCATCTGCCCACTTCTTCAAGGCCTCGAGTGCGGCATTCTGCGCATTTTTGAACGGTATGCGGCTCAACGGTTCCACAGCGCATCGGTAGGGGCCGAGCTCGAGCCCGAGATCGCGGCGGGCGATATTCTCCAGGTAGGTCTGTGCATCCAGATCGGAATGTGTTGTTCCGGCAACTTCCCACAGCCGATACGAGTCACTGTCCGGCGATCGAAACTGCGAGAGGTCCGTTTCGGTGTTCAGCTGCAGCACAGGGATGTTTGTGGCCTCGGCGACGGGTTGAGGGATTGCGATCGATGGCCGATCGGGTCCGATCGACGCCGAACTCAGTGCAGCGAGGAGGTAACCGTCGACCGCGCCGTAGAGGGGCCCGACCGTATTCGCAAAGACGGAAAGTGCTCCTGCCGATTGCGAACATCCGGTTGCGATCTGTTGACGTGGTTCCAGTTCGCCCAGCGGTGCAACTTCGGTCGGAGTGCGGATCTG
>NZ_JAAOLG010000064.1:0-12577 GCF_011602025.1 Rhodococcus sp. IC4_135
CAGGCACGATGGATAACGAGGTGGAAGCCCGCTCTGAACGCGTTTGCGATCACGTTCGCCGATCGTTGGCCGGGATCGGAAACTTACTGATGGAAATCCGCCGAAACACCGTTAAAGAGATAGACCCTACACTTCTCGCTGCGGCTGCGCTGTTGGGGTATACGTGGTGGTCGTGGAACTCTTCCGCACCACGGCGGGCAGAAGACATGGCTGATGATTATGTGTTGACCCACGGGGGTTTCCGAGCCAATTCTGTTGTATTTGAGCGCTCTCGCCGCCGATCCCACGGCCAAAGGAACGGCGGCGCATCGGGACCCTGCCGATGGGTTGGCTCGAATGGAGGGAAAGGCTGCGGACACAGGGCGGTACCGCGTCGGTTTTGACGGTTCGGCTCGTGCTTGGTTCGTGTGAGGATTACTGCTGCCCGCCGGCCTTCTCGGGTGCGAGGGCACGACTGACGGAGGATCTGCCGACACGGAGTGTCGAAGCTATCGTGTCGAGGCTTTTGCCCTATTCACGCATCGTGCGGGCGAGTTCGGTGCGTTCGGGGGTCATGACGGTGGGCCGGCCGCCGTGTCGACCTTGGCGTCGAGCGGCTTCGAGGCCGGCGTGGGTGCGTTCGACGATCATGCGGCGTTCCATTTGGGCGAGGGCTGCCATGATGTGGAATAAGAATTCGCCGCCTGCGGTGGTTGTGTCGAATCCTTCGGTGAGGGAACGGAATGCGATACCACGTTCGCCGAGGTTGTGGACTGTGTCGATGACGTGGCGGACGGATCGTCCGAGGCGATCAAGTTTCCAGACGACAAGGACATCACCGTCGTGATCGCGTAGGTAGTTCAGGCATTCGGTGAGCTGGGGGCGCTGCGTTGTCGAGCCGGATTCGTAGTCGGTGAAGATGCGGATCGCGCCGGCTTGGCGGAGTGCGTGCTGCTGCAGCTCGGGGTTTTGTTCGAGGGTGGAGACGCGGGCGTATCCGATGATGCTCACAGTCTCGGTCCTTCTGGTCTGCTGCTGTGTTGTGGGATGGTGCGGCTGTTCATGAGTTGGTGGTCGACCTCGGGGCTCCAGTGGGTATGGAACTTGGTGGTGTCGAGGTCAGCAAGTTCGCGCTCCGGAGCGACTGGTGTGGGAGTTGGCCGAACCTGGGTCGACTGTGACTCGTGTTGTGATGCTTCGTCCGGTAGGCCTTTGAGCCCGTCGCAGACCAGGAAGAATACGTCCCGGGTGCCGCGATGTCGGATGTCTGTCAGCACGCTCATCGAAGAAATTGGCGCCCTCACCGCCGGGGCCGGCCCACAATCCGAGCACGTCGCGGTGTCCGTCGAGGCTAACGCCGATCGCGGCATAGATCGGCCGGTTTGCGACCTGACCGCCGGCGGACTTTGACGACGATCGCATCGACGAAAATCGCAGCGTATACCTCGTCGAGCGGTCGGGCAGCCCAGTCCTGTATCTATCTTCGAGCTGAACCACATACTTCGAGAACAGCGGACACTGTCCCCAGCGCTGCGGTCTATGACATCAACTACCCGTGCAGGCCACATTCAAACAGACGGCCAAGCGATGTGGTGCTGAAGAACGATCACGGCAATGCCCGCGAGAGCAGTCGTCGTTGCCAATCCGAGATAAGATCAGGAACAGTCCTGAGTCGACAGCGGCGCCAGGCCTGCCATGAGCCATGCAAGCAGCATCGGCCCCGAACAGATAGGCCGACCAAGACCATGCCCCTGACAGTGAAGTACTCGCAAACCTACAGCGACGCATTGACCGCATTGGCTGCCGTAACCCAACGTCCGGTGAACGTCGTCAACCTCGCCGGGATGTACGCCATCCGCGTCGAGCTGGAATACAACCGCTACGTCGTCGCCACCAACACCCCGCACGGACTCTCGGATGACCCCGAGATCGAAGGCTCCTGGCTGGTGCGAATTTTTCAAACCAACGCCGACGACGCACTGGACGAACTACTCACCGCAGCCACCCAAGTCTGGATCATCGACGCCTTCGATTCTGCTCTCGAACAACTCGAAGCGGACGGCAACAAGATCCTCGCGGACGCAGACTTCGGCGACATCAGTCGCTCCGAAGGAGCAATCGTCTCTCCTACCGGCGAGGGGCTCGGCCTCGTCACTCTCGGCGAAGACGGCGCTCACGCTGAAGCGGTCCCGCCCCACTGAACTGACCGAGACGCGCCTCAAGCAGTGCATTCTGGGCTTCGAGGGAGAGAATCAACCGAACCCCCACCACGTTGACCCCCTCGTCGATCAGTGCGGTGATTCGGTCCAACGTGTTCAGATCCACGTCGCTGTACCGGCGCGTCCCCCCTGCAGTGCGAGTGGGGGCCAAAAGACCGCGCCGCTCATACAGTCGTAGCGTTTGAGGGCCCACTCCAGAAAGCTCCGACATCCCCGAAATCCCATAGACCCCTTGCTGTGAACGCTTGTTCGTCATCGCCACACCTGAGCGAATTCGGCCGACATCATCACGACTCCCTAACTGCATACGCACAAAAATTTAATCTGACCTCCACGATACATATTTTCTTCATTCGCGGAATAAAGTCCGGTAGAGACGTCGGGAGCACGGGGAACTCAGGTAGGCGATATACAGCCCCACGCGCGATCGAAACGGGCGCTGATCAACCGGACGAGATCATCATCGCTGATTGCCGAGTCGCCGAAGGCGATCGAATCCATCGGCATGCCGGCAATAACCGCGTTTCCCACAAGGCCGGTCATCGAACCATCACCACCGAACGCGACGGCGCAACCCGCCGCAACCACCTGCTCGATCACCCACCCACGATCGGACCCGGAGCCGCCGCGATAGCGAAGAAAACCGGATCCCTCATCCCATATCGATACGAACCACTCCACAACTTGCCCCTCCATATCGGCGCGCATAGACGTCCAATCCTTAGACACCAAAGGCGGGTTCTGCCAGCTTCTGCCCCTTCCACTCTGCTTCAATGCCCGCGATCTTCAGAAGACCTCCACACCTCTGGGCCCGCATAGATGGAAGCCCGAACGTGTACTCAGCGGTTATGTGCTCAACACGGATGAGAAAGAAGGGAGCCCTCGGCCGTTGACGGAGAACGAAATCTCCGCAGATCAGGAAACTACGCAACAACCAATGACGCAGCCCCTTTCAATCGGTGGACAGCTCGGCAGCTGTTCATAATCTGTATCCGATGGTATAGATTTTAGAGTGTTGTTGACGTAGGTACGAAGAAAGCACTCACAGAGTCGGGAGCCCGATAATGACGATCGCCGTCTCACCAACTCGGCACAGCGAGATCAGCTTCACCTGCGCGAGCTGGGGTGCAGCGGACGTCGGGCGGCGTATCGCTTCGATGCTTCGAGGCATCCCGCGTGGGCCTTTCATCGATGTCGCGTTGGTGGTCATGGCAGCTGTTGTCCTGGGCCTCACGGTGGGGTGGCTGCTTACCAACGTCGCCGCAGGCTTGGCAATTACGCTCGGCACCGCGGTAGCTTTCCGCTTCGTTCTAGGCACGCTCACTACGTGAGAGACCACAGTTCGCTGCCGCAACTCACCTCGCGACATCGAGCGGCTTCGAAGTCGGCGACATCCCCCGACGCCACCGTCCATCCCAGTCCAGTCCAGGAGGAACTTATGCCATCACGTAATACCGTCATTCGCAGTCTGCACGACCTCGGAGCAGCAGCATGGTTCGGCGGCTCGCTGATGGGGGCAGTCGGTCTTAACGGCGCCGCCGATGCGGTTCGTGACCCCCAGGACCGCGCACGGGTCGCCTCGTTGGGATGGGCGAAATGGGCTCCGGTCAACGCGGCCGCTATCGGTGCTCACCTCGTCGGCGGCGGGGCACTGCTGTATGCGAACAGGGACCGAGCGCAACACCAGGGCGGGGTCAAAGCGAACACGATCACCAAGATCGTTGTCACGGGCGCTGCCCTTGCGGCGACCGCATACAGCGGTGTCCTCGGAGCCAAGATCGCCACAGCAGACGGCGAATACGTCGAGGGTGCTACCGAACCGGCGCCCTCGACCCCCGACGAGGTCACCGCCGCTCAGCGGCAACTGCAGTATGTGCAGTGGGCTCTGCCGGCTCTGACCGGGGCCATCGTCGTTCTGGGAGCGCAGCAGGGCGAGCAGCAACGCCCCGCACAAATTCTCACCGGGCTCGGTTCCACTCTGGCCCGTCGTGTCCGCAAGTGAACCCGCACTGTTTCCCGAACAGACACGATTGATGATGCAAAACAGTGACAGTTCGACGATTACGGTGGAGGACGCTCGACTGCTGCGCGGAGGGCAGGTAATCGGAGTTGACGGCGATGTTATCGGTGTGATCGGGTCGTTGCTTCTCGATCCGATCACAGCGTCACCGCATTGGGTGACTGTGGACTTCGATGACGCTGGGTATGCCTTGGTTCCCCTGACTGGTGCTTATCGTGACGGGCAAAGCCTGCGAGTGCCGTTCACCGGCGCCCAGGTCAGCGCTGCACCGGAGCGGGGACATGTCGATGCTCTAACTCCTGATGACGAACAGGTTTTGCGCAACTACTACGTACAAGTTCGAGCGAGAGGAACTGATCAGAGATGACCGGCGCTGACACCGCTCCGGTCGAGGCGGACCCGGACGACCCTCGCAAACCGCAGTCGCCGACCGAGCTGACGAAATCGTCGTGGCTCTACGTACTGCGCTCGACCGCTCGCCAGTTCTCGCGTGATCAGTGCACTGACCTCGCGGCTGCGTTGACGTATTACGCTGTGCTGTCGCTGTTTCCGGCGATCCTGGCAGTGGTTTCCCTTCTCGGAGTATTCGGCCAAGGTCAGTCGACCGTGGATGCGGTTTTGCAAATTGTCGGCGCCCTCGGTCCATCCTCGGCAGTGGATACCCTGAGGGGACCGATTCAGCAGCTCGTGCAAGCCCCGGCGGCTGGGTTCGCCCTCATCGCCGGTATCGCGGGCGCGCTATGGTCCGCTTCCGGGTATGTCGGAGCGTTCGGGCGTGCGATGAACCGCATGTACGAGGTCAACGAAGGCCGTCCAGTGTGGAAACTTCGGCCGGTGATGCTGCTGGTGACTATCGTCGCGTTGACGTTGATCGGTTGCGCTGCAGCGATGTTGGCGATCAGTGGGCCCGTTGCACGAGCGATCGGCGATGTGATCGGGGCGGGAGACACCGCCTTGACTGTCTGGAATATCGCTCGCTGGCCGGTGGTGCTGGTGTTCGTCGTTCTCGCCGTTGCGATTCTGTATTACGCCACTCCGAACATCCAGCAACCGAAGTTTCGGTGGATCAGCGGCGGCGCCGCCCTGGCCATTGTGGTGTGGATCCTCGCATCGGTCGGTTTCGGGTTTTACGTCGCCAACTTCAGCAGCTACAACAAGACCTACGGCTCCCTCGCCGGCGCGATCGTGTTCCTGCTGTGGTTGTGGATCACCAACCTTGCACTGCTGTTCGGCGCAGAACTCGATTCCGAACTCGAACGCGGACGACAACTTCAAGCCGGGATCGCCGCCGAAGAACAACTCCAACTCCCGCCCAGAGACACTCGCGTCTCGGACAAGAACGCCCAGAAAGACGCCGACGAGGTCGAACGTGGGCGAGAGTTGCGTCAGGCGCACATCTCCGACCACGGTAGCGAAAAGTCCAGGGCTGCTAGTTCTGCCGACCCGTACCCACCGAAACCGGGAGGAACACCGATGAGTGATCCCACACGCGACCACGCTGAGCGCACCCCTACGCCGAACTCCCCCCAAGCGGCGGACTTGTCGACCGTTCAACTCGTCGAGCGACTCACCGAGCAAGTGTCGACACTGGTGCGCACTGAAATCGCCGCCGGACTGGACGAAGTCAAAAACAAAGGCACCCGACTCGGGATCGGGATCGGCATCTCCGGAGCGGGAGCCGTCTTGGCGTTGTTCGGACTCGCAACTCTGATCGCCGCAGCAGTACTCGGACTCGCCACCGTCGTTGCCCCCTGGCTCGCAGCGCTGATCGTCGGCGTTACTGTTCTGATGATCGGCGGAGCGGTGGCCGCGGTGGGCGCAACCCGATCCAAGAAGGCACTACCACCAGTTCCGCAGGACACCGCGGCCAGCGTCAGCGAAGACATCTCCACCATCAAGAAGGGCATCCGATGACCGACAGTCATGACAACCCGTCCGAGAGCATTCCACCTGGGGCGACCGCGTCGACTGACCCGGAGCGGAGCGTGGAAGAACAGCGCGCCGATCTCGCGGACACCGTCGCCGCGCTCGCCGCCAAAGCGGATGTACCCGCGCGGGTGCAGGACAGTGCGAATGCACAGCTGCACGAAGCGAAAGCCTTTGCCAAAGAAAACCCGCAAATCCTCACCGCAGTCTCGCTCGGCATCGCCCTCGTCGCGTTGATCATCTTCCGCCGCAAGCGGTCTCACAGAAGGAGTGATCGATGAGCGCGGTCGTGAAAGCAATCTACAAACCGCTCTCCCTGGCGACGAGCGTGCTCGGCGGTATCGCCGCCGCGTGGTGTTCAAACAGATTTGGAAGCGCGTCGACGACAACGACGCGGCCGCACCGAACCCGAAAGATCTCCACCGTAGTGTCCGAGAAGTATTGATTGCCGCAGTCATTCAAGGGGCATTCTTCGGCCTGGTCAAGGCAGCAGTGGACCGAGCCGGTGCCACCGGTTATCGTGCCTTGACTCACGAAGATCCGGTGTAGACGTTCTCGGTCACCGAGGTTGCCGAAATAAGTGGGTTGACTCTCGGCATCGAAAGATGCGCGGTCGGCGACGATGCCGCGGCCCGGCCTGGTCGATGGAACCAGTCGTGAGGACCGGCTCGCGTGAAGATACGACGCGCCGCACGGCCGGGGGACGCGGACGAACCGACCATCTTGGTGCAGGTGGGCAGACCAACGTTATTACCCGGGCAATAACCGATGTGCACCCTTCTCCGACGCCTTCGGCGTGGAGTACAGGACTGACGAGTCGCTGCGACAACGACAACGACGTCAACCCTCAGGCGTGATCCGGGCACCGCAACTCAGACGGTACGGTCCATCCGCTCGCTGTGAGCCACCGGCGCACCGGGTCCGGAAAACCATCACCACTGTGGGCGGCCTGGGCGAGATCGCCGGCGAGGATTCGGCCCGTCGCCGCACACCGCGCACGCGACATCGAAGGCCGGCGGCGGTAAGTGGCATCTCGACGAGGTCTTCATCAAAATCAACGGCACACTGCATTACTTGTGGCGGGCGGTCGACCAGCACGGGAACGTGCTCGATGTGCTGGTCCAGTCGCGCCGAAACGGCAACGCCGCCAAGCGATTCTTCCGTAAGCTGCTCAAGGGCTTGCAGTATGTGCCGCGGGTGATCGTTACCGACAAGCTGACCAGCTACAGCGTCGCTCACCGCGAGATGCTGGCCTCGGTCGAGCATCGCCGATCCAAGTATTTGAACAATCGGGCCGAGAACTCGCATCAACCCACCAGACAGCGGGAACATGCGATGAAACGGTTCGCATCGGCCCGGCACGCGCAACGTTTCCTGTCCGCGTTTAGTTCGATCTCACCGCATTTCCGGCCCGGTCGGTATCGACTGACCGCGCCCGAATGGCGTGCCGAGATGGCCGACCGTTTCGCGGTCTGGCAGGAAGTCACCGCGGCCGGTGTCGCCGCCTGAAAGTGAACTGCCCCAGCAGTGCCCTGTAACAGAATTCCCCAAACATCCTTCGCCGCTTCACTTTTCGATTAACGTGACAGTGCCCTTGGAATAGTCGTTCAGCTGGCGGGGCGGTCTGTCACTGTGACCGAGATCTGCTGGGTCTCGCCACCGCGGAGCACGGTCAAATCGACTCGATCGCCCGGGTCGAGGGCACGGAGCGCCGCGATGAAGTCCTCCGCCGACTCGATGTCGTGGCCGTTGACCGCGGTGATGACATCGCCCGGCCGGATACCCGCCGTCGCAGCCGGACCGAGCGGGACGACCTCGAGGACGACGGCACCGCTGGTGCGGTCGACTGCCAGTTGTTCGGCGATCTGCGGGCTCAGCGTGCCGGGCTGAATGCCGACGTACGCATGCTGGGCAGTTCCCGAGGCCAGCAGTTGGTCTGCGACGTCGACGACATTCGCCGCGGGGATGGCGAAGCCCAGAGCCACCGCACCCGCCGACGGGGGAATGTAGGCCTGGCTCATCCCCACGACCCGCCCTTGTCCGTCGATCAGGGCACCCCCGGAGTTACCCGGCGAGATCGCGGCGTCGGTCTGGATCAGGTCGACCAGCGGCGCCCCGGTGGAAGCCGACCCGGGGATCTGACGGTGCAATCCTGAGATGATGCCCGAGGTGACCGTGGCCTCGAACCCCAGCGGACTGCCCACGACTACGGCGAGCGCGCCGACCTCTGGCAACGCTGTCTCGAACGTCGCCGCAGTCAGATCCGTGCGGTCCGCTTGAAGGACCGCGACGTCGGTCACACGATCGACGGCCCGCACGTTCGCGGACACCTGTTGCCCGTCCGCGAAGGCCACACTCACCTGCCGGGCACCCTCGACCACGTGGGCGTTGGTGACGACGGTGCCGTCGGTCTTGTAGACGATGCCGCTGCCCACGCCGGACCCGGTAAGCACGGTGACGACCGAGGCCTCCACCTGCCGGACCAGTGCCGGCAGGTCTACGGCAGGTCCCGCTGAGGGCGTCGAGGTGGTGGGAGCCGAGGCGCCGCATCCCGCGAGGAGGAGGACCACGATCGCGACCAGCGGCACCCAGATCGAGGAACGTACGGTCGACGGTACGCGCATCAGCCACCGCCTCCGTGAGGAATCGGTCTCCTACTTGCACCTGCCGCGAGCGGGCCCACCCGATCAACATACCCCCGGCGGCGCCCGAGACCGGTCACCGAACCGCTTCGATGCACCCAGGCAACCGGCATCGACGAACGGCAGCGCGCATGCTCCACCACTGAGAGCCAAGATGCTTCGTATCTTGTTGCGCTGCCAACTTTTTCATACAATTCTAATCTGGAGCGTCTCCGATTCGGTTGCCGCCCAGTGGAATCCGGTGGGCATGGCTCCAGTGGATGGATAAACCGACCGTTCGGAAAATGGATTTCTCCCGCCGGTTTCTCTCGGCGCCAGGAACTTGTCGTTCCGCCATCGAGCACCTGCTCCTGTACGTGAGCATGAAGGAACGGCTATTGCCAGCGTGTCAGCGACTGTACTGTCATTGCGGAATTCGCTTCCCGCTTTCGACTTGTGCGGGCCTTGCCACTCACCGCGTCGGCTGCGAAGATGACTGCATCGGGAGTTCTACTCGTGGACGCACCGCAGTAGTGGCCGGTACCCGGAGTTGCGTGTACCGGTCGCCTCGAGCGGGTTCCGGCGGACATCTATGCCCAGGGCAGGTATGGACGCCATTGCGCCTCTATTGTCGACGCCCGATAGGCGAATTTGCGTCGACCCCCGACAAGGGTTTGCGTCGACCCCCGACAAGGGTTTGCGTCGACCCCCGACAAGGGTTAGCGTCATTTCAGTGATTGCAAGCCAGGACTGTCGATACGCGAATTGTGTTGACCGCCCGAAGGCGGATGAAGAACTCGCATTGCGGTTGGGCCGTTCGTGAGCCCAACCGGTTGACCGACGGCCGGGCCGTACCGGTACGCACAGGCTCGGCGAAACCCCACAACATCGACGCCGAGGGGGCGTAATGTCAGAGTCCAGTGGCGGAACCTCCGCCGTAAGTCCACACCCACCTGCTCGCCAGGTGATTGCGACATTCGACACCTATGCCGACGCCGAGAGCGCCGTCGACTACCTCTCCGACCAGCATTTCACGGTAGACAAACTGGCCATCGTCGGTCGCGACATCGAGCTGGTCGAGCAGATCGTCGGCCGATTGAACTACGGCTGGGCCGCTCTGCGCGGCGCCGCCGCGGGCGCGCTGACGGGTGCGCTGTTCGGCTGGATCTTCGGGTTACTCGCTTGGGTTCAGCCGCTGCTCACGGGCCTCGCGCTCGCCTTCTACGGGTTGGTATTCGGTGCCGTTGTGGGCGCTCTGCTCGGCCTGCTCATGTATGCGCTGCAGGGCGGCCGGCGCGACTTCACCTCAATCCAGTCATTACAACCACGTCACTACGAAGTCCTCGCCGATGTCGAGGTCGCGGACGAAGCCGTCCGCTTGCTCACCGGCCGGACCGATCGAAAGGAATGAGTCATGACAACTGCTGTAGGCATCGACCTGGGCACCACCAACTCGGTCATCGCAAGCTGGCAAGGCGGCGAGCCGGTGGTGATCTCCAATGTGGAGGGAGCGCGGACGACGCCTTCGGTGGTGGCGTTCACCGAGAACGGTGAGCGCCTGGTGGGCCAGCTTGCCCGACGGCAGGCGATCTTGAATCCGAAGGGCACGATCTACTCGGCGAAACGCTTCATCGGACGTCACTACGACGAGATCTCCGAGGAGGCCAAAGCGGTCAGCTTCGACGTCGTGCCGGGTGACAACGGTGAGGCCCGATTCGACGTGCGGGGAAAGAAGTACGCGCCGGAGGAGATCAGTGCCCTCGTGCTGCGCAAGCTCGTCGACGACGCGAGCAAGTTCCTCGGTGAGAAGGTCAAGGAAGCGGTCATCACCGTTCCGGCCTACTTCAACGACGCGCAGCGCAACGCCACCAAAGACGCCGGCCGGATCGCTGGCCTCGAGGTTCTGCGGATCATCAACGAGCCGACCGCTGCGGCACTCGCGTACGGCATGGACAAACAGACCCACGAAACCGTACTGGTCTTCGACCTCGGCGGCGGCACCTTCGATGTGAGTCTGCTCGATGTCGGCGAGGGAGTGGTCGAGGTTCGTTCCACGGCCGGCGACTCCCACCTCGGCGGCGACGACTTCGACCGACGCCTGGTGGACTACCTCGCCGACGAATTCCAGCGTGCGGAGAATATCGATCTGCGCAAGGATGCGCAGGCATTGCAGCGCCTCTTCGAGGCCGCGGAGAAAGCCAAGGTCGAGTTGTCCTCGGTGACACAGGCCCAGGTAAACCTGCCTTTCGTCACCGCTGACGCGAACGGTCCCAAGCACCTCACCACCACGATCATGCGATCGAAGTTCGAGGATTTGACGGCGGATCTGGTGGAACGCTGCCTCGACCCCGTGAAGCAGGCGATGAGTGACGCCAAGGTCACCGCCAACGACATCGACGAGGTGATCCTGGTCGGTGGTTCGACACGTATTCCGGCGGTGCAGGCGCTGGTTCGCCGGCTCACCGGCGGCAAGGACCCCCACATGGGCGTCAACCCGGACGAGGTCGTGGCGCTCGGTGCCGCAGTCCAGGCGGGCGTGCTCAAAGGCGAGGTTTCCGATGTGTTGTTGCTCGATGTCACCCCGCTGTCCCTCGGCGTCGAGACGCAGGGCGGGGTGATGACCAAGATCATCGAGCGCAACACGACGATCCCGGCCCGGCGCAGCGAAGTGTTCTCCACGGCGGAAGACAATCAGTCCGCCGTGGACGTCGTGGTGTTGCAGGGCGAACGCGAACGGGCTGCCGACAACCGGGTGCTCGGCCGGTTCCGGCTGGAAGACATCCGCCCCGCGCCACGTGGCGAGGCCCAAGTCGAAGTCACTTTCGATATCGACGCCAACGGCATCCTCAACGTCACCGCCCGCGACAAGGACACCGGCAAGGAGCAGAGCATCACGATCAGTGAGCAGGGCAACCTGGACCAGAGTGACGTCGAGCGCATGCTGGCAGAGGCCGAACGGAACCGGGGTGAGGACGAGGCGCTGCGCAAGGCGGTCGACGCACGCAACGCGCTCGATTCGGTTGCCTATCAAGTGGAACGGCGACTCGCCGAACTCGGTGACAGTGCCCCGCCGCACGACAAGGCGCGGGCCGAGATGCTGATCGCCGACGCCAGGAAGGCGGTCAAAGACGGTGCTTCACCCGCGGAGGTTCAGCCACTCACCTCGGAGCTGCAACAGCTGCTCTACGGACTTGTGCCGGACCAGTCGGACGACGGCCAAGCAGGCGGCGCAGAGGCTGCGTCGTCGGATGACGACGACGTGATCGACGCCGAATTCGATCGAAGCTGAGGCACACGATGGAAAGGTCTGCAGATCATTCGACGACCGAGCCGGCTACCGACGGTACCGACGGGGATCAGACCGAGACGGCGCCTGATCGCACCGACACGGGGGCCGAGTTGGCTCAACTCGAGGATCGTTGGCGCAGGGCCGTCGCAGATCTGGACAACCTGCGCAAGCGATATGCCAAGGATCTGGATCGTGAACGCGCCGCGGAAGTAGCGAAGGTTTCGGCGGCGTGGCTGCCGATACTGGACAACTTGGAGCTTGCGCTGGCCCATGCGGGCAGCGATCCGCAGGCCGTCGTCGAGGGTGTGAAGGCGATCCGGGATCAGGCGGTACAGGTGCTCTCACGGTTCGGCTTCGAGCGCCACGACGAGGTCGGTGTGCCGTTCTCCCCGGAACTCCACGAAGTGGTCAGTGTGGTAACCCGACCCGACCTTCCGTCCGGGACCGTGGTCGAGGTCTTGCGCCCGGGTTATGGAGAGGACGGGCGACAGTTGCGGCCCGCCGCGGTGGTCGTCAGCCGCCC
>NZ_JAAOLG010000065.1:0-12543 GCF_011602025.1 Rhodococcus sp. IC4_135
ATAGAGTTACGGCGGTCATAGCGAAGGGGAAACGCCCGGTCCCATTCCGAACCCGGAAGCTAAGCCCTTCAGCGCCGATGGTACTGCACTCGACAGGGTGTGGGAGAGTAGGACACCGCCGAACACAACGTAAGAGAAGCCCCCCAACCAGTCATGGTTGGGGGGCTTTCTCATACCCAAAACACCCCCCCCAAAAAACACACCCCGACGTCGAGCGAACGGTACCTTCATCGCCTCAGATCGACCGAACGTACCGTTCACAACATCAGGGCAGGCACTGGCGGCACCGTCGCGGCCGGCTCACCATCCCGCCCGACGTCGAGCGAACGGTACCTTCATCGCCTCAGATCGACCGAACGTACCGTTCACACGATCACTGAAAAGCCTGCGCCCACCGCAAGTCTCGTCAGTCGAACCTCAATCGCGCCACCAACCCGCCACGGAACCCGTCGAGCGTGGCTAGGCTCGGACGAGGTGACCCGTGTGATCGGGCCCACCTCACCTGTGCACGCGTGATGACTACGGAGGCTTCGATGACCGATATTCTCGACCGCACCAAAATCTATGTTGATGGCGCCTGGATCGAATCCACTGGCAGCGGTCGGATCGACGTTCTCAATCCGGCTACCGAAGAGCTGATAGGAACTGTCGCCGAAGGCACTGTCGAAGATGTCGACGCGGCCGCGAAGGCAGCGCGAAAGGCGTTCCCCACGTGGTCTGCACTATCCGGCGGCGAGCGCGCCGAATATCTTTCCAAGGCTGCGGCGATAATTGCCGAACGCACCGATGATCTTGCGGCGCTCGTTTCGCAGGATATGGGAATGCCGATCGGATTCGCGAAGCCCGTACAAATCGGAATGCCGCTCGCGAATTTGAATGCATTTGCCGAATTGGCTCGCACTTATGATTTCGACGCTCACGAGGTTGGGAATTCGCTGATTGTTCGCGAACCTGCGGGTGTTGTCGGCGCCATCACTCCTTGGAACTTCCCGCTCCACCAGGTTGTCTTGAAGGTTGGTGGAGCACTTGCCGCGGGCTGCACTGTGGTGCTCAAGCCCACCGAGGTTGCGCCACTCATCACGTACGCTCTCGCTGACATCTTCGACGAAATTGGTTTGCCTCCAGGTGTATTCAACCTGGTGAGCGGCTACGGCCCGGTAGTGGGTGAAGCCATCGCCGGCCATCCCGAAGTCGACATGGTCTCCTTCACCGGTTCGACTCGGGCCGGCAAGCGAGTGGCCATCGTTGCCGCGGACACCATCAAGAAGGTGTCGCTCGAGCTGGGCGGCAAGTCGGCGAACGTCATTCTCGACGACGCCGATCTCGAAAAGGCTGTCACGGATGGCGTCGCAAAGTGTTTCATCAATTCGGGCCAGACCTGTTCGGCGCTTACGCGTATGTTGGTCCCCGCGGAGAAGGTGGATGAGGCAGCGGCAATCGCTGCTGCGGTAGCCGCTCATTTCCCGGTAGGTGATCCGACTCAGCCGACTTCGGTGCTTGGTCCTCTGGTGAACGCGAATCAGCTGGGACGCGTTCGCGGATACATCGAGAAGGGTGTGTCGGAAGGTGCCACCGCGGTTGTCGACGGACGCGAAACCGGTCTGGCCAGTGGATATTTCGTCGGTCCGACAGTGTTCGCGAACGTGACCGAAGACATGACCATTGCGCGCGAGGAGATCTTCGGACCGGTCCTCTCGATCATGGGCTACAAAGACGAGGCCGACGCAGTGCGGATTGCCAACGGCACCGAGTACGGACTGGCCGGTGGCGTTTGGTCAGGTGACCCCGATCGCGCGGATCGCGTCGCGCGGCAACTGCGGGCCGGGCAGGTCGAGGTGAACGGCGGAGCATTCAACACGAATGCTCCGTTCGGTGGGTACAAGCAGTCCGGCGTAGGACGCGAGGCGGGCACGTTCGGGCTCGAAGAGTTCCTCGAGATCAAGGCGATTCAGCGATAGTTTTGTTCGAGAATGGCGATGCTCCCGCACCAAGTGCGGGAGCATCGCCATTTCTGTGCCCGGATCAGGACTTGGCGGCATCCAAATGCTGAGCCGAGATGTTCGCCAGGTGTGTCAGGTCCGAGGCCACGGTCGCGAACGTGTAGCCCTCCCCGAGTCGTTGTGCCGCAACCTGACCGGAGGGTGTGTGGATTCCCGCGGCCACTCCGCTGAGGGCGGCAGCTTCGCGCACCCGGGTGAGCGCTGCTTCGAATTCCTCGGACACATCCGGATCGTTGGAGTGTTTGCCGCCGACGGCGATTCGTAGGTCGGACGGCCCGACGTACACGCCGTCCAATCCGGGCACTGCGCAGATATCTTCGACGTTCGCCAGACCCTGTGGAGTCTCGATCATCGCAAAGACAACGGTGTCGCGGTTCGCGTCGGCGGGAACGGGGCCGATACGGAGTTGCGAGCGCATGGGCCCGTAGGAGCGGATGCCGAACGGCGGATACTTGGCGGCTGCCACGGCGGCCGCAGCCTCTTCGGCGTTGTTGATCAGGGGAACTATGACGCCGACGGCGCCTGCGTCGAGTGCACGGCCGATGGGCGTCGGATTGTTTGCCTCGACGCGCACCATCCCGACGGTGGACGGTGACGAGTCGATGGCGGTGAGCCCGGCGACCATCCCGGAATAGCCGATCAAACCGTGCTGCATGTCGAGGGCGATGTAGTCCCAGCCGACGTGTGCGATCCATTCCGTCGAGATCAGGCTGTCGATGACGGACCAGTATCCGAGAATGCGTTCGCGTCCTCGGATACGTGCGGCGAATTCCTGTGCTGACATAGTGAAGTACTCTTCCTGATGAAGGTCGGGTGTTTCAGCGGTTGTAGTTGGGCATGGGGCCTCGTAGGGCGGCACCGACGAGATCACACTCTTCGACGGTCGAGGCGTCGAGTGGGCCTCGCCCGATGGCCGCGATATTGGATTCGAGGTGGGCGACTTTGGATCCTCCGAGGAGCAGCGATCCGGTCGCGGGCTTGCTGACCAGCCAGCGCAACGCAAGCTCGGTCAGGGAGATGCTCGACTGCTCCGCGATCGTCGTCAGTTGTGCAATGGCGTCGAATATCTGTGTGTTCCAGTACCGTTCCTTGTACATCGATGCAAGACGGGAGTCGCCGAATCGGCCGTCGGAGGGACTTTCCTCGAAGGTGTGGCGCCCAGTGAGCAGGCCCCCACCGAGTGGGTTGTAGACCATGGTGGTCAGTCCGGCCACGTCCGCGAATTCGGCGTATTCTTCTTCGATGCGACGGGCGAGCAAGTTGTAGAGCTGTTGTGCGACGATCGGTCGCGGCGCACCGACTGTGTCTGCGGTGTAGTTGATTTCGCTGATCTGCCACGCTGCGAAGTTGGATACGCCGAGTGTGCGGATCTTGCCCTCGGCAACCAGTTCCGCGACGGTCGTGAGAGTCTCGGTCAGCGTGACGGTTCGGTCCGGCTGATGGAGATAGAACAGGTCGACGTAGTCCGTGTCGAGTCTGCGCAGGCTTCCTTCGATGCTTGCCCGGAGCCCCTTTGCCGAGAGTGGGCTGTTGTCACCGGCATCGGGATGCGGCATTCCCGCCTTAGTGGCGAGAGTGATGGAATCGCGTCGGCCCTGGAGGAGCTTTGCGAGCATGCGCTCGGACTCGCCGCCCGCATAGCCGTTGGCCGTGTCGATGTGAGAGATACCGGCGTCGAGTGCGGCGTCGAGCATCGCGCCCGCGCCCGCAGCATCGACGGTGTCCCCGAAAGTCATGGTGCCCAGCACCATTTTCGGAAGCTCGAGTGGGGCGGTCATCAGGCAACTCCTCGTGGTTCGATCTGCTTGGCCAGCAAGTTTTTGGACAGTGTGGCTACTACGTGGCGTGGTTTGATCCCCACCATCGTTGTGGGGTCGAGGGCCGCACCACGTAGTGCGCGTGTGTACGGCTCGCGGGGGCTGGCGAGAACTGCTTCTGTGGAACCGGATTCGACGATGGTTCCCTTCGACATCACGACTACGGTCTCGCTGATCTCTCGGACGACGCCCAAGTTGTGTGAGATGAAAACGTACGTCAGACCGGTATCGGCTTGAATTTCACGTAGGAGCTCGAGTACCTGTGCTTGGACCGAAACATCCAGGGCACTCGTGGCTTCGTCGCACACCAGCAGTTCGGGTCCGCTGGCCAGTGCGCGGGCAATTCCGATTCGCTGGCGTTGGCCTCCTGAGAACTCCGCCGGACGCCGGTGTAGTGCCGAGCTGGGCAGGCCAACGCGACCGACGAGTTCTGCTGCTGCCTTGGAGCGTTCCGCCTTGCTTCGGACACCCTTGAGTCGCAGTGGTTCTCCGATGATGTCCTCGGCAGTCAGGTGGGGGTCCAGTGATCCGTACGGATCTTGGAACACCATCTGAACGCGGGAGCGGAAGGGGCGCAGCGACTTCTCCGTCATCTGCGCGATGTCGGTGCCGTCGACGAGAATGCGTCCACTGGTCGGTGTGAGGAGTCGGACGATCGATCGAGCGATGGTCGACTTGCCGCATCCGGATTCGCCGACGATGGCCAGGGTCTTGCCTTTTTCCACCGAGAAGCTCACAGCATCCACTGCCCGGAAAACTCCGTCGGGACCCGGATACTCGACAACGAGGTCTTCGACGGCGAGAAGTGGCGTTTCGTGGGGGTTCATGCCGAGGCTCCGATCTGTGTTGAACGGGCGGGGTCGCCGTCCCAAGGCCCCAGGTGCGGTATGGCGTCGAGAAGCTTTTGTGTGTAGGCGCTTTGCGGTGAGTCGACGAGAACGTCGGCGCTGCCGGTCTCGACGAAACGGCCGTCCTTCATCACGTAGATTCGATCGGATGCGAGTCGGGCGACTCCGAGGTCGTGGGTGATGACCAGCATTCCGATCCCGGTGCGCTCCTGCAACTCGAGCAACAGATCCAGAATCCCGGCCTGAACGGTGACGTCCAATGCACTGGTGGGTTCATCGGCCACGATCAGTTCGGGGCCGGCAGCAAGCGCGCCGGCGATCAGGACGCGCTGCAACATTCCGCCCGACAGTTGATGCGGGTATTTGTCGAGTTGCTGATCCGGATACGGAATGCGCACCTGCTCGAGCAGTTCCACTGCCCGCTCGATTTGTTGGTTCTTCGCGGTTACACCGCTGTGGCGCACTGCTTCTCGAAGTTGACTGCCGATGGTGTGGACGGGACTCAGGGCCGTCATCGGGTCCTGGGGGATGAGAGCGATGTGTTTTCCACGAATATCGTTCAGCATCTTCGTGTTTCCGAGAATGTCCTGACCTTTGAACACAGCTTTCCCGGAAAGAACGGCAAGATCGTCCGGAAGCAGTCCGAGGATTCCCATGGCTGTCGTCGACTTTCCGGAGCCGGATTCACCGATGATGGTGACGGTTTCACCGGCGTCGATGCAGAAGGACACCCCGTCGACGGCTCGGATGACGCCATTTGCCGTGACAAGTTCGATCTGGAGGTCGTCGACCCGTAGTAGATTGCCCATGTCTCACGCCTTTGCTTTCTGGGCGTTGCCACGCCCGAACAGGCTTGCGCCCAGTCGTTTCGATCCTGCAGGTCGATCGCGTAGACCGTCGCCGAGTAGGTTCACTCCGACCACCAGCAGCACGATCATCAGGCCAGTCAGGGTCACGATCCACCATGAGGTGGTGATGTAGTCCTGGCCGTCGGCGATGATTCGTCCCCAGGTAGCGAATGGACGTTGTGGTCCGGCGCCGAGGTAGCTCAACGAGCTTTCCAGCAGTACGGCCTGCGCGAGCAGCAGTAGGACGACGAGCGATGCCTGCTTGACGACGTTCGGAATGACGTGACGAAGCAGGATGGACATACGGGTAAGTCCGAGGACTCGAGCTGCAGCTACGTAAGGCTTTTCGCGTTCGACGAGTACCAATGAGCGAGTCAACCGCGCGACTTCGGGCCACTGCGCGATCGCGATGACAAACGTGATGACGGGAATGGACGGTCCGAACAGCGCGACAACGAGAAGCAGCATCATCAGCAGAGGCAGAGAAAGCTGTGCCTCGAGGAGGCGGGAGATCACGGTGTCGACCCATCCACCGAAGTACCCCGCGGCGGATCCGGCGACGATACCGATGAGCCCGGAGACGACTACGGCGAGAATACCGATCGTCAGAGACACCTGGCCGCCGTGCAGGATCCGTGAGAGGAGATCTCGTCCCAACTGATCGGTGCCGAACAGATGACCGTCGGTGAGAGGCGGTAGCCGTCGACTGCTCAGGTTGGTCTGGTTCGGATCTGCGAGGGGGAGTAGTCCCGCCAATGCAACAGGAAGAATCACCAGGAGCGCGCAGATCGAGCCGGCCCAGATCTTGACTCGGCTGTCTCGCTTACGACGCGTGGCTCCGGCGCGTGCGAAGTCTGCCTCGGTGACCGCGCTGGCGCGTGGAGTTGTGGGAGGTTCCAAGACGGTAGTCATCAGTTGGCGCCCTTTCCGAGTCGCACGCGTGGATCCAGGAGGGGGTAGAGGAGGTCCACTGCCAGTTGCACGAGCACTGCGAGAACCGCAGTGACAAGCACGGTGGCCTGGATGAGCGGGTAGTCGCGAGTCTCGAGTGCGCGGACCACCAGCGAGCCGACACCAGGCCAGGCGAACACGACCTCGACCACCACGACGCCGTTCAGCATTCCGGCGAATCTGGTGCCCAGCGCCGTGACGATGGGAATTGCCGAGTTACGCATCGCATATCGCCAGGTGAGTTCGCGTTCGGATACTCCACGAGAGCGTGCGACAGTGATGTAGGGAGAGGCGAAGGCCGAGACCATTTCGCGTCGGACCATTCGGGAGATCAGCGCGATCTGAAGGATGGCGATAGTGACGGTAGGCAGGATCAACGACGGCCACGTGGTGAAACCGGCTGCGGGGAGCACCGGGATCAGGACCGCGAAAATCGTCACCAGCATCAGACCGCTCCAGAACTCCGGCATGGACTGCCCGCCGACGGCCACGACGTTTGCACCGAGTTCGCGTCGTGTGTCCGCGTGACGAGCCATCCACACGCCCAACGGAATCGAGAGCACGGCGGTCAGCAGGATGGAGCTGACGGCCAGGGTGATCGTGTACGGGAGTCGGCCGAGGACAACATCCATGGCCGGCGCCTGGAACGAGTACGAGGTGCCGAGATTCAGATGGACCAGGTCCCACAGGTAGATC
Source organism: Rhodococcus sp. IC4_135 (assembly GCF_011602025.1). Taxonomy (NCBI): domain Bacteria; kingdom Bacillati; phylum Actinomycetota; class Actinomycetes; order Mycobacteriales; family Nocardiaceae; genus Rhodococcus; species Rhodococcus sp. IC4_135. The sequence goes on from NZ_JAAOLG010000065.1 coordinate 7,161, forward strand.
AGGTATTGGGAGAACACCGACTTGTCCAAGCCCATGTCAGCACGGATTTGTGCTAGATCCTCCGTGCTGGCCAGCGGTCCGGCCAAGGCGTAGGCAGGATCGCCGGGAGCCATTCGGATCAGGACGAACACTGTTGTGAGCGTGAGGAAGATCGTCAAGGCGCTCTGTGCCAAGCGTTTGAGCACGTATTTGACGGTCGGGTTGATCCTTGTGCGCCGACGCGGAGAGATTCCGAGAGCGGTTTGCGGTTTCGGAGCGGTGAGAGTCATCGCCTCAGGCCTCCAATCGGACGGCGCCGAGGTCGTAGGAGTTGATCGGGGTCAGTGAAACATTTTGTACACGAGTGCGTTTCGCAAGGAGTGCGTTGGGTACGAAGCTCCACAGGCAAGGCCAGGTGTCCCAGATGTCTTGTTGTGCGGCGTCGAGTAGAGCGGCGCGCTTGGTCGGGTCCGGTTCACTGGATGCGGCTTGGATCTTCGCGGTGATTTCGGGGAAGACGTACCCGTGATAGGTGTCGCGAGTTGCTTCCTTCTCCGCTGTGCCGGCGTACATGCCCTGCAACGTGGTCAGTGCAAGTCCGGTCTGGTTGCCGTAGCCGTTGCCCAGCACATCCCAGTCGCCGGTCTTGCCCTGGCGCCAGGACGAGATGTCACCGCCCGGTTCGAACTGCTGGAGTTTGACGCGTACTCCCACGGCCTTCATCATTTCGAGTACCGATTCCATCACCGAGACGTCGTTGGTGAACTCTCCGGTTTCCCAGATGAAGGTGAGTTCGAGGTCGTCGGCGCCTTCGGCCGCGAGCATTTGTCGTGCTTTCCGTGGATCGTATTGGTAAATACCGGTTTTCACGGCCCCGTCCAAGGTCGACGGTGCGGGACCGGTGGCCGGGACCGCGGATCCGATCAGCACGTCCCGAGCAAGCGATTCACCGTCGATGGCGTACGTGAGGGCTTCGCGAACGCGCGGATTGGACAGTGGGTGATCGGCGGGCTTGCGGAAGTTGAAGAACAGTTGGTTGATGCGCGTGCTCGGCACGGTGTCGACCTGGACTCCAGGGAGGTCCGCGAGTTGTTCTGCGGAGTCCGGGCTGATCGAGTCGATGACGTCGACCTCGCCGCTCCGAAGCGCGACGACGCGGCCGGCCTCTTCGGGGATGAAGCGGACCTGAACACGACGAACGCCGGGGGCCGGGCCCCAGTAGTTGTCGTTGGCGACAAGCGTGTAATCGCCGGTGCCTCGGTTCGATTCGCTGACGACGAACGGTCCCGACCCGATTCCGCTCTGCAGTTCGTTGGGTTCGTTGGCAGCGGCCGGGGTGATCAAGATGTTGGACATGAGCGAGTCCAGGACTGGCACCGGGGAATTCGTCCGAAGAATGAATGTGCGATCGTCGATGGGGGCGACCGTCGGCCACTCGGGGAATTGCGGTGCGACAAAGGATCCGCTGACCTGCTGGTACATCTGCATTGCCGTCGTGACGTCGTCGATCAGCACAGGTGTGCCGTCGGCGTAACGGATGCCCTCGCGGAGTCGAACCGTCCACTCGGTCGGTCCGGTCGATTCGAAGCTGTCGGCAAGAACGAGTTGTGGTGTCAGATTGTCGCCGATCCGGGTGAGACCTTGTCTGACGCCTCGCTGAGCCGTGACTGCAGCGTCGAATTGATTGAGTTTGTTGTCGAGGCTGACGAGCGAACGGTTGAGCCCGAGCACCAGGGTGTCCTGTGTCGGCTTCCCGGTAGGGCCGGCGCACGCGGCTGTCGTGCCCAGAAGCGTTGCGCCACCGATCAGCCCGGTGAACTGCAGAAAGGACCGCCGGGAGAGCTGTGGTGTTCGCAAACGAGTATTGGTCATCGGTGACCTTTCGATCCTGACGGGGCAGCGTGGGGGCGACGCTCCGAGCGGACTGTTGGTGAACAATCGCATCGGGCTCTCGCTTGTAACTCAGCTCACAATGGCACTGTTGCGCACTTCGCGCAAGTCCCGTAACTTCAATTGCGTACTTCGCGCATCGGTTGCGATGCTGTGCGTACTCGATTCAGACCGAAAGGGGGTCGAGGAATTTGATGAAACCACTGGTAATCATCGCTGACGATCTTTCCGGAGCCGCGGAGTCGGCCGCAGGATTTCTGCTCCGCAGTTCGGGCATATCGCTTCGACTCGGTCCGGGTGCACCCGACGGATCAGGAGTGACGGTTTTCGATCTGCACTCACGGCGGTCCGACCCTGCCGAAGCCTCTCGTGACGTGAGATCAGTTCTGCAATCGTCCGACGGCTCCGAGATCGTCAAGAAGATCGATTCTCTGCTCAGGGGCAACATAGCGGCGGAGGTTGGAGAACTCTCCCGCGACGGATCCCCGGTCATTGTCGCAGCCGGATTGCCCAGGCAAGGGCGCACGGTGCAAGACGGCGTGGTGTTGGTCGATGGGGTTGCGTTGCACTCCACGGACCTGTGGCGCGCGGAGTCGACGCCGGCGCCTCGGTCGATTGCAGAGGCGCTCGGACCGTCGGCAATCACTTCTGGCGTATCGCTGGACGACATTCGCTCCGGGCGTTTGAATCAGGTTCTTGCGTCGATCTCAGAAGCCGGGTCGGTGGCGATCTGCGACGTCGAGACCGACAGTGATCTGGAACTGATTGTGGCTGCAGCACAGGATGTTCGGGGATCTCGATTGGTAGGAACATCGGCGCTCGCAACGGCAGTGTCACGACGACGCACAATGCAGTCACCTGCCGCATGCCCATCTCTTCGTGATTCTCGATCTACGTTGGTGGTTGTGGGGACGGCGGATGCGTCTGCCGGAGACCAAGTGGCATTGCTTCGGGATTCAGGTGCGCACCATATCGAAGTGAACAGTGCTGAACTCCTGGCGCATTCGGTCGATCCGCTTCCGATTCTTAACGCACTGGATCTCGGAAACGTCGTGGTTTCGGTAAGTGGACCCGTCGTGCCTGCAGAATCCGTCCACCTCGTTTCGGCTCTCGCCGATCTGATCGCTGCCGTCGACGCAGGGTTCTCCCACGGCGAGTATCCGATCGACTTGGTTCTCACCGGTGGTGAAACCGCACGCAGCGTTCTCGACCGCCTCCGGATCGACACTCTGTCACCGATTTACGAAATTGAACACGGCGCCGTACTTTCCGTCGATCGCACCGGACGGTACATCGTCACGCGGCCAGGCAGTTTCGGGAATGCGCACAGTCTCTTCTCCATAACGACGTTTCTTGCGCACCCCACCCCGGTCGCCGCTCCGGACAGTCCACCTTCAGTGACTCCTTCAGACAACGAGGTCAATCCCATGTCAATCGAATCCACTCCACTGCCGCTGATCGCTGTCACGATGGGCGACGGCGCCGGCGTCGGACCGGAAGTGATCGTCCCCGCACTCCTCGACGACGAAACGAGAAAGCGTTGCCGCCCGGTCGTTGTCGGCGACGCGAAGCGTTTGCGATTGGCTGCCGCGGTGCTCGGAATCGACGTCGACGTGGTCGCGATCGAGGAGATCGCGGATGCTGAGTTCATCGATGGACGGATCAACGTCATCGACCTGGACTTGTTACCCGAGGAACTCGCCTGGGGGGAACTGTCGGCAGTCGCGGGAGATGCGGCCTATCAATATATCCGCGTCGCAAGCGAACTCGCTGTGCGCGGCGAAGTCCAGTCGATCTGCACGGCGCCGCTGAACAAGGAAGCGCTGCATGCGGCAGGACACATCTACCCCGGACACACGGAATTGCTTGCGCACCTGACCGGTACCGAGGAGGTGTCGATGATGTTGTCGACGCCCAAGCTCAAGGTGATTCACGTGACCACTCACATCGGACTGCTCGACGCAGTTGCCAGGATCGAGCCCGGCCTGGTCGAGCGGACTATTCGTCGCGGTCACGAAGCTTTGGTGCGGACGGGTAATCCGTCTCCGAAAATCGGCGTGTGCGGGATCAACCCGCATGCAGGGGAGAACGGGCTTTTCGGGTACGGAGAGGAGGAGCAGAAGATCATCCCCGCCGTCGAAATCTTGAAGGCAGAAGGAATCGACGTCCACGGTCCGTTGCCGGCGGACACGGCATTCTTCCTCGCTGGACGTGGGGACTACGACTTGATCGTTGCGATGTACCACGATCAGGGGCACGGCCCGGTCAAGGTTCTCGGGATCGAGGCCGGCGTTAACATCACCGTCGGGTTGCCTGTGATCCGTACCTCCGTCGATCACGGAACCGCTTTCGATATCGCAGGTAAGGGCATCGCCGAGGCCGGTAGTATGGTCGAAGCGCTGCGGCAGGCGGCCGAATTGGCAACCAGCACATTCGTTTCCAAGTAAGCATCAGGGTTTGTAGGGGGAGGAGCGATGGCGATCCGGGAGTCGGAGGCGAGGCGGTCGGAGATTGCGAGGCTCGCTCGCACCAGCGGTCTGGCCAGTGTCGAGGATCTGTCTGCCCAATTCGGCGTGACCGCATCCACAATCCGTCGCGACCTGAGTCAGTTGACTGCACAGGGTCTGATCGCGCGTACCTATGGCGGGGCAATTGCCATCAATCCCCATCCGGAAACGTCTCTGCGTCAGCGGGCGATGGAGGGATTCGACGCTAAACGGAGGATTGCAGAGTGGGCTGCCGAACAGGTCCGGCCCGGAGAAACCGTGCTCCTTGATGCAGGTACCACTGTCGGGGCGATGGGGGAGTTCTTACGTCACGTGACGAATTTGACGGTGATCGCTGCAGGGCTGACAGCGCTCGAGGCGTTAGCCGACGCTGATGGTGTTCGAGTCGAATGTCTCGGCGGGACGCTGAGACAGCTAAGTCAAGGATTCGTCGGGCCACTGGCGGAAGCGTCGCTGCAGCGGGTGTCGTTTGACAAGGCGTTCCTCGGTGCCGACGCAGTTACCGCTGACCTGGGCATTTGTGAAGCTGAGCTCGATCAGACCCGGCTCAAGGAAATGATGATCGAACGTGCCGGCGAGGTCTACATACTGGCGCACTCCGCCAAGCTTGGTGAACGTCCTTTCCACGCGTGGGCACCGATACCGCCCGGGGCGGTGCTGGTTACCGATGCTGCAGTAGACGCAAAGCAAGTCGCATTGTTCGAGGATGCAGGTATCCAAGTTCAAGTGGTGTGAGGTCCCGCTGCGTGCCGATCCGGCCACGGTGTCCGGCGTCACATGATGCCCGAATTGACGAAATCCGGGTGAAGCGGTCGATCTTGCTGGGGAAATGGTTACTTCCGAGTCTCTGACCTGTGGATTTGTCAAAGACTTCAGCAGACGCGTAACTTATTCCAAGTCAGAGCGACACGGACACCGACTCCCGCCTTCACGGCGAGTGACACGAGGTTGTACGAAGTGCCTGACCAAATTTCGAAGTAGTTTCCATCGTGTATGGTTGTGCTTCA
>NZ_JAAOLG010000066.1:0-12515 GCF_011602025.1 Rhodococcus sp. IC4_135
TCGAGGGCGGCGCGGGCTGCCTCCGCTTTCCCTACCGCTGCCTGGGCTTTCACATCCTTTTTGTCCATCGCGAGGGTCTTGGACACCTTCGTGATGGATGCGCCGAATTCGAGCATCTGCGCAACTCCTCGGGTGTGCTGAGCTGCGGTCAGCCCTTCGCGGTGCCGGTTGGCGGTGATCTGCTTGCCGATCCGGTCGACGGCGCGGGCCTTGTCGCTTCCTTCGGTGTCGGGGTAGATCACGACGGGGATGCTGGTCAGGCCGGTTTCGCGGGCTGCGAGGGTGCGTTCCCTCGAAGGTCTGGGCGTGTTGCAGCCGAGATCGGGTTTGACGGAGTTACGTTCGCAGGGTGCCCACTGCGGACGCTGTTTCCGGAGTCAATTCGGACTGGCCCGATGGCGCTGAGTGGATGTTGTACTGGACCACTCGTGGTGTCGAGGTGCCCGTCGGGTTCGACGATGTACTGGACGGGTGGGTGGACATCGATGCCCGCGAGCGGGCGCTGGGCGTCGAGGAGGCCACGCCGATCCTGATCGACCCGGTCGGTCGGATCGACCCGCGACTGGCGAAGTTCTTCCGTCGGTCGAGGTTCGCGTTTCTCGCCGAGGGAACACGGCAGTCGTATGTGAAGGATTACCGCCTGTTCTTCAGCTTCCTGTGGCGTCGCGGAAAGTACTGGGATCAGACCGATTACGACGACGCCGGCGACTACGAGGCGTGGCGACGCCGGTCGACGGACAACCCGCGGCGGGTCGGTGGAGCAAAGTGGGCTCGGGAGTTGGCCGCCTTCAAATTGCTGTTCGACTGGGCGGTGGCCACCGGAGCGGTGCAGCGTAGCCCGGTGGCGACACACACGGTCCGCCGGCGAGACGGCGCCGTGGTCGAGGTGGCCGACAGCCGACCGAAGGACGTGCGGGTCGCCAACGTCAAGTGGGTGACCCCTCGAACCTATCGGCTATGGCGCGACATCGGGTTGCGCGGCTACTCGGGCGACGGTGTGCCGGAGCCGGGTTGGCGGGGCCGCAACGACGGCCGCAACGCAGCCTTCGCGGATCTGTTGTTCGATACCGGACTGCGCCTGCGGGAGGGCGGCTGCTTGCTCACCGTCGAGGTTCCGGTCCCGATGACCGGCCAGGTCTACTGCGAGGGCCCGGTGGCGGCCGCGACCGCGAAGCGCCGCGAACGATGCTTTTACGTCCCCGTGGAGACACTGAGCGGGATCGCCGGCTACGTCGCCACGACCCGGCGTGACGCGATTCGGCGTGCGCAGCGGGCGGGCCGATACGACCGGCTGCCGGGGAAGCTGATCGTCACCAAGGCGTCGGCAGGTCAACGCCGACTGTCCTGGGAAGACGGGTTGGGGCGCCGCGGCGAGTTCCCCGTCACCGCGATCGAGGAGCGGCAGCGGCGTCGACTGTTCGTCGAGGGCGAGGCGGGGCTCGAACCGCTGCAGTTGTGGCTCACCGATGCCGGTCTGCCGATGGACTACCGCTCCTGGGAGGCGGTGTTCGCCGCGGCCAACGCCCGGTGCCTGCGGTTCGGAAAACCGATCGGCATCACTCCGCACAGCTGCCGACATTCCTTCGCGCTGAAGATGCTGGTCACCCTGCAGCGTGGACTCGATGCCCGGTTCGGCCTGGACGAGGCGGAGCGAGACCACCTGCGCAACGTCTACGGGAATGCATTCACGCTGGTCAAAGACCTACTAGGACACCGGAGCGAACAGACGACCCGGGAAACTTACCTCGAACCGCTCAACGGTCTGCGCCTCGGAATGATCCTGGACGGCAGCGACGACCTCAGCGCGGTCCTCGCGCGAGTCTCCGCCTCCACCGGCCGGGTCGTCAATATCGCACCCGACGAGGGAGCCTAACGTGGCGGGCCGACATCGGAGCAAGGCGGTGTTGCCCACCGCGGAGTATCGACGTCCGGCCTCGTTGGACAGCACCGGCCTGGTGGCGACCCTGTGGTTCGAAAACGGCACCGCCAAAGGCGTTTTCGACTTCACCTCACTGCCGGGCACCGTGCAGCTGCGGCAACAGTTCGCGGCGGCGTTCGACCGCAAGATCGGACCGGCAGGCCCGTGGCGTGCCTGGGACACCTGCTACTGCGGCTATCAGAGTGCTCGGTTGCTGCTGAGCGGGTTGGCCGCCCTGGAGCAGCCACCGGCGACGATGGCGCAGATCACCCCCGCCGTGTGGCTCTCCTGGCGGATGTCGCTTCCCCCGACCGCCGGAACCCGCCACCACCTGGTCGCACTCCGATCGCTGCTGGCCCAGGCACGCGAGCTTCCACCCGAGACACTCGAGATCGTCGATCGGCGCGTTGATCCCGCGCCGGCGTCGACGGAGATCGCCTACACCTACCAGGAGTTTCTGCGCATCCGGTCGGCCGCCGCGACCGTCTTCAACAGCGCCCTGGTCCGGATCCGGGACAACCGCGAACATCTGCGCCGCTGGCGGGCCGGCGAGTTCCAGGCGGCGAGCAGCGAATGGTTGCTCGGTGAGGCGCTGGACTGTGTGGCCCGCACGGGTGACGTGCCGTTGCACGCGCAGGCGTGGCGGCGACCGTCGCGCCGCCATCTGACCGCACTCGGTGGGCGTGCACCGCAGCAGACCTGGGGCAGGCTGTTCCTCAGTCGCAGCGAAGTGTTCGCGGCGGCGGTCCTGTTGGTGGCCACCGAGTCGTGGAACAAGTCCGTGGTCCACCGGATGCGGGTCCCTGAGCACGACCCGGCGGTCGCCGACGACGTCGATGTCTACACCGTGCACCTCGACAAGCCCCGCCGACCGGTGCGACTGCGGCACACCAGCGCCAACCTCGTCGACAACGGCCCGGGCAGTCCGGGACGGCTGGTGCGCCACGTCATCGAGGCCACCGAACCGGCCCGGGAGACCCTGGCGGTGCTTGGCCGGCCCACTGAGCAGCTGCTGGTCTACCGCACCGCGTGTCCGTCCCGCCGCGGACAGGAATTCGCGTTCGGCATCGCCAAGAGCCTGACAGTCGGGACCGAATCGGTGAGTCTGCGCCGACTGCGGCGCACCGTGCAGGTGCTGATCCGCAAGGAACCGGCTCAGAACACCCAAGTGGTCCACGACACCGTCTACATGCTGCGAGATCCCGCCGGCCGAGACGCCGCCGGCGAGACGATCGCCCGAGGACTCACCGACGCCGCCGAGCACGCCCACCTCCTCGGTGCGATGCGGCTGGTCCTCGGCGGCGACGCCGAGACGTTGGTCGAGTTGTCCGACGATCCCGAGCTCGCCGCCGCCATCCAACGAGGCGACCTCGACACCGCCACCGCGGCCTGCACCGATTACACGCACAGCCCACACAACGACCCGGGCCTGCCGTGCACCGCGTCGTTCCTGCTGTGCTTGGCCTGCCCGAACGCGGTCGCCACCCGACGGCACCTGCCGCGTCTGGTCCACCTGCACGACGGGTTGACCGAACTGCACACCGTGCTGGACACCACCGTCTGGGACCGGCAGTGGCAGCAGCACTTCGAGCGGGTTTCCGTACTGTTGGACACCCACACCACCGCGGGCGAACGATCCGACGCTCGCACTCGGGTCACCGATGCGGACCGCACGACCATCGACCGGCTACTCCGCAGGACCTTCGACGCATGAGAACCGCCCGCACCTCGAACCCCGGCGTCGACGGACACCGGCTGGTACACGACGCCGATCCCTTCCTCGATCTGCATCGACTGCCCGACACCTACGACACCGAGTCCGTGTCCCGGTTCGGCGACCTGCGGTGGGATCTGTCCCCGCTGAACACCAACGACCACCAGGTGCACGATTGCCTGAACTGGCAGCTGTTTCCGCTGCCGCTACGGTCCTCGTTCCGACGCGCCGGGTGGGCGTTGGTCAACCTACCGACCCCCGAGGCGCTACTGGAAAGTCGGACCGCCCGCAGACGCAAATGGCTGCACCCGGCGTCGATGCGCAACGTCGTCGGCCAATGGTGCCAACTCGCGCAGTGGCTGCTCGCCCGCGATATCACCGAACTCGGTGCGCTGACCGTGGACGACCTCGCCGACTACGCCGTCGAGGTCGGACGTCTCGGGATCTCCACGACGACGGCGGTCAATCGTCTCGCCGCCGTCACTCTGCTGTGGGGGTTCGCGCCGCATCTGCCGCTCGGTGACCGCATTCCGATGCCGCCCTGGCAGGCCGAAAGCATGCGGGACTACCTGCCGCGCACCGATACCGCCAACGAGAACGGCACCTCCCCGATCCACCCGGCGGTGATGTCGCCGCTGCTGATCTGGGCGATGCGGTTCGTCGATGACTTCGCCGACGACATCCTCGCCGCCTGGCAGGAACACCACACGCTGACCGGCCGGATCCGGCCGCACGCCGACCCTGCGTCGTCCGCGGCCATGCGGGAGCTGGTCGAACAGTACGCCGCCGAGAATCGGCCGCTGCCCGGTTGCATCCACAACGGGCGCCCGATGCTCGCGATCTCCTACCTCGCGGGCCGCGCCAATGCCAGCAAGGAGCAGGCCAGCCACGCCGTCCGGGCCTACGGACCGCACCTGCCCGTGGCGGGGGAGGCACCGCTGAGCAGCCCCATTCGGGGGCGCCTGGACGGGCGAGCGTGGCTCGAGCACATCACCTTCCACGAGGCCCCGCGGCTCATGCACCGACTGTCCACGGCCTGCCTGATCGTCATCTTGTACCTGACCGGGATGAGACCCGGTGAAGCGCTCGAACTGCGCGTCGGGTGTTGCCCGGAACCCGGGACCGACGGCACTCGCCCATCCGGCCATCAGATCCACGGCAACTACTTCAAGGGCGCCCGCGACGGCGACGGCAAGCATGTGGTCGGTGGGCTTCCCCGGGACACGCCCTGGACGGTGATCCCGCCGGTGGTCCGCGCGGTACGCGTGCTCGAGCGAATGGCGGATGGGCCGTTGTTGTTCCCCGTGAAAACGGCCTGGGCAGCGACCACGTCGGGCTCCCGGAAGCGGTGTGGGGAGGCACTGACCTGTCAGGGTGCCAACAGTCGGATCGTGGCCTTTGTCGCATGGCTGAACGACTACGCGGCCCGCACCCGCCCCGACGAATGCATCCCCGACGATCCGCACGGCCCGGTTAAGGTCAACCGCTTCCGGCGGACCCTCGCCTGGCACATCGCCCGCCTGCCCGGTGGCCGCGTCGCGCTCGCGGTGCAGTACGGACACCTGCGCGCCTCCACGATCACCGACGGCTACGCCGGACGAGCACGCGACGGACTACGCCGGATCCTCGACATCGAAACCGCCCGAGCCATGGCCGACTACCTCGACACCGTCGCCGATCGCCTCCACCGCGGCGAACACGTCTCCGGACCCGCCGCCCGCCGCCTGATCGGCGCCGCCACCGGAGCCCAGCTCCGATTCGAAGGCATGTTCCTGACACCCAAGCAAGCGCGCGCACTGCTCGCCGTCCCGCAATTCCACGTCTACGACAACCCCGAAGCGTTCCTCACCTGCAACTACGACCCCGCCAAAGCGCTCTGCCACCCGGACCGTGCCCATCCATCCGGGCGATCGACATCCCCGGCGATCGACCGGTGCGATCCCGCCTGCGCGAACATCGCGCGCACCGACACCCACATCGCCGCACTGCGCAGCGAGATCGCCCGGCTCCGCGAAGAAATCGTCGAGCCGGCAACCCCGATGCCGCTGCGTGAACGCCTCGGCCACCGAATTGCCCACCTGGACAAAATCGTCGAACAACATGAGCGGACCCGCACCCACGAACCGCGAGGAGACCGAAGTTGACCGATGACGACGACCGGCGTGCCATCACCGCGGCGATGCAGCGACTGTTCGCCGGAACACCGCTGCGGTCGTCGGGCAAGCTGGATATCGTCACCCTCGCGCAGGAAGCCGGGGTGAAGCGAAACAAGCTGACCCACAAGCACACCGACCTCAAGGATCTCTTCTACGCGCAGCGACGAACCCGCGACGGCGTCCCCGACAACGAGGTCAAGCTCCGCGAGCAGATCGCCACCCTGCAGAAGTCGAACCAGTCGCTGCGAGACGAACGGGACCGCTACCGCCTGACCAGCGAAACGTTCGCTCGCGCGTTGCACGTACTGACCATCGAGAACGACAACCTCCGGCGGGAGGCACGCAACCGACCGCCCCACCCCTCGCGCCGCTCGGGCCATCCGCGCCTGGTCGGTCACCTCGAGCCTGGACCGTCGCCATCACGTGAGACGTAACCACCGGGGTGCTTGTCGGTTGTTCTGGACCGAAATTGGCACTCCTTGGCCACATCGACGGACTGTCCTATTTGGATGAGTGATCGGGGCACCGCAGTGCGGGCGCGGTGTCCCAGCCGGCGTCGGTCAGCCACCGGAGAATCGAATCGGGAAGCGAACCGATCTCCATGGGCGGGCGGACGGACCGGTGAGGATGGTGGCCGTCACCACAAACGGTGCAGGCGATGTCGACGGCGGGCTGATCGGGTTCGCAATGCCGACAGTGGTGTCTGCTGGTCAGCTGTCCGGGCCGGTCCGGATCCAGGTGGAGCCAGTCCACGGCGAGGTCAGCGCGTTGATGCGCGGCCTCGGCGCGGGTGGTGGACTCGTGCCCGCAAGTCGGGCAGATACGCGAGGACCGCACAGGCGGAGACGGTTCCGGCGGTGCCGTGGGCTCCGATCGGCGCGTCATTCCCTTACTCAGATGCCCGTACACCGTGGAGGCTAAAGGCTGAGAACCCTGTTCGCAGGATTATGGGCGCTCAGCCGGAGGGTTGATGGCCCCTCACGCCAACTCGACGACTGTTCCGAGGTCGTGAAGATCTTCGCCGGAGTGATCTTCGCCCCGCTCGCCGCGATCGCACAATGTGTCCGTGACGGCTCGCGCTGTACCCACCGCGAAAGCAACGGGGACCCCTATGACAATCGACAGTGCTGCGGCGCCTGCATCAACTGCCAGCCCCGCGGCCCCGAGCACGCTCGCCACCGTCTCTCGGGTGCCCATACCCTCACCTTTCGTCCGACCGCGCGCCGGTCCAAGCCCTTTATTCTCACGTTTCTTCGAGATCGCAGTACGTAAAAAGACGCTACGAGGGATCTTGACCTCGCGAGCACGAACCGGCTGGACAGTTTCCGCCCCGGCAGCGGCACCCGACGGTGTGGTGGTGCTGAGGCTGCTCGACGCCTGGCACTCGCCGAGGTCATCGGTGCTGACGTTTCGTCTCCACCTCGATCTTGTCGGAGGATTGGACGGCCTGGCGCACCGACCTGTCGGATTCGAGTTCGGCGATCCGCTCTCGCAATCTCCGGCTCTCGAGTTCGACGCTGCTGTTCGCGCCGGTCAGCCAGGGGTCGTTCTCCCACCAATTGATGCCTACCTCTTTCGCGGTCTCGAGTGAGGCGATGACCAATCGCACCTTGATGGTCAGTAGTTCGATGTCGAGCAGGTTGACCTGGATGTCTCCGGCGATCACGAGCCCCTTGTCGAGGACCCGTTCGAGGATCTCGCCGAGATTCATCGACTGGTGCCCGCCGCCCGAGGTCTGCGGAAGGATGTGCACCGCCGCCGGCAATGGTCATGACTGGATCCACCATAGCGACGCCGCCCAGTGTACCTCGATATCGTTCGCGGAAACCCTTGTACTCGAAGGGATTGCGGCTTCCATTGGAAGTATCGGCGATGCGTACGACAATGCCCTCGCCGAGAGCAGGTCGGGTTGTTCAAGACCGAGGTGATGGCCAAGAACAACCCGTTCCACGCGGGGCCGTACAAGTCCACGCCACGATGGAGTGGGTCGACTGGTTCAATCGGAGTCGCCCGCACAGCCGACTCGAGTACCTCACCCGGATGAGTTCGAGGCGGCCTACCTCCATCAAACCCGGGACGATTCAGCTGTCGGGTGGTCGTGGATCTGGTTTCTGCCGAGCTTGTACTGAGACCGGCAGATCAGTTGTTGAGCACGAAGTCAGTGACCAGCCGATTGAACTCGTCCGCGTGCTCGAGCTGCGCCCAGTGGCCACAGCGGTTGATCAGCACGGTCCTGGAGTTCGGAATGCCGGCGGCCAGGAACAGCGAGCCCTCGAACGTAGCGACACGGTCGTCGCGGCCGTGGATCAACAGCGTCGGTGCGGCGACGTCACCGAGTTTGGACTGGTCGAGCCATATCGGGATCGGTGCCAACGGGATTCTCTTGGCGACGTTCTCCAGGTGCTCGGGGTGTTTGAGAGCGTTTTCCGAGCGCTCCTTCATCAGTTCCGGGCTGGCAAATCTCTGGTGGTCGAAGACCATGATGTCGACGAGCTTGGCCATTCGCTCCGGGCTCGGGTCTAGGTACGCGTCGTACATGATCTTGATGCCCTCGCTCGGACCGGCGGGACCGAAGAGGAACGGCTTAGCCTGTACGGGGGGTCCCATCGTAATGAGATGCGAGATGCGTTCGGGATGCTCGATGGCGAAACGGATCGAGTTGTGTCCGCCCATCGAGTTGCCGACGAGCGCGGCTTTCTCTATGCCAAGAGCGTCGAATAGCTCCACGAGTACGGTGACGTGGTCGATTTTGTCGAAGTCCACCGGATCGGAGTCACCCCAGCCGGGCATGTCCGGCACGACGACCCGGAAGTGTCGGGAGAGGGCCTCAATGTTCGGTGCGTAGTTGCTCCAGCCGGTCGCGCCGGGGCCCCCGCCGTGGAGCAGCACGACCACGGGACCTTCGCCAGCCTCGATGTAATGGATCTTCCAGCTCTTGGTCTGGACGTTCTTGCCGACGACGCTCGGGTCCATGCTCACGTCAATCTCCGATCTTTGAGTTCGTGGCGCCAGCAATGAGCTGCTCTGCGACGATGCTCGGGTTCATGTGCCCCCAGCTGTTGAGCTTGTCGAGGGTCTTGGGCTCCCACGTCGCGTCGTCGATGAGCAGCCCGCCCCAGCCGTACTCGACGCTGAAGCCTGAGGGAGTCTCGACGTAGAAGCCGAACATCATGTCGTTGGGGTGCATGCCGATCGTCATGTGCAAGGGCTGGTGGTCCGCCAGACAACGATCCCAAGCGAGGCCGACGTCACGGATGTCGGTCACCTCGATCATGAAGTGGTGGTTGCGCTTCGGGAACGGCATGTCTCCAAGCGCGATGGTGTGATGGCGTGGATTGCAGTGCAGGAAGATCAGGTCGGCGAAGACACCGGGTGCGACCTCCTCGATGATGGTGTCGCTGATCTTGAAGCCAAGCAGGTCGTTGTAGAAGCGGAGATAGTCCTCGCGGCTAACGCCGTGCGACAGCAGTACCTGGTGACCGGCGCCCCCCTGTCCGGTGACGAAGGTGCCGAGCAGAAGTTCGGACTTGAACGCTGTTTCGGCGTCCGCGAAGCCGGTCACGAGCTCGATCCGGTTGCCCATCGGGTCTGCGGTGACGACGACCCGATCGACCTTGCGGTCCGCCGCAAGGTCGGCATCCCCTTCAGTCACCTCCAAGCCTGCGGCGCGCAGCTTCTCTGCAAGGGCATTCAGCTCGGCGGACGACGACACCGAGTAGCCCGATGCGACGAGGTCGTCCTGTGTGCCCTGCTCGATGACCCAGCGGTGCGCTTTCTGATCGGTACGGAGGGTAAAGCCCTTGGTGGTCTTCGCGCCGTATTGCATACCTAGGAGCTCGCCGAAGTGCTCCCACTCGGCGAGGTCGCTGACTTCGTATACGACATAGCTGAGCTCGGTCACACCAGCTGTGGGTAGTTTCTGGGTTCCGTTTGTCACGGGTGTCTCCCTATGTTGCTCGAGGGTCGGTTCGGCAAGGTCATTCGGTTTCATGAGCGTTAAGGGCGAGAATTTGTTTCAATGCGGCGAGGAGCCGCGGCTCGGCGTTAGTCGAATCGATCGCACGCCAGCCGATGATGTGGTCCGGACGGATCAGCAGGGCGCCGTCCTCCTCTACTTCGCAATCTGTGGCGTAGGTGCCCCATGAGTCCTCGTAGTCGCCGCCGCGGCCGATGGTGATGACAGCGACCTCGACGCCGAGCTCAGCCCCGGTCTTCGCAGCAGCAACCCGCCAGTCCTCGCCGCCCGCGACGCCGGTCAGGATGGTGAAGCGGCCCTTTCCTACAAGGTCGATGACGGGGACTTTGCGCTGCTCCTTGGTCATCCACGCGTGAATGACGTGACGGCCCGGGAACGTGGAGCGGAAATACCAGAACTCCGGGTCCTTCTCTGGCTTAGGGGCAGGCTCACCGTCGGTGACGACCGCCGGAGACTCGTAGGCCTGGTTCATCTCCATACCGTGTGAGTTGAAGATGGTCAGTGTTCCTTGGATGGCCGCGTCAAGCTCCCGCCGCATCACGGCGGCCTCCTTGGTTGGCTTCTCCAGCTCCACAAGCGCTGCTTCGTACGCAGACCGGTCCGCACTGGGCGGCAGCCCCAAGGCCTTGAACATCGGCGGGACTACACCCAGAGTGCGCGTCACTCGGTCGACCAGATGACGCGCCACAGGCACACGCTCATCCCGGTAGGTCTCCAACAGGCCAGGTCCTGCCTGCCCCTTGAGCACGGCCGCAAGCTTCCAGGCCAGGTTGAAACTGTCTTGGACCGAAGTGTTGGAGCCCAAGCCGTGCATCGGCGTGTGCCGGTGCGCTGCGTCCCCTGCGACGAAGACCCGCCCTCTCATGTTGTCGGCGACGTTCATGTGGTTCACAGACCAGAGCGAGATGGACTCGATCTCTACCGGGATGGAGTCGTCACCGATGAGCCGGTGCGCGATCTGGACGCCGAGCTCGTCGGTGAGCTCGGGCGTACCCTCAGCCGGGTCGTAGCCCCAGTTGGCCAGCCATCGCTTGAAGGGCTGAATCACGCGCATTACGCCGATGCCCATGCCCATCGCGCCGACGCCGGGTTGAATAAGCCAGTACATGTCTGCCGGGCGGTGTTCGGTCAGGCGGGTGAGGTCTGCTTTGAAAACGACGTTAATGTTGCCGCCCTCGCCCATCTCGCCTTCCAGGGGCAGTCCAAGCTGCTGAACGATGGTCGAGCGCCCACCATCAGCGCCGATCAGGTACTTCGAGCGGACCTCGTACTCCTGACCAGTGACACAGTTGACGAGCTTCGACGTGACACCATCGACGTCCTGAACGAAGCTGATGAACTCGGTGTTGGCCGAGTACGTGGTGCCGCGCAGGGCTGCGGCCGTGACCAGGATGGGCTCCATCCGGTCCTGCGGCAGGTCACAGATAGAGGTTGCCGCGGCCAGATCGTGTTCGGCCTTCCAGTACGGGTGGGAGTACCAGGTTTGCAGCCGGCCGAACTCCTTGCCAGCGAGATCGGTGGCCCACACAGTGGTGCCGATGACGTCCTGAGGCATCGCCCAGGCCTTGGCCTGGTCCTCCAAGCCGAGGTCCCGCAACACCTCCATCGTGCGCTGGTTCACGATGTGCGCCCGCGGGCTATTCGCAACACCGGGATACTTGTTGACCATCATGTTCGCGATGCCATATGTGGACAGCAGGGCTGCGGCAGTCGCGCCCGCAGGTCCAGCGCCGACGATGAGAACATCGGTCTCGGTGGTAACCATGAATTGACCTCCCTGCACAATGTGCGTGGGTTTATCTCAAGCAAGACTGACCGATCGATCAGTTCATGTCGAAGATCACACGAAAGGGGTGTACATGTCAAGCACCAGGCGCGGCGAGCGCTCGCGCGACGAGATTCTTGACGCCACTGCACGCCTCATGGCCGAACGGGGCTACGACGGGACGTCGGTCGCCGCCGTGGCCACGGCGGTCGGCATGCCCAAGAGCCTCGTCTTCCACCATTTCCGCTCCAAGATTCGGCTTCTATCAGCGGTCATGGCCCGCGGCGCCGACCGGTTTTTCGACGAAATGCGTGAGGCGCAAGCTCAACCGCCGGTGGGCGGTACCCACGAGGAGCGTTTGGCGTGGTACCTGGACCGCGCCGCCGAGGCCTTGGTGCGACACGACGACTTCCACAGGCTTCACTCGATCCTGATGATGACCAGTGATGTGATGGACCCCGAGGTCCGCGAGGCCATCACCCGCATCCGTTCCGACGGCAGGGCGCACATGCACCGCATGATCGCGTCGGCCTTCGCCGACCTAGGGCCAGTGCGCGCGAGTGCGGTCGCGGACGAGCTGACAGTATTCGGCATGGTTGGCATCGACGGATCCTTCATAGCGCAACGCGGCGACGGCATTCCACTTACCTCGCAGGTGGCCCAGATCACGAAGGCCATGATCGCCATCGGCGAAGCCCACGCTGCCGCATTCGATGACGGGGTAAGGGCGAGCCACACGTGAGCTCTGCGGGCGGGAGCTCTTGTGAGCTCCTGTACGCGGATGATCGACAGCCCAAAGAACATGATGATCAACTGACCGTCCCTGACCCCGCAGATGCTGCGGCTTGCTCGACCAGTTCCCCACCACGAAATCCGGCCCGCACCGATTCGATTGCGACAAGCCGACAAACGCTGACACAACACAGCCACTTTCTGGGGAAGGTGCGGCGCTGGCCGTCGCGGACGACGATCGTTCCGTCTGCGGT
>NZ_JAAOLG010000067.1:0-12176 GCF_011602025.1 Rhodococcus sp. IC4_135
ATCACCGTCGGCCGCGACACCCCGACCAGTTCCGCGATCGACGAATTCGACTCACCTTGAGATGCGAGCAAAACAATCCTCGCTCGCTGCGCCGCACCGGAGGAGATCGACCTCGACCGCAGTCGTCGGGCCAACTCGAGATCGTCGCCGTCTCGCAAGAGTAGGGGCTTAATCCGCATGCTTGAAGTATCTCAAATCGCACTGTCAAAGAATTTTAGGCGCGCGGCACTAGCAGCGAATCTCAAGTCGACGCTGCCCGGCAAACGAGAATGAGGACGAATGACCGTAGAAGCTCCGATGTGGAAATCTCAATCGACCATCACCATTCCGTGGAAGGGCAATGCCGAGGTAACCGTCACGGAATTGCTGTCAACGACGCTTGATGTCGCTCGTTCCGTCCTCATCGACGTCGCGAAAAGCGGTAAGAAGATCACGTACGGGGAGCTCGCAAAGCGTTCAGGAACCGGATATCCAGCGCAGTCGATGGGCAAAGTGTTGGACGTGCTCAGCCTGGACTGCAGCGACAGAGGTGAGCCGTCACTGGCACCCATCGTGGTGAGAGCAGCGACAATGAAGTCGCGGACGGATATGTCGGGTCTCCAGAAAACGATCGTGCCGCTCTATACCAGTGGTGGGTCACGCATTGACTTAGCCGGCAGGCAACCATGATCGACCCTCAGTGGCCGAAGCGATCAGAGTGACCAGTGGCGGCCGAGTATCACGTCCGGCGAGACTTATCGAGCGTAGGACGTCGACGACTGTCGACAAGCAGTCGTCGTACCGGGTCAGATCCGGCGCGATAGTGACGGCGGCAAGCTGCTCGAACCGTCCGAAGGCGACCTGCGATCTCGGGACATTTCGACTACCACGCTGATCGGTGCTTCTTTCACACAAACCGCCCGGTCTACAATGAGATCTTCACAATCTGGCGACTCCGTCAACACCGGGAGGTAATACCGACGCCGTATCTGGGCGGACTGATCATCGTCCTGTGGATCTTCTGCCTCATCGACGTCGCCACCGCCGATGAGCACGGTGTCCGGCACATCCCGGGGCTGCTGAAGGTTCCGTTGACTCGTTCGTTTAGGCCGCCAGCATGTTCGCTGGTGTCATGATCATCTCGTACTCGATGGGGGTGAGCTTGCCGAGGGCGCGTTGTCGGCGTCGTCGGTGGTAGGTGCGTTCGATCCACGTGACGATTGCGATCCGAAGTTCTTGCTGGGTACCCCACCGTCTCGTGTCGAGGACGTTGTTCTGCAGGAGCGAGAAAAACGATTCCATCGAGGCATTGTCACCACATGCTCCGACACGCCCCATCGATCCGACCAGGCCGTTGTTGGCCAGGACACGGACGATCGAGAAGCGCTCGAAGCGGAGATCGGCGCCAGCTCTTGACGTCGCTCTCGACGTCGCGGAGGGCATGCATGAACACAGTGATCAGACGATCACGCACATCGCCTGAGATGTGCTGGTCGTCAGCTCCCCCGTAGAGTCGCGCACGGTAGACGACGTCCTCATCAACCAGCGGATCTGGCTCCCACCGGTAGGTGAGCCTGGCGGTCAACGGTTTTCCGGTCACGAGAGCGTCGCCGAGGGTTGCGACGACGGAAGCTTCGTCCTCGAAATCTGTCACCTCCAAGGACACTTCAATTGACTCGCCGCTGCTGGTCGGATCTGCGTCTGCGGTTGCGAGGCCCTCCCAGAAGTCCTCTGGCCGCAATCGTCGCTGATCGCCGGAAATCGTGTTGTCGAGAACTAGGCGCATCGCGTGCAACAGGTTGCTCTTGCCCGACCGATTCTCGCCAACGATCACAGTGTGGCGGGTCAGTGGCACGTCGATGTTGACGAGATTGCGGAAGTTTTTGACCACGATTCGGCTCAGTCTCACAGAGATACCGTAGCGGCGACTTGGGCATGGCCGATATTTCCGGTTGACGCCGAGCCGACACGACTACCCAGTACCTGTGCCGCGCCCCGCACGGCGTCAGGGGAGGATGACCTGGCACGGTTCGGTATCGGAAAGGTTGGTCGGGTTCATGGGTTCAGTTCACGAGGTCATCGAGGCGTTCCGTAAAGCACCCTCGAATTCCGAACGGGGAACCAAGTTCGAGCAGTTGATGGTCCGGTACTTCGAGCTCGACCCGATGCTGTCGCAGCAGTACGAGAAGGTGTGGCGGTGGATCGACTGGCCCGGTCGTAGGGGAAAGCCCGACACCGGTATCGACCTCGTCGCCCGCGAACGCGACACCGGCGACTACACCGCGATCCAGTGCAAGTTCTACGAACCCACCCACACCCTCGCCAAAGGCGACATCGACTCCTTCTTCACCGCATCCGGAAAAACCCCGTTCTCCACCGCAGTCCCCCACCGAACTGACGAAGCGGTCATGGATTTACGTCCTGCGCGCGACCGCTCGTCAGTTCTCGCGCGATCAGTGCACCGACCTCGCGGCCGCGTTGACGTATTACTCTGTGCTGTCGCTGTTTCCGGCAGTCTTGGCAGTGGTATCACTCCTCGGCGTCTTCGGGCAGGGGCAGTCGACCGTCGACGCGGTTCTGCAGATCGTGAGCGATCTCGGTCCGTCTTCTGCCGTGGAAACCTTGAAGGAACCCGTCCAGCAGCACGTGGAGGCTCCTGCCGCGGGATTCGCCCTCATCGCCGGCATCGCGGGCGCGCTCTGGTCCGCTTCCGGCTATCTCGTGGCGTTTGGGCGAGCGTTGAACCGAATGTATGAGGTCGAAGAAGGCCGGCCGGTGTGGAAGCTTCGGCCGACGATGCTGCTCGTCACTGTGACGGCATTGGCATTGATCGGTTGTGCGGCAGTGATGTTGGCAGTCAGCGGTCCTGTCGCACGAGCGATCGGAGATGCGAGTGGGGCGGGTGATACCGCGTTGACGGTATGGAACATCGCTCGCTGGCCGGTGGTACTGGTGTTCGTCGTTCTCGCTGTTGCGATTTTGTACTACGCGCCTCCGAACATCCAGCAGCCCAAGTTTCGATGGATCAGCGGCGGTGCCGCCTTGGCCATCGTGGTGTGGATTCTCGCATCGGTAATCTTCGGTTTCTACGTCGCGAACTTCAGTAGTTACAACAAAACCTACGGCTCCCTCGCCGGTGCGATCGTGTTCCTGTTGTGGCTGTGGATCACCAACCTGGCCTTGCTGTTCGGCGCAGAGCTCGATTCCGAACTCGAACGTGGACGAGAATTGCGTCAGGCACACAACTTCGAGGGCCACGCCGAAGGATCGGATGGTGTCTGCACTGACGTCGATACCCCGAAACGCAAGGAAATGCCGATCGGCGGCCCAACGCACGCTATGGGAAATACCAAGCACATCGTCACGGCCGCGTCACTCGGTGCCGCTGCCGTTGCGGTGATCATCGCTGCCGGTAAGCGGCCTGAGCGGAGAGGCGGTCGATGAACGTGGTCTCGCAGGTCCGTGGTTCGCCGCTCTCACGGGCCAGGGCTTGCGCCACGGCACTGTAGCGAGCATGTTTCCCGTCCTTCTGACTTCGTCATCGACGGTTCAACCCTGACACGAGGCTTGCGGCCTCCTTCGAGATGATTGCAGCGTCCGCTTGCCCGGTATACGTGCGTTGCCCACCAGGCAGTCGCGTACGGCAAACTCGGGTTGCCCTCGCTCGACTGCCCTGGTTTCGGTGCGAATCAGAGGTCTGCCATTGAGTGTCATCCGAAAATTACGGTTCCCGCTGGGATCGGCGTCGGCTCGGCGGGGCAGAACTGCTCGTGCGGAAGATGCGCAGAATGAGCGCTACATGCTCACCCGGCTGATGTGCGGTGAGCGCGGTCAGCTCGTCCGACAGTGCTGCGAGTTCGCGGGCTCGGGTCGGCGCGAGGGCGCGCAGGTGGTCGGCGTCGGTGGCGTAGAGAGACACGGGTGTGAGGGGGTGTAAGGAGTAGCCGAGCGATTGGGCGCGTATCCAGAACTCTTCGGCGCGTGCTCCGCTGCGGATGTAGTCTGCGGCGGCGGTTCCCTGCTGAGTGATGACGGCGACGGCGTCGCTGGAGGCCAGGCGGGTGCGGGTCTGTGCTCGGAGCGCTTGCCCGGCATCCCAGTTGTTCAGTTGTTCCATCACGTCGGGGCGGCGGAGGAGTTCGAGGGCGGCGAGTTCTGAAGTAGGGATACCCAAGCTGGAAACCTCGATACCACTGGCGAGGTCGCGCGAATGTGGCCAGCGTAGCTCGGAGATCATCTCTCGATGCAGAGTGTCGGTGAGGAATCGGATGCGGTCGGTGGCACTGATGTTCTCGGCCAACCGTGTGATCGTCTCCCCGTCCTGGATCAGGTGGACTGCGACGGTCGGGGAGGACAGACGCGCCGCCAGGTGTGCGAGGTCCGTCGGATCGCACGGCGGCAGGCCGGGATCGGGCAGAGCGCGGTGTGTGCTGCGATGGAGCATCCCGGGTAGTTGGTCGGTGAGCGAGATGTCGGTGCCGGCAGTGAACTTGATCCGCGCGGAGGTCGCCTTACCGTCGCCGATGATGACGGTGTCGCCGAGGATATGTCGGTGTGCCGCGGCGACGCGAGCGTTGTGCAGTGCGGCACCGAGCGCGACGAAACTTCCGCGGTACTCGATATCCACACTCGACGAGCGGGTTTCGTCGAGACGCAGAGTCAGCGCAGTCTCGTCCGTGTGAATGATCCACGGTTGCGAGTTACCTCCCGACGGAGCGCGTGCGGCAGCGAAAGCGACGGCTTCGGTATCGGGGAGCGCGTCGTACTGTGCTCGCAGATCGATCGGACGCGAACCGTTTGTCGCCGGTGAGGCGATCGAGTCGGAGGGAATGTGTGGGTCGGTCAGTTGATCGAGGTGCTGACCGATATCGATGCGCACCCTCCCCGAGGGAAGAGCCTCACCGAGACCGAACCGGCGGATCGCGGCGACCACAGACGCCCCGCCCAGCAAAACGTCCCCGCCGAGTTGAGGCCAGGTGGCCACGGTGGTGCCCACTTCCAGGACCGAGGCGGCCATGCGGGCCGAAATCTCGGCCCCCTGCAGGATGCGTAAGCCGAAGGGAATTTTTTCTTGCACGCTCAGCCCGGATACGGTGGCAGCGTCGAGATCTCCGACCAGCCCGTGAAAGAGTGGCCTGGCGGGTTCGAGGTCGAATCGTTCGACGTCGAAGAGACCGCGGTCGCTGGTTTCCATGATGACCGGGATGCCCCGCTGCCTCGCCCGGTCGCGAACGAGGACCTTCACATCGAAGGAGTCGCACTCTTCGATCACCAGGTCCAGTCCGGCGAGGAAGTCGTCGATGCTCGCTTCGTCGACACCTTCGGTCCAGGCGTCGACGGGCAGGTACGGGTCCAGTTCGGCGATGCGTTGTCGAGCCAGAGTTGCCTTGTTGACGCCGAGATCGAGGACTGTGGCCGAAAGCCGGTTAAGGTTGGACAGGTCTAGGTCGTCGAAGTCCGCCAGACGGAGGTAGCCGACGACGCCTTCGAGAGCAAGAGCATGGGCGATGGCGCTGCCGACGCTGAGTCCGACGATCCCGATGCGCAGCCGTGAGAGTGCGCGTTGTTCCTCGCTGGTGATCTTGTTGCGGTTGCGATCGAGCCGCAGACGACGAAACCCGCTGGGGCCGAGCAGACGGACCAAGGTATGGCGCCACGGGTAGTAAATCCAGTGCGAGGGTTCGGCGATCTCGTCGGCGTCGGACTCTGGGCGGAGATCGAGCAGCGACTGTCGTTGCTCGGCCAGTGTGTCGAGAACCCTTGCTCCGGAGGTGCGCAGTGCGCTCACCCGCTGCATCTGCGCCGGGTCGGATTCGTCGAAAAGTTCCACCCGCCGCTCCGTTGTCTCGTTCATTGCCGAGGCTTGGTCTGTACCGGAGAAGTCCTGCATCACGATCCCTTCCGCTTCTCAGTTGCGCGGCGGGCCTTGATCACTCGTCCGTCCCCTCCATCCAAGCACTCCTTGCGCCAGGTGTTGCTCACCAGGGTGGGGTGACGACGCAGCGGCGGGTGTCGGGAGGCTCGAGCCGGCATGTCAGCGGACAATCAGCGAGCGCGGACCCGCCTGGGTGGTACGCGCGGTATTCCGGCTGCCAGCGGCGCAGGTCCGGACTTCTTCAACAAAGGGGAAATGTGATGACAGTGATCACCGAATACACACGCGGCAGCGTCGAGGCGAGTCATGCTGCTGTCGAGGTGCCCGGCACCGACGGTGTCCGATTGGTCCTCTCGTATCCCGCGACGGACGACTATCTGTGGGACGAATACTTGTCCGGTGCGTGGGAGTCCTACAGGCGTCACGGAGCGCAAGCAGCCTTGGATGTGCCGGCAGTGCGAGACGGTGTTTCGACCTCACTGTTCTACGCTCTCGTCGACGGCGACGGGGTGGTCGTGGGCGGGGTACGCGCACAGGGACCATACGTCTGCGCTAGTCAGTCCCATGCGATGGTCGAATGGACGGGTAACCGCGCCCTGGACGCTGTTCGAGAGACAATCGCTGCCCGAATCCCCGAGGGGGTGGTGGAAATGAAATCGGCGTGGGTATCCCCCGGGTCGCGATACGCCGGAAAGTTGTCTGCTGCACTGGCGAGGGTGGCGTTGCCGACGATGGAGCGACTGCAGTCTCGTTTCGTGCTGGCCACTGCCGCTGACCACGTGCTGAGCAGGTGGGAATCCTCCGGAGGCAGGGTCGATGTACGGATACCGGCGGCCGCGTATCCCGATGCGCGTTATCGCACTCGCATGATGTGGTGGGATCGTCGATCGCTGCGTGCCGACGCTGATCCTGCGGTGTGGCCACTGATGTGGTCCGAGCACCGGACACTGTGCCCGATCACGACGAAAAACACAGTGCACGAGCAAACGACCCGTGTTCACAGCGCCGCCGTGATTTCGCTAGTGAACAGGGTCGGTCGCTGATGTCGTGATCTCGAACAATGCGGGCCTGCTGACATCACTGTGCTGCCCATGCACCATGTTCACCCTCAACGGCGGAAGGTGTTGGTACCGAACCGTATTTCGTCCCTCTGCTTTAGCGGCGTACATGAGGGCATCGGCACGATGGGTCAGAAGATCAGTCAACTCCCCCAACGACATGTCCGGGGAGCCAGCGTGATCGTCGAGGGTGCAGTAGATCGCCCCGATACTGACCGTCACGTCGCAGGACTCGGCGACCGACGCTCGGATCCGTTCGGCGAGAGTCATCACGTCGTCCACATCCGCGGCGGCGAAGAATGCGACGAATTCTTCGCCGCCGGACCTGGCGATCAGCACTCGCGCAGTCGCCGTCCGCGTGATGGCCGCAACGACACTGCGGAGGGTCTGATCCCCCGCGCTGTGCCCGAACAGATCATTGATCTGCTTGAAATGATCGACATCGATCATCAGGAAACCGACCTGCGCGGAACTGACCGTGGAGGTGCGGTGATACCGCTCGATACGATCGAGAAATCCTCGGCGATTAGGCAGATTCGTCAACGGATCGGTATGAGCCAACTCCCGGTACCGCGCTTGGGTCAACACCAGAGAGCGGCGCAAGGCACCGATCATGAACACCGGCAACCAAATGACCGTCGCCGACACAGTGCAGCTCACCAGAGCAGCAGCGAATCCGTGGGCCACGACAATCGCTACCGCACAGGCCAGTGCAATCGCGACGATCGTATGCCCGACGATGACCCGTCGACTCGACGCCATCGCCGCGATAGCAGGTATCGCCGAGAGCAGAGTGACGATGCCCCGGGCCGCCAGCGGATCGGTGACCAGATACGCGGATACAGCGATACCCACCATCCCGATCAAACCCACGACGGAAAACATTCGATCCGACAACCGACCTACGGCCAGCGTCAGAAGGAAGATCGCCAACGTACTCGCCCAGATACCGACGAGGTACGGGCCCGCTCCCGCGCGAAGGAGCGCCGGAGACAACAGCGCGATCACCGGCAGGGGAAGGGCTCCGCCCGTGCTCAAGAGCACAGCCAACGACCGCGCATCCGTCCGCGCCCGAAACCTGGCATATCTCGCATACAGCCCATGTGGCCTCACTCCGCCCACCATAGCGGAAAAACCGTAAAGTATATTCCTCACGGTTAAGGTAGACAATTTTCAGTTTTGTGACTAAGTGGGGCGAGGACGGGCGAAACAGCAGGCCGGCGCACATCGTTTCACCTCATATGTGCGTTACACGTCAAGTTTCCCCGTCCAGCACATGTCTCGTTATCTCGGCCACACCGCACGAGAATCACTCCCGATCGTTTCAGCGCAGGGAGTGTCCGATCCGTTCTTGTGGAGGCTCCTTCGTCGAAGCGCTCAATCTCGACGCCCCTGGATCGCATTCGCTGCAATCGCCCCGGCCCCACAACGTCGGCAATGACGCCCGGCAGAAGGGCAGGTTTTAGTTTTGCGTTCCTGGCGCTCATGCCTTGTACTGGTGAACGGAGCCCCTTATGCCCTCCCCTCGTTCGGCCGCCTACCAATCGACCCTTCACTCCTTCTCGCCGCCGGTTTCATCGCTTCATCCCGTACCGCCGTAGGACAGGAGGTTCCCGGAAACGCACTCGGGCGGTCGACGTAACCTCCGGCGCAGCAATCGTTTTCCGTGCAACACAGGTGATCCGGAATCGACGTTTCGTAAAGTTCTGACGAAAACCCGCCGTAGCGGCGGCTCGTTCACCGCTGCCCCATACTCAGCGAACCTATCGCGCCCACTCACCTCCTGGAGCATGCAAATGCTCCGGCGACCCACGCTGCGCCCGGCCGCACTTTGTGGCGGCCCGTCATCGAGGCGATGGTGTTCCCCATCTTCTTCGCTGTGATGTTCGCGCTCTGCTATGTCAGCGCGTTCCACAGCCCGACGCCGCATCATGTCGGGGTCGTGGTCGCTGGGCCGCAGTCCGCCACGTCGGCCTTGGTCGAACAGCTCGCGCCGAACGTCGGGGACAAGTTCGACCTCGCGACCACAACGGACACCGCAGCAGCACTGGAGCGACTGCAAGGCCGCGAGATCGCCGGCGTGATCGAACTGGGGACGCCGATGAACGTCCACATCGCCTCCGCCGAAGGGCCGATGCGGGTTCAGGCTGTCGAGGGATTGGCCCAGCCGCTGGCAGCTGCCCAGGGGCAGCAGGCGAATATCATCGATCATGCACCTCTCGCGGCTGACGACCCGACGGGTTCTGCACTGTTCTACCTGCTGGTGGTGTGCACAATCATCGGCTACTTGACAATTACCGTGCTCGCGCAGGTTGCTCCGGCGATGGAGCTGCGTGTCAAACTCGGTGTGCTCGCGGTGATGGCGGTCATCGGCGTGATGGTGTCGTACTTTGTCTCCGCCATCTTCGTCGGGTTCTACGAAGCATCCTTCGTCGAAAATCTCGGCCTGTTGGCTGTGATCTTCACGTACACGTTCACCGTCGGATTGGTCAGTATTCTCGCCAACCGCGTGTTCGGTAAGACGGCGATCATGATCGTGATGCTGTTGATGATCTTCCTCAACTTCCCGAGCGCAGGCGCAGCCTTCCCAGCGGACTTTCTCCCCGGATTCTGGTCCGGTCTCAGTCACTTCTGGATCGGCGCCGGAGCGATGGACGCAGCACGCTCGATCGTCTACTTCGGAAGCACGGGGATCGGCCACGGGCTGTTGATCCTGGGTGGATGGCTCCTGTTGACGGTGGTCCTTCTTGTACTCACCCATCTGCGTAAGCCCACGCCGACGACTTCGCCCGCACACGCTTCCCACTGACAGACTCCACGGCGCACCCGGCCCCGACACAGTGCCGCCCGTAATACTTTCGGGCGGCACTGTGAGGCTCGGGGCGGCACAGTGAGAACAAGCACCTTATTCTGTACGACTTCTGCGAGAGGAACTCTCATGAATCGCCTTGCTGGCAAGAAAATCGTCATCACCGGAGCCGCGAGCGGGATCGGGCGCGCCGCCGCCGAGCTCATGGTCACAGAGGGCGCAAGTGTCCTGATCGCTGACCTCGACGGGGACGCCGCCTCGAATACTGCTGCCGAAACCTCCCGCTCAGAGGTCGGGGATCGCGCCGTAGGTATCGCGGTCGACGTGATGGACGAAAATCAGTAGCCACCATGATCGACCGCGCTGCCACCGAATTCGGCGGTATCAATGTTCTGTGCAACCACGTCGGCGGAAGCAACCCGCGTAAGGATCTCGACCTGTTGCGCCTCGACCTCTACGAGTGGGACCGGACGATGGCGTTGAATGCCCGAAGCACGGTAGTCACCTCACAATTGGCGCTGCCACATACGCTCGTCGCCGGCGGCGGTTCGATCATCAACACCGCCTCGATCGGAGGTCTCGCTGGGGATACTCTCCAGTGCGCCTACGGCGCAGCGAAAGCGGCTGTCATTCGCCTGACCCAATACATTGCCACTCAGTACGGTAAGCAAGGAATCCGTTGCAACGCTGTTGCTCCGGGTGCGGTCATGACACCCGTCCTTCCGCGACAACGTCCCCGCAGAGGTCATCGATGAAATCCGGCAACACAACGCCCTCGATATGATCGGTGATCCCGAGGACATCGGCTGGGCGATGGTCTACCTCGCATCGGACGAGTCCCGATACATGAGCGGTCAAACGCTGGTACTCGACGGGGGTCTCACCGCGCAGAGTCCCATCGCCGCGAGCCGCCGCGTATTGCTCGATCGCTGACAACAACCCCTAGTTCTGGCCCACTTTCCGTGAGGGATTGCCGCTCACTCCTCATCGGCTCACCAATCCGCCGTCATCGATCAATCCGGAGACCGAGGCAACCCCTCTTCACGCTCTCGGAGAGGGCACAGGCACGGACTTGTCGAGGCTGGTCGACTGCGTCAAGCTCGATTACATTTGGGCACCAAAGTAACGGGGACCATGCGGCGCCGATGGCTCTGACAATGCTGCCCGGGTACCGGAGACGACGAGCTGCGTGAGTACATGCGTGTGAAGTCGCCGCAGCTTTCGTAGCCGTGTCTACGGCACTGTCACGTTGTTGAACGCGGGAAACTGGGAGAATGTGGCGTGAGCACCTCACTGTCGTACAAGGGCCACCGCTACCCGGTCGAGATCATCAACCACTGCGTGTGGTTGTACTTCCGGTTCCCGCTTAGCTTCCGTGAGGTGGAGGAGATGATGCTCGAACGCGGTGTCGTGGTGAGTTACGAGACGATCCGCCGGTGGTGCGCCAAGTTCGGGCAGGCCTACGCCAACCAGCTGCGCCGACGGCGGGCCCGGCCCGGTGACAAGTGGTACCTCGATGAGGTCTTCATCAAAATCAACGGCACACTGCATTACTTATGGCGGGCGGTCGACCAGGACGGCAACGTGCTCGACGTGCTGGTCCAGGCCCGCCGAAATGCGGTGGCGGCCAAACGGTTCTTCCGCAAGCTGCTCAAAAGGCTGGAGTATGTGCCGCGAGTGATCGTCACCGACAAGCTCGCCAGCTACCAGGTGGCGCACCGCGAGATGCTGGCCTCGGTCGAGCATCGCAGGTCGAAGTATTTGAACAATCGAGCCGAGAACTCGCATCAACCCACCAGGCAGCGAGAACGTGCGATGAAACGCTTCACATCAACCGGGCACGCGCAACGATTCCTGTCCGCCTTCTCGGGCATCTCACCGCATTTCCGGCCCAACCGGCACAGACTCTCTGCGCCCGAATGGCGGACCGAGATGGCCGACCGCTTCACGGTCTGGCAGGAAGTCACCGCCACCGATGCCGCCGCCTGAAAGTGAACGTCCCGGCGGCGTGCCGTAGCGTCCTGCCCCAAACCAGCCGCGCCGCTATACTTTTCGACTAACGTGACAGTGCCAGTGCCAGTGCGACGATACTGCAGCTCGACGAACCGGAAACAACCCACGAAAGTAATGCCTCACAACGCAATCGACTCCGATCCTTGTCAGGCGATACTTCTGCACGACGCGGCCGAAAAGATCCATCGTCACTCGCAGTCACGTAAAAATCAGGCCCACTCTCCGCGTGGAGAGTGCGCCTGATTTTTGTGTGTGGAACCTCAGGTCAGGAGAGGCTACCGAAGATGTTGCCGAGTGAGCCGGTTCCGGTCTCGGGGTGGGTCTATCTCTTTAACGGTGTTTCGGCGGATTTCCATCAGTAAGTTTCCGATCCCGGCCAACGATCGGCGAACGTGATCGCAAACGCGTTCAGAGCGGGCTTCCACCTCGTTATCCATCGTGC